>CAJUJJ010000034.1 GCA_910586765.1 uncultured Clostridia bacterium
GGTTATACCCGCAAAGGAAAAACCACCAGATTGTCTGGTGGTTGCTTTTTTTTATACTAAAGTATGAAAACAAAAAATAAACTATAGAAATGGATATAATGAATACATATTTTGTAATTGAAAAAATCATATAAAAATACTTGTATTTGTTTATTATAAGCCATTTCAGCAATAGCGAATAGATTTTTTAAACAAATTTTAGAGAGAAAAGGGAGCTTTTTTTATTGAAATGTTACTATTGTTGTGATATACTGAAATATAAAAACAAGGAGGATATAAAAATATAGTAAATAAAACAAAAGCAAATTATAAAAAATGAGGTAAGAAAGGCGTGAATAAATATGAGTGAACAACAAAGCCTGTTAGAATGTATGTTGCAAGAAGCTAGTAATATACAACGTGTAGAATTATCTCATGATGAAATCAAAGCGTTGCTGGCAAAAACACCAGAAGTTGAAATTGATTTGGAAAAATATGAAAAATTAACATTAAAGGAGTTTTTTAATTTAGCTTTACGAGAAATAGAAAGTAAAAAAGTGCCTGTTGTACAAGAAAGTAAAAATGATTTTGAAGCAAAAAGAAATATGGTATTTGGAGCACCGCCAGATTCTACTGTAAAAGTAGATTTTGATGAAAACAATGTTAGAATGGGAATTTATATTACACAACCAAAAATAAGGGGGAAAAAAATACCTCATGAAATGATTTCTAATATATTGGAGGAATGTGGTGTAACATATGGTATAAAAGAAGCTTATGTAAAGCGTTTGTCAAGAGCACCTGTATATAATACCCATTTTATTATTGCAGAAGGAATACCTGCAATTGCAGGAGAAGATGGTAAAGCAGAATTTCAATTTAATGTAGAACAAAAGTGGATGCCTAAAGTTGACCCTACTACAGGTATTGCGGATTATAAAGAATTAACTCATGTGGAACAGGCAAAAGAAAATGATATATTGTGCAGAATTACAAAACCTACATCGGGAAAAGACGGCATTGATGTTTTTGGAAAAGTAATTCAAGGCAAAGCAGGCGTAAAAGCAAGAGTTGACGCTGGGAAAGATACTAAAATAGTAGAAGAAGGAGAAGAAACATTAATTGTAGCTTGCAGTGAAGGAGAAATTCAATTCAAGAATAATAAAGTTTCTATCAACAAAGTAATGGTTGTAAATGATGTAGATGGTACAACAGGAAATTTGAATTTTATTGGTTCTATTTATGTAAAAGGAAATGTTCATTCTGGTTTTAAAGTAAAAGCAAGTGGTAATATCATTGTAGATGGAGTTGTAGAAGATGCAAAACTGTCTTCTAGTAGTGATATTGTAGTACGTGGAGGAATTAAAGGAAGCGGTTTATCAGAAATTGAAGCAAGAGGAGAAGTAAGTGCTTTGTTTATTGAGCATGCAAATGTTTTTGCTAAGAAAAATATTTATGCAGATTATGTGTTAAATTCTAATATAGAATCAGAACAGAAAATAAAACTTTCCGGAAAATATGGGTTTATTATTGGAGGAAAAGCAAAAGCAGTGGAAATTTTAGCGGCAGAGGTAGGAAATGCTGCATACAATTTAACAAAGTTAGAAGTCAATTATCCTAAAGATTTGGTAAAAGATATTACTGATGCCAAAAGAGAATGGAGAGAATGTCAAAAGGTAGTAGAGGAACAAGAGAGAAAAACAAAGTCAAAAGATTTAGAAAAATTAGAGGAGGCAAAGGTATCATTATTCCAAGCAAGAATGGCAGAAAAACGTTTGGAAACAAAGTTAATTCAGTTAGAAGGACGCCTTGCAGAAATAAAGAAAAGTGCAACAATAGGAATTTATATAGAAAAACAATTATATCCTAATGTAACAATTTTAATGGAAAATAGAAACTATCATAATAAAGAATTAAAACAAAAATGTTCTGTTAGGAAAATAGAAGGAAAATGGAAAATTAAATATTAAAGGATTAGGTGAAAAAAATGAAAATTTTAAAAAAGAAAAATAGATTTTTCATTTATGCTATGATAGTTGTTATTGCTTTAGTAGCGGTTGCTACAAAGTTTTCCATTTATTATATGGGAATGGCGTTACAAAAAAACAATGAAATATTATTAAATGAAATCTCACAAGAAGGAGCAAATTTAGTATCAGAAAAAATTTCTGCTGATATAGAAAAGCTAAGAGAAGCAGCGAGCATAATAGGAAAAGAAGAAGAACTTTTTTCACAAAAAAATATAGAAGATATTGAAATGTTAGCACAAGATGAAGGATATAGTAGGGTGCTTTTGATTGATATGGACGGCAATATGAGAAATTCTGACGGAGAACAAGGAAAACAGGTTACTATCATTGCCAGAGTAAAAAGAAACAATATTGTAATATCAGATGTCACTACAACAGATGCAGGAGAAAATATATTGACAATATCTGTACCTGTTACACAAAAACAAAAATTAATAGGTGCTTTAACAGGAGTATATCAAGCAGAAGATTTTTCTCAAATTATGGCAACAACATTGTTTGCGGAAGAAGGCACACACTATATTTTAAAAAATACAGGAGAAGCAGTTGCATTACCAGAAAATGAAATTTATCCTTTTGGTTTTCATTATGAAAATAGCTTTGAAGGAAACAGTGCATTTTACTCTATCAGTGAATTATCTAAAGTGCCTCAAGAAATGAAACAAGGAAAAACAGGTATTATAAGATTTATTACTGGAGAAGATAATGTAAATTATATGTCATATCGTCCTTTGGAATGGAATGATTGGTATTTGATTTCTGTGATACCAGCAGGAAAATATTCTATAGAAAATGTGGCAGATATTGTAATAAAATTTGCTTTACTTATTGACGTGATAATTATAATTTTAGCAGCAGTTATAATAGCAAATCACAAAAGAGATAAAAAAGTAGTGGGTGGTACAGATACCATTACGTCATTAGAAAATAAGCAAGGAGTACAAAAATTTTATGAAAATATTAACAAAAATAAAAACAAAGGTAGTTATGTATTTGCTATGATTGGCATAGATGATTTTGATACATTAAATCATACATTTGGTTATGAAAAAGGAAGCCAAATTTTAAAAGAAGTGGCAGATATTATTAGTGCATCATTAGAAAAAGAGGAAGTAGCAGCCAGATTAAAAGAGGACTATTTTGGCCTTTTGTTAAAAGAGAAAAATAAATCAGAAGCAACAAGGCGTATACAAGAAATTATAACAAATTTAAGTCAGATTAAAATAAAAGAAGGAGAAGCAATATATAATGATGCTATTTCTTATTCTGCTGCAATTAATTTGTTAGGTGAAAAAGAAAGTTTTGAAACAATGTTACCAAATACTATTGCGGTATTAGAATTTGCAAAACAATCTCATACTGAAAAAGTATTGTTTTATGATAAAGAACTAAGACAGCAAATTACACTTCATAATGATTTATTGTCGGATATGCTTACAGCAATACAAAATAAAGAATTTATTCCTTATTTTGAAGTACAGTTTGATACAGAACAGAAAGAATTTATAGGAGCAGAGGCAGTTGCAATATGGAAACACCCTCAAAAGGGCAGTGTTATGCCTGAAAACTTTGTTTCTGTATTAAAAACAGCAGGCATATTATTAGATTTTGATATGATATTACTGGAAGAAGTGTGTATAAAACAAAAAGATTGCATTGACAGAGGGCTTGTACCTTTGCCAATAACTGTTAGTATTTCAAGATTAAATATTCATAGAACAGATTTTGTAAATAGATTAAAAACCATTATAGAAAGATACCATATTTCACCTTCTCTCATAATATTGGAAATAGCAGAACAAGCGATTTATGACGATATTGATAGAAATACAAAAATTATTACAGAATGTAAAGAATATGGTTTTATGATTTCTATAGCTGACTTTAGTCGTGGATATTCTTTTTTAGATATTATGAGAAGAGTTTCTGTAGATAGTATTAAATTATCAGGCGAATTTTTACCTCAAGGCGACCCTACAGAAAAAGATCGCATCATTATAAAAAATATTATTGATATTGCCAAAGAATTAGGAATACAAATAATAGCAGAACATATTCAATCAGAAAAACAAGTAAAATTTTTAAAAACGATGGGCTGTTCTGTTATACAAGGATATTCTTATCCTGAACCAGTATCATCAGAAGAATTTGAAGAAATGATTTTCTATGAAGAAATATAACAATATCAAGAAGCTGTTTTTCTAATAAAGAAGAAAAACAGCTTCTTAATTAGATAAAGAATAAAAATAGGTTGATAGGCTTTCCTTCTTTAAAATAGCCTAAATATATTTTATAAAGGAGCAAATTATGTTTTTTAGCAGAAATGTATTATTACAGATATTATTTGGTGTAATTTCTTTTTTTATTGTTGCAACTTGTCATGAATTTACAAGAGCAGCAGTTTCTACAGCATTAGGAGATGTTGTGCCTAGAAATGAAAAAAATTTGACATTAAATCCTTTAAAACATACAGAACCAATAGGAGCAATACTTTTTATTATTACATTTTTATTTGGTTATGGTGCTTTTGGTTGGAGCAAAACAGTTCGTACTAGCCCATTGTATTATAAAAATAGAAAAAGAGACTCTTTGCTAGTTGCAATATTACCAAGTGTAGCAAATATAATATTGGCGTTTATTGCACTGATAATTTGGAAAATAATTCCTATTCACAATAGTGTTATAAGCACTTTTTTAAATGTATTAATTTTGTATAATGTGTCTTTTACTGTTTGTAATTGTTTGCCTGTACCTCCTATGGACTGTGTAAAAGTGCTTTCATTAGTGCTACCTGCAAAACAATATTTTACTTATATGCAGTATGAAAAAATAATACAAGTTATATTTATATTTTTGTTGATATTTGGTATATTTGGCTCTTTTTTAGATACTATTTCATTAACGATTATAAGAGCTATGGAAATGTTGCTTTTCTTTTTGTAATATGATACGCTATAAGCAATATTTTGATAAGGGGAAATCGTTGTGGAAAGTATTAATGTACATCTGGAAGCATTTGAAGGGCCTTTTGATTTATTATTTCATTTGATAGAAAAAAATGAAATTGATATTTATGATATTCCTATTGCACAACTAACAGAGCAATATATCGCTTTTTTAGAACAAGCAGAATATAAAAATATGGACGGTATGAGTGAGTTTTTACTTATGGCAGCAACACTTATTGAAATAAAGTCAAAATTACTTTTACCTAAACAAAAACAAGAACAACAACAGCAAGACCCAAGAGAAGAATTAGTAAATAAATTGTTAGAATATAAAAAATTTAAAGAGATTACAGAAGATTTTAAAAAAAGAGAAGAAACAGCAGCATTAGTATTATATAAAGAAGCAGACAAAGCAGTAGAAAAACTAAAACAGAGTAACAAACAAGATTTAGACTTAGATAAATTTTTATGTGGCATTACACTAGATAATTTGTATGAAGCATTTACAGAAGTAATGAAAAGACGAGAAACAAAAGTGGATAGAGTAAGAAGTTCTTTTAAATCAGTAGAAAGAGATTTATATACTATTGATGAAAAAATAGACTATATAAGAGATTTGTTAATACTTCGTCCTTCTGTTTCATTTTATACAATTTTTCGCCCTAAAGCAGTAAAAATGGAAATTGTTGTAACATTTTTGGCATTGTTAGAGCTGATAAAAATGAAAGAGGTTTCTGTTTCACAAAAAGAAACTTTTTCAGAAATATTAATTACAAAAGTAAGTGGAAGTGATAATAGTGAAATTGACAGAACTTGAAGCAGTAGTGGAGGCATTGCTTTTTATTTCAGGAGAAGCAGTGCCTTTACCTACCATTGCTCAAACAATAGAATTAGATAAAGCAACAACGAAAGCAATTATTAGAACATTGGCAGAGAAATATGAAACAGAAAAAAGAGGAATACGAATTGTAGAAATTGATAATGCTTATCAAATGTGTACCGCAGCGGAGTGCTTTGAATTTATTAGGAATATGTATAAAAGCCCTAAAAGACAAGGTATGACGCAGGCACTTTTAGAAACACTAGCGATTATTGCTTATAAACAGCCTATTACAAAGGCACAAATAGAAGAAATTAGAGGTGTTAGTGCTGACCATGCAGTAAATAAATTATTAGAAAAAAATTTAATTTGTGAAACAGGAAGACTAAATGTACCCGGAAAGCCAATATTATTTGGTACAACGAATGAATTTTTAAGATATTTTGGTTTTAAATCTACAAATGAATTGCCTCCTTTACAAGAAGAACAAAATACAATAATAGATGTGTAAAATTTCCAGAAAATTTTTGATATTGATTTGACATACTAATCCAAAAGAGAAAAAAGAGGGATTGTATGAAAAAATTATTCATTTATATGACATCACTATTTTTATTTTGTCAGACAGTGTATGCTTCTGAACCACCTTCTGTTGCAGCAAAAGGAGCTGTTTTGATAGATGGAGAAAGCGGACGTGTACTTTGGGGCAAAAATGAAACAGAACCTTTGACAATGGCAAGTACCACTAAAATTATGACAGCAATACTTGTATTAGAAGAAGGTAATCTAGATGATATGATTACTGTTAGTACAAGAGCAGCAAAATCACCTCAGGTACGTATGAATTTGACAGCAGGAGAACAAATAAGAGAAGAAGACCTTTTATATGCTATGATGTTGAAATCGTACAATGATGCAGCAGTAGCATTAGCAGAGCAAGTTGGAGGAAGTGTAGACGAATTTTGTGAAAAAATGACAGCAAAAGCAAAAGAAATTGGTGCCGAAGATACTGTTTTTGGTTCTCCAAATGGCTTAGATGGACATTTGACATTTGAACAGCATCATTCCACAGCAAAAGATATGGCTTTAATTGCTCGTTACGCATTGCAAAACGATAAATTTGTAGAAATTATAAACACACCTTCTGTTACATTGCCTATGAAAGGTGGAGAAGGAAAACAGTATTATATTACAAATCAAGACCGTTTTTTGCAGGAATATCAAGGAGCAATGGGTGTAAAAACAGGTTACACCAATAAAGCAGGACAATGTTTTGTAGGAGCAGCAAAAAGAGATGATATTATGTTAATTACAACAGTATTAGCAAGTGGTTGGGGAAAAGAGGGCAGAGAACAAAAATGGAAAGATACTAAGGCACTTATGGATTATGGCTTTGAAAATTATAAAAAAGAAATCATTGCAGAAAAAGGACAAGAGTTAAAACCTACAACAGTGTTATATTCTCAAAAAGAAAATATTCCAGCAATATTAGCAGAAGGATTTGAGGGATTATTTTCTCAAGAAGAATTGGACAAAATAGAAATATACGCCACACAAATAAGTGAAATGGAAGCACCTGTTGCAAAAGGAGAAAAATTAGGAACAGCAGAAATTATGTTAGGGAGCAGTTGTATTGCCAAAATTGATATTATAGCAGCAGAAGAAGCAGAAAGATATACATTAACAGAAATGCTTCAGTATCTAGCAAAAAAATGGAATAATTTTCCTTTAGATGAAAAATTAAAATAGTTTTATATGATAAGAGGGAAAAGTATAACAATGAAAAAAACAATTACAATGATGAGTGAAGAATTTGAAAATGAAAATACAGGAGAAAAAGTAGAGGGCATTACCATTATCGTTGATGGTATGCTAAAGCAAGCTCTTGACATTATAAAAATGAAACAACCTAACTATGAAAATAATGTAAGCATTTTACAAGAGGCTTTTATGAGAGGGCTAGAAGAAATTAGAAAAGAGTTGTAAGAAGTAGTGTTTTGGGAGGAAGTATATGAAGGTTAGACTACAAAAGTTTTTGGCAGAAGCAGGTATTGCTTCTCGCAGAAAAGCAGAAGAATTGATTGTAATGGGAAAAATACAATTAAATGGCAAAGTAGTAACGGAGCTAGGCACAAAAGTGGATACACAAAAAGATGTTGTGTTATATCAAAATAAAAAAGTAGAAATAAAACAAAATTTTGTATATATTATGCTTTATAAACCAGAAGGATATGTCACAACAGTAAAAGACCAATTTCAAAGACCTACTGTAATGGATTTATTAAAAGATGTTACTGAAAGAGTATATCCAGTAGGGCGTTTAGATTATGATACATCAGGATTACTTTTATTGACAAATGACGGTGATTTAACATACCGTTTGACACACCCCAAACATCACATTGAAAAAACATATGAAGCAAAATTATTTGGAATACCTTCAGAGCAAGATATTTTAAAATTTCGTAGAGGTATTATCATTGATGGAAAAAAAACAGAGCCAGCAACATTGAAAATATTGAAAAAAGAAAAAAAATATACTACTGTTCGTATTGTGATACAAGAAGGAAGAAATAGACAAGTTAGAAAAATGTGTCAAGCAATTAAACACCCTGTAGCACAATTAAAAAGAATTGGAACAGGAACATTATTTTTAAAGGATTTAAAAAAAGGCAGTTATCGATATTTGACACAAAAAGAAATTAGTTATTTAAAAAGTTTATAAAATGCTTTTCAGTAGAAAGGTGTGAAAAATATGGGGGAAAAAGGAATAAAGGGATACAAAGTATTTCAGCCTGATTGGACTTGTAGAACAATGAAATTTGAAGTTGGCAAAATTTATGAAGAAAATGTAACACCAGAATGTTGTAAAAGTGGTATTCATTTTTGCTTAACATTAGAAGACTGTTTTGCTTATTATGATTTTAATAGTAAAAATAAAGTAACAGAAGTGCTTGCTTTAGGTAAAGTAGATTTTGATTTAAAAACCAGTAAATGTTGTACTAACAAAATTCAAATTGTGAGAGAATTAGACTGGCAAGAAGTTATGAATTTATTAAATATTGATAAAGGCTATAAAGTGTTTCATTCTAATTGGAATTTTAAAGGAATGAAATTTGAAGCAGGTAAAATCTATGAAGAAAATGAAACACCGAAATACTGTCAAAAAGGATTTCATTATTGTTTGAATTTGTTAGATTGTTTAGATTATTGTGTTATTGGAGAAGAAAAAGAATATCGTATAACAGAAGTAGCTGCATTAGGAGAGATTGATTTTTATTCTTTAGGAAGAAAATGCTGCACCAATAAAATAAAAATAATAAAAGAATTGAATTGGCTGGAAGTGCTTCATATTGTTAATATTGGCAAACATAATATAGATTATCACAATGTAGGTTATGCTAATGAAGGAAGTGCAAATACGGGAAATTATAATAAAGGCAGCCGTAATACAGGTAGTTATAACAGAGGACATCATAATGTAGGAACTAAAAATACAAATAGCTATAATGTAGGAGATTTTAATGCAGGAGTACAAAATACAGGTAGCTATAATATAGGGAGTTTTAATACAGCAAAATGTAATATAGGAGATTACAACACTGGAGAACAAAATATAGGCAATTTTAATGCAGGAAAATATAATATAGGAAAATATAATACAGGAGATTGGAATAAAGCCAATTTTTCAACGGGTTGTTTTAATACAATAGAGCCTAAAATTTATTTGTTTGATAAGCCTTCTGATTGGACTTACAGAATTTGGTTAAATAGTAAAGCGAATAAAATATTAAGTCGCATTAGTATTACAGAATGGATTTCTAAAAAAGATATGACAGAAGAAGAAAGACAAAATCATAGAGAATATACTGTTACAGGAGGCTATTTAAAGTATTATGATTTGAAAGAGGCTTGCCAAAAATGGTGGCATAGTTTAAATGAAAGAGAAAAAACAATTATTAAATGGATACCTAATTTTGATGCTACTATATTTAAACAAATAACAGGAATTGATGTAAATAAATAAAAAGATAAAATACTCTTTCAAGGGAAACTTTTTGCAACATTATCTTGTATAAAAAATATGAATGACCGTTTAGTTATTTGTAAATATAAACAGTAAAACCGTTTAAGCGGTTTTACTGTTTTCTGCATTATCAGGCAATGAAGAAAGTATTTTTCTAAACTGTATATAAAAAAGTATTGATGTAGTAGTGATAGAAATGCTATCTGCAACAGGTTCTGCTAAAAATATAGAAAATACTTTATTTTCAAAAAATAGTGGCAATATATAAATAAGTGGTATCAATAATATGATTTTTCGGAGCAATGCGAGAAACATAGATACTTTTGCTTGTCCTAATGCAAGAAAAGACTGCTGACAGCCAATTTGAATACCCATAAGACAAGAAACTCCCATAAAAATACGCAAAGCCCAACAAGAAAAAGAAATTAATTCAGGAGAATTTGTAAATATTTTGACAAACAAATGCGGAAATAACATAATAATAAGCCACAATATAAAGCTATAACAAAAACAGCAACGTAATAACAGAAATATTGTTTTTTTGACACGCTGTTTTTGTTTTGCACCATAATTAAAACTAACAATAGGTTGTGCTCCTTGTGTCAAGCCTAGCAATGGTAGCATAGAAAATTGCATAATACTTGTTAATATTGTCATAGAACCAACAGCTAAATCACCACCATATTTTTGCAGAGAAGTATTTAAACAAATTGTCAAAAGGCTTTCTGTGGACTGCATAATAAAAGGAGAAATCCCTAATGCCAATATAGAAAAAAGTAGTTTTTGTTCTATTTTTAAATATTGTTTTTTAATACGTAATTTTGTACGATTGCCTAATAAAAAATGTATTACCCAAACAGCAGAAACACATTGAGATAAAATTGTAGCAAGAGCTGCACCTTTTACTCCCATGTGAAAACCAAATATCAATATAGGGTCTAATATCATATTCAATATAGCACCAATCATTACTGTAGACATACTTATTTTAGCAAAACCTTGAGAAGTAATAAATGTATTTAGTCCTAATGAAATCTGTACAAAAAGCGTTCCACAGACATATATTGTTAAATAATCAGAAGCATATTGTATTGTATTTTCACTTGCACCAAAAAAAGCAAGTAATGTATTTTGAAAGTAAAGTATAAAAGCCATTAAAAAAATAGATGTTACAACAAGAGAAGTAACACAGTTTCCTAATATTTTTTCTGCTTTTGGCATATTTTGTTTCCCCATTTCTATAGCTGCAAGAGGTGCTCCTCCCATACCTATCAAGCCACTAAAAGCAGAAATTAATGTAATAATGGGAAATGTAATACCAACACCTGTCAATGCCATAGAGCCAATATCTGAAATATGGCCAATAAACATACGGTCTACCATATTATAAAGTACATTTATAATTTGAGCAGTGATAGAAGGAAGTGCAAGACGAAATAAAAGTTTACCAATGCTTCCTGTAGCTAATATATTTTGCTGCTCCATTTTTGTCATCTCCTTAAAAATAATATTGATTTTATTATATCCACATAGTAGTAAACTTGTCAAATATATGCACTAAATTTTAAAAAAGGCATATATTGGCAGTATCAACAGAAAGTAGGTGGAATAATATGGACGAAGATACTAATATGACAGAAATGGAAGGAATGGAAACGAGTGCGGATATGATTATGCCTTTACCTTTAACAGAAGAACAAATTGATAATTTAACAGAGGAAAATTATACAACAGAGGTTTCAGATGTTAATTTTTCAGGAGAACAAGACAACGATATGGGCAGGGCAATATTTCCAGGAAATCCTTTTTTTCCAGGAAACAATAGACCAAATACAAATATTACAATTATTCCTATTATACCAGGTGTTACAAGATTTTCTTATATTCGTTTTTTAAATGCAAATCCTTCCCAAACTCCTATAGATATTTATGTCAATGGCAGAAAAGTTGCTTCTTATCTAAATTATAGAGCATTTACAGAATATATGAAAGCCTTTCCAGGATACTATCGTATTGTAGTGTTTAAAGCAGGTACAAGAAGAAATCCAATTAGTGTTTCTCAAATTAATGTCATTGCAAATAGAATTTATACAGCAGCTTTTATAGATACTGGTGTTAATAATGAATGGCAAATGATAACAGATAATACAAGGATATTAAATCAAAATAGAGCATTTGTAAGATTTATACAACTTTCCTATACTGCACCACTTATGGACGTTTATATAGATAATAGATTGGTTTTAAGTGATTTAGATTTTCAAGAGGTAAGTCGTTATCTTTCATTAGCACCAGGCAGACGAAATGTAAAATTAAAAGTTGCTACTACAAATAGAACAATATTAGAAGACCCTAATATGTATTTAAGAGCAGGAAATTCTTATTCTGTTTATATAGTAGGAGATAGTAACAGCAGAATGGGATTACAAGTATTAATTCCCTTAGAAGGCACAAGTTATTTGTCATTTTAAAAAAATAGGAAGTATTCTGCTTTTAAGCAGAATACTTCCTGCATTGTTATAAAAAATTATATTTTTTAATATAACAGATACCCAGTGCAGTAGGGCCAGCATGAGCACCTATTGTAACGCCCACTTGAAAGGGAATATCTAGTATATCATAACAATGATTACACTGTTGTAATGTTTGTTTTAATTCTGTAGCTCTATCCATATTTTGGGCGGAAACAATACAAATTTGATATTTTTCTGCTTCAGAACCAATTTCTTTTTCTGTCATATCTATAATAGTTTTTACAGCTTTTTTAAATCCTCTTACTTTTCCAGCAGGACTTAATTCTCCATTTGCCATAACAATAATAGGCTTTATATTTAATATCGTACCAGCTAATGCACTCGCTTTTCCTATACGACCACCTTTTTGAAGATAGTCTAAATTTTCTACTGTAAAATTAATTTTTGCTGTATCACGCAAATATTCTGCACACTGCACCAATTTTTCAAAAGAATAGTCATCAGACTGCATTTGTGCCATTTCATAAAGTAAAAGTCCTTGTCCTCCTGTTGCTTGACGAGAGTCTATTACTGCAATATTTCTATTAGCATAATTTTCTAATAAAATATTTTTGGCATTTAATGCACTTTGAAAAGAGCCACTAAATTTAGAACTTAAACAAATACAAATAATATCTTTACCATTTTCTAATGCTGGTGTAAAGGCATCTATATAATTTTGTATAGAAGGCAATGAAGTTTTAGGAAAAACATTTTCATCTACTATTTTTTTATAAAAATCTGCTGCTTTTAGCTCTGAAATTTCTTTATAATATATTTCATCACCCAATGAAACAGAATAGGGAATAATACCAATATCATACTGTTGTGCATAAAAGGCAGGCAAATCACAGGAACTGTCTGAAAAAAGTTTGTAATTGGGCATAAAGCACCTCCTAAAGTGTTTTTTATGTTATTTATTTTATAAGCAATCATCATAACTGTCAATGCTATCATTACTATTTGCATAAAAAGCAGCAAAGTGATATTATGGCATTAACAAAAAGCAAGGAGGAATATAATGAGCAAAATATTAGTAATTGCAGAAAAGCCTTCTGTAGCAAGAGATATTGCACGTGTTTTGCAATGTAAACAAAAAGGAGAAGGTTTTTTATATGGAGAAAAATATATTGTTTGTTGGGCGATAGGGCATTTAGTGACATTAGCAGACCCTGAAGAATATGACGATAAATATAAAAAATGGAAAAAGGAAACATTACCTATATTACCAGAGCAAATGAAATTAAAAGTGATACAAAAAACAGCACCTCAATTAAGAATATTAAAAAAGTTAATGAATAGTACAGAAGTAGATAGTTTAATTTGTGCTACAGATAGTGGTAGAGAGGGAGAGTTGATATTTCGATATATTTATGAAATTGTAAAATGTAAAAAGCCATTTCAAAGATTATGGATTTCTAGTATGACAGATATTGCAATAAAGGAAGGTTTTTCAAAATTAAAAAATAGTAAAGAATATGACAATTTGTATATTTCTGCAAAATGTCGTGCAGAAGCGGATTGGCTTGTAGGTATGAATGCTACAAGGGCATATACATTACAATATAATGCCTTATTGAGTATAGGAAGGGTACAAACGCCTACACTTGCTATTATGGTGCAAAGACAGAAAGAAATTAATGCTTTTATACCTGAAGATTATTATGAAGTAGAAGTCAGCTATGAAAATTTTAAAGGAATTTGGTTTGACAAAAAAGAAACAGAAACAAAAATCAAAAAATTAGAACAAGCAGAAGAAATTATAAAAAAAGTAAAAGGCAAAAAGGGTATTATTTCAAATATAGAAGAAGAACAAAAAAAATTGCCGCCTCCATTACTTTATGATTTGACAGAATTACAAAGAGATTGTAATAAAAAATTTGGATTTTCTGCACAAAAAACACTTTCTATTGCACAAAGCTTATATGAAACAAAAAAAGCAATTACATATCCTCGTACAGACAGCAGATATTTAAGTGATGATATGAAATCAAATATCAATAAAGTATTGAAAAAATTAGGAGAAATAGAGCGTTATAATGAATATGCAAAACAAATATTATCATTAGAAACATTGCCTTTAGGAAAACGTATTATTGATAATAGTAAAGTAACAGACCATCATGCCATTATACCTACAGATGCAAAAATTAACTATGAAAATTTAACAGAAGAACAAAAAAAAGTATATAATACTGTTGTCATTCGTTTTTTGTCTGTATTTTTTGAGCAGTATATTTATAAAATAACAAAAGTTATTACAATAGTAGAGCAAGAACATTTTATATCAAAAGGTACAACGATATTACAACAAGGTTGGACAGAAATATATAAAATATTGGATTTGAAAAAAAAGGAAAACAAAAAAGAAGAGTTATTGCCAGAATTAAAAAAAGGACAAGAGGTAACTGCAAAACAATTAAAATGTAATAAAAAGAAAACACAGCCACCAGCACTTTATACTGACAGTAGTTTGCTTTCTGCTATGGAAAATGCAGGTCGCTTTGTAGAAGATGAAACACTAAAAGAACAAATGAAAGAAAATGGATTAGGAACACCAGCTACAAGAGCTGCTATTATAGAAAGGTTACTTACAGTGGGCTATATTGAAAGAAAAGGAAAAACACTTGTGCCCACTGAAAAAGGAATGAAATTGATAGAAATTGTGCCAGAACAGTTAAAATCTCCTCAAACAACAGGAAAATGGGAAAAAGGACTGTATTCGATTTCAAAGGGAAAAATGACAGATGAAAAATTTATGACAAGTATTAGAAAGTATGTTTATTTTTTGATAGAAGCATCTGAAAACAAAAATGAGAATATTATATTTGAAAAGGAAACAAAAAAAGGAAAAAAGAAAATAAAAAAATTAGGAATTTGTCCTCTTTGCCAAAAGGGCAGTATACTAGAAAATACAAAAGCATATTATTGTAGTGAATGGAAAAATGACTGTAAATTTACAATATGGAAAAATAGTGTAGAAGTATATGGCATTACATTAAAAGATAGTATGATTAAAAAATTGTTAACAGAAAGGAAAGTAAAATCTGTTTCTGTTACACTACCTCAAACAGGAGAAAAGGGAAAAGCAACATTAATATTAAGCCCAGATAATTCAGGAAGATTGGAAATAATGGATTTTAACAAAACAAATACATAATATAATGGAAACTATGTAAAAATATTTGCAGCAAGTAAAGCTACCAAAAGGTATATTACTTTTGGTAGTTTTACTTTTTATAATAAAATACAATCGTTTTTTGATATTCTATTCCTTTAGTGTTACATAATTTATAAAAATCATCTGTTTTACCATTTCTTTCCCACATAAAATAAATATTATATAATTTTATATAATATTCCAATTCTGCTATAAGTGATGGAGCAACTGACTTTTCTGAAAGAATTTTATTTGCAATATATATAGTATGTTCAAAGTCAGAATTGCTAATTGTGCAATATTCTGGAAAGTGGTGCTGTCCCCACCATAAATAATTTAGCTGTTCATTAAAGTAAAGCTCAACTGTTTTTGGGTCACACTGTTTATGTTTATATGCTTGTTCTAATATGTTATATGTATTATAATACTCTCCAAAAATTTGAAATGCCCATCGCATTTGGGGCATTTTATTTTTTTTGCATTCTTGAAAGAAATAGTCATTAAGCAGTTCTCTTATTTGAAATGGCAAATTAGTATCAGGAAATTTTACTTCATCAATATATTCTTTACAAAACTGAAATAGTATATTATCTGCTTCACTTTTAGTAACATATGATTTAAAATACTTAGTAAATTCAAATAAAAAGTAATTTGCTTGTTTTTTCAGTCCTTTACTATATAAATTCCAGTATTTTTGAATTTCTGTAATAAATTGCTTATAATCCAATGTAAAACACCTCAATTCAAATAATGTAAATTTTGATTTATAGTTCTAATTTTAATACTATTTGTTTTTATATGCAATATACTACTAAAAAGGAATTTTTAAAACAAGGGAATTGACAAATTTAAAGAAATGTATTAAAATAAGTTTTAAACGTGATGATGGAGAAAGTAAGTCTGCGAAATCTTTCAGAGAGCCTTGCAATATGGTGGAAAAAGGCAGAGGAAACAGCACTGAAAATGGCTCTTGAATGGTGTACCGAAACCTTTTAGGTCTAGGCTACAACAGGTTCGCCTGTTACAGCGAAACGGTATTATCCTTTGTAAAAAGGACGTACTGAATTGAGGTTTTCTGTTTTTTCAGAAAATGAAGTGAAGTGGTACAGCGTTAATACGCCTTCATGGGAGAAATCCTGTGAAGGCTTTTTTTTATTATTATTTAAAATTATAGGAGGAAAATAAAAATGCCAATTAGAATACCAGATAATTTACCAGCAAAAGAAATATTAGAAAGAGAACATATATTTGTGATGGGAGAAGAAAGAGCTTTTCATCAAGATATACGCCCTTTAGAGATTGCAATATTAAATTTAATGCCACTAAAAGAAACAACAGAAACACAATTACTACGTCTTTTAGGAAATACTCCTTTACAAATTAATATTACATTGTTGTTTCCTAAAAATCATCAAACAAAAAATACTGCTCCAGAACATTTAAAAGCTTTTTATCATAGTTTTGATGAAATAAAACATAAAAAATTAGACGGTATGATTATTACAGGAGCACCTGTAGAAGATTTGCCCTTTGAAGAAGTAAACTATTGGGAAGAATTAAAAGAAATTATGGAGTGGTCAAGAACAAATGTAACATCTACTTTGCATATTTGCTGGGGAGCACAAGCGGGACTTTACTATCATTATGGCATACAAAAACATAATTTACCTGAAAAAATGTTTGGTGTTTTTCCTCATACAGTACGTGTGAAAAGTGCTGATTTAGTGAGAGGTTTTGACGATGAATTTTATGCTCCTCATTCCCGCCATACAGAGGTAAAATTAGAAGATATTTATAAAGAGCCAAAACTAGAAGTGCTTTCTGCTTCAGAGGAAGCAGGGCTATATATTGCTTCCTCTCGTCATGGCAGTCGTATTTTTGTTATGGGACATTCTGAATATGACCCTCTTACATTAAAAGAGGAATATGTAAGAGATTTAGGAAAAAGAAATGATGTACCTTTTCCAAAACATTATTTTGAAAATGATGACCCAAACAAACCACCAGTTGTAACATGGAAAAGCCATAGCAATTTATTGTTTTCTAATTGGTTAAATTATTATGTTTATCAAGTAACACCTTTTGAAATTGAAAGAGTAGATGGAACTCCTGAATATAAAAAGTAAATTTTTGATATTTATAAGAGAGTGAATAAAGTAAAATCACTCTCTTGTTTTGTATAAATATTTAAGTGAAACTAAAAAATATACAAAAATGATAATAAAAAAATATTAATTTTAAACAAAATAAATAGATTTTATTTTAACTATTGTCAATTTTTACATTTATTAGTCTAATGTTATGGAATATTTTTTCAAAAAAATAGTGATATAAATTTATATAGGTCGTCAATATGTGGTATAATACAAAAATGCCTTAGTATTTCCTAATATAATTGTAGGTATAACAGATATAAAATGTCTATTGTGAAGGGTAAATAATATAGATATTATGTGTTATGAGTACAAGCAAAATAGGAACATTTTTATGATACATATCATAATCATAGAAATGAAAAGGGAGGAAAAGATATGCAATCCTATGATTTTTTATTAGTGTCAGCAATTATTTTATTGTCAACAAAGGTATTTGGCTTATTATCTCAAAAGGTACATATGCCACAAGTTGTAGGAGCTTTGACAGTAGGAATTATACTAGGGCCAGGCTGTTTGAATATTTTAGCCGAGACAGATTTTTTAATGAAAGCAGCAGAAATTGGTGTTATTTTTCTGATGTTTCAAGCGGGACTGGATACGGAATTTGAGGAGTTGAAAAAAACAGGAAAAGCTTCTTTTATTATTGCTTTAATTGGTGTAATTGTGCCGTTTTTAGGCGGAACAATAGTCTATTTATTATTTTTCCGTTCTTCTGCAATGACAAGTATTGATTTATTAAAAGGGTGTTTTGTAGGTGTTATTTTAACAGCAACATCTGTTAGTATTTCAGTAGAAACATTAAAAGAAATGGGAAAATTAAAGGGAAAAGTGGGAACATCTATATTAGGTGCAGCAATTATAGATGATATTTTAGGAATTATTGTATTAACTATTATTACAGGAGTTACTTCTCCAAAAGAAAGTGGTATTGCAATAGTACTTATTAAAATTTTGCTGTTTTTTGTTTTTGTTGGAATTTGTGCTTTTGTAATTCAAAAAACATTAAAACATTTTCCTAATATTTATCCTACAGGAAAAAGACGTACAGCAATTTACTCTGCTGCATTTTGTTTAATAATGGCATATTGTTCTGAAGTGTTTTTTGGTGTTGCAGATATTACAGGTGCTTATTTTGCAGGTTTGATACTTTGTAATTCAGGAGAAATTAGAAATTATGTTGCAAGAAGGGTTAGTATTGTATCTTATATGTTTTTTACACCAATATTTTTTGCAAGTATAGGTATGAAAACAGTATTAAGTGGAATGACATCTTCTTTACTTCTATTTTCGATTGTATTACTTATTGTAGCAATATTATCAAAAATAGTAGGTTGTGGATTAGGTGCAAAGGTATGTGGTTATACCAATAATGAAGCACTTTCTGTAGGCATTGGTATGGTATCACGTGGTGAAGTAGCATTGATTGTAGCACAAAAAGGTTCTCAAGCAGGTTTAATTGCACAAGATATGTTTCCAGCAATTATATTTGTAGTTATTATTACAGTATTGTTAACACCAATATTGTTAAAAATACAAATGAAATAAATTCACTAATAAAAAGGTATAACTAAGGCAAAAATAAAGTGAATATAAAAAAGTAAAGTCAGTGTAATAAAAAATTGCACTGACTTTTTTGCCGTTATAATAAAAATAGAATACGGTAATACTAATGATGAAAGGTTGATGCTCAATGTTTTATATATTTTCAGAGGGAAAAGTGGAACAAACAGAAAAAATAGAATATCCTCCTAAAAAGGGAGTAGATGTGATAGGAATGTTTCATCAAGAACAATGGCAGGAAATTACACAAAAATATCATATTAATTATACACCTTTACAGGAAATTTCAAAATATGCTTATTATGAATGTTTAGACGGATTTGATTTTATTTGTATCAATGTGATAGATTATCAAAATTTGTATGGAGGGCAAAGAAAAGTATTATTTTATTTGCAAAAAAATTTTTATATGATTTTTTCAGATGAACCTACAAAGTGGAAAAAAGTTGTAGAAAATATTATAGCAATGCTAGGAGAAAAAAACACAAGTAATAGAGTGCTGGCAGATTTTATTACAAAACTAATAGGAAGTGACATTACAGTATTTGACGATTTAGAAAAGGAAATTGTAGAACTAGAACAAGCATTAATTACAACACAAAAAAGGGACTGTGTAAAAGAAATTATTTCTTTACGAAAAAAATTAATGATATTAAAGAAATATCACGAGCAAATATTAGATGTTTTAGAATGTTTATATGAAAATGAAAATCATATTTTTGATGAAAAAGCCATAAAATATTTTGATAGGCTTCAAAAAAAGACAGAGCGATTTTATGGAAATATATTAAATTTAAGAGAAGCTGTAACACAAGTAAGAGAATCTTATCAAGCACAAGTTGATATTAACTTAAACTATACTATGAAGATATTTACAGTAATTACAACCATATTTTTGCCTTTGACGCTTATTGTAGGCTGGTATGGCATGAATTTTGATATGCCAGAATATACATGGAAACATAGTTATGCTATGGTAATTGTTTTATCAGTTGGAGTAGTAATTGCTGGTGTAGCATTTTTCAAAAAAAAGGGGTGGTTTTAAAATATTGTTGTTAGCTTTTTTGGCAATCTAAAGTATATTTATTTATAAACTGTAATATGAAATAGTATTGTATAATGCTTTGTCGTATATTGCGACAAAAAAAGTTGTATATTTATTGTTATTTTTAGTATAGTGTTTATGGTAACAAAAACAGATTAAAGGGGGACAAGTCGTGTTTGACTGTATTACAACACTTTATCAAAAAAAACCAAAAAAGCAGGACATTATCAAGGAGAACATAGAAGAACAAAAATATTTTTTTTTAGAGAGAGCAGAAAAATTAGAAAATTCTTTTTATGAAGCATTTTTTGAACATTCTATTGAAAACGCTGTTGCAGATGCTTATGAAATATTTTTGGAGACAAAAACAGAATATAATTATTTTGAACAAAGGCTGAAAGAGTTAGATAAAGAAAAGGGAAGAAGGTTTTTAAAATTAGTAGCGATGTATCATAGCATACGCCTTTCTCGTATTAAAAGAAGAAAATTAAGATGGAGAGAAATGAAACAAAATTTATATTATGTATTCCAACTCAATGACACAGAAAAAAAACTAGCAGAAGCATTGTATGGTTGTGCAAAAAGTGGTGAAAGTTGTTTTTCTGATTTATTTGCAAAAACAACAGCAAGATATGTTTTTGGTTCTCATAGTCTTTCACCATTTTCATTGGCATTTATAGAAAATTTTTGTTATAATTCATTTAACAGTTTTATGTCTTCTTTTACAAAATATCTCTCTGTAAACGTGAGATTAAAAAAAGTGGCAAACTGATTTTTTTAAATGAGGTGACAAAAATGTGGACAAAAGAACAACAGAAAGCCATTGATACAAGAAACTGCAACCTTTTGATATCCGCAGCAGCAGGCTCAGGAAAAACGGCTGTACTTGTAGAACGTATTATCTCTATGATAATAGATGAAAAAAATCCTATTGATGTGGATAAACTTCTTGTCGTAACATTTACAAATGCAGCAGCATCTGAAATGAAACAAAGAATTGGAGATGCTATTGCCAAGCAATTAGAAAATAATCCACTCAATGAACATTTACAAAATCAATTAACAAATTTGAATAGAGCAGATATTAAAACAATACATTCCTTTTGTTTACAAGTTGTAAGAGAAAATTATTATACACTTGGTATTGACCCTATTATGAGAACAGCAGACGAAACAGAAGTAAAACTTCTAAAACAAGAAGTGATAACAAATTTATTTGAAGAACTGTATAGTATAGAGTATAATACAGAATTTTATACATTAGTAGAAGTATTTGGAAATGATACAAAAGATGATAAATTGAAAGAGTTAATATTAAATATATATGACTTTTTGTTAGGTTGCCCTGAACCATTAAAATGGTTAGAGGAAGCAATAGAAATGTTTCATTTGTCAGAACAAAATACACTAGAAAATACCATTTGGGCAGAAATATTGCGTCAAAAAATGATAGAAGAAATGGATATGATGTGTTATTATTTAAAATGTGCTTTAGAGTTAATACAAAGTGAAAATGATTTTGAAGCATACAAACCATATTTACAAACAGAATTAGAAATGGCGGAGAATTGTAGAAGTCAATGTTCTCTGCCTTTTCGTCATGTAGAAAGAACTATTAAACAAGTACGTTTTGATAAATTACCAGCGTATAGGGGAGAATACAAAGATGTAAAAGATGAAATAATTGATTTTAGAAATAAAGCAAAAAAAATATTTGAAAATTTACAAAAAAGTATTTTTCCTTATTCTATAGAAACAATGGAAGAACATATGAAACAGCTATATCCTATACTGAAATATTTAGGAAATGTAATAAAGTTGTTTATGGAAAAATACCAGCAGGTAAAAAAGGAAAAAAGAATATTAGATTTTGGGGATTATGAACATTTTTGTTTAAAAGTGCTTTTAAAAGAGGGAAGCACACCAGAAAATATATTACCTACAGAGGCTGCAATAGAGTTGCAGAAAAAATATGAAGAAGTATTTACAGACGAATACCAAGATAGTAATTTGATACAAGAAATGATATTATCTGCTGTTTCCAAAAAAAGTATGGGAAAATATAATCGTTTTATGGTAGGAGATGTAAAACAAAGTATTTATGGTTTTAGGCTTGCTATGCCTGAAATTTTTATGCAAAAATACAATGAGTATACATTAGAACAAGGAAAAGAACAAAAAATATTACTTTCTCAAAATTTCAGAAGTCGTAAAAATATATTAGATGGTATCAATTTTATATTTCGTCAAGTAATGTCTGAGCAAGTGGGAGGACTGACATATGATAAATATGCTGCATTATATGCAGGAGCAGAATTTCCACCTTTTTATGGAAGTTGTGGAGGAAATAATGAAATTATATTATTAAATTCACAAAATAAATTGGAGGAAGAAGAACAAAAAGAGGATATTTTAGAAGAATGGAATCAAGCAGAAAAAGAAGCATTTGTTATTGCAAAGCGAATTAAAAAGATGATGGTAGAAGAAAATTATCACATTTTAGATAAAAAAACAGGACAATATCGTCCCATTGCTTTTCGTGACATTGCAATATTGTTAAGAAGTAGCAAGAGATGGAATGGAATATTTGACCATATTTTTATAAAAGAAGACATTCCTTTTTATGCTGAAACTTCATTGGGATATTTTGAAACATTAGAAGTTATGACAATATTAAATCTTTTACAAGTATTAGATAATCCAATACAGGATATACCACTGCTTTCTGTGCTACATTCTCCAATATATCACTTTACAGCAGAAGAATTGATGAAAGTTAGAATGATGAGTGAGGAAAAAGAAGATAATTATTATAGTTGTGTAAAAAAATGTATACAAGAATATGAACAGAATACAATACAACAAGATATGAAAGACATTGCAGAAAGATTAAAAATTGTATTTGATAATATTTCTGATTGGAGAAGAAAAGCAAGAGAAAGTTCTATTAGCCAACTGCTTTGGTATCTTTATAGTGAAACAGGATATTTTGATTATGTAGGAGTTACAGCAGGAGGAAAATTAAGACAAGCAAATTTACGTTTTTTAATTAAAAAAGCAGAGGAATATGAAAAAACAAGTTTAAAAGGATTGTTTCATTTTGTAAGGTACATTGAAAATATTAAAAAAGCAGAAGACACCTCTGGTTCAGCAAAATTACTCAATGAAGGGGAAAATATGGTACGTATTATGACAATACATAAAAGCAAAGGATTAGAATTTCCTGTTGTTTTTGTTTCTGATATGGGAAAAAATTTTAATATAAGTGATTTGAAAAAAGATGTATTGTTAGACAATACTATAGGCATCGGTATAGATTATATGGATTTGGAGCAAAGAGCAAAATATACTACTTGGGCAAAAGAAGCAGTAAAACTAAAAATAAAACAAAATAATCTTTCAGAAGAAATGCGTGTACTTTATGTTGCACTTACTAGAGCAAAAGAAAAATTAATATTGACAGGAAGTATAAAGCAAGAAAGTATTGAAAAATGGTGTAACTGCGAAAGCACACAAAAAGGAATGTTGTCTTATTATAAAATGGCACAAGCAAGAAATTATTTGGACTGGGTAATGCCAGCAATATTAAAACATAAAGCGGGAAAAGAATTTTTAAAACAATGTGGCTTTGACTATGATGATACTATGATAATACAAGATAGTTCTGAGTGGAGTATTACATTAGTAAATGAACAACAAGAAAATGATACTGAAGTAACACAGCAAGAAAAACAAAAACAAGTCATAGAATATTTTAATAAATGGGATAACGAAAAAGATTACAGTGGAAAAAGAGAACAAATTTTTGAAGCTCTGAATTGGAACTATACACAAAAAGTCTCTACTACATTGCAAACAAATATTACAATATCCGAAATCAAAAGAAAGTGGCAAGAAGAAGCTAATTTATATGAACAACAACAGCAATTCGATATTAATATAAAGATGCCTAAATTTGAAAAAGAAGGAAAAAAATTGTCCGCAGCCGAAATAGGTACAGCAACACACACTTTTATGGAACAGTGTGATATTAAAAAACAATATACAAAAGAAGAAATTATAAAAGAAATTATCCTTTTGAAAGAACAAAATATATTATCTGAACAGGAAGCGAAAGCATTAAATGTAAATGAAATATCAATGTTTTTTCAGTCTGAATTAGCAAAAAGGATACGAAATGCTGATAATGTTGAGCAGGAAAAAAGATTTTCTATGCTTATGAAGGCAAGTGAAATCTTTACGGAAAAAGAATATGAATTTGTGGAAGATAGTGTTATGATAAATGGTATCATAGATTGTTTTTTTGAAGAAAATGGACAAATTGTGCTTATAGACTATAAAAATAATAGATTATGGGGTCAAAAAACTGCTGATACATTAAAAAAACAATATGAGATACAAATGAAATTATATAAAAAAGCATTAGAAAAAGCGACTGGAAAAAATGTAAAAGAAGTTTATTTATATTCTTTTGCATTAGGAAAAGCACTTTTGATGGAGTAACAGGGGGAAAAAGTATGGCATATGTGCTGGTAATAGTATCAGGAATTTGTTGGGGTTCTATAGGACTGTTTACAAAAAAAATTATGGCTGCTGGATTTACAGAAATGGAAATGCTTTTTACAAAAATGTTGATAGATATGCTTCTGATGATACCAATATTATTATTGAAAAATAGAAAGCTGTTCTGTCTACATAAAATAACAGATATACGCTATTTTATAGGTACAGGTATTTGCAGCTATACGTTTTTTAACTGGTGTTATATGAAGGCAATAGGACAAACAAGTTTAGGTGTAGCAGCGGTGTTGTTGTATACAGCACCTGCGATTGTTATGATTTGTTCTTTGTTTCTTTTTGGAGAAAAACTGACAAAATTAAAATGCTTTGTAGTAGCAATGACATTTTTAGGCTGTGTTTTTGTAACAGGTGTTTTAGGTACAGAAGAAGTTACTTATACGGCAAAAGGAATATTATTTGGCATTTGTTCAGGCATTGGTTATGCTATGTATAGCATATTTAGTATGTTTGCTCTCAAAAAGAACTATCATTCTTTAACGATTACGTTTTATACTTTTGTAATGGCAGCAGCAGCTACATTTTTTTTAGTTCACCCTTTAAATTTATTACAAAGAATAGTACAACAGGACATTTTTTGGAATATGCTTTTGTTTTCTGTTATAACAGCACTTATTCCTTATATTTGTTATACAAAAGGCTTGAGCGATATGCCTGCAAGTCAAGCATCTGTACTTGCTACAATAGAACCAGTAGTGGCGGCAATGATAGGCATTGTATTATTTAAAGAAGACGCTTCATGGCAAAAAATATTAGGTATTGTACTTGTATTAGGCGGTGTTGTTGTTCGTGTAATGGGACAAAAAGAAGTGGAACAAGAAATGTAAGAATTTTTTAAGAGAAGTATTTATCATTTTTAAATTTATGCTGCTATAATAATGATAAGGTGCTTAAATACAACTATGAGGAAGTGAAAAAGGAAAAGGAGGGGCTTTATAAAAATGGAAAAGTTTAATATATTGGTGTGTGATGATGAAAAATCTATTGTAGATGCGATTGAAATTTATTTAAAACAAGAAAATTATAATATTATAAAAGCGTATAATGGAGAAGAAGCATTGCAGGCACTGGAAGAAAATGAAGTACATTTGATACTGTTAGATGTTATGATGCCTAAATTAGATGGTTTAAATGCGACAATTAAAATTAGAGAAAGATTAAATATACCTATTATTATATTGTCTGCAAAGTCAGAAGATACTGACAAAATATTAGGATTAAATTTTGGGGCAGATGATTATATTACAAAACCTTTTAATCCTTTGGAATTGCTGGCAAGAGTAAAAAGTCAAATGAGAAGGTATACAACGTTAGGTAGCATTGCAGAAAAGAGTAACATCATCAAAATAGGAGGTTTGGAGCTGGACAAAGATGCCAAAGAGGTACGTGTAGAGGGAGAAAAAGTAAAATTAACTGCTACAGAATATGGTATATTACAGCTTTTGATGGAAAATGCAGGAAAAGTATTTTCTATTGACCAGATTTATGAAAATGTTTGGAAAGAACTTTCTTTTGCACCAGAAAACACAGTTTCTGTACATATTAGAAGAATAAGAGAAAAAATTGAAATTAATCCAAAGGAACCGAGATATTTAAAGGTGGTGTGGGGAATTGGCTACAAAATCGAAAAAAACTAGACAATATTTGACTAGGACAAAGATTTTTGCAGCAATGATATATTTTATAGGCGTATTAACACTGTATTTGTCAAGTATGATATTTTTAAATATTAGTCAGAATTGGCAGTTTCAGGCTGTTGCTACAAATAGTTATTATGAAACACAAAATTTTAGACTGCGTTTTGATAAATTATTAAATTATGTAATTAATATATCTATATTTTATAAAGATGAAAATAGTATTGAAGCGGGAGAACATCTTTCAAGAGAAGATTTGTTAGCAAGTTTTAAAAACTATTATGGTGTTATAGATGGCGTAATTACACAAAGTACAGAAGTAAATGATACTTATGATGGTTTAATTGTCAAAAATACAATACCAGAAAATTTAAAAAATAATTTTGAGGAATATAAAACGTTAGTAGAAACTCGCCTTTCACAATACAGAAATATGTACATACAAAATCAGCTTGAAGTTTACCGCAATATGAAGAGAGAATTGAATGATTATGAAAATTTCTTTTATTATTTAGAAGATGAAAGTGGTATGAAAATAGCAGGTAATATTTCAAAAGAGGGTATCTCTAATATGACAAGAAGCATTATATTAGAAGGTGGTTTTTCTATTGACAATTTGGGATATTATAAAGAATATCATAATGAGGTACTAGAAAAAAGTGGCTGCAAACTTTACGCAGCAGTAAGAGAGCCACTTTTTCCGGGAGATGCTTTTTATAGAGAACAAGAAGAATTTTATATGATAAAAAGAAGTTATCCTATATTAATTGGTATTTCAATGATAGCGTGTATAGCCATTATTGCATCATTATTGTATTTAATTAGAGTGGCAGGACAAAAGCAAAGAGGCGGAGAAATAGAATATATGGTGGTAGATAGAATATATAATGATATTCACATTATACTATTTCTGATATTTAATTGTGTCGCAAGTATGGCAACGTTAATGCTTTGTAGCATTATACTATATAACAGTACATATTATTTATGGACATACATTTTTTCTACATTGTTAGGAGCATTACTAATTGTATATAGCACCGTTTGGCTGAGCTTTACAACAAGTCTTTCCAGACAAATAAAAGGAAAACGTTTTTTTAGCAATACTGTGGTAGCTGCCATATTACAAAAAATTAGTTATTTATTTAGCGGAAAAACGTTTTGTGGTTGGATTGTATTTTTACTTATGGGTTATGGTATGGCAAATTGTATTATGACAATATTTTTGTTAAGTGCTATATTTTATGGTAATACAAGTATTGCTTTGCTTTTACTATTGTGCATACTTTTATTTAATGGTACAGCAGCAGCATTTTGTGCAAGAGCATTGGGTTCTCTTACAAAAGTAATGATTTCTGCGAAAGAAACATCAAAAGGAAATTTAGCTTATGAATTAGATTTAAAAAAGATTTCTCCTTCTTTTAAAAATTTTGCAGAAGATGTAGCAAATATACAAAGTGGTTTTAAAAGAGCAGTAGAAGAAGCGGTAAAAGGAGAAAGAATGAAAGCAGAACTCATTACAAATGTATCACATGATTTAAAAACACCTTTAACTTCTATTATTACCTATGCAGATTTGCTCAAAAAAGAAGAATTAAATAATGAAAAAGCAGAAGAATTTGTAAATGTACTTCATGACAAATCTTATCGATTAAAACAACTTATAGAGGATTTAATTGAAGCAAGTAAAGCATCTAGTGGAAATTTAACTGTAACAAAAGAAAAAATAAATTTAAAAATGCTTTTAATACAGGCAATAGGAGAATTGGAGGAAAAAATAGAAAAAGCAGGTCTTATCATAAAAATCAACTGTGAAGAAGAAACAAATATTTATGCAGATGGAAGACATATGTGGAGGATATTAGAAAATTTAATATCTAATATTATTAAATATTCTATGGAAAATTCTCGTGTTTATGTAGATATTTTTAAAATGGACGATATGGGTGTATTAATTATAAAAAATATTTCTGCTACATCTATTGATATTACTCCAGAACAACTTATGGACCGTTTTGTAAGGGGAGATGTTTCACGTACAACAGAAGGTTCTGGATTAGGCTTATCTATTGCAAAGAGCCTTTCTGAAATACAAAATGGAAAATTTGAAATCAATATTGATGGTGATTTATTTAAGGCAATTGTTATGATGCCTATTTGGATAGAAAAAGATACAGAAGAAATAGAACAAACAACAGAACAATAAGCTGAAAAATGTTACTATCCATTTATGGATATAAGAGAAGGGAAATGATATTATGTTACATACCATTAGAACATTTATAGCAAGATATATTATGATTACAGTAGGTATTGTATTTGTTTCAATAGGATTGGAAGTATTTTTAATACCAAATCATATTATTGATGGAGGAATTACAGGTATTTCTATTATGCTAAGTTATTTAACAAATATTCCTTTAAATATTATTGTTGTAATACTCAATATTCCTTTTATATTTGTTTCATCAAAACAAATGGGAAAACGTTTTGCAATAGGATATTTATATGCTATGGCGGCACTTTCTGCTGGTTTGATATTAGCAAAAAATTTGGAAAGTATTACACAAGACACATTGCTTGCTACATTATTTGGAGGTGTATTGTTGGGTATTGGTGTAGGGCTTGTCATACGATATGGTGCTTGTATGGACGGAACAGAAATGGCGGCAATATTAATAAGCAAAAAAACAAATACTTCTGTAGGACAATTTGTGTTGATTTGTAATCTTTTTATATTTACAGTAGCGATATTTATATTTGGTTTTGATAGAGCAATGTATTCTCTTGTAGCTTATTTTGTAGCTTCAAAATTGATAGATACTGTTGTAGAAGGCTCTAATCAGGTAAAAGCAGCATTAATTGTAACAGAACAACAACAAGCAGTATCACAAGCAATACTAAAAAATTTGGGAAGAACTGTAACCAAAATGGAAGGCGAAGGAATGTTCAGTGGAAAAAAAGCAGTATTGTATGTTGTATTAACTCGTGTAGAAGTGACAGAATTGCGTACGGTAATAGAACAAGTAGATATTGAAACAAATAGCCCTTCTTTTGTAACTATTTTAGATGTGTCAGAAGTAATGGGAAATAATTTAATGAAATACGGAAAGCTGCAAAATAAAGGGCTTTCACGCATACTATAAAATATATATTTTGCAAAAAATAGAAATTATCAAAAAATAAAAAAGTGATTGACAAATAGGATATAAATATGCTATATTAAAATAAATAGTGTGTTACTGTTCAAGCAGGCATTAACTATCCAAAATATATTATTATATTATTTTGGGTATTAGTGCCTTTTTTTGTGCTAATTTTTTATTTTCCTAGGTTCAAATGAAATTTTAGTGCAAAAAGGGGCACAATACAAAGGAAGAATGATATTTATTCTTCTCTGCATTATAAAATTTTTATTTATTATTTTATAAGAAAAGGAGCGATATCACATGAAAGATAAAATTTTTGGTGTATTACAAAGGGTTGGACGTTCATTTATGTTACCTATTGCGATATTGCCAGTAGCAGGTTTGTTTTTAGGTATTGGTGGTTCTTTTACAAATGCGAATATGATTGAAGCATACGGTTTAAGCGGAATATTAGGAGAGGGTACATTTTTGTACGCTAAGATCGGAAGAGCACACGTCTGAACTCCAGTCACCGCTACATATCTCGT
>CAJUJJ010000035.1:0-14628 GCA_910586765.1 uncultured Clostridia bacterium
ATCTGGAAAGAAAAATAAGAGAAATGGGCGGTTTGCCAGAGGCATTAGAAAATGTAGAGTATCCTCCTAAACAGAAAAAAGAGGAGGAAGAAAAATGATACATTTTTATGGTGAAGTGAAAAAAGAACAGCATAACTACCCTGAAGCGATAAAAGAATTAAGGGAAACATTAGAAGAAGAACAACCAGAACTAGAGCAATATTTAATAGAATTGTGGGATAATCAGCAAAGGGAAATTACAGCACAACAGTACATAGAAATGGTAAAAAAAGGAAAAGCAACAAAAGAAATAGAAAAGCAACTACTACAAAGTACATCTATATTTGTGTTGGGGAAAATGTTTACAAAAAAACAGACTGCTATGGAAAAAGGAGCAGAAAAAATAGTTGAGAAGATTACCGAAAGGCAATCTTCTTTTTCTTTTGACATAAAATATCACGAAACCAAAAAATGGATAGAAAAAAGTTGTGCAGAGCAGATAGTACATCTGACAAAAACACAAAAAGAAGCGATAAAACTAGTCATTGACAGAGCAGAAAGGTTAGGCATTACAACAGAAGGTACAGCAGATTTGTTGAAGCCACTGATAGGGTTGCATAAAGGACAAGTGACAGCAAATGTGAATTACTATAACAGTATCAAACAAAACTTGCTAGAAAATCATCCCAAAATGAAAGAGCAAGCAGCAGAAAAAAAGGCATTAGAAAAGGCAAAACAGTATGCTAAAAATCAAAAAGAATATAGGGCAATGACAATCGCTAGAACGGAATTAGCAGGGGCATATAACGCAGGAGAATTTTATAGTATCAAGCAGGCACAAAAAGATGGGCTTATGGGAAAAGTGAAAAAGTATGCTATATCTGCTGGTGATGGTAGAGTTTGTAAGGGCTGTAGAGAAGTAGAAGGACAAGAAGTAGAACAAGACGATTATTTTAAAACACAATGGGGCGATGTGCTTTTTCCACCGTTTCATACAAGTTGTAGATGTGCTGTAGAGTATGAGGAAATTTCAGAAACATTAGAAGCACCAGAAATCAACGACCCTAAAATAAAAGCATCACATAATGAATTTACACAAATACTTCAAGAAAGTGAGGAGAATGAATTTAATAAAAATATGAAATTTCTTCATCAAACTACAGAATATCAGTTAGATAAAACATTAGATGTAGCATTTGCTTATGATAGGAATTTAGATTTAATAAAATATAATCCTAATGTAAGAAACTATGAGTTTTATGATATGAATTATGTACAGGCTCATGAATTATCGCATAGAATGGACGAATTATTATATAGAAGCTGGGAAAATGAAAAATTTATAAAAGCGGTTGAAAATACAAGTAAAATCATATATAATTATGAAAAAGAAATAAAAGAATGGTTTTCAATAAAAGATGGAAAATATTTTGATGATATAGGACTTTCAGATATATTTAGTGCATTAAGTAGGGGCGATATGAATAACATTCTAAATGGAAAACATGAAAAAGGGTATTGGAAAAAAGTAGAAAATGTATATAAAGAGATATTTGCAAATTTGTCAGCAATTGATGTATTAAATTGTGAGAGCAAGTTAGAATGTAAAGGTATTTTAAAAGAAATATATATAGCCTACAAGGAGTTGGTAATATGATACCTGAGATAAATATCTTTAGAAATGATAAAGAAGTGCAACAATTAAAGGAACAATGGAAAGAGGTATTTCCTACAAACGAATTTCCATATTATAGTTATCGTTATGATTTTGCTAATGTGAGCGATTATAAGCAAAAAATTAAAGAGGCTATAAAAACAAAAGATTATAGCATTATAAGAGCAATTAAATTGATTAATCCTTAAATACGTACCTTAACGCCTTAGGGCGTTTTTTTATTACTTTAAATTGAAAGGAAGTGATAAAATGAATTTTGAATTGAAAAAATCTGTTGAGGACAAAAAGCAAGTGTTCGGCTGGGCAAATGTCGCTGAAGATGAACAAGGAAATAGTATTGAAGACTATCAAGGCGATACCATAACAGGCGAGGAACTAGAAAAAACTGCCTATGACTATGTGCTAAAGTTTAGAGATACAGGCGAAAGACACAATCCAGCATTGCGTAAAAAGGGCAAAATGATTGAAAGCATTGTGTTTACAAAAGAGAAATTGCAGGCGTTAGGATTGTCAGAAGACAGCTTGCCTTGTGGTTGGTGGGTAGGTTTTCAGATAACAGATGACAATACTTGGCAGAAAATCAAAAAAGGCGAATACAATATGTTTTCTATAGAAGGTACTGCACAAGTGGAAAATGTAAATAAAACAATACAAGCAAAGAGTTTTTTAGAATGTTATCATAACTAAAAAGCTCTTTTTTTATTGATAAGGAGCGTGAAGTATGGCAAAAAAGTTAAAAAATGTATTGGTGAATAGTGTAGATTTGTGCAAACAAGGAGCAAATCAAAGGGCATTTATTTGTTTAAAAAAGAGTATGGAGGGAAAAGAAACTATGTCAGATTTAAAAACAAGTATTATTCAAAATGTGTGTAAAGAATTAAATATTACAATAGAAGATGTATGCAAAGCATTAGGATTTTCAATACAGGAGCAAGAAACACAAGAACAAAAAATCAAAAAAGCTATGGAAACTTCTTTGATAAGTGTGCTGAAAGATGAAAATAAAACAGCAGAACAAAAAGAGGAATTATTGCAAAAAAGTGTAAATGAATTTTATAGTACCGTTTATGATTTTGCAAAGGAAGAACAAGAACAGGAGAGCGAAGAAATGGATGTAAACAAAATGAATGAAGACGACAAAGCAGTTTATGAGGCATTAAAAAAGAAATATGAACCAGAAGAACCCAAACAACAAACACTTCACCCAGAAGTGAAAAAGGCACTCAAAGAAGCAGAAACAGCAAAACAAGAATTACAGGAATTAAAAAAATCATTGGAGTTAAAGGAATTTGAAAACATAGCAAAACAGTATGAAGTCATTGGAAAAAATACAGAAGAATTAGCAGCAAAGTTATATGATTTGAAAAAATCAAATGAACAAGCATACAGTGACTATATTGCTATGTTAGATGAAATGGTAGAAATGACACAAGCAAGCGGTATATTTAAAGAATATGGCAGTAGTAGAGCAGGTACAGGCAGCAAAAAACAACAGGCAGAACAAAGAATACAGGAGTTAATGAAGTCAGACACTTCACTAAGTTATGAAGCAGCATTTACAAGAGTTTGTGAAGAAAGTGCAGAATTGAAAAAGGCATTGGAATATTGAAAAATGGTTTATTAAAGGAGTGAAAATAATATGAATTATTTTGGAGCAAGTATTAACACCTCTTCTGTAGTTGCAGAGGTGGCAGGAGTAGCAATAGAAAACGGTGCATTTTGTGCTGTAAAGTATGATGAAAATGGTGCTGTAGTGTTATGTAGTACAGAGGGAGAAATGGTAGCAGGAATTGTATTACCAGAAACACCAGAGAAAATTTCTGATGGAGAGGATGTCACAGTACAGATAAAAGATATAGGATATTGCAAAGCAGGTGCAGAAATCAAAAAAGGACAGGAAGTTATGGTTGACGCAAAAGGCAGGGTAATACCTGCAACTGCTGGCAAATTTGTAATAGGCTATGCTATGACAAATGCTACAACAGAAGATGAAATAATAGAAGTAGATATTAGAAAATGTGGTTATAAAGCATAACAAACGTTAAATTGAAAAAATAAATTAAGGAGGACAACAGTATGAAACTAACACCAGAAAATATCGCAAAAGAAATTGCAACAGGAAATTGGAAACCAAATATGTATTTAACAAATCTGTCAATCGCTTATTTACAAAAACCGGAAAATATAGCAAAGGGATTGAGATTGTTTCCAAGAGTGCCTGTAGCAACAGCAACAGGACATTATTACAAATATGACAAAGCGACACTTGCAAGAGATGATGTCAAAAGAAAACCAGCTTTTGGCAAAGTAGAACCTTCTATTATGGGAAATGAAGAAGATACTTACAGCTGTAAAGTAGACCAGATTATTATGGGAATAGACCAGATTACAGCACTAAACTATCAAAGAGCAGGTGTTGCTGGAGTAATAGACCCTAGAAAAGCAAAAACAATAGCAGCAACTGAAAAAATGAATACCCATTTAGATGTAATGTTTTCTAAGGCATTTTTTAAAGCAGGTGTATGGCAAAATGAATTAGAAGGAGTAACAACGACACCTACAGCAAAACAGTTTTATCAGTTTGACAATGATAATGCAGACCCTATACAGTTGTTTGATAGTCTTTGTGTTCAGATACAGAGAGAAGGCAGAAGAAAACCTAATAAATTGGCATTAGGTGTAGATACTTTTACAGCATTAAAGTCAAATGCTATGATATTGGAAAGGGTAAAATTCGGAGGAAGTACATTAAATCCTGCTACAGTAAATGAAAGAGCATTAGCGGAACTATTCGGATTGAATGAGGTTGTGGTATTGGATAGTTCTTATAATACAGCACCTTTAGGAGCAGAACCTAATATGGAATTTATATGTGATGCCAAAGGAGCGTTATTATTATATGCACCAGACACACCACACATTGACGAGCCATCAGCAGGATATACATTTAGCTGGGACGCTTTAGGAAATGGACAGCCTGTTGTATTTAGCCATTTTTTAGGGGAAAGTGGTACACATTCCGAGTTTATAGAGGGCATTTGTGCTTATGACATGAAAAAAACAGGGGACGACATGGCAGTGTATTTGAAAAACTGTGTGAGTGAGGAGAGCGAATGAATATGAAAAAATATATTGCACAAAAGGCAATGAGATTTGATAAAAGTTATCAAAAAGGGGAAGAAATACCAGAAAATGTCATTGCAAAAGATATGATAAATAAGTTATTAAGATGTGGTGTATTGGCAGTAATAGAAGTAGCAGAAATAAAAGAAACAAATGAGATTACAGAAGAACAACAACAAGAAGAAACAAGTAAGATTACAGAGGAAGAACAGCAAGAAGAAACAAGTCAAATTTCAGAAGAAGAACAGCAAGAAGAAACAAGTCAAATTTCAGAAGAAGAACAGCAAAAAATATCACTACAAACAAAAGAACAATTACTACAATATAAAAAGGAAGAATTGGAGCAAATGGCAGAACAAAAAGGAATAGAAGTAAAGCAGGGTATGACAAAAACAGATATTGTAGAACTGTTATTACAAAAGGAATGATGTGATATGGCAAAAACGTACACTTATTGTGCAGAAAATATTGTAGAAAATAGCATTGACAAAATGCGTTTTGAATTAGGGGATACTATGACAGAAGGCGGTGCGGATACTTGTGTGCTTTGTGATGAAGAATATGCAGCAATGTTAGTAAAAAACAAAACATGGCAGAAGGCAAAAATAGAATGTTTAAAGGCTATTGTAATGAAGTTGTGTTATGAAGTAGATTACAAAGTGGATAACATGAGTTTAAGCCTTTCTAACAGATACAAACATTTCAAGGCAATGCTGGAAGAATTGGAGAAAAAACAACAGGCAAGTGCTTTTGTATCAAAAAATACTACTGCAAATGAAACAAAACCATATTTCTATTTAGGTATGCAGCAAAATCCGAAGGCGTGGTGACAGTATGATATTGTTTAGACCAGGACAACAGTTAAAAGCATTTTCTGTTTACAGAAAAAAAGTACAAACAGATGAAAGAGGGCGAGTAATTTATAATAATGAAAATTTAGAATATATCACAGAAATCAAAGGTTCTCTTTCTGCTATCAGCCAAAAAGAAAAATACAAATGGAAGCAAATAGAACATACTGCAAGTCATACGATTGTAGTAAGGGGAACAACAGTAATACAACCAGAAGATATATTAGTACACGATGGGCAAAGGTATGATGTAGAAAGTGTAGAAGAACCTGCAGAAGTAGGCATTTTTTCGATATTATATTGTCAAAAAAGAAAAGGATTGAGTAAATATGGGGGACTACAAACAGGCAATGAATGAAATTGATGTGATTGTAAATAAAACAGTAGAAGAAATACAACAAAAGGCAAAACAAAGAGGATATCAAGCAGCAAATATATTAACAAATGAAGTCAAAAAAGTACTTTCTGGACAACGTTCAGGGCGTACTTATAAGGTGAATAAAACAGGTGGAAAACCTCAAAACTCTAAAAAGGATAAAAGAAAGTCTAAAAAAAGCGGTGTGGTATATACCGCTTCTGCACCTGGTGAGCCTCCAGCATTACGATTTGGTACATTACAAAAGTCTTTTAAAAGGCGTACTTATGGAGATAAAATAGGAAGTAATTTCGTGATACACGCTATTACAGAAAGTGATTTACAGGTAAACGGCTATTTATTAGGGGATTTGCTTGAAAATGGTACAAAAAGAATTGCTCCAAGACCATTTAAACAAAAAACAATAGATGCTGCATTACCTAAAATAATACAAATATTTCAAAAACAATATCGAATTTCTAAAGGTTGATGAATATGATAGAAACATTATTTTATGAAGTTTTAAAACAAAGTGAAGTATTAAAAAAAGAGTTAGCTTGTTATGGTAAAGAACCAGCAATATTTTATCAAATGTTACCTCACGATATGGCAGAAAATTGGAAACAAAGCACTTCTTTTCCCAGAATGGTATACAACATAGAATGGAGGTATCACGCAGAAAGAAAAACAGACGGCATTATGGCAGTCGATATTTATTGCACAAATGAAAATGAAAAAGCTCCAGAAGACATAGCAAAAGAAGTGGTTGCAATGTTTGAGGGGCTTTTTTTGACAGAAAAAACAGATAGCTATTGTGCTGTATGGGACAGAACAGACAGCTTCGAAGCAGAAGAAACAGAACCTGTTGTGTTTGGTGCAAGAGTGTATTTTGATGTGTATCGCTTTTCAAAACAAGAGGAAGTTTCTCCCTGTCCCGTTTGGGCTATGAATACATTTATAAAAGAGTATCAGCCTAACTGTATAGTATTAGGACACGATGAAGTCAGTCAAAAACTGTATGCTACAGCAAAACACCCTATTGTATTTGTAAAAAAAGAAAGCAGCAAAAATAGTAAAACAAGCTATGCTATGGCTTTAATGGAAAGTACATTACATATTTCTGTAGTATCTTCTACTGTAGAAGAAACGAGAAAGTGGATTACTGCAATATACAGAGATATTGCGATAGAAGGAGAAACGGTTATGCAAAACGGCTCTCCTTTTTTGGTTATGGGATTACAAGAAAGTGTAGCAAATGAGCCTTTTATGGGACAAATTACTGTAATAGGACAATACGGCATACTAAGAAAAGAGCCAGAAAAAACAAAATTAAATTATGCTACATTTGAAAAAAGGAGTGGAAAAAATGGATAAAAAAGAAAAAGAGATAGAGTTAAAAAAAGAAGAAACAAAAAGCAAACCAAAGCAAGATATAAAAAAACAAGAATATACTGTGGAGGAATTTGCTCAACAATCAAAAAGTTTATTTCAAACACAACCAGAGTGTGTAGTAGCAGCTTTTCAATTAGCCAACATTACACAAGCTACAGAAGAACAAGCAAAAAAAATAATAAAATCATTTTTAGAAATGGAGGTGTAGAATATGGGAATATTTTTTACAGTAGGGGAAAATAAAAAACGTCCTGGTGTCTATCAAAGATATGAAAATGTAGGTGGTGTATCTATTGCAGGAGCAACAGATGGTATTGTAGCTTGTTGTATTCGTTCTAACTGGGGAGAGAGAAATAAAGTACATACATTTGAGAGCATAGAACAAGCGATAGCAGTATTAGGAAATGGTGGAGAAAATGGTACAGTATCTCTTTTAACTGAAATATTTACAGGAGGAGCAAAAAAAGTATATTGTGTTAGATTAGGCTCAGGAGGCACAAAGGGACAAACAATACTTTACGATGCAGAAAGTGCTGAAGCGGTTACTATGACAGCAAAAAGCGAAGGAGATAGACAGTTAAGTTATATCATAAGAAATGTACTGGGAGAAGAAAATACAAAAGAATTTATTGTATTAGAGGGTACTGTAGAATTAGAGAGAATAGTGTTTGATACTACAGAAAATGAAATGGAAAACTTTATACAATCTACCAAAAAATCAAGTTATTTTGTGTTTTCAAAAGTAGAACAATATCAAGGCAATGCAGCAGTGGCAGAAGTAGGACAGACAGATTTTCCAACTGGTACAAATCCAACTGTTACAAATGCAGATTATTCTAATGCTTTTACACTGTTAGAGCCTTATGTATTTAATACTATCTGCATTGATACAGAAAGTGTTGCAGTACATACCCTTTTGACTGCATTTATACAAAAAATATACAATGATGGAAATATATTACCTTTTGCAGTGATTGCAGAAAGTACCAGTGTACCATTTGAAACGAGACTAGCACACGCAAAAGCAATAAATGCTTACAATGTAATATATGTAGGAGGCGGTGCAATAGATACATTAGGGCAACCATTAGAAGGTGTCAGAGCAGCAGCAAGAGTGGCAGCAATGGTAGCTTCTACTGCTTCCAATCAAAGTTTGACACATAAAGTCGTAACAGGTATGACAGATGTACTGGAAATGCTCACAAACAGCCAATACGAACAAAGTATTGATGCTGGTATGCTGACATTTAGTACATCATCTAGCGGTAATGTGTGGATAGAAAGTGCTATTACGACACTCAATATGCCACAAGGAGAAGATGACGAAGGCTGGAAAAAAATCAAAAGAACAAAAATTAGAAAAGAATTAATGAATAGGGCTTCTGCAACAGTAGAGCCTCTTATTGGCAATATCAATAATGATGGAGATGGCAGAGCAACAGTAATGATAGCAATAGGGAATTTACTTTCTCTTATGCACACAGAAGGGAAGCTGTTAGAAGGTGGATATATTGAAGTAGACAAAAATAATCCTCCTCAAGGAGATAGTGCTTGGTTCAATATTTATGCAGATGACATTGACAGCTTAGAGAAAATTTATTTTGTTTATAAATTCAGATATTCTCCAAATTTATAAAACAATAGAAAATAAAGTAAGGAAGTGAATTAATTATGTTAAATCAGCAATCAATATTAGATGTTACAAAGCTTATGACAGGAAAAGATGGACAGCTTTTTGTAACACAAAAAGACGGCACACAATTATTTTTAGCTGAAGTAGATACTTTTACAGCACAATTATCACAAAACAATGTAGATTATCAGCCTGTCGGTTCTGCATTGGTTTATGGTGTACCTAGTGGATACAGTGTGACACTCACATTAACAGAAGCAGTAGTAAGAGATGATGTTATGATTGAAAAATTACTAGATGACATTAAGCAAGGGTATTTTCCTACATTTGATTTTCAGGGGAAATTGAGAAGGCGTGATGGACAGTCTTCCAGACAAATTTATAGGAATTGCCTTCCAGATGGTACAGTGGATTTAATGAATTTAACACCTGGCGATATTATCAAAAGAAGCTGGAGTTTTAGAGTCAATGCGATACCAGAATATTTAGAAGGTTTTAGATATGATATAGAATGATAAAAAACCATAAATAATAAAAAACGAAAGGAAGTATAAAAATATGAACGATACAACATTTGATTATGAACAGGAAGAAAAACAATTACCAAGCAAAGAAGAAATATTGCAAAATGAAGACGAAATGATTGCAGGATTGTTAGAAGCAGCAGCATTTAAAAGCGATGATAGCTTACAAAAGAAAATAGAAATCAAAAGAAATGGCAAATTGCTATTTTCTTTTTTTGTAAGACCACTTACAGAAGAAGAAATACAAGGCTGTAGAAGGAAAGCGACAAAAAGACGTCCAGACCCAAGAGGTAGACAATTTGGTATGATAGAATTAGAAACAGATTATTTTAAGTTAAGAAGCTATAAAATTATTGCTGCAACAGTAGACAAAGGACAGGGAATATTGTGGAAAAATAAAAAGCTAAAAGATAGTTTAAATGTCATAGATGATATAGATGTAGTAGAAACGGTGCTTATGGCAGGAGAAAAAGATAGAATTAGTAATATCATTGATGAAATTAGCGGATATGGTGCAGATGATTTTACACTTGAGGATACCGCAAAAAACTAATTGAAGCAGGCGGAAAAGCATATTTGTTACATAGAATATGGCAGACAAAAGGGAAATTGCCACATGAGATATTGGCATTAAATAAAGGAGAACAAGCCTTTTTGTTTGCCAGTGAGTTGGTAGCAGCAGAAAATAAAGAAAATGCTTTCTGCCCGTTATTGAAAAAATAGTAAAAGTGAGTGCTTGCGTTTTGTAAGCACTTCCTTTTTTATATTGAGGTGGTGAAATTGGCACAAACCGTAGTAATTGACATTGCAGCAAGGCTGCAAGACCAAACAAGTGCAGGAGTACAAAAGGTAAGAGAAAATGTAGACAGGCTGGGAAAAAGCATTGAAAAAATGAAAAAACAGATGTCTAAAATAAAAAAAAGTGAAGTTGCTTTAAATGTAAAAGATAAGGCAACACAGGCTATAGAAAAAATTTCAAAAACAGTTTCTAATTTAGGCAGAAAAACGTGGAATGTATCTGTTAAAGTATTAGATAAGGCAACCGCACCATTAAAAGGAATATTGAATATGCTTAAAAATCCCATATTTCAGGCTGGTGCTGTACTAGGCATATCGGCAGGAGCAGCAAATACTTTTCAGACCTATCAAAATTTTGAAAAAAGTATCAGTAATGTCAAAGGATTAAGTGGTGCAAATGCTGCTGATATGGCGGAATTAACAAAAGTAGCTAGAGAAATGGGAAAAACTACAACAAAATCAGCAAGTGAAGCAGCTGACGCATTAGGATATATGGCTCTAGCTGGTTGGGATAAAGACCAAATGAAAGAAGCAATACACCCCGTATTGCGATTGTCTGAAGCTGGTAATTTGGATTTAGGTAGAACAAGTGACCTTGTAACAGATAGTATGAGTAGTTTAGGCATTGGTACAGGAGAGTTACAGGGCTATTTAGATAAAGTTGCAAAAACAGCTTCTAGTTCTAATACGAATATTGATGCTATGATGGAGGCATTTTTGGAATTTGGTGGTACTGTTAAAAATAATGGCATTGCTCACGATGAAGCGAGTGCTTTAATTGGTGTACTTGCAAATAGAGGTGTCAAAGGAAGTGAAGCAGGAAATGCTTTAAATTCTGTATTTGTCAATTTGACAACAGGTGCAGGACAAGCTGGGCAAGCAATGGCAAAATTGAATTTAAGTGCTTATGACGCACAAGGCAATTTTAAGGGATATGCTAATACATTAAAAGAATTGTATGATAAAACAAAAGATTTAGATGAGGAACAGAAGGCATATTATTATAGTGCAATAGGTGGTAAAACGAGATTGAGCGATTTGCAGCATTTGTTATCTGGTGTCAGCGGAGAATATGACGAATTGAAATATAAAATTGAAAATTCAAGCGGTGCATTAGAAGAAATGGCAAATATTATGAATGATAATATTTATGGTGATGTTAAAGCATTGCAGAGTGCTGTAGAAAGTGTACAGCTTGACTTTATGGATAAATTTCAACCAAGTGCCAGAAAGTTTTTACAGTGGAGCAAAGACTTAACACTTTCATTTGGACAGAAACTTACAAAAGCAGCAGAAAAATTCCAATATAGAATAGAGAAAATAGAAAGTACAGTAAAAGAGTTTAAAAGCAGTAAACAATGGCAAAATGCTGATTTGTCTGGAAAAATCAGTATTGCATGGGATAAAATCATAGCAGAACCTTTTGCACAGTGGTGGAGTAGTAAAGGGAAAGAATGGGCTTGTGGTGTAGCGAATAATATAGGGTATGGCATTAGTTCTGCATTGACAGCGGGCATTTCTGCACTATTAGGGATTGATTTGGGAGAAGCAGCAGATAGTGGCTTTGATATTGGCAAAAGTTTTGCAGAAGGGTTTATCAATGGTTTTGATGGCAGTAAAATATGGCAAGGACTCAAAGAGAAGTCAAAAGAACTTGTTGTAAATGCTTCTAAAATATTGCCTGGTGGAGAACAAGCAACAGGCGGTAGTTGGCTTTCTGCTGGGTTGCTAGCTTATGGCGGTATCAAAGCAGGAAAAGCACTAGGAGCAGGAAAATTACTAGGTAAACTAGGAAGTGGAGCAGCAGAAACAGTTACTTCAGCAGCAAAAGCAGTAAAACCAGTAGCACAAAATGCTAATAATTATGTTGACTTTTGGAAAAATGCAAAATTGTGGAACACAACAACAAGAGGAGCAGCAATAGAAAGTTATCAGACAGGTTGGAGAGCGATAAATGGTTCTGTTGCTAAATCAACAAAACCTTTAGGAAAAATCAGTGGTATATTTGATGATATTTCTGCAAAGATAGCACCTTATGTACCTAAATTGAAAGGAAGCATAGGAAAAACAGGAAAGTTCTTAAAAGGAAATGGATTAAGTCTACTATTTTCAGCAGCAGCGGTAATGCAGGCAGAAGACAAGAAAAAAGAAACAGTTGTACAAGGTGGTAGTTTTGCTACTAGTTTAGCTGGTGGTTCTTTGGGAACAAAAATAGGTGCAGCAATCGGTACAGCAATAGCACCTGGTGTAGGTACAGCAATAGGTGGTGCAATAGGAGGATTGGCAGGTAGTATTGGTGGTTATATGGGTGGTGAAAAACTTTTTAGAGGATTGACAGATTATTTTAAACCAGAAGAAGAAAGAGAAACAGAAGCCATTAAAAATAATATTAGCAATACACAAAGTATAAGAAGTGACTTAAAAAATGTAAACGATTTGATATGGGAAACAGAATATCTCAAAAAAAGGTGGCAGGACGTAAGAGAAGAACTTTCTAAAACGGATTTGTCACAAGAGGATAGATTACAAAAGCAACAGGAATTAAATGATATTGTAGAAGAATTATCTTCTCTTTATCCTAGTATGATAAGTGCTGAAGATGTGATTAACGGCAAACTAGATGAGAGAATTGAAAAAGTACAAAAATTGAACGAATGGGAGAAAAAACTACAATTTGCAAATTTGAAAAAACAGAATTTAGAAAATGCTAAAAGTTTTGATAAAGTAAATGAAGATTATATCAATGGTAAAAGAGAAGTTACAAATTTAGAAAAAGAAGAACAAAGAATGGAAAATATCAAAGAAAAAATGCAGGACTTGATATTAGATAGCAAAACATTAGATAAAAAACTAGAAACATTGGAAAAAGAAGGTAAAGCAACTTCTGACCGTTATAAAAGAATACAAGAAAAAAAGAAGTCGGTTGACTATGAAATGAATGACTTAATGAAAGAAAATGGTTTTGAATATGGTACAAAAGAAGGTCAGTTTTTGCCAGGTGATATAGCAGGTACTGCATTAGAAGCAATAGACTCTTATATGGGCAAACTTTATGAACAATATGCAGCAGCATTAGAAAAAGATGCAGAGGCAGAGAAATTACTAAGTGATTGGAGAAATAGTGAACTTCAACAAATAGAAATAGAGTATGGAGAACCAATAGAGCAAGCAATACAAAAGTATGATGAAATGGACGCTGCTGGGCAACAAGCATTAGAAAATGCTATTAGAAAAGTAATGGAATTAGATGAGAAATATAAGGCATTACCAGATAGAATTGTTACAGAAGCAATGTTTAAAATAGTATATAGTGGTGTTCAACCTCAAGATATGATAAAGAGATTTACAAATCCTTTAGGAACAGGAATTAGTATGGCTTTTGATAAATTTACAAATCAAAGTGTAGATAAAAAAGCGATGGGAGGTATTGTCAATAAACCACATTTAGGAATGATTGGAGAAGCAGGAGCAGAGGCGATTATACCACTTACTGGTACAAATAAACATAGAGGTATAGCATTATGGCAGCAAACAGGGGAACTTTTAGGCACACTACCAAAACACGCAAGAGGCGGTATATTTGGTGGAAGTATAGATTATAAATCTATGTTTGAAGAAGTAGAAAGCAAAAAAGAAGCGACACCAAGTAGTATTACGATTAGTTTAGGAGGTATGAATTTCACATTTACAGGAAATGCAGCGGGAGATAAAGAAAGTATTATTGCAATGATAAGACAACAAATGCCACAAATTGCAAATGAAGTAGCAGAAACTATTGCAAAAGAGTTACAGAAGTTATTGCCAAATATGAAAGCAAATATAGCATAGTTTGTTGAAAAATGACAATTCCTATGATATATTAAATTATTATAGTAAAATATATGGGGGAATTATTATGTTAACAAATATATTTGGTAGCTTGTTTTTTTTATCAATCATTGTGTTTATTATAAGTGTTGTATTAGTGATAGTAACTTTTTTCAAAGGGAAAAAATTAGGTAAATTAAAATATATATCAATATTCTCATTATCTGTTATAGTAATTTCTTTTTTTGGATTTGGAATAAGTTATAATCCTACACCAGAACAACAAGCTAAAATAGAACAAAGAAAACAAGAAAAAGAAAAACAAAAATTAATAAAACAACAAGAAAAAGAACAAAGAGAGCAAAAGAAACAAAATGAAAGATTAGAACAAGAAAAGAAATTAGAACAAGAAAGAAAAGAAAAAGAAGAGCAAAAGTTAATAAAACAACAAGAAAAAGAACAAAGAGAGCAAAAGAAACAAAATGAAAGAT
>CAJUJJ010000035.1:14728-30123 GCA_910586765.1 uncultured Clostridia bacterium
TTAATAAAACAACAAGAAAAAGAACAAAGAGAGCAAAAGAAACAAAATGAAAGATTAGAACAAGAAAAGGAATTAGAACAAGAAAGAAAAGAAAAAGAAGAACAAAAACTAATACAGCAACAAAAAAAAGAACAGGAACAAAATCAACAACAAGTTTTAGAAGAAGATATTGAAAAAATAGATAAGGTGACAAATAAAGAACCACAAAATAATACACAAGAGCAAGACACACAAGAACAAAAAATCATTAGTGCTACAAAGAAAGTATTTGGAGAAGAAAACTATATCAATGTATTTTATGAACCAGAGGACAATTTTGTTTTAATTAAAGCAAAAGGGAAAGATTTACTTTCAAGCAGTATGAGTGCAAAAGGTATGTTAAAGTCTATAAAAGATACATTGTATGAAATAAGAGAAATACCAGATTTGAATGTAGATTTTAACATCGTATACACTATGGTAAATAGTGCTGGTGATACATCAGACGATATTGTAATAAAAGCAACTTACAAAAATGAAACACGAAACAGTATCAACTGGGACGAATATGTTTTATATGAAGATATGCCTAAAATAGCTGATGAATGGTGGGCACACACTGCTATAGAGACAGCATTAAAAGAATAATATTTATTAAGATGAAATAAAAAAGCACTTACATTTTGCAAGTGCTTTTTTATGGTTTATTGTTTGTGAGTATCAAGGTATTCCATTAAAGCATTTTGAAATATTTTAGAACAATTTACACCATATTCATCTGCTTTTGCAGCAAGCCAAGCAGGGAGAGAAAGCGTTTTTTTGACAAATTTATTATTAATTCGTTCACGTATTGGTGGCATAAAAACATCAATCAATACAGCGATTTGATTATCTTCTAAATGTAAAGAAGTAATCGTAGTAGGTTGTGGTATTTCTTCATTATCTTGTTCCATTCCCCAGATATGCAAACCAAGTGCTTCTTTGGCATTTTTTAAAGCCATATCAGTATCCTCTTTGTCTGCACAAGGATAACAGCCTGGTAAATCTGGAAATTCTATACTAATACCATCATCATCATATGAAAAAATAGCAACATAGCAATAACGATTTTTTAACATAATATTCCTCCAATTTATATTTTAGTAGAGGTTACGGAAATATAACCCCTGATTGTTTTGATATGCTCTGCAATGTTTTATGTGGTATATCTTTTTTAGGATGTGTTAATGTTACTTTTCCTTTTTTTGTAGGGTGTTTGAATTGGTGATGGTCTCCATTGCAGGCTACTTCATACCAACCATCAGATTTTAACAAAGCAATAATTTCTCTTGAAGAATAACTTTTCATTTCTGCCTCCTTTTATAAATATTATAATACGTAATTTATTATGTGTCAATGTAAAAATACATAATATTTTACATATTTTTATGTTTTAGTAGTATAAAATATATGATGGAGGGAATATATGAAGATAATATTAACAGAAAGTGACACAGGGAATTTTATGACATTTCCTATGTTACCAGAAGAAATAAAAGTGGAGTGTGCCACAAGATTTCAAAGTTATGACATTATGAATATTGGTGAAATTATGCAGCCATTGGGAGAGGAATTGACCAGAATATCGTGGAGTTGCAAAATACCAGGAGAAAAAAGACAAGTCAAAAAAGAAAATGGAAATTATCAAAATCCATATATTATAGTAAGCCACGGCGACCCTTTAAAGGTGCAGTCGTGGTTTTCTTATTTGAGAGTAAAAGGAACAAAATGCCGATTACTGATTACAGAAACACCAGTCAATCACGATGTCTATTTAGAAAACTACACTATGACATATGCAGGAGGATTTGGAGATTATGACTGTGATATTTCATTTGTACACGCTAAAGAATTAAAAGTTTGTACAGAAGGAAATGAGGGCGACGACGAAGAAGGCACAACAAAAGCGGTGACACCACAGCAACAGCAAAGACCAGAAAAAAAGACAGATGGTTCTTATACAGTAAAAAAAGGAGATTGTTTGTGGGATATTGCACAATCAAAATTGGGAGCAGGAAACAGATATCAAGAAATTGCTACATTAAATAATATTTCAAATCCAAATAAAATCAGTGTAGGGCAGATATTATTGTTACCGACATAAGGACGTGATAATTATGGCAGAAATAGATATTACAAAACTAAAATACAGTGTAAAAGCCTTTTTTTCTTCTGGTGAAGTAATGGATTTGACAGGATTATGTACTTCATTGATGTGGGGAGAGGAAAAAAACAGTATTGCACAAAAGGCAGAAATTAAGTTAGCAAATATTAAAATAGACAAAGGATATATCAGTGACTTGATAGAACTTTGTACACAGATAGTAATTTTTGTAAATGAAGAGGAATATTTCAGAGGAATTGTGTGGGATTGGAGTTACACCAGTGCATTAGAAAAAGAGTTATCATTTACAGCTTATGACAAAATGATATATCTAACACAAAGCAAAGGAAATACATACTATTCTAGTGGAAAAAGTACACAGTTTTTAGTAGAAGATATTTGTAAAGAATGGGGAATTAATGTTTGTTATGAATGGGAAAGCTGGACACACGGCAAAACACCTTTAAAAGATATGGAAATCAGCAGGCAATTAACAACGATACTAGACGAAGCACAAACAAAACTAGACAGCAAATATGTTATGCTTTTTGAAAAAGATACACTCATTATCAGAAAAAAAGGAAGTAATGCAGATATTTACTATTTTCACGGCAAAAATGTAGAGAGTACCACAAATCGTTTGACATTGCAGGGATTGGTTACAAAAGTGTTAGTATATGGAAAATCAGAAGAAGACAAAAGACCTCCACTATTAAAAACAATAGATGGAAATTTGGAATATGGCACATTACAAGAGATTGTCACAAAAGACAGCAACAAAACATTAGAAGATGCAGAAAAAGAAGCACAAAACATATTAAAAGAAAAAGGAAAGCCAGAGGAAAATATTTCTATATCTACAATAGATGTTCCTATGATGAGAAAAGGCGACAAAATAAAGCTAGTAGCTGGTAATTTATCAGGATATTTTATGGTAGAAGGAATAACACACAATGGCTTTGAAAAAACGATGGAATTGGAGTTGGAAAGAATATGAAAGGATTTCAACATTTGGGAAGTGTGATAAGGCAAGAAGTGCAAAACGGTATAAAAAGCCCTTTGGTACTAGATTTTGGTGTGATACAAGAGGATTACAGCCTTTTGACAAATACCTATCCCATTCCTATCCCCATAGAGGATTATTCTATATGCAGAGGTGTGAGCTGGAACCCAGCAAAACCTATGACAATGACGTGGTGGCAGGGAGAAGACCCTGTTGTAGAAGGCTGGGAAGAAGAAGATTGGAGTGAAAAAGGCTGGCAGGGAGGAGAGAAATATTTACATAAACCACCAGATACATTCCCAGACCACGAACACAATGCCAAAGGAAAACATAATCATAGCACTTGTAGCACTGGTATACACTATCATGATGTCTATTTGCCTGATAAAATGAGATGGATAAAACCAAATGATAGAGTGCTTGTAGCGTGGGTAGGAGTAGATGCAGTAGTAATTGATTTGATACTCAATGCAAAGGTGGTATTAGAAAATGGCTAATTTATTTCCAACATTTGCTGTACCAAAAGTAGTAGAAAATGGTGTTAAACAAGAAAATAGAACAAAACAAAGTTTATATTTTGATTTTGAAAAAGGAGATATTGCATTAGATAGTAATGGAGAAATCAAAACAGCAACTCCCTATGATACTTGGGTGCAGTGGTGTTTAAAAACAGTATTAACACAAAGATGGGCATTTTTTGCATATTCTTCTCAAACAGGTGTAGAGATGGAAGAAGCATTTGCACAACAGGACAGAAAGGCACAACAAAGTTATATTGAAAAAACAGTGACAGAAGCACTTTTAGCTGACCCTTATCAGAGAACAAAGAGAGTGTATGATTTTACATTTGTGTGGCAAACAGATGGTGTAGAAGTGACATTTTGGGTAAATGGTTTGTGGGTAGAAGATAAAAAATTGACAGCATTTTTGATAAGATAATATTTGACTTATGATACTATATATGATATTATACTATGCAGGAGGTGAGTATATGGCAGGTATTGAAAAAATCATTGCTAAAATGCAAAACCAGCCAAATGGTATTAGAGATGTAGAAGCACAGAAGGTATTAGAATATTATGGATATCGTTTAGATAGGCAGAAAGGTTCTCATAAACAATATATCAATCAAAAAGGTGATGTCATTACAATAAAATCAGAAAATCCTTTGAAAGCAGTATACATCAAAGATATATTAAAAAGAATAGGGAGAGTATAACTCTCCTATTATTGCCTGCCATAGAGTATGAATAAAACAGTAGAATATTATAAAAATTTACCTTACAATTTTATTATTCAGCACATTAATGATGAGAGTGGTAGTTACTATTATGGTAAAGTGTTAGAACTAGATGGCTGTCAAAGTACAGGAGACAGTTATGAAGAAGTATGGGAATGCTTACAGGAAGCAATAGAAGGTTATATTGAAACAAAATTGGAAAATGGTTTTGATGTACCTGAACCTATTCAAACAGAAAATTACAGCGGAAAGTTTGTTATACGATTACCAAAATCATTACATTTTAGATTAGCAATAGAAGCAGAAAAAGAAGGAGTATCATTAAATCAATATGCTCTTTATAAATTAAGTAAATAATACTAAAACGCTCTTTTTAGGGCGTTTTTTATTTTATAAAGAAAGGAGGAGAAGAAATGCCATTTGTAATACCAGAATTTTTACAAAATTACAGTACAGAAAAAATACTTTCTGAAATGCTCCAAAAACTACCAGAAAATATCAGCAAAGAAGAAAACGGCTGGGTATGTGATTTGTTTTATCCAGTAGCAATCGCATTTTCAAGGGCAATAGAGTTTACATTAGTAGAAGCTATAAAAAATGTTGTACCGAAATATTCTTATGGCGATATATTGCTAGGACACGGAGAAAATAGAAATTTATTTTTAAAACAAGCTAGTTATGCAAAAGCAATGCTTACCATACAGGGAATTATGGGTACAAAAATACCACAAGGATTTGCTTTTTCTACTGTTTCTACACCAGAAGAAAGTGGTATTGTATTTTATACATTGGAGGAGTGCGAAATAGCAGAAACAGGTATTGCAGAAGTAGAATGTATTTGTTCTGTTTCAGGAAAAAAAGGAAATGTTGCAGCAGAAACAATATTGCTTATGGCAAAACCTATGAAAGGTATTGTTTCTGTAGTCAATAAAGAAAAAGCATATGGTGGTTTTGAACAAGAAACAGAAGACAGTTTTAGAAAGAGAATAGCAGAATTTGATGCTTCATTGGGAAATTCTTTTGTAGGTTCTCCAGCAGATTATAGACGTTGGGCATTAGAAGTGGCAGGAGTAGGAGCTGCTCATGTCATATCAGCAAAAGATGATACAGGACTTGTTACGATTGTGCTGACAGACAGTGATGGTATGCCAGTACAGCAGTCTGTATGTGAAGAAGTAGAAAATCATATTATGAGATATGACAGTTGGTATGAAAGGCTTGCTCCTATCAATGCGTATTTAAGTGTGATACCAGCAGAACCTATTACAATTAATGTTTCTGCTTCTGTAGAATTGGAACAGGGCTATGATATAGAACAAGTGAAACAGTCGTTTTTGAAAAATTTAAGAGAATATTTAAAAACAGAAGAAGCACATACAGAAGTAAAATATGCAGAAGTAGGAGCAGTGCTGATTAATACAGAAGGAGTATGGGACTATGAACAGTTAAAATTGAATGATGGTGTAGTAAATATTGATATTGCAGAATACTGTGTTGCTGTTGCAGAACAGAAGGACGTGACATTATTATGAAATACACAAGCAAAGAGATACAAGAAATATTGAAAAGTAAAACAGCAATAGAAGGATTGGACTATATTACACCAGTATATCATAAGGCAAAAACAGCATTGTGGATAATGGAAGCAATGGGTGTACAAGGGGACTTATTTGTAAAGTGGGTAAATGAGATGGTAGAACAAATATTGCCCCAAACAGCTACATGGACATTAGATTATTGGGAAGAAGAATATGGTTTACCAGTACACCCTAATATTAGTATGGAACAAAGAAGACAAAAAATATTGCTTGCTGTTAGAACAAGAGCCCCTATGAACCCAAAAAGATTAGAACAAATATTGATGTTTTTGTATTCTTTAAAAAAAGTGTCCGTATTAGAAAGAACAGCAAAAAATACATTTTCTGTAGAATTGTATGGAGAAATTTTAGAAGAACAATGGAAAAATATTTATCAAACTATTGAGAAATATAAGCCTGCACATTTGATATTAGAAGCAAAAAGTGTATTGGAAACACCTATGCCACAAAAAACACTGTATGTAGGTGGTGCAGTATTTAGACCCATATCAGAAACGACACTAACAGAAATAGAATACAACTATCAATTTAAAACAATAATGCAGATAGGTGGCACATTTCAAAATATTATGGAGACGACATTGCCAGAGTTGGAATTTAAAACAAGTGCAGTGATGAATGTAGTAGCAGATTGGTGTGAAATAGAACAAACAACATTGTCCGAAATGAAAATTTGAAGGGAAGGAGTGCAAAAACATTGTCAAGAGGATTTGTAATTACACAAGCAGGTAAAAAATTGCTTGCAGAATTGGTAGCAACAAAACAAGAATTAAATATTACAAAGGTATTGGTAGGAAAAGGAGAATTACAGCAGGGACAAACACCAGAATATTTTACAGATTTGATAGAGCCAGTGACACAGGCTACTTCAACAATACCTGTTGTAAAAAATGGTGTGATTTCTTTTATAGTGGAATATAGAAATGACTTGAATGGTGGACTGCAAGAGGGATTTTGGTTAAAAGAGTTTGGTGTGTTTGCCAAAGACGGAGAAAATGAAATATTACTGTATTATGCTTCATTGGGAGAATATCCACAATATATAGATGCCTATGAAAATGGAAAAGTAAATGTGAAAAAATATCCTGTAAGCATAGTGGTGACAGATGATATTAAAGTAAATATTGCATATGCTGAAATGGCTTTTGTAACAGAAGAAAGAATGAAGGAGTTTGTAGAAATAGAGGCTTTGCCTTATTTGGAAGGTGTTTTAGCAGAAAGTGAAAATAATATACTTGCAGAGTTGGATAAAAAAGCAGATAGTGAAATACTAGAGCAAGAATTAGCAAGAAAGGCAAATGCTGAGGATATACAAATAGAGTTAGACAAAAAAGCAGATAAACAAGCTATGACAGAAGCACTTTCACAAAAGGCGGATAAACAAACTGTCGCAGAGGAATTGGCAAAAAAGGCAAATGCCGAAATGGTTGCAGAAGAATTAGCAAAAAAAGCAGGCACTGAAACAATGCAGCAGGCGTTAGAGCAAAAAGCAGATGAAATGGAAATGCTTACAGAACTTGGGAAAAAAGCAGATAAAGTAACAGTAATAGAAGAATTAGCAGGTAAGGCAGATAAAGAAGAAGTACAGACAGAACTAGACAAAAAAGTTGACAAGGAAGAGATAGAAGAAATATTACAACAGCAAATAGATAGTACAAATATTGTATTGGAGTTAGATAAAAAGGCGGATAAAGAGACCGTTGCGGAAGAATTGGAAAAAAAGGCAGATGCTGAAATAATGCAGGAAGAATTGAATAAAAAAGCAGATGCCGAAACAGTTTCTGATGCACTGGCATTAAAAGCAGATAGTGAAACAATGCAGACAGAACTGGATAAAAAGGCTGATATTGCAACAATGACGGAAGAATTAGCTAAAAAATCAAATACATCTCATACACATAATTATGCAGGTTCTTCTACCACTGGTGGAGTGGCAAATTCTGCTACAAAACTAAATACAGCTAAAACGATAGATGGTGTGCCATTTGATGGTAGTGCAAATATTATACATTTTGGAGTGTGTGAAACAGCAGCTGATGTTGCAGCAAAGGTAGTTGCGTTACCAGGATTTGTATTAGTAGAAGGTGCAAGAATTATTGTATATTTTTTAAATAGTCATGCAAAAAGTAGTCCTTCATTAAATGTAAATAATACAGGTGCTAAACCAATATCATGCGTTGTAGGTACATATGCTCCTTTAAATCAATGGGAAGCAAAACAAGCAGTAGAGTTTATATATTATAGTAATCATTGGATAATGTTAACATCAAATGCACGTCGATTATATACAGCTAGAACAATTCGAACAAATTTAGCAAGTACAAGTAGTGCAAGTTTTGATGGTACAGCAAATATTACACCAGGTGTTACTGGTACATTGCCTATTGCAAATGGTGGTACGGGAGCAATTAGTGCTAGTACTGCATTAAGTAACTTAGGTGGTTTTCCTAAGACTGGTGGCACTATAGATGGTAATGTAGATATTACTGGTAATGTAAAACTTAAAGGTTCTGGTAATTATGGCAATAAACTTAATTTTGGAGATGGTGAATATGTATATATTTCAGAACCTAGTGATGATAATTTGGAGATTAAAGCTAGAGAAGTGACTATAAAAGCATGGGATAGAACAAATAGTTGTATAAATTTAAATGCACAAGATAGTGTAAAGGTGACAAATGGAAAGTTTATGTCAAAATCAATTATATCAAATTCGAATAATGATATGTTTTTGAATGTCGGAGAAAATATAATTATTGGAACACGTAATTTAATAGGATATAATATAAATGTTTCTTTTGCTTCAACAGCATCTGGTAGAACATTTATTTTGAAAAATACTCCATCATATTTATCTAGTTATAAAGCAGGAGATAAATTATATTTTTTTAATTTAGTAGGTTCTCAATTATATAACACTTATATAGTTGAATCTATTGATGGTAATGAAGTAACTGTAACGAAAGATATCGTAGGGTTATCTTCAGAAAGAGGTTATCAAGGATATGTTTGTTTTGATAGAGTAGTTGGTACAAACTGTGGTATAAATGGAAATGCAGCGATAGGATATAATAATATTAATATTGCTTCAAACTCATTTGTATTTGGAACTTATAATAGAAGTATTGCTTCAAACTCATTTGTATTTGGAACTTGTCTTTCAAATAAATATAATAATACGTTTTTAATTGGAAAATATAATAATATAATATCAGGTAAATTTATTATAGGTAAAGGTAGTTCTGATAAATCTACAGCTAATTGTTTCCGTGTAACAGATACAGCTGTATATGCTACTGGTAATTATAATACTACTGGTGCTGACTATGCAGAGTATTTTGAATGGGAAGATGGTAATCCTACTGGTGAAGATAGACGCGGTTTATTTGTAGCATTACATAAAGATAAAATATCATTAGCTAATTCCAATGATGACTTTATACTTGGTATTATTAGTGGTAATCCTTCTGTAATAGGTGACAGTCACGAAGACCAATGGAATGGTATGTACCTATATGATATATATGGTACTCCTATTATGGAAGAAGTAGAAATACCTGAAAGAAAAGAACTAAGAGAAATAGAAAAACAACCTATATATGATGAAGATGGTAATGAAATAGAACAGGAGAAAGAATATGAAGAAATAATAGTAGAAGAAGCACGTACAGAAATAAGACAAAAACTTAATCCTAATTATAATAATGAAGAGAAATATATCCCCCGTTCTGAACGTAAAGAATGGGGAGTAGTTGGTATGTTAGGAAAACTGGTTGCAATAGACGATGGCAGTTGTGAAGAAAATGGCTGGTGTAAAGTGGGACAATGTGGTATTGCAACAAAATCAGAACAAGTAACAAAATATAGAGTAATGAAAAGACTAGACCAAAACCACATTAAAATATTTATACTGTGAGGAGTGGTAATATGGAAATAGAAAAGGAAGAATTAGAACAAAATCAAGGGACACAACCAGGATTTATGATAACAGTAAAAGGTAGGAAATTGCTTGCAAAATTGGTAGCAGGAGAGCAATTAGAGATTACAAGAGTAATGGTAGGGAGTGGAAATTTGGGAGAAGAAAGCCCTGCCTATTTTGACGATTTGATACAGCCAGTAGCACAAGCGACTTCTACAGAACCTGTTGCAGAAGATGGTGTTGTTTCATTTATAGTAGAATATAGAAGTGATTTGAATGGAGGACTGCAACACGAATTTTGGATAAATGAGTTTGGTATATTTGCAAGAGATGGAGAGGAAGAAATATTGCTTTATTATGCGACATTAGGAGATTTCCCACAACATGTAATTGCCTATAAACAAAATGGTGCAATAGATGTGAGAAGGTATCCTATAAGCATTGCAATATCAGATGATGTAAAAGTAGTGCTTGCTTATCCAGCACTTTCTTTTATGACAGCAGAAGAAGTAAGAAGATTTTTGACTATCAATTTACTGCCAGAGTTTTTATTGGATATGAATGATTTGATAAAAAAGCACAATGAAGATGAAAATGCCCACCCTAAATTGAAAACATTGTTAGATGCAGATTTGAAGGCAAGAATAGAAAGGCTTGAAAATGCACTGTTTTATGACATTAAAGAAAATCCGTTTTTGGTAACATTTGAAACACTCAATGGTATAGTGCTTACAAAAGGTGTGTGGAATAAAAATAAAAAACGACTGGAGTGCTAAATAAACAGGAGTAAAAACCCCTGTTTATTTTGTTTGTATTTTGGTTAAAAGAGCTTCTTGCAATACTTGAGAAAAATTGATATTCATTGCATTTGCTTCTTCATTAAGCCATTGAGGAATACTCAATGTTTTTTTCACTGCTTTAGCATTGGTACGTTTTTGATAGGCAAGCATATCAAATTCCACAATTACTAAAAAGCCATCGTTTACAGATATATTTTCAGGTTCTGAAGGAGTAGGAATGTCTTCTTTTTGTTGATAACGAGAAGAAATCGCAAGTCCTAGAGCGTCAACAGCCATTTCATATGCTTGTTCCATGTTGTCGCCTTGTGTAAGACATTCAGGAATATCTGGAAAACTAATCCAGTAACCACCTTCTTCTGCTTTGTGAAAAATAGCAGGATAAAATAATTTTTTCATAGCAAAACCTCCTATAGAAAGTGGCAAGGGCTTATTTCAGCCCTGCCTGTTTTAGAATTTCTTGCTCCAATCCTTTTTTTAAAGATTTGGAATGATAAGGAACAATCGTTTGTAAATTTGTTTGAAAGTTTTTCATTTTTACGTGAGAACCGTTTTGGCTTACGATTTCAAAGCCATTATTTTTGAGATGTTTTATCATCTCTTTTGGTGTCATAGGCATAAGTAGTATCTCCTTTCCTTACCATGACATCATTATAGCACGTAGTATTACGTATGTAAATATAAAAGATACGTAATGTTACATAATTTTAAAAATTTAGTTTATGAAATAAGATAAAAATATAGAAAGAAGGGATAATTATGGCAATTAAATTAGCTTCTGCTGTGCAGGGAAGCAGTGAAAAGTTTGTAACAATTACTTATACTGGCATTGCTACAGAAGACGTTGGTACTTACTATGTCAAAATATGCTTTGATTCAGGTAGATTTGCTGACAGTGATACGAAAGTTTGGGGTTCTGGAAATCTTGTATGGTCTGATTATTTTGTATCCGCAGGAGTAAGTTCTATATTTTGTTTACAGTTATATCGAAAGAAGTCAGGAGAAAGCTCTTTTTCTCTTGTAACAACAAAGTATATTAGCATACCTTACTATGATTCAAGTGGTGGAACAACAGCACCTTCTGCACCCTCATCAATTAGCTATAGTACTTCTATCAATTCCTATAACTCTACCCGCATATCTTGGGGGAGTGTATCAGGAGCAACAAGTTACGTATTAGAAAGGGCAATAAATGGCGGTTCATTTAGTCAAGTATATTCTGGAACAGCTACCAGTTATACAGATTATGGTTTAAATTCGAGTACAACAAAAGTACAGTACAGAGTAAAGGCGGTAAATAGTGGTGGCAGCAGCAGTTATAAAGCAGGTTCTACTGCAACAGTATATTACAGTAAACCGAATACTGCACCAACAATACCAGCAAGCATTACAGTACCTGCTACAGTTTATGGCGGAAAGGCATTTACAGTAAGTTGGGGAAAATCTACAGATAGTGATGGGAATTTGTCGGGGTATAAATTGGAACAGTCTATCAATGGTGGTAGCACTTGGGAACAAGTTTATCAAAGTAGTTCTACAAGTACAACGATAACACTTGCATTTGGAGAAGCCACACAAGTAATGTTTAGAGTAAGAGCCTATGATAGCAGCGGTGCTCACAGTGGATATAAAGTAAGTTCTTCCAGCACTGTGATTAACAATAAAGCACCTACTGCACCGCAAAGTATTACCGTTCCACTAAACATTTATGGTGGAAAAACGGCAGTAGTAACTTGGACAGCAGCTACAGACAGCGACAATAATCTATCTGGTTACATATTAGAACGTTCTGTAAATAGTAGTACTTACACACAAATTTACAAAGGTCCAAATAAAAGTTATAGTGATAGCATTACGAAAGGCTGGAATACAGTACAATATAGGGTTTGTGCTTATGATAGTTATAATGAAAAAGGTGCTTACAAAACAGCACAAATTAGGACTGTGATAAACAATGAACTTCCAGTGATTACAACAAGCAGTACAAACTTAGGATTAAAAACAGGTGCTTTTTCTTTTAATTACACTGTTTCAGACCAAGAAAGCAACAAATTGACTGTAGTAGAAAAAATAAATGGTGTGCAGAAAAAGAGTTTTACAGCAACTTCTGGTTCAACATATACATTCCAGATAACACAACAAGAGTTCATTTGTATATTGAATGGTACAAGCACACTTTCTATTACAGTAACTGATACAGATGGTGGTGTTACAACAAAAAATATTACATTTCAAAAGAAAGAAAATGAAATTGCTTTTACATTAAAAACACCTTTTGAAACAGATGCAGCAGCGAGTGTAGGCATTATGAATGTAGTAAGGCAGATACCAGAAGGAGTGGAGTTTGTGATAGAAGCTTGTAACAATGCCTATGATACAAATCCTACATGGGAAGATGTGACACGATTTGTAAGAGAAGGCAGAAACTTTATACTTTTAAATGAGCAGAAAACCGCTACAAAATGGGGATTTAGTTTTAAGGTGACAGTGAGAAGAAATACAGCAACAGGAGAAATTTATATGAGTTCTGTAGGAGGTAATTTTAAATGATAGAGTGGAGACAAGATAGTATTTTAGAAGCAAAAGAAAGGGACAGAAAAAAGAAAGAAACTGAAAATATAGTAGAAACACTTTTACAACTAGAACAGCAGGCACAACAAGAAAGGCAAATGTTGGCACAACAAATGGCAGATTTAGAATTAGCAATGTTAGAAGGAGGTAGTACAGATGTTTGAGATATTAAAGCAAAGATATGAAAGGAATTTTGTAAGAAAAGACCAGTTACAAAGGTATGTGACATTGGGTAAAATCACACAAGAGCAATATGAACAGATTGTAAAAGAAAAACAAGAAGTAGAAAAAGATGTTTAAAAAGAGTTTAAAAGAGGTTTATTGTCTTTTATCTCTTTTTTTATTGAGATTTTTTGATACTTAGATTTTTTTAATAAGAAAGAAAAAAGGAGGGAGAAGTATGGAGTGGGAAATCGTAACAGTAATTATTGCATTGGTGGGGCTTTTGGCTACTGTCACTAAGCCTATTATGAATTTGACAAACACAATTACAAAACTGAATGATACTTGTCAAAGTTTAGAGGAAAGAATGGAAAAATTCGAAAGACATAATCGTGATAGTCACGTCAAAATCTGGGCTCATAATGATAAACAAGATGAACAGTTAGCAGAACACGAAAATAGAATTAGTTTATTAGAAGAAAGGAAGGTATAGTATGAAAAAAATTAACTGGAAGGTAAGAGCAAAAAATCCGTATTTTTGGTTTGGATTGGTGGCGATAGTGTTGGCGGCTGTTGGTGCAAAACCAGAAATGTTTACAAGTTGGAGCATACTGATTGTGCAAGTGAAAAGTCTTTTGAGTAATCCTTTTGCATTAGGTTGTGTTGTTGTAGCGATTGTGGGCTACATCAATGACCCTACTACAGAAGGTATTACAGACAGTAAACAGGCGTTAACTTATCAGAAGCCGAAAAAAGATTAACAAATATGTTTACTAGACGTTTTTTCGGTAAATTATCATATATTTATTTGAATTTTATATCAAGTATTATTTATTTTTATGTTATTTTTGTCAAGTTGACAATAAAACATAAAATATCAGAACGAAGGTGATTACATGGAAATCAAACAAATGTTAGCACATCAAAGTAATTACAATAATGGCAGAAAACAAGATATACAATACATTGTAGTACACTATACTGCTAATAATGGTGATAGGGCACAAGGAAATGGTAATTATTTCAGTCAAGCAAATAGAAATGCTTCTGCACATTATTTTGTAGATGAAAATGAAATTGTACAAAGTGTAAAAGATACTGATACAGCTTGGCATTGTGGAGCAAAAAGCTACAAACACCCAAAATGCAGAAATGATAACAGCATTGGTGTTGAAATGTGTAGCGAAAAAGATGACAAAGGGCAATATTACATAAATGAACAAACACAAAATACAGCGATTAAACTCATCAAAGTTCTTATGGAAAAGTACAACATACCAATAGAAAATGTGCTTAGGCATTATGATGTTACGGGAAAAATGTGCCCAGAACCTTTTGTCAGAAATCAAATACAATGGTTAGATTTTAAAAACAAGTTGAGTGAAGAAAAGAAAGAAGGTACAGAAATGATATACAACTATATTGATGAAAATATGCCAGATTGGGCAAAGCCCACAGTGCAAAAGTTAATTGACAAAGGCGCATTAAAAGGAAATGAAAAAGGGGAATTGTTGTTGACTGGTACAATGTTGAGGCTGTTTGTAATACACGATAGAATGGGTGTATATGATAAATAAGAGGGTGAAAATCCCTCTTTTTTATAAAGCAAAACCGTCCTACAACTTTGTTTTTGTCCTTCTTTTGTCCCACTTTTTTATAAAACTTATTGCAGATAATAAATTTTTTTAAATAAAAAAGTGTTGAAAACGTTGTAAATTCAATAAATTATAATGTTTTTATACAAATATAAAATAATATTCATATTTTGTTTACAAATATTACATATCCAATTCATATTTTTATTTTATAGTGTATACATACCCAATAAACATAGCAAAATTACATGACACTTCCCTAAAGAAAAAAGAACCTGCCCCTCAGGTTCTTTTTTCTTTTCTTTTTATAATTAAGCAAAGAGACATAAAAATATGAGAGTGTTAAGTAAATAATGAGGGAAAAGAAAAAGTAGAATTGCAATGAAAT
>CAJUJJ010000036.1 GCA_910586765.1 uncultured Clostridia bacterium
CCAAAATATGGTATTTTACAAGTGATAAAAATAAATCTTCGCTAATTTGTACTTGTTTCATATTTTACTCCTCTATTTTTTAATTTTGTGACGATATTTTGTTTATTAAATTTTAAAATATCGTCACACTTTTTTCCAAAATCTACGTTCAAAAAATGCTGTAAAATCAATGTTTCCTCGTCATTTCATTTTATATTTTCTGCATCTGTGACGATGTTGACGATATTTTTATATATCTGCTATTTTTTTAAATACCGTCACACTCCTAACTTTTAATTTTTAAATCAACCAATGTAAAACCCAGTAAAATCAAGACTTCTATCAAAATTAAATCTATCTTTTTAAGATATTTGTGACGATATTTTTTATTTTCTCTCTGTTGTCTAAAATACCGTCACATCGTCACACTTATGATTTTTTTGTTGTCTATATGCTTTAAAAACCTTGAAAAATCAATATTTTTACTTGTTTGATATTTTTCTTTTTGTGTGACGATATTCGAGAAAAATCAAGGAAAATATCGTCACACATTTCATTTTTTCATCAATGTCAATTTAATTTGTCTGCCTGTTCTGTTTCTATTAGTTTCGTAGTAAACGCTAAATTCCTCAAGTAATCGTTCTGCATTTACATTTAACCTTCTTGTCAGTGCATTTGGAGAGATTTCTTTTGGCAATAAGGCAGCTAATTCTGAAGCAGTGCCAATCCAATCTGATTTATTTTTTGTTACTATTTCTCCAATCATTTTCACTACTGGGTCAAGTGGCTCTTTACAAAGTTCTGTTTCCATTTTGATAAACTTCCACAAACATTTTTCTCTATCAAATTCTAAGTAAATTTTTTGGTCTTGTTGGTCACGCCCAACAATATCAAGTATTCCCTTGTTATCAATTCTTTTTGTTTTTTGAAGTATGAACGCTCCATCGGCTGCTCCCAAAAGTCCATTCGTGCCAGAAATCATATCAAAACAGTCCTCTGACTGTAGCTTTCTGGTATGATGAACAATGAGTATACAAATATTGTGTTTCTCGCTAAACTGTTTCAACTTCATTACAATATCGTAGTCATTGGAGTAGTTATATCTGTCGCCATTGATTTCTCTTACTTTTTGCAAAGTGTCAATCATAATCAACTTTGTGTCTGGATGCTCTTTAACAAAATGAGTAAGTTGCTCCTCTAGTCCTTCATTCAAGGCTTTTGATTTTGTAGCAAAGTGAAAATTTGGTGTGCTTTCCATGCCGAACATTCTTGATAGTCTTTTTTGTATTCTACTAAAGTCGTCTTCTAATGCTAAATATAATACAGAGCCTTGATTCACTTGATAGCCCCACAAAGGTAAGCCCATACTAACATGATAGCCTAGTTGTGCCATCAAAAACGACTTTCCAATTTTAGGAGCACCTACAAACAGATATGTACCATTATAAATCAGTTTATCCACAACTGCTGCTTTTGGCGGATATACTGTGTCATACAATTCTTCCATTGTAATCGTTTCCAACACCCCCTGTTCAAAATTTTTTAAATTTTCTGTGGCTTGTAAATTGCTTTTTTGTTGTTTTTCTGCTATACTTTGCTTAAAGTTATTTGATTGTTCCTTATCTATGCCACTAGATGAAATAGGAACAATCTTTTCTTTTTTACTCATTGGTTTTCCTCCTTCATTCCTTTTAAAATTTGATTGATAAATTGAATTGTTGACGTTGTTACATCATCAATTTCATTTCCATTTGTTAGTTTTTTCAGTTCTATACAAAGCTGCTCTATATGACTTCTTAGAGCCTTATATACCCTCGTATTGCCTACTACTACAACATCTTTACAAAGCAATCTTTTAATAATATAATCTTGTTTTGTTAAACCAGATAACGAAACTAGGTTATCTAATAACTGTATTTCTTCTTTTGACATTCTGAATGAAACTGTTTTATTTCGCCATCTACCTTGTTTGTCTAAATTCCTTTCCAAGTTCTTCCCCCCTTTCTACATTTAATCTTTGTGCCATCTCTATTTGCTTGGTAGGAAATAAATGAGCATACTGATAAGTGATGTCAATACTTTCATGTCCTACTCTGTCAGCAATCGCAACTGCTGAAAACCCTAAATCTATTAACAAACTGATTGCTGAATGACGAATACTGTGCAATTTAATACGCTTTACACCTGCCTCTTTTGCTCCTCTATCCATTTCATGATGTAAATAAGACTTTGTAATCGGAAAAATTCTATCTGTAGATTTGCAACCATAAAGTAGTCTTATATAATCTTTTATTTCTTCCACCAAAAAATCAGGCATCTGTATTGTTCGATTACTTTTTGCTGTTTTCGGTTCTGTAACGACATCTTCTCCTTGAATCCTTTGATAAGATTTGTTAATAGTTAAAACGCCTTTTTCAAAATCAAAATCGGCTAGTGTCAACGCAAGTAGTTCTCCTAAACGAATACCACACCAATACAACATTTCAAAAGCGTAAAATGACAATGGTTTGTCCATAATCGCCTCTGAAAATTTTAGATACTCCTCTTTTGTCCAAAATTCAATTTCTTTTGTTTGAGCCTTTCCCATATTTCCAGCTTTCGCAGCAGGATTTGATTTTAATTCATAGTATCGTACCGCATGATTGAATATTGCACTTAACTGATTATGCACTGTTTTCAAATATGTTTCTGAATAAGCGTTACCCTTTTCATCTTTGTAAGCAAGCATTTTATTTTGCCAAGCAATTACATCAGCAGGACGAATTTCATTCATTTTTTTATTTCCAAAAGCAGGAACTAATTTTGTTTGGATAATATTTTCTTTTGTAAGCCAAGTATTTAGTTTTAGTCTTGCTTTCATGTCCTTGCTATAAATCTCAACAAAACTTTTAAAATTCATGTCAAGATTTATTTCTTGTTTTTGCTTGAATTCCCTTTCCCATTCTAGTGCTTCTCGTTTTGTTTGAAATCCTCGTTTTGTTTTGCCTTTGTTTTTTCCTTGCCAATCACGATAGTAGAAAAATACAAACCATTTTCCGGTCTTTTTATCTTTATAAGCTGACATAGCATTCCTCCTTTATAAAATTTCATAAATATTTATTGTTTGTTGTCTACTCGCTTATTTGTTAAATAGTATCTTTACTATTTTTACCACATGAGTTATAATAAACATAAGCCAACAAATATTGAAAACAATAAAAAATAGACCCTTTCGTTTTATACAAATCAACGAAAAGGTCTATCTAAATTTTTAATATCAAAACAATATCAGAGAGGGTAAAATCGTTCAAAAAATCTTTATATTTCAAGGCTTTTTAAAGTTTTAGGTACTACTCCCACTCTCAAATTGAAATTTAGTTCTATACAGTTTTGTATGGGGAATTTGGTTTTATTTGACTTCATTTGTTTTCTATTATCCTATATCTATGGTATATTCCAAATAATGTTATCAAATTGTTATCAATCCAGTGTTATCACTCTATTTTTTTATTTCATATTTGCAAATCTTTCCATTGCTTTTGAGAAGCTTTTCATGATTTCTTCTACATCGTCATTTTCCATACTTTCAGAAATACAACATTTTATATGACTTTCTAAAATAGCCTGTCCTGCCTTATGCAAAGCAGACTTTGCTGCATTAATTTGTGATAAAACATCTTCGCAGGGAATATCTTCTTCAATCATTCTATCAACTGCTTCCACTTGTCCTATAATTCTTTTTAGTCTATGGTGCAATTTTTCATTTTCACTTTCTATACATTTTTTCATAACATTCTCTCCAAACTTTAATACAATAACAAGTATATGTATATAATAATACCTAAATAACAAATTGTCAAGAGATTTTTGATAAAAAAATACAAGCAAACCAAAATTTTTGCACATGCCTTTTTCAGAAATAATTCTAAAAGGTGTGAAAAAAGCTCATAGAACCTTCTTCACACCTTTTTAATTTTAGTTAAGAGATTTCTTCCAATAATTTTCTAATATTTGTAATCACATATTTTAGTTCATTATAATCCAAACGCTTCTTTCAATTTTTCAGTCATTTCATCCATAGAGACCATATTATTCATACCAATTGCTTTTCCAGCTTTTTCTGCATTAGGTAATAAATCAGCTCCACAAATAAATAAATCAGCTGCACCAGGAACAATATCATCAATTGTAGTATGTTCCACTTCTACATCAGTAATTCCAAGATTTTTTAGTGCCTTTTTTGCATTCATCTCCATCAAAAAAGATGTTCCAAGTCCTGAACCACAAAAACATAAAATTTTTTTAATTGCTGCCATAATTCATTCTCCTTTTCATTTATTATTTTTTTGAAATTCTTTTGCTTTTTTATAAATTTCTTCTGCACTTAATCCATATTTTTTAAGAAGTTCTGTTGCAGAACCAGATTCACCAAATGTATCTTGTATACCAATTCTTAAAATAGGAGTAGGTGCTTTTTCACATAAACATTCACAAACTGCACTACCTAACCCACCAATAACAGAATGTTCTTCTACTGTGATTACTTTTCCAGTTTCTTTTGCAGCAGATATAATTAACTCTGTATCTAATGGTTTAATAGTAGGAATGTTGATAACTTTTGTAGAAATACCATCTTTTTCAAGCATCTCTGCTGCTTCTAAAGAAGCAACTACTGTAAGTCCTGTTGCAATAATGGTAATATCTTTTCCTTCTTTCATAACATTTCCTTTGCCAATCTCAAATTTATAATCAGAGCGGTCATTTAAAATAGGAACTGCAAGACGACCAAATCTCATATAAACAGGACCTTCATATTGAATTGCTGCCTCTACTGCTGCTTTTGCCTCTATATCATCAGAGGGATTGATGACAACCATTCCTGGTATAGAACGCATTAATGCAATATCTTCATTACACTGATGTGTAGCACCATCTTCTCCAACAGAAATTCCCCCATGTGTAGCACCAATTTTTACATTCAAATGAGGATAACAAATAGAATTACGTATTTGTTCAAAGGCACGTCCAGCTACAAACATGGCAAAAGAACTTATAAAAGGAATTTTTCCTGTAGTGGATAATCCAGCTGCAATACCTGCCATATTGCACTCTGCAATACCACAATCAATATGTCGTTCTGGAAACTCTTTTCTAAATACTCCAGTTTTTGTAGCAGCAGCTAAATCAGCATCTAAAACAATCAAGTTTTTATACTTTCTACCCATTTCTACTAGTGCATTACCATAACTATCTCTTGTAGCTATTTTCTTTACTTCTGACATAATGCTTCACCTACCTTTTCTAGCTCTGCGATAGCGATTGCATATTCTTCATCATTTGGAGCTTTACCATGCCAACTAGCCTGATTTTCCATATAGGATATGCCTTTTCCTTTTACTGTTTTCATAATAATAGCAGTTGGCATTCCCTTTGTTTGTTTTGCTTCATCAAATGCACATTTTAATTGTTCAAAATCATTTCCATCAACAACATTAATTACATGAAAATTAAAAGCTTCAAATTTTTTATCTATTGGATAGGGTGAGCATACATCTTCTATTTTTCCATCAATCTGTAAACCATTGTTATCAACAATTACTACTAAATTATCTAATTTTCTAGCACCTGCAAACATGGACGCTTCCCAAACTTGACCTTCTTGTATTTCACCGTCACCTAACAATGTATATACACGATAAGAATCATTACTTAATTTTGCTGACAAAGCCATACCTACTGCTGCTGAAATTCCCTGTCCTAAAGAACCGCTAGACATATCAACACCAGGTATGTGTTTCATATCTGGATGTCCCTGCAGATAAGAATCTAAATGTCGAAAACTTTTTAAATCTTCAATAGAAAAATATCCTCTTTGTGCTAACGTAGAATACAAACCCGGAGAAGTATGTCCTTTTGATAATACAAAACGGTCACGGTTTTGTTTTTTTGGATTTTTAGGGTCAATATTCATTTCTTCAAAATATAAGTAAGTGAATAATTCTGTTGCTGACAAAGAACCTCCTGGATGTCCAGCTTTTGCACTATGAACTGCCGTTATAATACCTTTTCGAATTTCATTTGCCGTTTTTTCAAGCTCTAATTTATTCATAATCATTCTCCTTGCTTATTCTCCAAATACTGCTTTGTAGTCAGCCTGAAATTTTGCAATTCCTGCATCTGTCAATGGGTGCTTCGTCATTTGTTCAATAACAGAATAGGGAACAGTTGCTATATCTGCACCAGCTAATGCACAATCCGTTACGTGGATTGTAGTGCGAACACTTGCAGCAATAATTTTTGTATTAATTTTAGATACTTCAAAAATGTTAGCGATTTCACGAATCAAGTCAGTACCTCTTACAGAGATATCATCTAAACGTCCTAAAAATGGAGACACATAAGTGGCACCTGCTCTTGCTGCTAAAAGTGCTTGATTTGCGGAAAAAATCAATGTTACATTTGTTTTGATACCTTCATCAGATAATGTTTTTGTAGCTTTTAAGCCTTCTGTTGTCATAGGAATTTTAACAACCATATTTGGATGAATTTTAGCAATTTCACGACCTTCTGTAATCATGCCTTCCGCAGTTGTTGTAGTAGCTTTTACCTCTCCACTGATTGGACCATCTACGATTGTTGTAATTTCCTTAATGACTTCATTAAAATCTCTGCCTTCTTTTGCAATTAAAGATGGATTTGTAGTAACACCACAAATAACACCCATATCATTTGCCTTGCGTATATCATCTACTTTTGCTGTGTCAATAAAAAATTTCATAATTTTCCTCCTTATGCCTCTATGTTATTTTTATTTCTTCCAAATATGAGATTGTAAAAAATTGGAAGTAAAAATAATACTACAATTACTGCAAACAATCCATTTCCTTTCACAAATTTAGATAAATTTCCAAACACAATACCAACAACAGTAAAGTCTGCATCAGAAAATGTAGTATTTGCAAAGCCAAAAGAACCTAACACTGGAAGTAATGCTGCTGCGAGGAAGGTTACTGCAATTCCATGAATAAAAGAACCTATAACACAACCTTTCAAACCTCCTGTTGCATTTCCACATACACCTGCTGTTGCACCACAGAAGAAATGTACTACTGCACCTGGCAGTATAATTGCAACTGACATACCAGACTGTCCCATCATTGCCAAAACTGCTAAAGCAACAATTCCACCAATAAAAGAGGATAAAAATCCAATTAATACTGCATTTGGTGCATATGGAAATACAGTTGGACAATCTAAAGCAGGTTTTGCATTTGGTACAAGTTTTTCAGAAATGCCTTTAAATGCTGGCAAAATCTCTGCAATTAACATACGTACACCTGCTAATACGACATAAATACCAGCTGAAAATGTAATTGCATTGATAACAGAATATAATACCCAGTTACTGTCACCAAAAATTGCTGCTGCTTCACTATAATTGCTAAAATTTGCTACTCCCGCAACCACAATGTAGCAAAAGAACATTACAATTGCGATTGAAATTGTATTATCTCTAAGAAATGATAATCCTTGTGGAAATTTAACTTCTTCTGTTGTACGACCTTTTCCTTTTATTGCACATAATTTGCCAATTTTTGCACTCAGCCAGTAACAACTGCTTGCAAAATGTCCCAATGCTAGAGAATCATCTCCTGTAACTTCCTGCATTGTTGATTGCATTAACGCTGGAAATAATGCCATTACAAAGCCAAGTAATAAAGCACCGCCTATAATTAACTGTCCACCATTCAGTCCTGAAATAGATAAAATAATTGCAATCAAACAAGCCATATATAATGCATGGTGTCCTGTTAAAAATATGTATTTCCATTTTGAAAAACGTGCCATCACAATATTTGCACACATTCCTAAAGCAAATATTGCGGAAGTTTCTACTGCAAGTTCGTCTAATCCAAATGAAGTGATTGCCTCATTATTTGGTACAACACCATGAACACCAAAGGCTAATTGAAATAAATCGCCAAATGGAATAATTGCATCTTGCACTACAGAGGCACCAGCATTTAATACAATAAATCCTAAAATCGTTTTAATTGTTCCTTTTATGACAGATTGAGAATCTTTTTTTTGTAGTAATAATCCTACCATTGCAATGAGTCCTACAAAAATTGCTGGCGTTGATAAAATTTGTTGTATAAAATTTAAAATATTACGCATTTTTTGTCCCCCTCTCTTAATTAAAATAATTGTATAATGTTTCTGTATCCTTAGAGTTCAATATCTGTTCAACCATTTTATTATCTTGTAAAAGTTCAGAAATAGACATTAATGCTTTTAAATGGCTGTCAGAATCAGCTGCAGCTAATGCCACAAATAACTGTGCTGTGGAATCTTCTCTATTAAACTGTACTTCATTTCTAAAAAGTGTGATGGCAATTTGACTTTTTAATACTCCTTGTTCTGCTCTTGCGTGTGGTAATGCAATAGATGGAGCGATTACAATATAAGGTCCAAGTTTTTCAATTCCAGAAATAATTGCCTCTTTATATTCTGGTTTCACATAGCCCCCTTCTTCTAATGGCATTACTGACTTTCGAACAGCATCTTTCCAATCAGCAGCTCTTTCTAAGATTTTTACATTTTTTCTGTCCAGTAAATCCATGTTATTTTTTCTCCTTTCACTTTTTATTTCCCTTTGTTTCTTTCTGCAAAAATCATAACATTTATCATTATAAAATAGAAGTCCAAATGCAATCATATATTTGTGCAATAAACAATACTTATAATGTCCATTTTGACTATAACAGAATATAAAAAAAGAACACCACATAAGTGATGTTCTAATCTGCTAATATATTTTCCAACTCCTGAAGAATAGCTTTATTAGTTTCAGATTTTAACAGCTTTTCTATCCCTTCAGAATTTTCTGCAATTTTTAAAATATCATTTAATATTTTAAGATGTTTTTCATGGTCTTCTGCTGCCAGAATAAATATTATTTCAGCTTTTTTACCTTCTTTGAAAAAAATAGGATTTTTAAATATTGTCATAGAAATATCCATTTTATTTACGCCATCTTCTGGTTTGGCGTGTGCTAACATAATATTATTTGTAATAAACATATAAGGACCATAATACATAGTTTGTGAAATAATAATATCTAAATACTTTTGTTCTATACTTCCATTCTGTATCAAGCATTTTCCAGCAAAATAAATACTTTCTTGCCACATCATGTTTTCTTCTTTTATCTTAATTTTTGATAAATTTAAATATTCTAATATGCCATTTTGTTTCTCTAATAAAGCTACATCTATATTTTGTGTTTCACTTTGCAAACATTGTACAATATCTCTTTTCAATTCTTTATAGTGTGATTGGTCTACATATTTTTTTATAACGTTAAATAATGTATCTGAAATTTTGTTTCTTGAACTGCTTTGTACTCGTTGATGATTTAAAATATATTTTCTATCTTCATCAGTAAGGATAGGATTCACTAGAATAACGGGTAGCACACTTTTAATATTTACTGTGGAGATTACAAGGTCACAAATATCTTGCGCATTAAAAACATTCATTGCAGCAACAACATTTACAATTTCCGCTTCTGGAAGTAATTTTTTAACTTCTCGTTTTATCATATTTCCTGTCGAAATTCCATTTGCACAAACAATTAATATTCGGAGTCTATCCCCACGATATTTAGATACCTTCAAATGTGCTCCAAAGTGTAGAGCTAAATATGCTACTTCACTATCTTGTATTGGAAAACCTACCATCTGCTCTAAATATTGTGACACTATTTTTGTTATATCAAATAAATTAGGATATTCTCTTACAATATCATCACTCATGGGGTTTCCTATCTGTATTCCATAACGATAACGATACATAGATGTTTTAATATGCACAAATAATGCTCGCTCCAATTCTTCTTTTGTTTCAAAATTCACACAAGCAATTTTTTCAAATTCTGTTACTAATGCCTTTGTAATTCCATAAACAGATTTATCTGCTCGGTCTTCAAAAAATTCATCTGTTGCCACTGATATTCTCGACCCTAATAAATGAAGACATAAATATATTTTTTCGCTTTCTTCTAATTCTGAAAAATATTTTTGTATTAACTGATATTCCTTTGATTGAAAAATCTCATCTTTTTTTAAACCTGGAAAACATAATTTTTCTTTATTATTTAGCATAACAGGTATTAAAGCTGCTATTGCTAATAAAATTCCCTCAACATATTCTACTCTTAATTCTTTTTGTAAAGCAGATAATTGTTCGTAATGTTTTTGTATTTCATTTTTGTTAAAAAATTTAAGAACTCCACTATCAAATAGTGGTCTAAGCGTGCTAAAATATAAAAAAAACAATGCTCTTGCTCGAACAGCATCTCCAGCCACTTCATATCCTCTTTTAGGCTCATACTTTAAGATAAGACCATATTCATGAAACCTTTGTGTTACAATTCTCATGTCGCCAAACACCGTGTTTCTGCTTACCTGACAAACTTCCATAATCTGCTCAATATAGACTGGAGCTTGACTATATATGATATAACAAATGATAATTTTAACTCTTTCCGAAGGCAAAAATATATAGTAATCTTCTTGTATATTTTCTTTTAATAATGCTTCAATTTTAACTTTGTCTGGGTATGGAATCAATATACCCTTTCCACGTTCCATTTCTAATTCTTTTATTCCACGCTCGTCTAGCCATTCATTGATATTACATATATCATAATAACTACTTCTTTTTGATACTCCTGTTATTTCTGCTATTTTTTGCATAGGAACAAAATCATTTTCTCGTAGAAGGAAATGTATAATTTTCTTGCAACGTTCACTAAGAATACATAATGCCATTTATTTATTCCTCCTTCTCTAAATGTAAAATACTTTAATTCTCTAATGTGTTTTTGTATACCTTTTTATGAGGTTATTATAAGTAATCATATTACTTTTATCAATCATTTTTGAATACTAATTATTGCATAATAATGTGCAATTCTCATTACTGTAAAACTTTATATTCCTATTTTTTTATTTTAAAGTACATCATAAAAGAGATATTTATATTAAAAAATTTTTTCTTTAAAAAAATAAAATAAATATTAAAATTCCTTACAGTAAATAAAATCTATTTTTAAAAAATAATGAAATTTTTTTGACCAGTTTTCAAACTCCTAAATAAATTAGGAAATAATTGGTAATATTAAAAATTTGTATACAAAGCTATGCCTAAACCAATTGCAAGCAGGGGAAAAGGATATCCCTTTCCTCGCTTGTTGGTGTTCCCCCAAACCCCTAATACAAATTTTTTTAAAATTTGTAAAACGCCTTCGGCGTGACTTTTCCTTTTTTTGGAATGTCGTTTTCATTGTACTACATATAAATTTTGCTATAGAAAATAAAGCCATTTTTGCTAAAATTTTTAATTAAAAAATTTTTTGTATTTTTAAAATGCTGTAAAAAAATCTTTCTCTTAACGGTTCAATATAGAAAATTTTTTTAATTTTTTTGATGTATTATTAACAAGAATTACTGTCAAAAAATAAAACTATTTTTATGTAAATTCTGCAAAAAAATCTCTCCATTAACAATTTAAAACAGAAAATTTCTTTGCTTTATTTTTGATACTATAAATAAATATTACTATTTTAAATAAAACTATCTTCATATAAATTTTACAAAAAAAATTCTCTCTTAGCAGCCTAAAAAAGAAGTTTGTTCTATTTCTTTTTTGCCATTAAGAAAGAATATCTATAAAAAATGCTATATGCCCTATTTGCGTTGTAGTTACAACACTTCTGAAGGCTGTTTTTATTTTATTGACTTTAATACTTCTATTTATACTCATTCTTAAAAACGTTGTACATACAACATTTCCGAATGCCAGTAATATACATCTGTTTCCAATCACTGCTTTTTGTATTGAAAAAAGCAATTCCTCTTGTCAACTAAAAAACAGAAACGTGACACGTTTCTGTTTTAGGTAAACAAGGAAAAATCCTACCATCGAAAGTTAGAGTGAATCCCTTTTCTATCTAAATATTCTTGCCTAGCTTTTTCCTTTTCTTCTTCTGTTGGAGCAGTCTTGTATTTGGTATACAATTTTCTATTAACTATTCTATCCAGTTTTTCATTTAATTGATTTACGATTTTTTCTTCTTCATTACAACATTCAAAAATATGGTATTGAATCAGTAATAGAAATAAATCTTCACTAATCTGCACTTGTTTCATACTGCCATCCCCTTTTTGCATTTTGCGTCAGTTGCGTCGATATTTTTGATATATCCTCTGTTGTGTAAAATATCGACGCATATCGACGCACTTTTTGTTTTTTTACCTAAACTTACATACCTTTATAAAAATCTCTAATTGCCTGTTTTCCTTGATTTTATCGTAATTTCTCGCATTTCCTTCTTTCCTTTTTTCGTTTTGCGTCAGTTGCGTCGATATTTTTGATATCCCCTCTGTTGTGTAAAATATCGACGCATATCGACGCACTTTTTTACTTTTTATCCAAATTTATATGCTTCTATCAAAATTTCTAATTGCTTGTTTTCCTTGATTTTATCGTAATTTCTGGCATTTTCCTTTTTTCATTTTTTTACTTTGCGTCAGTTGTGTCGATATTTTTAATATGCCTCTCGTTGTGTAAAATATCGACACATATCGACGCACTTTTTTACTCTTTTCCATCTATTACACGTTTTAAACAAATTTTTCTCTCATGCCCACGTTTGTTTTCATACTGAATTCCATATTCTTGTAAAAGTCGGCTATTCAACACATTTAATTTTCTGGTAATCACATTTGCTTGTATCTGCATATTGGGCAATTTTTCAACCAGTTCTGTCGCTGTTCCTTGCCACTCTGGATTTTCTTCTGTTAATAACAAATTGATAGCCTCTAAAAGCGGATTGATTGGCTCTTTCCACAATTCCGTTTCTGCCTTCTTAAAATTCCAGATACAACGCTCTCTATCAAATTCAATCGTCAATTTCTGGTCTGGCTGGTCACGCCCTGCAATATCTAACACAGCAATATTATCTGTACGTTTTTTCTTCTGCATAATGAAAGCTCCGTCCGCCGCCCCCAAAAGTCCATTCGTTCCAGAAATCATTTCAAAACTGTCTTCTGACTGCAACTTTCTCGTGTGATGTACCACCAAAACACAAACATTATGTTTGTCGCTGAACTGTTTTAACTTTGTCACAATATCATAGTCGCTAGAGTAACTATACCTATCGTCTCCAACTTCTCTTATTTTTTGAAGTGTGTCAATCATAATTAACTTTGTGTCAGAGTGTTCTTTCATAAATTTGCTAAGTTGTTCTTCCAAACCTTCGTTCAAAGATTTTGACATGGTAGCAAAATAAAAATTACTTGTGCTTTCCATACCAAACATTTTTGAAAGTCGTTTTTGCAGTCTGCTGAAATCATCTTCCAATGCTAAATATAATACACTACCTTGATTGACTTTGTAATTCCATAGTGGAATACCCATACTGACATGATAGCCTAATTGTGCCATAAAAAACGATTTTCCCACCTTTGGAGCACCGACGAAAAGATATGTGCCATTGTAAATTAGTCCATCAACAATAGGGACTTTTGGCGGAAAAGCTGTATCATATAATTCTTCCATCGTAATCGTATATAACACCCCCTGTTCAAAATTTTTTACATAATTTGCTGTCTGTAAGTTGCTTTTTTGCTGGTTTTCTGTTAGAATAATATTAGTTTTTAGTGATTGTCCTTTGTCTGTTGCAGCAGATGTTATAGGGACAATCTTTTTTTCTTTACTCATTGGTTTTCCTCCTTTTTTGACATTCCATTTCTTAGTTTTCATTTTTCATACCTTGCATTGTAATAGTAATTAAATTGATAGCATCCAATAAATCTTGAGATACTTTGTTACCTGCTTCAATACGATTTGGTTCGTTCAGTACATTCTTCAACTCACTTTTGAGTGCCTTATACACTTTTGGATTTCCTGTTACTTCAATTTTTCTTTTCTGCAAACAACAAATAATAACATCTTGTTTGCTCATATCTGATAATCTGACTGCTGTTTCAATTTGCTTATCTTCCTCTGGAGAAACTCTAAAAGATACTGTTTTATTTCTCCATCGCCCTTGTTTGTCTAATTTTTTTATTGACATAACAACACTCCTTTTGTAAAATTTATATATCATCACTTATTCTTTCAAAATCAAGACGGTCTGCCATTTCTGTTTGCCTTGAAGGGAATAAGTGTGCATATCTATATGTAATTTTTTCGCTTTCATGTCCAACTCTGTCGCCAATGGCAAGAGCTGTAAACCCCATGTCTATTAGAAGCGAAACATGACTGTGCCTGATGGAATGAATAGGTATTCTTTTTACTCCAGCAGCTTTAGAACCTCTGTCCATTTCATGATGTAAATAATGTTTTGTGACTGGAAAAATTCTGTCATTTGCTCTCAAACTATAAAATAATTTAAAACAATCCTGCATTTCATCTGCTAAAAATTGTGGTATTTTAATCACTCTGTTACTTTTTTTCGTTTTCGGAACCGTCACAACATCTTTTCCTTTTAGCCTTTGATAAGACTTGTTAATTGTTACTGTTCTGTTTTTGAAATCAAAGTCAGCAGGCGTTAAAGCAAGCAATTCTCCCTCTCGAATACCACACCAGTAAAGCATTTCAAATGCGTAAAACGAGAGTGGCTTGTCCATCATCACATCAGCAAACTTTAAATATTCCTCTTTTGTCCAAAACAACATTTCTTTGCTTTCTTCCATTCCCATTGTACCCGCTTTTCTTGCTGGGTTAATAGTTAGGTCATAATAGCGGATAGCATGATTAAAAATAGAACTCAACTGGGCATGAATTGTTTTCAAATAAGTAGGAGAAACTTCTTTTCCCGTTTTTCCTTTTTGTTTTCTCATTTCATTTTGCCAGTCAATAACATCTTTTGCTGTAATTTCTGATAGCCTGCGTTGCCCCAAATAGGGCAATATTTTACTTTGTATGATACTTTCTTTTGTTAGCCAAGTATTCTCTTTTAATCTTGGTCTTACATCTTTTTCATACAATTTGCAAAAACTTTCCAGCGTCATATTCATATCAGCATTTTTTTGTAATTGAAATTGACGCTCCCAATTCTGTGCTTCTTGCTTTGTAGAAAAACCTCTTTGACATTTTTGTTTGCGTTCGCCTTTCCAATCATTGTAGCGAACCATAACATACCAGGTATTATTTTTTTCGTTTTTATAAACTGACATTTAATCACTTCCTTTTTGTGTTCCGTAAAAATGCTCATAAAAAAATTTACGGTCAATACGCCCTGCTATCACAAAACAACCTTTGTTTTCTAGTTCTTTGTTCAATTTTCTTATCAATTTGTAGGCGTAAGACTCCGAAACATCTAACACTTTCATCACATCGGATACTTTTAAAAACATTTTTTCCATTACCATCAATCCTTTCACTACTATTCACTATACTAATTTGTATAACGATATAACACTATACTTTTTTGTATTATTTTTTTATTGATTATTCCCATACTTTTATGTTATACTGAATTATCAATATTTGTTAGGAGATAGATTATGGCAATAGGAGAAAGAATACACCATTTTAGACTACTTCATGGCTTTACACAAAAATATTTAGGAAAATTGCTTGGCTTCAACGATATGCAGGCAGATGTCCGCATTGCTCAATATGAAAAAGGCGTTCGTAGTCCTAAAGAAAAATATTTAAACGCACTTGCAGAAGTTTTTGAAGTGTCCCCTCAGGCACTCGCTGTTCCTGATATTGACAGCTATGTCGGACTTCTGCACACACTTTTTGCAATGGAAGATATTTACGGTTTGTATGCCGACGAAATCAATGGAGAAATTTGTATTCGCCTTGATAAAAGCAAAGGGACAACTTACCTTTCCATATTTGATATGATTTCTGCTTGGCAATCGCAAAGGGCAAAACTTGCCTCTGGTGAAATCACAAAAGAACAATATGACCAATGGCGTTACAACTATCCTAATATAGAAAAAAATGACAAATAACTTCTGACAATAAAAAAAGTCTTACCAAATTAATTTACTTATTTGGTAAGACCACTTATTCTTTTCTATAGATACTCGACAGCCACTCACTTGCTAATGAGTAAATGCCTTTTTACAAATGTTATCAAATTGTTATCAAACGCCCTTTTAAAATTTCTGAAATCCGCTGTTTATGCGGGTTTCAAAAAAATTTTAATTATTCCCACTCGGCAAGCTCAAACAGAACTTAAATACATATGTTTTATTTCTGTATTATTTTTGCCGATATTTTCTCTCAATTCTATATTTTATTCTGACTCACTGATTTTTTGTTGCCAAATTGTTGCCATATATTTATTATAACAGAACCATAATATAAAGCAACAATATTTTTAAAAATTTTAAATATTTTACAAAGTATTGGTTTGTCGAAGACCTCTTTTTCCAACATTGAAAAGAGAGGTCTTTTTCATTTTATATTTTTAAATCAATTTTTTATTAAATTTTGTTTTTTATTTGCAATCCATACAAAAAATGTTGTGATAAGTGCAGTTATAGTGAAGCACAAAAGTAATACACGAAATTGCATTAATTTTCCATCTATAGGCAACATTTCCATAAAGTTTCCACAAATTTGTGTAAAAACAGCACTTCCTATAAATGTAAAGAAGTTTACTATTCCTGTTACTGTACCAGTATATTCTTTTGAAGCAAACAAACGAATACAACTAAATCCAACGGTAAAACCTCCTGCACCTACTGCTCCTAACACAATTCCTGTAATACCTATCAATATAGTATTTGTATTTTGTTTACAAAAAGCATAAACCACCCATGTCAACGAAAATATTATTGTTGACAATATTACAGTAGAAACACTTCCTATTTTATCACTAATACTGCCCAATATACTAGCTCCTACAATACAACCAACACTAATGCACATAAGCATCAAGCTGGATTTTTCAGGAGACATTGCCAAAGCCTCCGTAAAAAATCTTCCACCCCAAAGACTTTGGAAAGATAAACGACTACCACCTGTCATAAAAAACCAAAGTATAATAGAAATGGCAAAGGGTTGAAGAACCATTTTCCATGCACTTTGTTTTGGAGTATTTTTAATACTAGGTTCTTTATGGTCTACAATCAAAAACCAACAAGCAATACTCAAAACAACTGTAATGACACCAACTACAAAAAACGATTTTCTCCAGCCAAAAAAACGAGTTAGAAATTTTAAAGGAGCAGAAGCACAAACAGCACCTAGCTGTCCCATTGAAACCATAATTCCTGTCATTGTTCCAAACACAGCATCACCAAACTGACGACGTATTGCTGCCAATGCTGGAACGTATACCAACGCTGTACCAACACCTGCCATCATTCTAGCCACAACCAAAAGGGGGAAACTTTTGGCTGTGGAAAATAGAATTGTGCTCAATGCTGTTAGTACACAAGAAAATGTAATTAGCTTGTTTGTTGCAACTTTATCTGCAATCATACCTGAAGGAAGCTGCATTACTGCATAAGGATAAAACAATGCAGACCCCAGTAATCCAAGCTGTGTTGTAGTCAAGCCAAAATCAGTTTGTATGACATCACTTACAACACCTAATGATAATCTATGAAAATTACTAAAAAAATAGGCGAGTCCCAGCACACTCATCATTAAAAATAATTGAATAGAATTTTTTTCTTTTTTTTCATACAGCATAGTATCCCGCCTCAAAAGCAGCAGCGTTTTGTGCTTCAAATTTATTTTTGCCTTTTTTGCGGAACATATCATTCATACCTGCAACACCTGTTTCATGGTCAAAATCTCCCATTAGTTTTGAAATTGCACCAATCATAACAATATTAGCTCCTTTAGGATTATTTGCCTTATCTGCAAGAATATTACAATGTACAGGTACAATATTAACATCTTCTCTAATAGAAAGTTCTGATGCTTCAACCATATCCGCATTCACCAATATTGTGCCACCAGGTTTTACAATTTCTGCAAATTTTTTTAATGAAGGGGTATTCATTGCTAAAAGAAGGTCAGGTTCTTGCTGTCCTGGATTGTAAATCATACCTTCTCCATATTTTACAGTACAGTTTGCTGTACCACCTCTCATTGCTGCACCATAAGCAGGCATCCATGTAGCATTATATCCTTTATATAATGCAATTTGTGAAATAATCAGTCCGGCTGTTAAAACGCCTTGTCCTCCAAAACCAGCAAATACCAATTCTTTCATAATTTATTCTCCTCTCTTTTTCAATTCTCCAAGTGCGTAATATGGAATAACCTCTTCTATCATATGCTTTTCAGCTATCATCGGATTCATTCCCCAGTTTGTTGGACAGGTACTCATGATTTCAACCATACTAAATCCTTCATGATTGAGTTGTGCTTCCATAGCATTTTTAATATAGCCTTTTAATTTATTAATTTCAGCAGGTGTTATAACAGCACCTCTAGCTACATAAGCAGGTTTAAAACTATAAGCAATCATTTCTGGAATTTTAATAGGTTCTCCTGTTTTGGAAGTATCTCTGCCTCTTGGAGAAGTTGCTGTTTTTTGTCCAGGCATTGTTGTCCAGCTCATTTGACCTCCTGTCATACCAAAATTAGAATTGTTTACCACAAATATACACAAATTTTCATTGCGATATGCTGCATTGAGTGTTTCAGACAAGCCAATATTATACGCATCACCATCACCTTGATAAGTAAATACAAATTTATCTGGTTCTGCTCTGCGGATACCTGTAGCAACTGCTGCTGCTCTACCATGAGGAGATTGTACCAAATCACAGTTTATTGCACTTTTTAAATGACAACTGCACCCAACGCCGATTGCTGCAATGGTATTTTTTTGTTGTCCTAATTCTTCTAAACATTCACAAATTAAACGAACTAATACACCATGTCCGCATCCTCCGCAAAACATCGCATAATTGAATAAGTCTGGTATTTTCCTTTCTGTAGCCATATCAGAATACCTCCTTTTTATTGCCTAATTTAATCTCATTAAAATCATTCATAATCTGTTTATCTTTTGGAACACCGCAAACATAAGGCAAACAGTAAATAGGCAGATTTCCAAATCCACATTTTTTAGCATAAATAGCAACATCTTCTACCATTTGACCTTCTCCGTTTGTTTCTACAGTGATAAAGCCTTTTATGTTTTTATTTTCTTTTTTGAGCTGAGTAAATGCTTTTTCTGGGAAAGGCCATGCTGTAATTGGACGAATTAATCCTATTTTTTCTCCTTTTTTACGCAATTCCTGCACCAATCCGCTCATTACTCTACCACAAGTACCAAATGCTACAAATACATATTCTGCATCTTTTGTTTCGATTTCTTCCCATCTTTGTTCATTTTCACGCATTTTTTGTAGCTTTGCTACATAATCATTGGATTCCTGTATGATATTTCTATCTAAGAAATCTCCTCTTTTCTTTTTATATGTACCATCTAATCCCCAGTCACATTTTTTAATTTCTTTAAATTCTGGCATTTCACAAGGTTCCATCATTTGACCAATGCCACTATCTGTCATAACAACAACAATATTTCTATATTCTTCTGCTAAGTCAAATGCTTGGTACATTAAATCAACAGATTCCTGTATTGTGCTAGGGCAAAGTACGATATTTCTATAATCGCCGTTTCCTCCGCCTCTTGTTTCTCTTAAATAATCTGTTTGAGAACCATGCAAAGAACCAAGACCATTGCCCCAGCGGACCACATTTAATATTACTGCTGGAAATTCCCATTGATTCATATAAGAAATACCTTCTTGTTTTAATGAAATACCAGGACCAGAAGAAACAGTTAATGCCCTTCGTCCGCAAGCGGAAACACCCATAATCATATTGATTGCTGCTAATTCACTTTCTGCTTGTATAAATGTTCTTCCTACGTCATCCATTCTTGTTGATAAATACTCCATTACTTCTGTAGAAGGTGTAATTGGATAACCTGCAAATACTTCTACACCAGCTCTAACTGCTGCTTCTGCAATAGCAATATTTCCTTTTGTCATATCTCCCATAACTGTTTTCCTCCTTATTCTTTTATTGTAAATACACCATCAGGGCAAACGGTATAACAAATGCCACAGCCAATACATTTTTCTGTTTCTACTTCAATATGTTTATATCCTCTGTTATTTAACTCCTCTGTCATATGAATTGCTTTTTTAGGACAGTAATGGATACAAATACCACATTCTTTACATCTTTGTTTATCTGTAATTGCTTTCATGCTGTTTCTCCTCCTTATTTTTTACTTTTTGCAGGCAAGCAATGCCCATACAATAGAAGTTAATTTTCCTTTTACTGTTGTCGCTCGTGATGTCATAACAACTGGTTTTGCTGCACCAATTACCATACCAGCTGCAAGACCTTTTCCAAAAAATCCTATCGATTTCCCTAAACAGTTTCCACAGTCAATATTTGGTACTAAAAACAAATCAACATCACCTGTAATTTTGCTTTCAATGCCTTTTGCCTTTGCTGCTTCTGGACGCATTGCTACATCAAATGCAATAGGACCTTCATAAATCGCTTCTGGCATTTCTCCTTTTTCTGCCATATTACATATTGCGTCTGCATCTACAGTAGACTGCATTTTTGGATTTACTTTTTCATTTGCCGAAAGTATTGCAACTTTTGGTTGAACAATACCCATAGTATGTAATACAGAAATAGAGTTTTTTAATATTTCAACTTTCTCTTCTAATGTAGGAGAAATTACCATTCCACCATCTGATATAAAAAATAACTTGTCTATACTAGGTACATCATAAGCCATCATAACACTTAATACCTTTGATGCTTTTAAACCAACCTCTTTATTTAACACTGCTTTCAAAAAGTCACTTGTGTTTAATCTGCCTTTCACAAATACATCTGCATTTCCATTGCTGACTTGTTCCACCGCTTTTAATGCTGCATCTGTAATGTTATCTGCATCAATCATTGTTACTTTGCTTAAATCAACATTTTCTTCTTTTGCTAATTTTTCAATACGTTCTTTTTCATCTACTAATATGACATGGCATAAATTCATTTTTAAAATTTCTTTTGTTACTTGTATGATTTTCTTATCTGCTGCTGCAGCAATAGAAATAGTTCTTTTTTGGGACAACTGTAATGCTTTTTCAAGCATTTCATCAAAATTTTTATACATAATTTTCAGCCTTTCTTTATGATTTATATTCTTTAGAAAATATTGTTCCATTTTTGACTCCACTTAAATATGCCGCAAGTGCTTCCAATTCGCTTTCTCCAGGATAAATAAAAAATCTTTCTGACAAAAAATCAGTTTGTTCCTTAATTTCTTTTACCAATTCTGTAGAATTTGCCATACCTCCTGTTAATATAATGGCATCTATATTACCTCTTAATACAACAGCCATAGCACCAATTTCTTTTGCTACTTGATAGGCAAGTGCATCAAAAACAGCTTTTGCTTTACTATCTTCTTGTTCTTTTTTGTGGCATACTTCTCTGAAATCTCTTGTATTTAAGTATGCTACAACACCACCGTTGCCATTTATTTTTTTGAGCATTTCTTCTTTGCTGTATTTTCCGCTAAAGCATAACTTTACAAGCTGAAAAGTATTGACGCCGCCTGCTCTATCCATACAAAAAGGACCTTCTCCTCTAGCGTTATTGGTATCCACCATTTTACCTTTTTTATGTGCCGTTACGGAAATACCTCCCCCTAAATGTGCTACAATAAAATTGCAGTCTTTATATTCACGGTTTAATTCTTTTGCTGCCTTTGTTGCCATACTTTTTTGATTGAGTGTATGACTTCTGCCTATTCTTGTAATCTCTGGTACACCAGATATTCTTGCAACATCTTGCATTTCATCTGCGGTAATAGGGTCTGCAACATAAACACTAATATTTAATTTTTTAGAAAATTCCCAAGCAATCAATGCTCCTAAATTAGATGCGTGTTCATCATATTTTGCTTGCATTAAGTCAGAAATCATTTCTTCATTTACTCTATAAACGCCAGCCTCTCCTGGTTTTATCAATCCTCCTATTGATATTATGCCCTCTATCTCCTTTAAGTCATATCCTTGTTTTGACAATACATTTAATATCATTTCTGTACGATATTCTTTTTGCTCTACAATGCTATGAAAATTATTTAACTCCTGTTGTGTATGAGAGATATTTTTTGTAAAAAGAGCTTTTTCTCCCTCAAACAATCCAATTTTGGTAGAAGTAGAGCCAGGATTTAATATTAGATAATATCCCATATGATTATCTTCCTTTCTCTTGTTTTATTTTTGATACAAATTCTTTGATTCTTTTCATACCTTCTGCACAGTTTTCAAGTGATGTTGCATAGGATATACGCACATTGTTGATGCCAACATCGCCAAATTCACCGCCTGGAACAACTGCTACACCGTATTCGTCTAATAAACGCTCAGCAAATTCAAAGCCATTAATGCCCAAAACACTAACATTAGGAAATATATAAAATGCTGCTTGTGGTTTAATACATTCCATACCTAATTCCTTAAAACCTTCATACATCAGTATTCTTCTTTCATCAAATGCTTTTACCATTGCTTTTTGTTCGTCTTTAGGTCCTTCTAACGCTGCAACTGCAGCAGATTGTGCAAAATTACAAGCACTTAATACCATATTTTGATGTGCTCTTATCAAAATATTGATAAGTTCAGTACAGGCAACCAAGTAGCCAATTCTCCATCCACACATAGAATAACTTTTTGAAAAAGAATGTATTGTAATCGTACGATTTCTCATATCAGGCAATGTTGCAAAACTGGTATGCACATTATTGTCATAAAGCACTTGTTCATATGCTTCATCAGATATGACGAGCAAATCATGCTTTTTACATATTTCAGCTAATTTTAAAAGACTATATTCGTCCATCATTGTGCCTGTAGGATTTCCAGGAGTACAGAATATCAGCATTTTTGTTTTATCCGTAATTCTTTTTTCTAGTTCTTCTAAATCATAATTAAAACCATTTTTTTCACTTAATGGAACTCTAACAGGAACACCATTTGCAATTTTAATCATACTTTCATAAGGAGAATAGCCAGGGTCAGACACAAGCACTTCATCACCAACATCAATAAGTGCCAATATTGTTGCTGCCATTGCTTCTTCACCGCCCACTGTTACCATAATTTCTTTCATGGGGTCAACTTTGAAATGATTGTCATTTTCTAATTTTTTGGCAATGGCTTTTCTAAGCTCTACTGTTCCATAGTTTGATGTATAATTTGTTTTATTTTGCTGCAATGCTTCAATGGCTGCTTGTTTTATAAATTCTGGTGTAGCAAAATCAGGCTGTCCGGATTCAAAATGAATGATGGATTTTCCTTCTGCTTCCATTTTGTTTGCTTTTTCTAGTACACGGCGAATACCTGTAAAATGTACTTGTTTCATTTTGTTAGGTTCATAATCTTTCATGTTTTTTCCTCCATTCTTAAAATACAATCTGTTATTGACAGTATGTTTTTTATTATGTAATAATAAAATTAGAAAATTTTTATAATTAAGGTGGTTGTAATATTATGTCTTATGATGATAAATTATTATCTATGTTAAAGGGGCTTGCTTCAGGTCTTGCTCTGCTTTTAGGGTCTAATACGGAAGTTGTTGTTCATGATTTAAAACTGCGTGAAGTTGTGTTTATAGAACATTCTCATATTACAGGGCGTTCTGTTGGCTATCACGGTGATGAATTGATGTATTCCAGTGTTTTGGAATTAGCTCAACAAAAATCTGACCAACTGATTGGCTATAAAAGTACCTCTCCATCTGGAAAGCCTTTAAGAGCTTCTCATTTTTTGTTTCGAGATGAACAAGGAGAGCCGTCAGCACTTCTTTGCATCAATCAAGATATTAGTTTTCAGTTGGAGGCAAAAAAGATGTTAGAACAACAACTTTTTTTGCAGTCTATGCAAGAAGAAGAAAACTTTTCCGAAAATGACGAAAACTATATCCAAAAAACAGTAAAACAAGTTATACTTCGTTCCATTGAACGATTAAAGCCTTTTTCTATTGATTCCAAAGAAGGAAAACTAGAAGTGATTCGCCTTTTGGAATATCAAGGTATATTTGCTGTAAAAGATTCTGTTCCTCAAGTCTGCGAAATACTTTCTATTTCTCAGGCAACACTTTATAATTATTTGAGAGAACTTCGTGTAAAAGGCAATACCAATTTTGACAACTATCATTTTTAATATTTTTACTCTCTGTTTTCAAAATAGAGAGTATTTCTTTAAACAATACCTTGTTTCTGTAAAGAAGTTCCATCATTTTTCCACACAAATAATCCAGTTGCGGCATAAATGAGCGTCAGTACAGGCAATATGTAGCAGAAAAACGCAAAAGGTATATATTCTAAGCCAATTCCTAATACGCCCATAGTATAAGAACAGGCTGTACCCCAAGGTACAAGTGGTGCTGCAACTGTTGCAGAGTCAGACATGGAACGAGATAATACTTTTGGTGAAATATTCATATCTTCGTAGGCTGGTTTAAATACTGGTCCTGCCATAACCAATGGAAGTACTTGGTTTCCAGAAAGAAATAATATAAAATAGCTATATAGTACAGTAGCAAATACCAATGAAAACGGTCTTTTAATCATTTTCATCATTAATTCTACAAGCACTTCTAATACTTTGCTTGCTTTTAATGCACCACCCATTAAACTAGCTGCAAGTATTAAAAATATGGTACTTGCCATAGAAGACATACCTCCTCTGGAAAGTATGGTATCAACCAGTGTAACACCTGTATTAGATACATAACCGCTAAAACTAACTTTCATAACATCTACAATAGAAACTTTCTGCATAATAGATGCAAATATAATAGAAAATGTTGCACAGCCTCCTAAGCCTAAAAGAGAAGGAACTTTTAATGCAGATACCAATAACATTAGTATCGCTGGTATCATTGCAATAGGAGAAATATGGAATTGATTGTCTAATGTAGTCATCATTAACACAATGTTACTGTCGTCCATAGTATCTGAACCATATTGAAAACCAATTATTGTATAAATAATGATACAAAGTATTGTTGCAGGAATTGCTGTAGGCATCATTCCACCAATATGTTCATATAAACCAACACCTGTCATAGCAGATGCCATATTGGTATTATCAGACATAGGAGAAAGTTTATCTCCAAAATAACAGCCTGAAATGACTGCTCCTACAACAAGTGGTAAAGGCATTCCCATGCCAGATGCAACACCTGTTAGTGCTAATCCCATTGTAGCAATAGAGCCAAAACTTGTTCCTGTAAATACAGCCATTATTGCGCAAAGTATAAATGATAGTGGCAATATTAACGAAGGTGTACAAAACATGAGTCCATAATACATGATAGAAGGTACTGTTCCGCCTATCATCCATGCACCAATCATAATGCCAACTAATATCAATATTAATATTGCCATTAAACTATCCGTTATTGTTTGCAACATTGACTGCTGTATATCTGCCCATGAATTATGAAAAATCAAAGCTGCGACTGCTGCAATGAGTGTACCAACCATTAAAGCCATTTGAGCACCAATTTTTAACTGTATGCAAACTACAATAACAGCAATTAAAATCACTAGTACAGATATTGCTTCTAAAGGCTTGGGGGTTCTTGCTTGTTTCAATTCTTGTTTCATACATACTCCTCCATTTTCATATTTTTATTATAATATTATTATAATTTTTCTATGAGTTTTTATTTGCATTTTTCTAAAATCTTAATATTACAACGTTTTATTATTTGTTTTTATAAATATATTTATAATTTTTCTATAATTTAATAGAATATTATCATAAATTTTATCACTTGTATAGAATAATTTTATACAAATTTATAATAAAATTATTATTAACATTGCTTATTTATAAAAATTTTATAAAATCAAGTATTGAATCTATACTGATATAGGAAAATATAACAAATTACTTTTGACAAAAAAGCCCTCATTATAAAGAATAATATGAGTAAACGGTGAAATAACATTTAGAGGATATGTCTACATTTCAAGAAGGAAACCAGAGCAAATAATTGAAAATACAAATAATTGGTATTATTGTAGCAAGATTTATAGCAATCCAATAAAATAACACTTCTATTGATAAGGAAGATATACTAAAGGTAGAGGTGATAGAAATGTTACATAATGAAGCAAGAGAAGTATTAGTAAAAGCTTATGAAAAAACAGAAAATGCAAAAGAAATAGCAGAATGTTTTGGAGTTGATACAAGTACTGTATATCGTTTGTTTCGTCAAAAAAAGGCAACTGGTTCCGTAAAACTTAAAACAAATAAACGAGGAAGAAAACTTTCTCTATCATCAGAAGATTTATCCAATATAGACAAAGCAATTCAGAAACAGCCTGATATTACAATAGAGGAAATCATTGAAAAACTTGATTTACATGTTACAAATGAAACGGTTCGCAAAGCAGTTATAAAAATGGGATATGTCTATAAAAAGAAATTTCTTTATACTTCTGAACGAGAACGTCCCCGATGTGAAAGAAAAAAGAAAAAATTGGACTAAAAATCTCCTCAATTATAATGCAGAAAAAATAGCATTTGTGGACGAAAGTGGAGTAAATATTAACATGACAAGAATTTATGGACGTTCTCTTGGTGGTACTCGCTGTGTAGATAAGACACCACTCAATACACCTATAAATACTACAATTTTATATTCGATAAGAATAAATGGAGAAAGTGCATATACCACTTATGAAGTAGGAATAACAGGGGAGAAATTTGTAGAATATTTAAAAAATACACTCATACCAACACTACATGAAGGAGATATTGTAGTAATGGATAATATACGTTCTCATCATGTGAAAGAAGTTTCGAAAATCATAAATTGTTCGCCAAAACATTTGACATTACTGTATCTACCTGCATATAGTCCAGATTTTAATCCAATAGAAATGATGTGGTCAAAGATAAAGTCTGTTTTATGTATAATGAAAATAAGGGATATTTCTATGCTCACAAATGCTATTAAAACTGCTTTTTTAAAAATAACATCATCTAATTGTGTTGGCTGGTTTTCTGCTGTTGGTTTAAGGCGATAATTTGTAGGATTGCTATAATATCATATTTATGATAATCTTCCATTTCTTTTTCCTCTTTTCTTTTTTCTTTAATGATACCACTTTTCTATCCTTATGACAACACTATCTAAATAATACAATATAAAAATAGTTTTATAAGTTAACAAATATTAAACTTATAAAACTATTTTTACTTTAAAAGATATTTATTGATTTTTCAATATAATCTATCTGGATATATTTGCATTTTTATTTTTTCTACTTGTTCATCTAAGCTCTGTAGCTCTTCATTCCATATTTTTAATCTTATTAATAATTGTTTTAATTTTATATAATTTTCATCATTTTTTATAATAGTCGCCATAAAAGCTGAATATTCTGCTTCTTTTATTCCCTTTCTAAGTATATTTTTACATCCACGCATAACTCTATTTTTTTTGGAAATATTAGTATTTAAAATTTTTTTATTTTCCTCTGCTAACTCATAAATATCATTTATTTTATCAATTAAAGTTTCTCCCTGTTCAAAGCGTAACTTCACAATATTTTCTGTATCATTTAATCCTAATACATTAATGGTATCATGTACTATCTTATCAACCTTTTCATTTCGACTATAATATCTATAATTCTTTAAATAAAAATAATCCTTTGGTTCTTGCTCAAAAGGATTAATAATTGGTGTTTCATATGTATCATGTTGAGATTTATTTTTATTACAGGTAGGGCAAGAGGGATTTAAATTTTCCCATATAACAACTTCATCTTTATATTTATTCTTATAATGAAAATGGTCAATATGCATCTCTTTATGTCCATTTCCAATAAAGCATTCACAATACACACATTTACTATTACATTCCAATATAAGCTGGTCTCTTATATACTTTTTATTCCATACATTTTTATTCTTATCTTTTTTAAATTCATCTGTTAACTGCTGTTGTACTTCTTTTGTCAATTCTTTTGGCTTATCTATACGATTAACTTTTATCAAACAAATCAATCCTCCCATTCTGCTACTTGAATGGATAATAGTTTGCATAACGGATTATTAGGATGCAACATCTCTTTTAATAATTCATAATATTTTAAAATAGCATCTCTATTTTCATCATTCATTGCTTTATCAAAATTTTCTAATGTTTCTTGATATAGTTCAGATGTAGTTGTTGGCATTTCCATAATATATTTCAATATTTCTTCTAATGTCCAACCTTGTAAACCATATTTGCCTAAATTAAGTTTTTTTAAAGAAACATTTTCATTTTCATCATAGCCTAAAGCAATAATTTCTTCTTTTTGTAAAGTTTGAAGAATACTAGGACTATGAGTTGTTAAAATAAATTGTGTTTGTGGAAAAATATTTTTTAATGCTCCTAAAAGTTTTGACTGCCAAACAGGATGTAAATGTAAATCGATTTCATCAATTAATATAACTCCTTCAAAATCTTTTACTAAAATTGGGCTTTCTGAATTTCTATATTCTATCTCTTTTATAATACCTAAAATGATATAAATACAACTTTTATAACCTGCAGATAAATATTCAAAATAAATCTTTCCTTTTGAATCTGTCAATATTATATCGAACGAACTAGGAATGACTTTATCAAAGTGAACTTTATTATCTAAAATACTAAACATTTTCTGTGCAAGTTCAACATTTTCGCATTGTTCTTTTGTCAAACTTCCTTCTATATTTAAAAATAAATATCTATTTACAAACCAATTTTTAATATCATTTGCCTTTATTCCCTCTGTAGCTATTTTACTATTTTCATATTCTTCTCGCTGTGGGTCTGAACTAACAGCATTTAACTTGATATAATCAATATTACGATTTATTCCAAAATATAAAAAATCTTTAGAATATTGCCCCCATCCATTATGATGTTCAATTAATTTCGGTTCAAATTTTTTTACTACTTCTTCTTTACTTGTTATTTGCTTATTTCCGTTAACATTTGATTCTAGCTCAATTCTATATTTGCCTATTTTATACAAAGCATTTTTTGCTAGTTTTGATGGTGTCATAGAATTTATAAAAGCATCAGATATAATTTCTAATATTGTTGTTTTTCCAATACCATTTGCACCACAAATAACATTCATGCTATCAATAAAATTGATTTCTAAATGTTGTATTCCTCCTATTCCATCAATGATTAACGATTTAATTTTCATATTCATACCTCTTTTTTATAGAAACTTTAGTGAAATCTTACTTAACTAATATATTTAAATTAATACTCATTATAATCTATTTTTATTATATCATTATATATAAAGAAAAGATATATTTTTTATTATTATTCTTTACAAAAATATGATGTAATATAATTAATTATTTTAAATTTTATTATAGTTATTTTGTTTTAAATTGCCAAACTTCTATAAACAAATAAATGATAAAAATTGTATACAAAATAAAATTTGCCATGATTGCAAGCAGGGGAAAGGGATATCCCTTTCCTTGCTTGTTGGGGAAACCCCAAACCCCAAATGCAAATTTTTTTGAAATTTGCAAAACGCCTTCGGCGTGGC
>CAJUJJ010000037.1 GCA_910586765.1 uncultured Clostridia bacterium
GGGTTATACCCGCAAAGGAAAAACCACCAGATTGTCTGGTGGTTGCTTTTTTTTGAAAATTTTACATTTATAAAAAAGAAATTTATAGATATACATTTTAAACAACATTATAATGAAATAGTATAAGTCGAAAATTAGTAAATAGAAAGGGGAAAGTTATATGGAATATATAAAAGAAATATTTGCACAATATGATAGGCAATGTATTCGAGTTTATCAGGCACATCGTACTATAATTGCAAAAGAAGCGATTGCTTTACAAACATTTGGAAAAAATTTTAACATAAATCGTATGACATGGATAAAACCATCTTTTCTATGGCTTATGTATCGTTCTAATTGGGGGACTAAAAAAAATCAAGAATGTATTCTAGCTATAGATATATATCAATCAAAATTTAATGAAATATTACAAAAAGCTGTTCTAACGTCGCCAGACTCTATAAGTTATACAGGTACACAATGGGAAAAAGCTTTTGATGAAACAACAGTATATTGCCAATGGGACCCAGATAGAAATATAAATGGAAATGCTATCAATCGTGCAGCAATTCAAATTGGATTAAAAGGAAACACATTAAGAGATTTTTTAGATGTAGGTATACGTCGCATAGAGGATTTAACACCATTTGTCAGAAAATGGAATGAACAAAGAAAAAATGGAAAACTAGACTCTAAAAATCTGCCGGTAGAGAAATTATATCCAATTAAAGATAAAGAAATCAGAAATAGACTAAATATGAAATAAAGATTTCAGTTTACAAAAAAGTTTAAGTAATTAAAAATTATTTTTTATCAATTTAAAACAATAAATAATATAAATAAGTATTGTAGAAATCAGTATATACTAAAAAATACCAAAACATAAATTACTCAAAATAAAAATCAATTTACCATAATTATTTTATGTATATTAAGTAACAAAAATAAAGTACTCTATTTAAACAAAATAGAATACTTTATTTTTTACTTACTAAATAATATAATTTTTTTGTCTATCTAATAGTTGTACAAAATGTCCTGTAGAAGGAATTTGTTCTGTACGATAAAATTCGACATCATCAGAAAGAAATGTATCTTTTTCAAACACCTTTGTCACACAACTATCTTTTTTTAATTTATAAACTTGTATACCACTTACATTTTTCGAGGCATTTAAAGGAAGTAGTGAAGTATGGAATAACAATGCTTTATCTGTATCTCTCAATAATATAAAATCTAAATCTTGCTCTAGTTTTTTCATAAATATAACATTTGCTTTTTTAGAATACGCATTTATAATTTTTTTTCTGTTTGTTTTAGTAGCATAGCTAGAAAGCTGTACTTTAGCAGCTTTTCCATTATCAAAGAAAAATAACATAAAACCTGTATAATCATATGTTGTTGTCATATATATTATTTTTTCATTTTGTTCCATACCTAAAATATTAAAAAGGTATTCTCCAAAAGAACTTGCTTTTGTATCTGTAATATCATTTGCTTTTACTTTATACAAATTTTGTTTATCAGAAAATAATAAAATATCTGCTTTATTTGTGGTTTCAATTTCAAATATAATTCTATCATCTTCTTTTAGTTTTTGTTCTCCAGCAGAACGCAATGACACAAGAGAGATTTTTTTAAAATAATTTTGTTCTGTTAAAAAAAGACGTATACCATAATCTTCTATAAATGCCTGTTCTGGAATATCTTCAATTTCTTCTTCCATAATAATTTCTGTTTTTCTATCCTGACCATATTTTTTAGAAACTTGTTTTAATTGTGTTGCAATGATATTTTTTATTTTTTCATCACTTTTTAAAGTTTCTTCTAGTTGCTGTATTTCTTGTTTTAAATTATCTAATTCTTCAATTCTTTTTAATATATATTCCTTATTGATATTACGAAGTTTTATTTCTGAAATATATTCGCTCTGTTTTTCATCAATAGAAAACCCTTTCATAAGATTAGGCACAACCATTTCTTCTTTTTCTGTATGACGAATAATAGAAATTGCTTTATCAATATCCATTAATATTTTAGAAAGACCAATTAAAAGATGATATTTTTCAGACTTTTTATCAATATCAAATTCTAATTGATGTTTGATAGAATTGATACGAAAGTTTATCCAATACTTTAATATAGCATTAACGCCTAATGTCATAGGTTTGCTATCTATCAGTATATTAAAATTACAGCTAAATGTATCAGAAAGAGGTGTCATTTGATATAAACGGTGCATCAGCAAATCTGCTTTTGTATTCCTTTTCACATCAATAGCAATTTTTAAACCATTTAAGTCTGTTTCATCACGTACATCTGTAATATCTCTTATTTTTCCAGACTTTACAAGTGAAAATATCTTATCCATAATGGCTTCTATATTTGTTGTATAAGGAATTTCATAAATTTCAATACAATTATTTTTTTCATCGTAGCGGTATTTTGCACGAACTTTTACATTACCACGACCTGTTTCGTAAATACGTTTTAATTCATTTTCATTATATATTAACTGACCACCAGTAGGGAAGTCAGGAGCTTTTAATGTTGCTAATATATCTGCATTTTCATTTTTAAGCAGTTGTATTGTTGTTTTGCAAACTTCTTTTAAATTAAAACTACAGATAGAGCTTGCCATACCAACTGCAATACCCAAATTAGGGTTTACAAGTATATTAGGAAAAGTAGTAGGTAATAAAAGAGGTTCTTTCATAGAACCATCATAATTATCTACAAATGTAACTGTATTTTTATCTATATCTGCAAATATTTCTTGACAAACAGCAGAAAGTTTTACTTCTGTATAACGAGGAGCAGCATATGCCATATCACGGGAATATTGTTTTCCAAAGTTTCCTTTAGAATCCACAAAAGGAAGAAGCAAAGCTCCATTTCCCTCTGTTAATCTTACAAGCGTTTCATAAATAGCACTATCTCCATGTGGATTTAATTTCATAGTTTGTCCTACGACATTAGAAGACTTTGTTCTATCTCCTTTTAATAAATTCATTTTAAACATAGTGTAAAGTAATTTCCTATGAGAAGGTTTAAAACCATCTATTTCTGGAATAGCACGTGAAACAATAACACTCATAGCATAAGGCATATAGTTCCATTCTAATGTATCTGTTATCTTTTGTTCTTCAATAAAATATTCTTTAGGCACTTCTACTGTTTTTTTCTTTTTCGGCATTATTTTATTCACTCCTTGCAAAGCAAATTTTAACTTAAATCACTTAAATCTAAATAACGATATCCTTCTGTTTCTATAAATTCCTTTCTTCCTTTTAAATTCTCACCTAAAAGCAATTCAAATTTTTGTTGTGTTTTTTCTACTTCATCATCAGAAACTAATATCAATCTTCTTGTTTCAGGATTCATTGTAGTTTGCCACATCATTTCTGGTTGGTTTTCTCCCAGACCTTTAGAACGATTGATTTTATATTTTTTATTTTTTATTTTTGCTGTAATCGTATTTTTTTCAGCATCTGAATAAGCAAAATAAGTATCTTTTCCACAAGTAATTTCATAAAGAGGAGACTCCGCAATAAATACCTTTTTTTCTTTAATTAGTGTAGGTACAAGACGATAAAGCATTGTTAACACTAATGTTCTAATTTGAAAACCATCTACATCAGCATCTGTACAGATAATAATTTTATTCCAGCGAAGCTGCTCTAAATCAAATGAATTAATATTGGAATTATGTTTTGACTTTATTTCAACACCACAACCTAATACCTTCAACAAATCTGTAATAATATCATTACTAAAAATTTTATTATAGTCTGCTTTTAAGCAGTTTAATATTTTACCACGAATAGGTATAATTGCTTGAAACTCTGCATCTCTGCCTAGTTTACAAGCACCTAGAGCAGAGTCACCTTCTACAATATAAATTTCTCGTTTTGTAATATCTTTAGAACGACAATTTACAAATTTTTCAACACGATTATTCATATCAATACTGCCAGTTAATTTTTTTCTAATGTTAATACGTGTTTTTTCTGCTGTTTCACGACTTCTCTTATTTGCTAAAACTTGTGCTGTAATTTTATCTGCTTCCAATTTATTTTCTATAAAATAAATTTCAAGTTGATGACGAAGATATTCTGTCATAGCATCTTGTATAAATTTATTTGTAATTGATTTTTTTGTTTGGTTTTCATAACTTGTAATAGTAGAAAAAGAATTGATAACCAATACTAAACTGTCTTCTATATCATTAAATGTAATTTTCTTTTCCTCTTTTTTATATAAATTATTTGATTTTAAATATTTATCAATAGCAAATACAAAAGCATTTTTAACTGCTCTATCTGGAGAACCTCCATATTCTAAAAAACTAGAATTATGATAATATTCTAATAAATTAACTTCATTATTAAAACAAAAGGCAATTTGAAATTTTAATTTATATTCTGGTTTATCTTCTCTATCACGACCTCTTGTTTCTTGTTCATAATATTGTATTTCTGTAAATTCTTTTTGTTCATTTAATTCTTTTAAATAATCTTTAATACCATTTTCATAAACATAAGTAAAAGAAGTGTCTGTTTCTTCATCATACAATACAAATGTTAAACCTGCATTTACAATAGCTTGCTTTTTTAATATATCTTGAAAAAAGGAAAGAGGAATATCAATATTTGTAAAAACATCTCTGTCTGGTAGCCACCTAATTTCAGTACCTGTTTTTGTTTCGGTACTTTGTTCTTTTTTTAAACCACCTATATTTTCTCCTTTTTCAAAGTGGAGTGTATAACAATATCCATCTCTATAAATAGTAGCGTCCATATAATCAGAAGAATACTGTGTAGCACAAGTCCCTAGACCATTTAAACCTAAACTAAATTCATAATTTTCACCAGAATTATTTTGATATTTTCCACCAGCATATAATTCACAAAATACAAGTTCCCAGTTGTATCGTTGTTCTTTTGAATTATAATCAACAGGAATACCACGACCGTAGTCTTTTATACAAACAGAATGGTCTTTATAACGTGTTACTTCTATAAAAGAGCCATATCCCTCTCTTGCTTCATCAATAGAATTAGAAAGAATTTCAAATATAGAATGTTGACAGCCTTCTAAACCATCAGAACCAAAAATAACACTAGGACGAAGACGAACTCTGTCTGCTCCTTTTAAAGATGTAATACTTTCATTATTATAATTTGTTTGATTTTCATTCATAAGCGTAACCTCAATTTTTAAGAACTGTTGTTCTGTATTATTATATAATTTATATTACATATGAAAAAGTGTCAAGTAAAAATTAGAAAATACATAGAAAAAAGCCATTGATTTTATCAACGGCATTTTTAGACAAACGGAGAAAGAGGGATTCGAACCCTCGGAGGTATGTACCTCAACAGTTTTCGAGACTGTCACCTTAAACCACTCGGACATTTCTCCTTGGCTTGCTGACAGTGGTAATTATACCAATAGCAATTAAAAAAAGCAACTATTTTTTATATATTTGTTAATAAATATAATGGTTACTGTAAAAATATTGTAAAGAAATGTAGAACTTAATAAAATAATAATAGAAACTTTAAGTAAAAATCATTTTTTATTACATCATTAAATAATGATTAAGTTGATTAAAATCCATACAATAGATAAGTTTTATTATTGCAATTCACAAACTATTGTATTATAATATTTTTTGAATGTAATACATTTATATATAAGTGTATTACATTGGTATAGGAGCATTTTTGTTATACAATATTGCCCCATTTATAGATAGAAATACTATATTACTCCAAAAGTATAAAAAATTTAAAAATAACAATAAAGGGGGCTTATATATGTATTGTTCTAATTGTGGGAAAGAGGGAAGCGGAAAATATTGTGCTGAATGTGGAGGTCTCCTTATAGAAGGTGAACAAGAAAAAAAACAATATATTCAACCACCGAGAAAACCCCTTGAAACAGATATATCAGAATATATTAATAATCACTCTATTAATATAACAGAAATAATGGAACATTATGAAAAAAATAAAGAGTATGGCATTGAAGTTCTTGCTTATTATTCTGATATTAGTTTACAAGAAGCTGAAGCATATATTAACAATAGAATATATAAACAATCACAACCTAAAAGAACATTATTTGGTATTTTAAAAAGAAATTTTATGGGAAATAAAACACCAAAAGAGAATGAAGAAAATAGAAAGAATAGTATTTTTCCTTTCTATCCACCAAAACCTCGTCCTCGTGTAAAAACGGACTTTTTAGAAGTAGATGATAAAAATGTTGTAACATTTCGTAGTATAGATATGATGTTCAAAGGAACTTTAGTTAAAAAGTCGAAAAATAATAAATATGTTATGGCAATTGGTTCTTATGGTAAAAAGGTACCAGTAGATTGTTATGTTTTTTTTAATAGAGAACGCCCTTTATATAAAGTAATTACAAATTCACCTTTTAAAGAAGCATATGTAACAAATACAGGTGCTTTTTCCCTTTTAACAGTAGATAATAAATTTTACTTATATGATATTGGACAAAAAGAACCTACTTTAGTAGAAATAGAAGGGGAAGAAATAAAAATTATAACAAGCTGTTTTTATGAATTATTGACAATATTACTTTATAAAAAAGAAGGCAGGTATTTCTTATCTATTTATGATACACAAAAAGGTAGTTTTATATATAAAAAATATTTTGATATAGATTCTGACCAAATTTTTGAAAGCACTATACAAATAGTTAATAATATCATTGAATGGAAATTTCCTTGTGGACTTTCTTTACAATATGATTTTAGAGGAAATGCTACTAACATACAAGAAGAAAAAAGTACATTAAATCGTTTATATTATCCTATTGCATATGTTAACAATGCTGTAGATAAAATAGAGTTACTTAGAAAAGATGAAACACCTTTGGAAACAAGAATACGAGAAATCAGAGCTCTTTTTGAACTTGCTATTGAAAAAGTGGGGGATATGTACTGGTGCTATGACAATTATGCGTGTTTTGAAGCAGAATTTGGAGATATTGCTTTAGCAAAAAAGTATTTGCCCAAAGCAGAAAATAGTCAAAATAGTAGGAATTCAGACCTTTATAAAACTTGTGGTAAGTTTGCTTTAAAAAGAGATAAAAAAGAATATGCTTTGGAATTTTTTGAAAAAGCAATTCATTTTAAAGTAGACACAGAAACAATAGAATTATATAAGGCATTAAAACAGGAGTTAGCAGAAAAAGAAGCTGAGAAAAAGCAATCTAAAAAGTTATCTTCTTTATTTAAAAAAGAAAAAGAAGAAAAGCCAGCTACAAAAGAAAATGAAAATAAAAAAGAAAACGAAAAGCCAAAAGAAGAAAACAAAAAACAAAAAAAGAAAGAAAACAATAAAAAATCTCTTATGGAAACATTTTTACCAGAAGATGTATTGGAAGAAGAAATTAAAGTTGAACAACCAAAATTAGAGGAAGAAGTTCTGGAACAACCAGACCTTTCAATACAAGAAGAATTTCCAATACAATCAGAGGCTCCAATAGAAAATAATATGGAAAACAATGCAGAACAAAAAGAGGTTCCTGAACTATCTGATTTTGAAAAAAGAAGAAAAGCAAGAGAAGAAATGCGTTCCAGACATAGAAAAATAAGAAAGTCTGGACAAAAAACAGAGGAGTAAACCAATGGACAATGAATTATTAAATCGTATTAATACTTTAGCGAAGAAACAAAAAGAACAAGGATTAACAGAACAAGAAATACAAGAAAGAGATAATTTAAGAAAAGAATATTTAAAACAATTTCGAGCAGGTATGACAAATATATTAGAAAACACATATATACAAAAAGAAGATGGTACATTACAAAAATTGCATAAAAAATAGCCCCTTGCAAAAGGGGCAAGTTTTGTTTTATACTTAACAGATAAAACAAAATTTTTTATTGTTCTGAGATTGTCTTTGCTAAAGAACGTAATTCAGATTCTGTTTGTAAATGAGAACCTTTTTCTTTTACTTCTAACTTAGAATGGAGAGACAAGTTATTATAAAATTTTTGAGCAGAGTCGCAATTTAATAATAAATCAGCTAAATTTTTGTATGTTTTGTGCATATGAATTCCTCCTTGTGATTTGTTGTTTTTCAAAAGGTTGTTCGCATGAGTGTGTAATAAAACATTATTTCAATGTTTTGTAATATTGGTTTTTATTTTTGGGGCAGTAATGATATTGCCTCACAAATAGAATGTGCAAAAAATTGTTTTTTATACAATGTTTTTAAAATGATAAAAATAAAGGAGTTTGTTTTATGCTAGAACAATATAAAACAATAATAAAACAAGGACAGAATGAAATTATAGAAAAAAAGTCACGCTTTATTGCTACAGTATGTCCTGTTAAAACGGAAGAAGAAGCAAAAGTATTTATAGACGAAACAAAAAAGAAATATTGGAATGCAACACATAATGTATTTGCTTATCAAATTGGAGAACATAATGAAATACAACGTTTTAGCGATGATGGAGAGCCACAAGGTACGGCTGGTATGCCTGTGCTAGATGTTCTTCAAAGAGAAGAAATTAAAAATGCAGTAGTAGTTGTTACCAGATATTTTGGTGGTACACTTTTAGGAACAGGTGGTCTTGTAAGAGCCTATGGAAAAGCTGCAAAAGAAGGACTAATTGCTTCAGGTATTTGTGAAGTAATATTATATAAAAAATTTTATGTAACAGTGTCCTATACCAATTCTGGTAAAGTACAGTATGAAATATTACAAAATGGATATGAATTATATGATACACTATATACAGAAAATGTTACCTATGTTGTATTAGTAAAATGGCAACAAAGTGATTTCTTTTTAAAAAAAATGATAGATATAACTGGAAACAATGTAGAAATAAAAGAAGAAGAAACTTTTTACGGTACATGGATAGATAATAAATTAGAAGTAATATAAAACTAATGTTATTTGACTGTGAAAACACAGATGAATATATTTTTGTAAGAAAAGAATTTTAAGGAGGATTTTTATGTCAGGACATTCTAAGTTTGCAAACATCAAACACAAAAAAGAGAAAAATGATGCAAAAAAAGGAAAAATTTTTACTATGTTAGGAAGGGAAATTGCAGTAGCTGTAAAAGCTGGTGGTCCAGACCCTGCGAATAATGGAAAATTACGTGATGTGATTGCAAAAGCAAAATCAAATAATATGCCTAATGATACCATTGATAGAAGCATCAAAAAAGCTGCTGGTGGTGGTGATGATGTCAATTATGAAACTGTTGTATACGAAGGATATGGTCCTAATGGTGTTGCTATTATCGTAGAAGTATTAACGGATAATAGAAATAGAGCAGCAGCAAATGTAAGAAATGCTTTTACAAAAGGTGGCGGCAATATGGGCACAAGCGGCTGTGTTTCTTTTATGTTTGATGAAAAAGGCTTAATTGTTGTAGATAAGGAAGAAGTAGAAATTGATGAAGATGAAATGATGTTGATGGCTATTGATGCAGGAGCAGAAGATGTTGCTTCTGAAGAAGACAGTTACGAAATTACTACAACACCAGATGATTTTTCTGCTGTGAGAGAGGCTTTAGAAAAAGCTGGTATTGCTATGGTAAGTGCTGAGGTTACTATGATACCTCAAACATATACAGAATTAACTGGAGAAGAAGAAATTAAAAAAATGAATAAAATACTTGACTTATTAGATGATGATGATGATGTACAAAATGTTTATCATAATTGGGACGAATAAGTAAATTTTTTTATAAGCAGTATGATAAAAAATTCATACTGCTTTTTTATTTTACAATATTTTTATAAAATTCCATTTAATATAAAATAAACCTGTTTATAAGTTCTTATTATTATTCAAATATATAAAAGATATTATAATGATATAAATAGTTAAAATGTTTTGTCATAATATTCTATATCATTACATAAAATGAAAGTAAAGAATACTATTTTTATATAATATATTAAATGACACAATTTTTGGGGAGATATGAATATGTCAAATCAACAGAATATGTTAACGATGTCTTGTATAAAAAATTGTACACAACCTGAAAATAAATCCCTTATCATACACTCTGTGGTATCAGCTTTTGGTTCAGGAACATTAAAGGAAGAAAATTGTGATGGAGAAATTAGGATATTTGAAAAAAATTTAATGAATAATAGTACGAATTATATTTTAATATTAGTCCAATTTGATAGAAAAAATACATTAGCTGTAATATATGAACAAAGTGATGATAATTGTATAGTATTTTCTGTACTTGGACGATATTATGAAATTATAAATGTAGATTTTATATTAGAACCTATTTCAAAAAATACACTAATATTATTTTGTGAGCAGGTAAACATGGCAACAGGAATATATGAGGCAAATGATTTTTTAAAGGGATATTTGTGGAATGGCAACTTTTATTCTCAGGTATTAAATACGCCATTTAATATAAAAGCTTATTGGAATAATGCGTGGATAAATTGTAATTCACAAAATAAACTTTGGGAAAAGGCACAACAAAATTGTAATTTTACATGGAATAATGTGGATAAAATTGTGATATATATTTATAGAGCACAGGAATATAGTGTATCAAATGTAGAAGAAAGTATAAATTTACCTGAAGATAATACTTTTGAGATTGTACAAAGTCGTTTTGTTGTAGAAACATATAGCTGGAGCGAGAAATGGAATTGTTTTATTCTCTACGAAGGCCGACATAAATCTACAGGAGAAGATGTCGCAATAATACATGATTTAAATAATTATGTATATTCTCTTGTTGAAAATGTTTCTCCTCAATATGTAATTTGTACATCAAATAATGAACATTTAGTAATATCTCAGCAACAACTAGAATTGATATAATTACTTTATTAAAAAAGCTATTTATTATAGTGATAAATAAATAGCTTTTTTTGTATGAAATAAAAAGTATAAACACACAATATATAAGGAAAAATAAATATGTTGAAAAATAGCCTTTTTATGGTATAATGTAAATAATTATACTATAAAAATAAAATAGAGGAGGTTGTGTATATGATAAATTTATCACCAGAAGAATTAGCTGCGTTAAAAGGAGAAGGCTTTTTATTAATGAAAGATAAAGAGCAATTTGTATTACGTATTATATTTCCAGCCGGTCTTGCAACAGCAGAAGATTTAAAAAATGTTGCTATGTTAGCTGAAAAATATGGTAAGGGTATTGGCGCAGTTACTGTTCGTTTAAATATTGAAATTGTAGGAATTCCTTACGAAAATATTGCTCCAATGAAAGAAGAAATGGACAAACTAGGCATTGTTTATGGTGGAACAGGTGCAAGAGTACGTCCTCTTGTATGCTGTAAAGGCACTGTATGTAAATTTGGCTTAGTAGACACACAAGCTATTTGCAAAGAACTTCATGATAAATTTTATCCAATGGATTTACCACATAAATTTAAAATCAATGTCACAGGTTGTCCAAATAACTGTGCAAAAGTACAGTTGAATGATTTAGGATTTATGGGTGCTCCAAAAGGTAGACTAAGAGTATTTATTGGCGGAAGATTTGGCAGGGAGTCTATGATAGGAGAAGAAATTTGCAGAATTGAAGCAGATAAAGCTGTAGAAGTAACAACGATTTGTACAGACTTCTTTAAAGCACATGGAAAACCAAAACAAAGATTTGGAAATTTATTAGAGGAAATGAAAGATACACAAGAATATACAGATTTTATTGCATCTATAAAAGCCTTAGCAGCTGTATAAATTTAATGATAATTCGAGCCTCGTATTTTGCGAGGCTTTCTTTCATAAAAAAAGGTGGTGTAAAAAATGTTACCAAAACCAATATGGTTTGAAAATGATAAAGTGATGATATTAGACCAAACAAAATTGCCTGAAAACTGTGTTATAAAAGAAATGAAAACAGTAGAAGAAATATGGCAGTCTATTAAAAAATTAGAAGTAAGAGGTGCACCAGCAATCGGTTTGGCAGGAGCATTTGGTGTTTATATTGGTATGAAAAACTGGACAGAAAAAGAAAATATCAATAAAAATGATTTTTTGCCAAAATTAATAGAAATTGGTAATTATATAGATACATCTCGCCCTACAGCAGTTAATCTACATTGGGCAATAGAAAGAATGAAACAAAAGGGGAAAGACATTTGGCAGGCTCATTTACAGAAAGAACTTTCTATACAAATGATGTTACAGCAACTTTTAAATGAAGCTGAAACGATGTTACAAGAAGACATTGCAGCTTGTAAAGCAATAGGAGAATATGGTGCTGACATTTTAGAAAATATTAGCAATTTTAAAGCATTTTTGACACATTGCAATGCAGGTGCTTTGGCAACCTCTATGTATGGCACTGCACTTGCTCCTGCATATATACTAAAACAAAGAGGGAAAGAGATTAAAGTGTATTCCGATGAAACAAGACCTCTTTTGCAGGGAAGTCGTTTAACAGCCTGGGAACTTTCTCAAAGTGGTATTGATGTAACAACAATATGCGATAATATGGCAGGTGTTGTTATGAAAAATAAATGGGTACAAGCTGTCATTACAGGAGCTGACCGTATTACTAAAAATGGGGACAGTGCGAATAAAATTGGTACTTATAGTCTTTCTATATTAGCAAAAGAGCATAATATACCATTTTTTATTGCTGCACCACTTTCTACGATTGATTTTGACATGGAAACAGGAGCAGAAATACCTATTGAACAAAGAGATGCGGAAGAAGTACGTCATTTTGGAGAAAAACAGACAGCACCTTCTAATGTATCTATATTCAATCCAGCTTTTGATGTCACACCTCATCAAAATATTACTGCGATTATTACAGAAAAAGGAGTAGCGTATCCTCCATTTTCAGAAAGTTTACAAGCGTTAAGAGAAGGTAAAAAGCCTAAAAATACAGAAAATATATTTAAAATGCAAAAACAAGTGTTAAAAACTGCAAAATCTGTAGTAGCTTGTGGACTTGTTTCAGGAACATTTGGAAATATTAGTATGATAGATAGAGAAAGTGGATTGGTAGCCATTACACCTTCTGGTGCTTCTTATGAAGATATGACAGAAAGAGATATTTGTATTACAAATTTAGATGGAAATTTATATTTAGAAAATGGAAAAAAACCTTCTTCTGAATTACCTATGCATTTAGCTGTATATAAACAAAGACAAGACATCAATGCTGTAATACACACACATTCTCTTTATGCTACTGTATTAGCATCTCAAGGAGAAAAACTTCCAGCAGTATTGACCGAAATGGGACTAGCTGGTGCAGGAGAAATAGAAGTTGCTGCATTTGCTCCTCCTGGAAGTAAAGAACTTGCTTATGAAACAGTAAAAGCATTAGGAGAAAATTACGCTTGTTTATTAGCAAATCATGGTGTTGTTGCAGGAGCACAAACATTAGATAGAGCATTTATGGTAGCATCTATTGTAGAAGAAGGTGCTCATGTTTATTATTTAGAAAGACAGTCTGACAAAATTTCTACTGTACCAAAACAAGCATACGAAGCAGTTTTTAAAGCAATGCAACAATATGGAAAATAAAAGGAGCATTAAAATATGAACATTTTAACAGTAGAAAAACTGCATAAAAGTTTTGGAAATAAAATACTTTTTGATGAAATCACATTTGGTATCAATGAAGGTGATAAAATTGGTATTATTGGTGTAAATGGAACAGGAAAATCTACATTATTAAAAATTATAGCTGGTGTAGAAAAAGGGGATAGTGGTCAAGTTGTAACAATGAATGGTTTAAAAATAGCATATTTACCACAAACTCCTACATTTTATCATAAAGGTACTGTATTACAGCAAGTTTTTGAAAGTAACGACAAAAAAATGAATTTAGTGAGAGATTATGAAACAGCACTTGCAAATAATATAACAAATCCTTCTGATGTTTATTGGCAAAGACAAATTGCAATATTAACAGAACAAATGGATAAAGAAAATGCTTGGACACTAGAAAGTGAAGCAAAAACAATATTAACGAAATTAGGCATTACACAATTTCAACAAGAAACTTCTCAGCTTTCTGGGGGACAAAGAAAAAGAGTAGCATTAGCAAGAGCATTAATTTCTCCTGTAGATTTATTGATATTAGATGAGCCTACAAACCATATTGATAATGATACTGTAGAATGGTTAGAAAAGCATCTTTCTCACTATACAAAAGCGTTGATTATGGTTACACACGATAGATATTTTTTAGACAGAGTTGCAAACCGTACTATTGAATTAGAAAAAGGGAAATTATATCCTTATGAAGGCAATTACAGCAAATATTTAGAATTAAAAGCACAAAGAGAAGAATTACTTCAAGCAGGAGAAAGAAAAAGACAAAATTTCTTAAGAACTGAATTGGAATGGGTAAGACGAGGAGCACAAGCAAGAAGTACAAAACAAAAAGCAAGATTACAACGTTTTGAAGAAGTTTCTTCTCAAAAAGCACCAGAACAAAGAGGAAATATTGAAATTAATGCAACTTCTTCACGTCTAGGTAAAAAAACAATTATAGTAGAACATATTTCAAAAAGTTATCAAAACATAACATATATCAATGATTTTAGTTATATATTGCTTCGTCATGACAGAATTGGTATTGTAGGAAAAAATGGTTGTGGTAAATCTACACTTGTTAAAATGATGACAGGAGTATTGCAGCCAGATAGTGGTACTATAGAAATTGGAGAAACTGTAAACATAGGTGTTTTTTCACAAGAAAATGAAGATATGGAACAATCACAAAGAGTAATTGACTATATTAGAGATATTGCAGAATATATTACTACTACTGACGGAAAAATTACGGCTTCCCAAATGCTTGAAAATTTTCTTTTTCCTTTAGATATGCAAAGAAGTCCTATATCTACTTTATCAGGAGGAGAAAAAAGGAGACTTTATTTACTTAAAATACTTATGGAAGCACCAAATATATTATTTTTAGATGAACCAACAAATGATTTAGATATACAAACATTGACAATATTAGAAAATTATTTGGATACTTTTTCAGGTGCTATCATTACAGTATCTCATGATAGATATTTTTTGGATAAAGTTGTAAATAGGATATTTTCTTTTGAAAAAGATGGTTTTATAAAACAGTATGAAGGCGGCTATAGTGATTATAAGCAACAACAAGAACAAGAGGAAATTACTATAACTACAAATTCTGTTGCAGCATCTAAGAAGCAAGTTATACCAGCAAAAACGCAAAGAGTTAAAAAAATGACTTATATGGAACAAAGAGAATATGAAACAATAGCAGACACAGTGAATGATTTAGAACAAGAATTAAAGAATTTACAAAAGCAACAAGAAGCAGTTGCTAGTGATTATGTAAAATTACAAGAAATTGTTGCCCAAAAGGAAAATTTAGAAATAGAATTGGAAAATGCAATGCAAAGATGGGTATATCTTAATGAATTAGCAGAAGAAATAGAAAAAAGCAAAGAGGAGCATAACAAATGGAAAATTTGAAACAAAAAGCATTACAAGCACATAAAATATGGAAGGGAAAAGTAGAGGTAATTAGTAGGGCAAAAATAGAAAACAATGAGGAACTTTCTATTGCTTATACACCTGGTGTAGCAGAACCTTGTATTGCAATACAAAAAAATCCAGCATTGTCTTTTGAATTGACAAGAAGATGGAATACTGTTGCTGTCATTACAGATGGCACAGCAATATTAGGATTAGGAGATATTGGACCAGAAGCAGGTATGCCTGTTATGGAAGGAAAGGCTGCCCTTTTTAAGTGTTTTGCAGATATTGATGCAATTCCTCTTTGTGTTCGTTCCAAAGATGTTGATGAAATTGTAAATGCAATTAGTTTATTTTCAGGCAGTTTTGGAGGAATTAACTTAGAAGATATTTCTGCACCAAGATGTTTCGAAATTGAACAAAAATTAAAAAAAGTAACAGATATTCCTATATTTCATGATGACCAACATGGTACAGCCGTTGTGGTATTTGCGGGATTAAAAAACGCATTACGTATTGTTGGAAAAAAAGAAAGTGAAGTTTCTGTTGTTATTTCTGGTGCAGGTAGTGCAGGAACAGCAATTTCAAAATTATTGTTGCAAGCAGGAATAAAAGATATTGTTATGGTTGACCGTTGCGGAGCAATTCATAAAGATGAAGTTTACGAAAATAAAGCATTTACAGAATTAGCACAAATTACAAATCCTTATTGTAAAAAAGGTTCTTTGGCAGAAGTAATAAAAGGTGCAGATGTGTTTATTGGTGTATCTGCTCCAAAGTTATTAACGGCAGAAATGATAAAAACTATGGCAAAAGACCCTATTGTATTCGCTATGGCTAATCCTATACCCGAAATATTGCCTCATGAAGCAAAGGAGGCAGGAGCAAGAATTGCTTGTTCTGGACGTTCAGATTATCCCAATCAAATTAATAATGTGTTAGCATTTCCGGGTATATTTAGAGGAGCATTAGATGTAAGAGCAAAAGATATTAATGAAGAAATGAAACTAGCAGCCGCTTATGCTATTGCAGATTTAATTACAAAAGAAGAACTAAACGAGGAATATGTCATTCCTTCTCCTTTTGATAAAAGAGTAGTTTCTGCCATTGCAAAAGCAGTATCTGAAGCAGCTATTCGTACTGGTGTAGCAAAAAAATAGATTTATTTGCATTATCAATCAGTTTCTGGTATAATGTTTTAACGTATAAGCTGATAATATTATTATTTATATTTTAGGAGTGTGATTTTAGTGGAAGACCCCGGCAGTTGGTGGTTAATATTAATTTTATTGATTTTGGTATGTGGTTCTGCATTTTTTTCTGCATCAGAAACAGCACTAACTTCTTTAAATAAAATTAAATTAAGAAATATGACAGAAGAAAATGTTAAAAATGCTGACAAAGTTCAAAAACTAATAGATGACCCTAACAGACTGTTAAGTTCTATATTAATAGGAAACAATTTAGTAAACAATGCTGCTGCTGCTTTGACAACAATGATTGCAGTATCTTTATTAGGTGGTCAATCTGGTGTAGGTGCTGCTACAATGGTAATTACCATTATTATATTGATATTTGGTGAAATTACACCAAAAACATTAGCATCACAAAATGCAGAAAAAGTATCTTTAGCAGTAGCAAACATTATTTCTGCTATTGTATTTATTTCAACACCTGTTGTAAAAGTAATGAACTTAATTACAAATGTATTGATTAAAATATTAGGTGGAAATTCAACAGAAAAAACACCTACCATTACAGAAGCAGAATTAAAAACAATGGTAAATGTAAGTCATGAGGAAGGTGTTTTGGAAGTAGACGAACGTCGTATGATTAATAACGTATTTGACTTTGGAGATTTAAAAGCAAAAGATGTTATGACACCTCGTACAGATATGGTTTGTGTAGAAGACACCATAACATATGACGAAATTGTTTCTATATTTAAAGAAGAACGTTTTTCCAGACTTCCTGTTTATCACGAAAGTGTAGACAATATTGTAGGTATTTTATATGTAAAAGATATTATATTTATAGACGAGCAACATTTTAGAATTATAGACTATATGCGTGAACCGTTTTTTACTTATGAAAGCAAACCTATTTCAGAATTATTTTCAGAGATGCGAGGAAATCGTATTCGAGCAGCTGTGATATTAGATGAATATGGTGGTACGTCTGGACTTGTTACATTAGAAGATTTGGTGGAAGAAATTGTTGGAGATATTGCCGATGAATATGATGAACAAGGAGAAGAAATAGAAGTCATAAAAGAAGATGAATTTATTGTTGATGGCTCTACGAGATTAGAAGATGTTAACGAAATGATAGGATTACATTTAGAGTCAGAAGATTTTGACACTATAGGAGGTTATGTAATTGGTATTTTGGGTTCTTTTCCTGATGGGGGAGAAGAAGTTGAAACAGATAACATTAAGATTGTAGTAGAAGAAGTTGACAAAAATAGAATTGAAAAGTTACGTATTTATACTGTATAATAACTAATGTAAAAACCTTCTTTCTTTAATAAATAAGAAAGAAGGTTTTTTTGCATAATCATAGTAGTACTTGGAATATATTGAAAAAGAAAATATGATATTCTAGGAGGTATTATTATGAGAATAATAAAATCTATTGTTGTAACAAAGAAAAAAATATTTGGTTTGTTAGGAGGTATTGCAGCACTTGCATTATCTGTACATATGATTTCTCCAACAGTACAATCTGTATTTCGTGTTGCAGAAGCAGAAAGAAAATTGCCTATTTATTGTGTAGATACTCCCGAAAAAAAAGTTTCTATTAGTTTTGATGCAGCGTGGGGTGCATAAAGTAAAGTACGGAGGGGTTTCTTATGAAAGATAGTATTGTAAGAAAAGCTGGAGTTTATGCCAGAGTATCAAAAGAAGATATTACAAGAAAAAAACATTCTAGTTCTGAAAGTATAGAAAATCAAAAAAGATTAGCACAGATATATGTAGAAAATAGTGAAGATAACATTGAAATTATATCTTATTATATTGACGATGGTAAAACTGGTACAGTTACAGATAGACCAGCTTACCAGAAATTATTAGAAGATGCTAAAAATCAAAAAATAAATATGATAATTGTGAAAGATTTTTCTCGCTTAAGTAGAAATTCTGTGGACTCTTTAAAATTTATAGCGTATGATATTCAAAAATTAAACATTCGCTTTGTATCACTAGGAGAAGGATTTGACAGTTTATATGCTCAAAATGGAATTGATGACTTGAAAATGGGATTTTTAGCTGTGTTAAATAGCACGTATCCAGAGGATATATCCAGAAAAGTTTCTATGAATTTAGATATTAAAAGACAAGACGGGAAGTTTGTAGGAGCATTTGCCCCTTATGGATATAAAAAAGATGAAAATAATAAATATTTACTTGTGGTAGATGAGCCAGCAGCAGCTATTATAAAAAAAATATTTTATTTATTTTTAAAAGGTATGTCAAAAAAATCTATTGCGATATATCTTAATGAACAGGGCGTTCTTTGTCCTACAGAATATAAAAAGAAAAATCATTCTAACTATCAGCCAGCAAAACAAGGTTATCCTTTTTATATTTGGACTTATTCTACTATAAATAAAATACTTTCTGATGAAGTTTATATAGGCAATTTAATTCAAAAAAAGACAAAAATGATAAAAGTTTTAGAAAATGACAAAAGTAAAAGAAAAAAAGTACCTATTGAAAAGGGAAAAGAAATTAAAATAAAAAATACTCATGAAGCTATCATTGATAATGAAATCTTTCAAAAAGTACAGCAAATGTTGAAAACAAAAAGAAGGGAAATACAACAAAAACAAAATACAGCATTATTTTCAGGAATATTAAAATGTTATCATTGTCATAGAATATTATATTATTGTTATAGTAATAATTCAAAGGGAGAAAAAATTTACTATTATCGTTGTAGTACTTATAAAAATGCTTCTAAAATAATATGTACTCCTCACACCATAAAAGAAAAAACACTAATTGATATATTACAATATATATTAAATATATTATTTATTCTTTTTTTTGAAAAAAAACAACAAATTTATATTCAAATAGAGGAAAAACAAAATAGACAAACATTACAAAAAAAATTAGAACAGGAACAAAAAAAATATTCTGAAGGGAAAAAAAGACTATTACAAGCTTTTTCCATTGGTATTATAGAAGAAAATGATATGATAGAATATCAAAAAGCATATCAAAAAAGTATACAAAAAATACAAACATCATTAAAACATATTCAAAAAAATGATAATTTTTTTGAAGAAAAAAATTTAAACAGTATTTTATTACACCATTTTGTGGATACTATTTATGTAAATGAAAACAAAGAAATTATAATTTCTTTTTGTTTTTGTTCTCCATTTTTATTTTGAAAATATAGACAAAACATGGTATACTTATTTTAATAAAAACAATTGAAAAGAGATGAATTTTATGAAATATGTTGTAGATATTCATACACATTCTGTCATTAGTCAGCACGCATATAGCACTATAGATGAAAATGCAAGAGCAGCAAAACAAAAAGGACTGAAATTAATTGCTATGACAGACCATGCACCTGGTATGAAAAATACAGCTCCTAGGGCATTTTTTACTAATTATCATGTTTTGCCAAAGTTTTTGCATGATGTAGAAATATTGCATGGTGCAGAATTAAATATTATGGATTATGATGGCACGATTGATTTACAAGAAGATATATTAAAAACATTAGATATTGCTCTTGCTAGTTTACACCCCCCTTGTATTTCATTTGGTACAGAAAAAGAAAATACACAAGCGTGTATTAGAGCTATGGAAAATCCATTTGTTGATATATTAGGACACCCAGGTGACCCTAGATACCCTATTGATGTAAAGAAAATTGTGCAAACTTCAAAAGAAACAAGGTGCTTATTAGAAATCAATAATGCTTCTCTTGTTCCTAGCGGATTTAGAAAAGGAAGCGATGTTATTATTGAACAGATATTAAATTATGCTATGGAATATGAAGTACCTGTAGTATTAGGAAGTGATGCACATTTTTATATGCAAATAGGAGATTTTACATATTGTAATTCTCTTTTAGAAAAAGTTGGTTTTCCAGATGAATTGGTTGTAAATACTTCTGTTGAGAAATTGAAAAAAGCCTTGAAAAGAAATCAATAACTTCTTTACTTTAACACTTTAGAATGTTACTATATAAATATAGAATAAAGAGGTAAAGAAGGTGCATTTTATTGAATACAAAAATTAAAAATCCGTCTACAGATAAATTGTTTCAATATATTTTATCTATGGAAACAATAGAAGAATGTTATCAACTTTTTGAGGACTTATGTACTGTTCATGAAATACACGCTATTGCACAACGTATGGAAGTAGCAGAAATGCTTGATAATAAATGTACTTATGTTGAAATTGCAGCAAAAACAGGTGCTTCTACTGCAACAATTAGCCGTGTCAATAGAGCTTTGACATATGGTACAGATGGATATAAATTAGCCATTAATCGTATCAAACAAAATGAGGAAAATAAAACAATGAATTAAAAACAGAAGGGAGGTTATTCTGCCTTCCTCTTTTTTTGTTTTTTAAGCAGAATAGGAGAAATAAAAGTTATGATAAATTTTAAACAATTAAATGATATGCAACAAAAAGCTGTTTTACAGATAAATGGGCCTGTGCTAATTTTAGCAGGTGCAGGTTCTGGAAAAACAGGAGCATTAACTGTTCGTATTGCACATATGATTGAACAAGGAATTCGTCCATGGAATATACTTGCTATAACATTTACGAATAAAGCAGCAAAAGAAATGAGAGAAAGAATTAATAACTTAATAGGAGAAAATGCAGATGATGTTTGGGTAAGTACATTTCATTCTACTTGTGTTAGAATTTTAAGAAGTGAAATTCATCATATGGATTTTGATAATCATTTTTCTATTTATGATGCAGATGACCAAGAAAAATTGATGAGAGAATGTTTTAAAAAATTAAATATTAGCTTAACGGATAAAGAATATACTGTTAGAAGTGCTATAGCTCGTATTAGTAAACAAAAAGAAGAACTAATTAGTTGGACGGATTATGCAGCAAAAATAGACAAAAATAATTTTATAGAAATACAAACTGCAAAAATATATCAAATATATCAAGCAATGTTAAAAGAAAATAATGCACTTGATTTTGATGATTTAATTTATAAAACAGTTTTGTTATTTCAACAACACCCAGAGGTTTTAGAAAAATATCAAAGTCGTTTTCAATATATTATGGTAGATGAATACCAAGATACAAATACTGCACAATATATGTTGATTAAAATGTTAGCAAAAGCACATAATAATATTTGTGTGGTAGGTGATGATGACCAAAGCATTTATGGTTGGCGTGGTGCCAACATTAGAAATATATTAGATTTTGAAAAAGATTTTGTAGGAGCAAAAGTTATTAAATTGGAACAAAACTATCGTTCTACAAAAACAATATTAGAAGCTGCAAATTCTGTTATACACAATAATATTACAAGAAAAGAAAAATCCCTTTGGACAGAAAATGAAACAGGAAATGTCATTCACATCTATAAAGCAGAAAATGAATATGATGAAAGTCGTTTTGTTTCAGAAAAAATAGAAGAACTGAAAAGAAATGGAAAGAGTTATAATGAAATGGCAGTTTTATATCGTACTAATGTACAATCTCGCACAATTGAAGACCAACTTGTAAAGAAATCTATACCTTATCATCTTTTTGGCGGTGTTCGTTTTTATGAAAGAAAAGAAATAAAAGATGTTATTTGCTATCTAAAAGTATTATCTAATCCTTCAGACAGTATTGCATTATTTAGAATTATCAATGTTCCTAAAAGAGGAATTGGTGATACCTCTATTGAAAAAGTAAATCATTTTGCTATGGAAAATAATATAACATTTTATGAAGCATTATCTCATTTAGATGAAATACCAGAATTGAAAACAAGAGCAAAAAAATTTCAAGACTTTTATGAATTGATAGAACATTTAAGAGAAGAAACACAACAGCTTTCAGTAATGGATTTAATTGATTGTATTTTAAAACGTTCTGGTTATTTACAAACATTGCTAAATGAAGGTACAGATGAGGCATTAGCAAGAATTGAAAATATAGATGAATTTATAAATAAAGCCGCTGAGTATGAAAAACAAAATCCAGAAGGAGGGCTTTCAGGATTTTTGGAAGATATTGCCTTAGTAGCAGACATTGATAGCTATGAAGAAAATGATGGCAATGTTGCATTAATGACATTGCATACTGCAAAAGGTTTAGAATTTAATTATGTATTTATGATTGGTATGGAAGAAAGAATTTTTCCTAGTTATCGTAGTGTTATGTATGGGGGAACAAAAGAAATAGAAGAAGAAAGACGTTTATGTTATGTAGGAATTACAAGAGCGAAACAAGAATTATTTTTATCTTTTGCAAAAAGCAGAATGCAGCATGGTATTACACAATATAATACACCTTCTCGTTTTTTAAATGAAATACCAGAAGAATTAATTGAAATGCCAGTACGTCCACTTTCTGCCGTAGCAAAGGAATATGCCTTAAAAACAAAAATGAGAATTAAACCAACATTTACAAAGCCAAATCCTTATGGTATGGTAAAAACAAAAGTAGAAATCCCTTCTCCTAAAAATATAGAAATCAATTTTAAAGAAGGAGATAGGGTGCGTGCACCTAAATATGGTATTGGAATAGTAAAATCTATTTCTCCTGGTGGTGCTGATTTTGAAGTAGAGGTTTCTTTTGGAGAAAAAGGAATTAAAAAATTTATGGCAGGACTTTCTAAATTGAAAAAAATTGAAGAATAAGGAGTTTTCATAATGGAAAGAATGAAAGAACTGATTGTATTATTAAATAAAGCTGCTTTTGCATATTATCAAGAAGATAAAGAAATTATGTCTGACCACGAGTATGATAAATTATATGATGAATTATTACAATTAGAAAAAAAGACAAACACTATTTTAGCAAATAGTCCTACTCAAAAAGTGGGATATACTGTATTGAGTAATTTAAAAAAAATAAAACATGATGTTCCTATTCTTTCATTAGATAAAACGAAAGAAGTAGAAAAGTTAAAAGAATTTTTAAAAGAGCAAAAAGGTATTCTTTCATGGAAATTAGACGGATTAACTATTGTGCTAACATATCAACAGGGTGAATTGGTACAAGCAGTAACTAGAGGAAATGGTTCTATAGGAGAAGATGTAACGCATAATGCAAAGGTATTTCAAAACATTCCCTTAAAAATTCCTTACAAAGAAGAACTTGTTATTAGAGGAGAAGGAATTATTACCCTTTCAGAATTTAAAAAAATTAATAATTTTTTACAACAAGGTGAAAGTTATAAAAATCCAAGGAATCTCTGTAGCGGTTCTGTTCGTCAATTAAATAGCGAAATTGCTGCAAAAAGAAATATACTTTTTTATGCTTTTACATTAGCAAAGGCAGAAGGTATTGATTTTAAAGATTCTAAAATAAACCAAATGAATTGGCTTACACAAATGGGATTTACTGTGGTAGAACATAGTGAAGTTACAACAGATACTATAGAAAAAACGGTACAAGAATATCAAAAAAAAGTAACTGAAAATGATTTTGCATCAGACGGTCTTGTATTAACTTATGACAGTATTTCTTATAGCAATAGCTTAGGAACAACTTCTAAATTTCCGAAAGACTCTATTGCATTTAAGTGGGCAGACGAAATGGCAGAAACAACATTACTAGAAGTAATTTGGAATACTTCTCGTACTGGTTTGATTAATCCTATTGCTGTTTTTGAGCCTGTTGAATTGGAAGGTTCTACTGTTAGTAGGGCAAGCGTACACAATGTTAGCATATTAGAAGAACTAAAGTTAGGAATAGGAGATACTATTAAGGTTTATAAAGCAAATATGATTATTCCTCAAATTGCAGAAAATTTAACGAAACAAAATAATATTGAAATACCAAAATATTGTTTTGTTTGTGGTGGAGAAACAGAAATTCGTATTCTTAAAGATGGAAAAGTATTATATTGTACTAATCCAAATTGTCAAGCACAACAAGTTCTTTCTCTTTCTCATTTTGTTTCAAGAGATGCTATGAATATAGAAGGACTTTCTGAAGAAACATTAAAAAAATTTGTAGAAAAAGAATTTGTAAAAAATTATACAGACATTTTCTCATTAGAACAGTATAAGAATGTTATTGAAAATATGGAAGGGTTTGGAGAACGTTCTTATCAAAAACTAATAAACTCTATTGAAAAATCAAAGATAGTACCACTTCCAAATTTTATATATGCACTAGGTATTAATCATGTAGGGCTTAGTAATGCAAAATTATTATGCAGGTATTTTGAATATGATTTACAAAAAATAATAGAAGCAAAAGAAGAAGATATTGTTTCTATTGATGGTTTTGGTGAAATTATTGCTCATAGTATTTATCAATATTTTCATAATGAAAAAGATATGCAGTTATTACAAAAGGCATTACAATATATTACATTTTCAGAACCAGAAATAGTTGACGATATTGAAAGTTTACCCTTGCATAATATGAGTTTTGTTATTACAGGAGATTTAACACAGTTTTCAAATAGAAAAGAATTGCAACAAAAAATTGAGTATCTTGGCGGAAAAGTAACAGGAAATATCACTAAAAAAACAAAATGTTTAATTAATAACGATATTACATCTAACTCCTCTAAAAATAAAAAAGCAAAAGAATTAAACATACCTATATTAAATGAAAATCAGTTTATAAATGAATATCTTTCTTTATAAAAAATTAAATTATTTTTTATAGCGTGGCAAAAATAGAAATAATTACTTATTATCGTATTATTTATTTCCATTGCATTTTGGCGAAAAATACAGTAAAATGATAGTATATTAAATGAGGAGGAAAAGACATGAAAAAAATATCACTTGTCTTATCCATTTTGTTATTAACTAATATTATGGGAAATGTAGTTTATGCAAATACACCATATTATACGATTGATAAGACAACTATAAATGGATTACATTCTGCAACACGTCAAGCCCAAGTAAAAGACATTGTTATTACAGAACCAGCACCAGGAATTTTTGAAAAAGATAAAACAATTTATTTAAAAGTGGACAGATTATGTTTTGAAGATGGTGCATCGACAGAAATTATAAAGGGAAATATTCGTATTAAAAAAATAGATATAGATAGGGATATTTTAAAAATCACTATTGACAAAGCAAGTTCACAAGCATCTGAAATAAAAATTTCTGATGTAAAATTTTATTTAGATGGTAATTTAGCAGATGGTACTTATGATTTAGATTTAATTACAGAAGAAAGTGAAACATATCCTAATAATGTATTTGGCGGCTTTTATGAACAAAGTACAAAAAGGGGAAATGAGGCAACATCATCTGTTACTTTAATAAAAGATTTTGTAACAATTAGTACAACACCAAGAGAAAAACAAGAAACCCCTGTTATATATCGAGATATTATATCCATTCCAGTATCGGAGCAAAGTACAGAAGTAGAACAAGCATATTTATCTAATGAAACAATTATGATACCTTTACGTGCTGTTGCAGAAGGATTATCTGATAGTATAAATGTACAATGGAATGATGAAGCAAAAACGGTTGTAATATATTCTGGACAACGTATTGCAAGTATGAAAATTGGAAGTAATATTATAAACTTAAATGGTGTTTCTACACCTATGAAAGCTGTACCAGAGATTAAAAATAGTAGAATTTTTATTCCTGTAGAGGATATTGCATATATTTTGGGAATTAATGAAGATAATATTCAGTGGAATTCAGAAACAATGACAATTACATTGAATTAAAGTAAAGAGCACAAAGAATATTCTTTGTGCTTTTCTGTAATACAAAGAGAGGGGGAGAACAATATGAGAAAAAAATATGATAACGAAACACTGGAAAAAGTATTTTATTATTATAGTTTATCAGAAAATCGTATGTTAACAGCTGCACAAGCAGCAGATTGTTTAAATCTTTCTGAATCTAGTTTATTTCGTGTAATAGCAGATTTTAAAAAAAATATTTCAAAACAGAGAGAAGAAGAATTAATACAAAAATATCAAAAAGTAGATATTCATGATGTTTTAAGTATAAAAGAAAATCCTAAAAATTATTCGAGTGAAAAAAGTATATTAGAAGATATTGCCATTACATTAGCTGAAATTTTAGCTTCTGTTAATGAATTAAAACAATACATAATAGAAAAACAAAATACAGAAATATTCCAAGAAGATTCTTTTTTAAAAGAAGAAACAGATGAAATTGAAGAACCTGAATGGGAAACGTTAGAACAGTTAGATGAAATAATTATCCCAAAAGAAAATGAAGATGATGTTATAGAAACAGTGCCTGAAACAAAAGAAATAAAAGAATATAAAACAGAACCTACTATAGAAGATTTAGAAAGAGAATTAGAAAAATTAAAGGAAGAAGAAAGTGATACAATAGTACAAAATACAATTGTTAAATTGCAACAAGAACAAAAAGCAGAAAAGACACTTGAAGCAAAATCAGGAAAAAATCAACTAGATGAAATTTCTATAATTTGTATTAATCAATTAAATCATATGTGTAAAGAAATTAATGATTTAGTTCCTCGTGAGAATATGGAAAAGATGTGGAATGATTGGGAAAGAATATGCAGAGGATATGGTGCAAGAATTAATTCTATTTATCAAAGAAACTGGAACCAAATTGTAAAAAAAGCGAAGAAAACAAAAATTACAGAAGATATTATTAAAACAATTTGTGATGCTCAAGTAAAGCAAATGGAATTAGAGTTAAAAGTAGTATCTTCTCAAGAATCAATTAAAAATATTTCCTATACTTATTATAATTGGGTACGTCAAGTATTTGAGATGTGTTATTTAGTACAAGAGCCTATTACACAAGAAAGAACAAAAATATTATATGCCAATTATTTAACTACATTAAAAAATGTATCAAGCTATAAAATTGAACAAATGCA
>CAJUJJ010000038.1 GCA_910586765.1 uncultured Clostridia bacterium
TCCCTTCCTACCCATACTAAAATCAAAATAGTCTACAAAAGTATCAATAAAAAAAGAGATAAAAGACAATAAACATCTTTTAAACTCTTTTTAAACATCTTTTTCTACTTCGTGTTTTTCTTCTACAATATCTAAATATTGTTGTTGTGTGATTTTGCCCAATATTACATATCTTTGTAACTGGTCTTTTCTTACAAAATTCCTTTCATATCTTTGCTTTAATATTTCATACATTTGCATTTCCTCCTTCTAACATTGCTAATTCTAAATCTGCCATTTGTTGTGCCAACATCTGTCTTTCTTGCTGTGCTTCAAAATTTTGCAATTCTAATTCTGATATACTTTGCATAATGATTTCACTGTCAGAAGGTAGTTGTGATATTTCTTCTTTCTCCACTTCTTCCCACACACCGTTGACATATCTTTTGCCTAATGGAGAAGGCTCGTCATCTGTCAAAGGTATCATATCGTTTGCTGTTATTTCTCCAGATAAAAACGACTCTGCAAAGCAAATGCCATTGCTATCAATTTGTGCATATCTCATTGTAAAACCTCCTTTTATTCAAATTCTATAATAGACCAGTTAAATGCTGGGTATACGTTATAATTAGTGTCACCTGATTTACTTGTATGTGAACGATATTGTCGTATCTTTGTTGTGCTAGAAATATATGGAATTGTGATTGTAACACCGTAGGTGCTATTCCATTGATTTCCAGAGGTATCTGTTATTAATACAGTTTTAGTTAAATCTATTTCACTAATATTAATTTCTCTATAGTCGTTTGTATAATATTTCTGGTCTTGACTTGCGTTTGAAGCAAATCCTCTTTGTATACGTTTTACTTTCAATCCTTTACTATTTGCTGTGATAAGGGCATTTAGTTTTGCCATCATTGTACCAGCTGTTGCTGTTCCGCCTGTATTTGCTGTTGTACCAATCGCACTATTTATGGTATCAATTTTACCTGCTCTTGTATTTGTCCAGTCGGTTAATAGTTTATTTAATTTTGCCATTACCGTACCTGCTGATGTACTGCCACCTGTTTCTCCTGTTGTACCAATATTATCCAATTTGATAGCCCTTGCATTTGTCCAGTCGGTTAGTAATTTATTCAATTTTGCCATTACTGTACCTGCTGTTGCCGTTCCACCTGTATCTGTTGTTGCTCCAAAATTAGCTAATTTATCAATATATCCTACTCTTGTATCTGTCAATTTTGCAGCATTTGTATTTATGGTATCAATTTTACCTGCCCTTACATTTGTCCAATCAGTGAGCAATTTATTCAGTTTTGCCATAACAGTGCCAGCTGATGCTGTACCACCTGTATTTTCAGTTGTTCCCAGTAATGTAATTACATCATCTAGTGTTTCCTCTACTGCTTTTATTTCTTCTTCTGTTACTCCTTTGATATTTACCAATCCATAAGCCATATCACCACTCCTTATTTTTATTATTTTGTTTGTGCTACATAAACTGTTTGTGCTTTTGTAATACGTCCTTTTGCATCAATAGTAAAATTTGGAATAGGAATAGCAGGATAAAAGCCATAATTACTATTTGTAATATCAAAATAGCTTTTTACATTGCTTTCATAAATTACAGTGCTAGGTTCTGCTGTACCTACACCATATTTTATTTCGCTGATTTCTGCCCTATCCATACCATTATTTTGACTACCATCTTTTCTATAAGTAAACACAATGGTTTGATTTGCTTCTAATGCTACAGTCAATGTTCCTGTTTGTTCTGTAGAACCTCCTGTATTTGAAAGTACTTGTATTCCTGCTGCAGTAATATTCAAATAATCATAGTTTACACTTTCAGAAGAAACTTTCCATAGAAATGAAATTTTACATTTTTGTTTTGCTTTCCATGTAGAGATAGCCGACGTACTATGTAATCCTACATTATTACTTACCCACACTGTACCATTGTTTTTTATTACTAAATCAAGTGCACCATAATTTCCAGCTACTACACCTGTATTTGACAATGTTGTTGCCATTGTTTTATTTACACTACCATCAAATGTAGTATCTCCTATGATATCTCCACTCAAAGCAATACTTCTAGCATTTTCTAATTTTGTTGCAGTAGCAGCATTTCCTGTTGTGTTACCTGTACCACCTCTTGCAATGGGTAATATACCGCTTTTAATATCATTTGCAGAATATAATTTTTTGATTTCTCCCACAATATTCACAACTCCAATGCCTATTTCGGCATAAATTGTTTGTGTTGGTATTGTCATTGCTCGCACTCTTATTTTCCCAGAAAGTGTTTCTGTCATATAAAAAAAGCCACAGTTTACTGCTGTCTGCATACTTTCTGGTTGTATTATTATGTCAGCTCTGTCATTTTCTGTTATGCCTTCTAAAGTAATATCATAGTATTTTGGATAATTATGACTATCACTTTTCCAACCATTTGTAAGTATTGTAACGCTGATATATCTTGCTTTATCAGCTTTTTTATTTTCTATTTCTTCTATAGCAGCAATAGTAGTTGTTGTTAGTTCTACTATTTTATTTAAAATATATCCTTTTGCACTTTCTAACCATTTTTTTATTTGTTTTAAAGTTGTTAATTTCATTTATGCAATACCTCCCATAAAAGGAATAGGGGAGAAAATTCCCCCTGTTATTATGCACTTTCTTCACTTGTTCCAAATACTTCATCAAGTATTGCATTTACTTCCTCATCTGTAGCTACTTCATAAAGAGTTACTTCATTTCCATTTATCAATATAGTACCCTCTTTTTCTCCTGCTTCTACTTTTGTCGCACCTTCTGCAATACCATTTAATTTTGTTTTTTCTTCTGTAGCAATCAGTTCTTTGCCTTCCTCTTTTTGAATATAATTCTCTAAATTAACACTTGTATCATCAAGCTGTTCTAGCTTTTCACCAATTTTAGCATAAATATCATAGTGATTTGTTTCAGTATTCAAAAGCAAATACATTACATTTTCTTGTGCATCAACAGCTTCTGGTAGTGTATCCACTTTTTCAAATTTTGCGTGTCCTGCTTCTGCAACTGCCTTTTTCGCTTGAATGTCTGCTTCTCTTTTTGCTTTTTCTGCTAATTTTTTAAACGCTTCTAATTTTGTTACTTTTGTTAAACTCATAATAAAATCCTCCTATTTTTCAAATACTTCATACAATACTTTTTCTACTTCTTCATTTGTTGCTACATAATTATTATAAAATTCTTCTATATCCATACTGTTACCATCGCTTGTAATCTCTCCTACAATATTGTTATATGCCCTCAGCAGTACAATACTTGCTTTCATTTCTTTTTCTGGTGCTTTATCTGCAAAAAATCGTATTGCACCATTTATTGTTTCAACTGTTGTACTCATTCCACATTTTGTTGCTATATTCATATCACTAGGGAATATACTTACTATAGGTATCATTTTTTCTGTAATATCTTTTTGCAGTATGTCTATGGTTACGCCTCCCTCTCCGCCCTCTACATTTTCCAGCCACCCTACAGCAGGTATGACAATATTTTTTTGTCTTATCTGATTTTGTAAATCCTTTTTAGAAACATAAACTAAATTTGTATCTATTTTAAAATTTAGTGCTTTTTTATTTGTAAGAGCGATACTCATAGAAAGGGCAATTTCTGTCTGCATACCATCTGTAGAACGTACTTTTACAACATCTGCCATATTTGCAATAGCAATCAATCTGTTTTGTGTATCAAATATTCCCATCTCTCTCATTGTAAAGCCACCTGCATCAGACGGAACTAATGTATCTACTCTTATAACATTAGGGGATTGCGGTGATATTTCATAATTGATAATATCTCCACGCCACACCTCATTTTTTAACGCTGTCATATCTGTAGTAGGGGTACAAGGCAATCCTCCACCATCTCCTACAGCATAGTAAACAGCATCTACTTTTACACCATCGTGTATTGCTTTTATCATAGCAGCTTCACCAACATCTGTTACAACAGAAAAATATTTTCTTTCTGACATATTAAACCACCTCCAAATAAATACCAATATGAACTCTACCACCAACTGCAATGTTTGTTTCTGTTTTCCATTCATTAAGTGTATATGGTAAAACATGAATATAAATTGCAGACTGTGCAAAAGCACCTACTGCAACAGTATTTTTTATATCTGGCAAACTATATTTTAAATTCCAGCCAATATGGGCTGGATTTACTTCTTCAATAGTATGAATGACATCATATAAATTGACAGCTTGTAATATTTCTCCCTGCATAGTAATCATTAGTCTTTTTTGAAATGCTACAATAATATTTCCTGTAATATAACATTGCAATGTTGTTTGTATCAAAAACAATGTTAATTTTCCTGCACCTCTCCATTTTGCTTGTATAACAGATTGTCTTTGTTCTACTGGTTTTGATTTTCCTTTTATATTCAATTCTTTTTCAAATATATCTAATCCCCACGATGCACTGTCTAAATATTGTTGTTTTGCTATTTCTTGTATATTTTGTTCTACTTTGTACAGCTGCACTGAAATTGCTTTTGTTAATTCCAGTGTCAATTTATCTTTTCTATAAATTTTATGTAGTAATTTCAGCAACGTATTTTGTACTATCATTAAACAGCACCAACTCTCCCAACAACATAACTTCTTCTTTTTTACAAGTGATATTTTGTGTCAATCCGTTTAGTGTCATATTTTCGTAATCAAGCACATTTTCTACAGACAATATATTTGCTCCTATTTGTGCAAAACTTGCATAGTCTTGTTCAAATGCAATCTGCTTTAAATAATCTGTAACTTTTGTTTTTATTTCTTTTTTTATAACTTCTAAAACAGCATATTTAGAAGTATGAAGCATAACAGAAATATTTATGATTTTAGGCTTGGCACTTTCTACAGTACAATATGCTCCTATAGGTGCTACTCCTTCTCCTGTACCTGTGCAATCTGGGTCAATATAGTTTTGTACTTTTTCTACCAATTCTGTACTTGCTGGCTGTCTTTCTAAATCAATTATTACAATTTTTACAGTATTGTCACCTGCCCACAATGGAAATACATGAACTGCTCCTACACCTTCTACTTCTTTCGCCCATCTTTTGTAATGATAAATATTTCCTGATGTGGCTGGTTCTCTCAATCTTTCGTAATAACGTAAAAGTAAATCGTTATCGCTTTCTGCTTCATAACCACCTTCTGTAGCAGTTTTATTGATACAGTTTGTAATACCCTGTATAGTAATAGGCATTTTTGTAATACTTCCTATAGGTACATTACCATTTTTACCTGCTAAAACTGCTTTTACTAAAATATCTGCTTGCTCTATTACATTTACTGTTTCCATAGCTTCAAATCGAACAAGACCTTCTGTTTCAAAAAAATCCCCTTTTGTCACAATACCATTGCCTTTTACTGTCACAACGCCTTCTGAAAATGTTGCTTGTCTTCTAGTGATGCCCGTTCTTTGAAATATAAAACGCTCTCTTTCTTTTCCATAGATATTTTCTATATCTAATTTATCTGAAACAATTTGCAGTTTTTCCAGTAAATTTTTGATACCTACAGCAACTGCTTTCAGTATATCCCATAAAAAATATCCTTTTGTTTTTTCATAGCTGTCATCAATTTCTGAAAGAAGTTCTTTTTGTACAACATCTGCTGATTTTCTATACTCCATATAACTGCACTTCCTTTTTTATATATTCTCCTGTTATCAGTATTGTTGTAAACAATATATGCAGTCCTCCTTTTTCTCGTATTGCTTGATAGTCAGTTACTTCTTTGATATATCTATGCTGTAACATTTGTTCTGTAATTTCTCTTTTTAATTCTGATATGATATAACCCATAGGAATATTTTTTTCACCAATATAACGATAAATAGATATGCCGAAATTTTCTGTTTCATCTATAGTATAAATGCCATATTTGTTTAGTTCTGTACGCAATACTTTTTCAATCCATTGCTCCATTGTTTCTACCGTTTCTACCAACGAACACATTACTGCTTTACCATCTATTATTTTGTGCTGTCCTGTTTTATAATCAAAAAAACAGCTTTTGCCTAAAGGCTTTATGCTGTTTTGCTGTTGAGATAGTTTTTGATTTAATTGTTCTAAATCCGTATGAATAGTAGGAAACATTATTCATCACCTATTTTCTGTACTTTTCCTATTACAAAATAGTTTTGATTGTCTTGTGATACCACAAGCAATACTTCATCACCAGATTTTAAAGTATCTTCAAAATAAATTTCTGCACTTGGTATGCCTATTGTTTTTATAGTGACATCTGTTGTAACAGTATGACTGTGAGGGTTTGCTCCTTCTCCACCATCATTTACAGTATTTGTTGTGCCTTTTCCATTTGCAGTACCTGTCGCTGTTTGTTCTGGTATTGTGGCAATTCTATGAAATCCATTTAGTAAATTTTCAAGTATATAGCATTTTGTAATAAAAACACTACCATTTAGTATACTGATTTTCAATTTTGGGGGAGGAGTAATTACTATTCCTAATATTGCCCCTAATATAGCAGGATTTTCTCTTTGTTTTAATTCTTTTGCTAATGTTGTCGCCCAGTCCATAAGTATCAAATCCTCTCCAATTCTAATGTCATAGTATGTATTCCTTTTGAAAGAGTATGATTACAGCTCGTAATGAAAAAGTTGCCTAAAATTTCAGATTTTTTATGATTTATTGTAATTGTTCTACCTGCTCTGGTACTGTCATCTCCTAACAAATCTACTCTCAATGTTTCGCTTATTTTGTTGTATTGTTTCAATTTATTTTGTGCAATATTTTGAGCCTTGTTAAATTCTTTTTCGTCAATGCTTTCTATTTCTTGAAGTAGTCCATATTTTTGTATATTTTGTTCATCTTTTGCTTCCCCTAATATACGAACGCTTTTTTCACTTCCTGACACGATTTTGACAGCATTTTTCATATCTTCTATACTCCATACTTTATTGAAACTACCTATTTCATTTGTAATAGGAAATGCTGCAATGTTACTTGCTGGTTTAAACATAGGCTGTATTGTAATACTTCCTTTTTCAAATATATAAAAACTGTCTTTTCTTATTTCTTTTATATAAATTTTTGCTGTTTGTTGTGTTTCTTGCTCTAGTATATCATCTATAATGTCAGCTGCTGTTTTGTCATAATAAATATGATTTATATTGGCTCTCATATTTGTAATATTGCCTATTTTAATGTTGAGTTCATTGCATATTTGTTTGATTGCTTCTGCAGCATTGATGCCATTAAACTGTTTTATCAATTTGCTTTTGTTTAGATACCAGCAAAAGTCATATGCTTTAAAATTTTGTGCTGTTGTTTCTGAAACTGTTTTATTTACAATAATTCCTCTGAATATTTCATATTCTTTTCTAAAAAGTACCATATCACCTACTTCTATTACAAATTTTGTAAAATATTTTTCGTCAGATGCTGCTACAGAAAAATCAAATTCCATACCTAAACTTTCTATACTATCCTTCCAATTTATATTACCTGCAATATCTGAAATATCATAACAAGTATTTTGTTTTACAATGATAATTTGATAAGCCATAACTACACTTCCTTTACTTTTACAAAACGATATTCTTTTAGTTCTACAGTGTAATTGATGTCTTTTCTTCTGTTAATTTGTGCTGTAAACTTTTCCACTGTATATGCCATATTAGATAATTCTTGCATATCATCTAAAAATATCATTCTAATGGGCACTCTTAAATCTGCATACTTTTGAAAAAAAGCGACATATTTCCAGCCATCTTTTTCACTTCCTGCCCTTTGAAATTTATAGTTTTTGTTTACAGGAAAAAAGGACTGCAATGTTACAGTCCTTAGTCCTTTTGTTCCTATTAAATTGATGTCATTGTTTATGCTTTCAAATGTGTTGTTGTTCCACATTTCTACTAATTCTGGCATATTTTCTGGTAATATAGGTAATATTAGTACTGTTTCTCCATTGTTCGCTGATACCACTATATCCATCTGCTTCATCTCCATTAAAAAAAGCACATACATTTTATTGTAAGTGCCTTTTTACTTTTATTTATTTGTTATTGGTACAAATTCCAATTTGATTGCCATACCAAGCCCATTTGCTAATTTTTTAAGTGTTTGTAAAGAAGGATTTGCATTACCATTTTCTAATTTGCTAATATCGTTTTGTGTGATACCAGTCATTTCTGCTAATTCTTTTTGTGTTATATTTTTTTCTTCTCTTGCTGTAATGATTGCTTTTATAATCTGATATTCCAGTTCAGTTTTTTCCCATTCTTGCTTAAATTCTTCATTTTCCATTTGTTCTTTTAAACTCTCTCTAAAATTTTTACTCATTTTTACACTTCCTTTCTTGATACTGTTGTCTATATTTTTTTGCAAGCACAATTTCACTTTTAGGTGTTTTTTGTGTTTTTTTAACAAAACCATTTGTTAATATAATTTTATGTCCAATTACAAAAAAATATAAAACTCTAGTAATATTATTTCCTTGTACTGCTCTTATTTCAAATATACCATCTTCAAGCGATTTAGAGTAGGGTTCTCTTAATTCATTACCTCTTAATTCTAGTAATTCTAATAATCTATATAGTTTAACTTGCATTTTTGTATTTTGGGATAATATAAATTCTTCTGCTGGATAAGTTCCATCATCTTTTTCAAAAAATTCTACTTCAAAATTACTCATTTTTCACCTCAGTATATCACTATATAACATTTTATATATATTATTATATATCATAAAATATATATTTTCAATTTACATTATATATTTCTTTGTGCTGCTAATACTTTTTGTACAATAATACTTCCCAGTTGATTTGCATATTGTTCATTGCCTATCACATTACCTTGTACTGTAATATGTACATTTACAGCATTTCCTGATTTTAATAGTTGTTTTGTTTTATCAGCAGGTGTTACTTTACTTCCTGAAGGCATATTGACAAGTTCTGCACCGTGTTCTCCTACAAGTGCTGTACCACCATTAAAGTATTGTGTTCCTGTAGCAAATTGAGGAATATTTATTTTTTGTGCAATTCCACCTAATTATAGGTAGGCTTGACATCTTTTGTGCAACGTTGTTAATTTGACTTGTGATGCCATTGATGCGTCCCTTTATCACTTCTATTACACCTAAAAATATACTTTTGATACTTTGTACTATACCACTAAATATATCTTTCATACCTTGCCACGCTTTTGCCCAATCGCCTGCAAAAACACCGTTTAAAAATATTAACACTCCATTAAATACAGTTAATAAACCTTCTATCACTCCCTGCACATGAGGCAATACTGCATTTATCACAGTAAAAAAGTTTTGAAAAGCAATGCCAACTCCTGAAACAAATACATCTGTAATCCATACTGAAAAAGGTTGCATTATCTGCAATAATGATATAAAAACTTGCCCTATCTGCAATAATATAGGTGCTATTTTTTCACTAAACCAACTATATAACAGTTGCAATGCACTGATAATAGGACTACTTATGACTACTGCAAATTCTTTTGATTTTGTCCATAATGATACGAAATTTTGCCCTATTTGCAATAATATAGGTGCTATTTTTTCATTAAACCAACTATATAATTGTTGTAATGTACTTATGACAGAATTACGTATACTTGCCGCAAATCCTTTTAATTTTGTCCATAATAACATAAAAATTTGTATTGCTTGAGATAATATAGGTATTATTTTTTCGCTAAACCAACTATGGAACTTCTGTAATACAGATATTACAGAACTGCTTATAATAGCTACAAATGATTTTAATTTTGACCATACTGCTTGTATTATTGTACGAAATGCTTCGCTTTTCTGATAAAGCAATACAAAAGCACCTACTAATACACCAATAGCAGCTGCAACTAATATAAAAGGATTTGCAAGCAATGACTTTTTGAGTGTGTTAAAAATCAATTTTACTGCACTACCTTCTTTAGGGATTGCTTTGAATACTTTACCTACGGCTGTTGTCGTTTTTAATGCTATAAATGCAGCCGCTAAACCTGCAACTACTGCTTTCACTTCCTGCATATGGTTTTTTAAAAATGAAAATACTTTACTTAAACCATAAAAAGCACTTTTTATATTAGCAACAATATTATCTATGTAATGAGGTAAAATATTTGTAAATGCTTCTACAGCTTTTGGTAATTTATTACTTAAAAAATTTGCAAACTGATTAAGATAAGGTAGTATTGTTTCTCCTATAGGTAAAAATGCTACAGACAACTGCCGTCCAATTCCTGTAACAGCTTTTGAGAAACTACTATATTTTATTTGATTGATTTGTTGCATTGTTTGCCTATTTTTATCAAATGCACCACCCATTTTATCCATATTCAATACAACATCTTTTCCTAAATCTTCCCACATTGTACCAAATAATGCTACTCCTGCTGCATCTTGTGCTACAGCATCGTCCATATTTTTCAGTCCTTGTATTGTTTCAAAAAAGGCATTTTTTGCTGTTTCACCGCCTACACTAAATTTTTGTGCCATTTCATTGGCATTTTTTCCTATTGCTGTAAATCCTTCTTGTGTGGTTTTACTGCCATCTATAGAACGAATACTAAATTCTTTTAAAGCATCTCCTATTTTATCTATATTCCAAGCACCATTTTCTGCACCGCTTGCAAATATAGCAAACATATCTTCTGCAGATAAACCTAATTTTTTCACTTGGGAAGAATATTCATTGATACTATCAACCAATTCTCCAGAAAAATCTAAATTTTGCTGTGCAGCTTGTCCTATTAAATTAAAAGCCTCTTTTGATGAAATGCCAAAATTTTTCATTAAGGCATCTACAGAACGCATACTTTCTGTTACATCAGTACCGAAGGTATCTCTTAAAACTAGAGCATTTTTTGCTGCTTCTTCTACAGATTTTCCCGTACCGCCTAAATATTTTTGTACTGTTGAAACACTATTTGCAACATCTTCCCAGTTTTCACCATAATTACTACCATAAACATTTTTTATAACACTTTTTAATTGTTTCATATCTTTCAAAGATGTTCCTGTAGAAGCTGCAGCTTGTTTTACTGCACTGTCATAATCAGAAAAACTCTTTATGCCTGTACCAATACTTATTGCACCAAATGCTGTTGCTGCCTTTCCTACTTTCATAATATTTTTTTCTATTTTTTCTGTAAATTTATTGGCTTGATTTAATTTTGCAGTAAAATTTTTTGTGTTTTTACCAGCATTTTGTAATGTTGTACTAAATTTATCTTTTAGATTTAATATAACACCTAATGTTCTCCCCATAAATTTCACCTCCCTAAAAGAGCATTATATTTTTCAGCTTCTTCTTTGTAATATTGTTCTCTTGCACAATGCAGAAATAGCCTTTCTAAATAACATAAATTCGCTAATTCTGAAAGGCTATAACCTCTTACTGCATAAAAAGCATACATAGCAAAGTCTGCATTGTGTTTTATGAGTTTTTTAATTCATCAACCTTTTTTTCTGCCAAATTTGAAACACCATTTAATTCCATTGCTGCATTTGCTAATAATTCTGTTTCTTGTAAATCAAACAGCTTTTCTACTACATCAAAAGGTTCTGCAACATTTAATTGATGATGCAATTTTGTATCTTGAAGTATGGGACAACAAAAATATATCAGTTTTCTTTCTGCAGCAATGTTTTCGGAAAGGCTATCACTTTTTTGACCTTCTTCTATAATATCTAATAATTTATTTTCTGGTATTGTTTTTAATAATAATGTGCCTCCTATAGAGGGTACTTCTATTTCTTTTACTTTCATTTTGTCCTGTTCTCTTTGTATGCTTCTTTGTACTAATTGCTCAAATGTAATTTTTTGTAATGTTTCTTTGCTCATTTTTTATTTTCCTTTCTTTACTATTTTTGCATAAAAAAAGCACCTGTTTTCTACTCTAACAAGTGCTTTACAATTTTATGTTTTTCAGTTATACTAATATCATTAGGGCGGGGTGACCACCGCCTTCTGCAAAAGGCATTAGACGGTCAGCCTCTTTTGATTACTATCTAGTAAATAACTGCCCTAAAGGCTATGAAGGGCAGTTATTTTTTTGACTTAAAGTCAAGGATAAGAACAACTAGCGTTGCGAACGCTATACAAAGATATAAACATTCGAATGTAGTCATCATTAACCACCTCCCCTCTAATAAGTGGGAGGCTGACTGCCCATCACGGTCACCTTGTTTTTATTTTAGCATATCCTTTTTTCTTTTTCAACAAATTATGACAATCACTATGCTGTTTCCAAAACATCATAATCATCAAATGTAAAAGGCACTTCTTCCATCAATGTTCCTTTTGCTTCAAAATTGACTAAATTGATTTCAGATAATACCACACCTTTTAATGCAATACGTTCTGTTTTTTTGGTATTTTTATTTGTAAGCTTTGATATAATTGTAATTTCTGGTTCTACACCTGTTTTTGCCATATCTGAAACTATTTTTAATACACTACTGTCAATTTTATACATACTAAGTGTACCTTCTCCATTCCAGCCTGTAAATAAATGATGTGTTGCATAATCTCCTATTACTGTAACGTCTTCTAAATCATATGTAATTTTTGCTTCTATTTTTTGAATATTTGCTAAAAGCTGTCCATTCAACCATACATTACCATTTGTACCTATAAATATACTTTTTTTAGGTAAAGGCATTGTTTTCCATCTCCTTTAAAATAATGTAACCGTAAATTTTAAATTTTCCATACTACCTAATATTTTAATATCGCCTGCTAAAAATACAGTCCTTTTAAAAGAATTATTTTTGACTGTCTGTATTTCCCAGTTTTCCGCTTCTGTTTTCCCTACCCCTAACCACGCTAATCTTTGTGCTTCTACATCAACATCTGCTCTATTGCTATAATTGTTATCTAACACATAATCATTTGCCAATTCCTGAAAATAGGTATTTATAGCACTGATAAAAAGTATTTGATTGTCATAGTTATTTCTATAGTTGCCAAGATATTCTTCTTTAAATACTCTACTAATATCATCATTGATAATGTCCATAGCTTCTACTGTTTCAATATACTTCATATCTTCTGTGTTGTACAAACCATCTGTTGTTGTCATAGAGTTAATGCCAGCTGCAACTCTTACAATTTCATCATCATGAAATAATATAAATTTTCCTTCTGATAAAGCCTTGTTATTTTCTTCTACTTCTTCTACACTTTTTAAATTGCTGCACTTAAAATAAGTACAGCCTTTTTTGATATTGCATTTTGCCAATATCCCTATTAAAGAAGGGCAGTAACTAGCACCATTTTGCTCTCCTCTTTTTTCATCAGCAAATACAACATTTTCATTGTAAAAATTAACTAAATGCCTACAGTCTGCTACACTTACTTTATAAACTACTGCTTTATATGTTTTGTTTTCATTTTCTTTTGCTTTTATCCAGCTTGCAAGTGCTTCAAATTCTTCAGGTTTACCATCTGCTATAGTTATCCAGCCTGTTTTTACTCTTTTTTCTATTATTTTTAATGCTTCTGCTATTTTTCCCTGTTCTGCATCTATTCTTAGTACATGACATTCCATAACACCCCATATCAATACATCTTTTATATATCTTAAATTTTCTGTTGTATAATATGCTTCATCAGCATCTACTTGTGAAGCCTCTTTATATTTTTTATACTGAAATGTTTTATCTGTATCATCTTTTATAATTAGTATAGCAATGCTTCTTTCACTTCTATCAATCAAAGAACCTGCTAATTGTTTAAATATTACTTCTATAGAAGGCATTTTCACTGCCATAACACATACCCCCTTTTAATATAGTTTTGTTTTTAATTCTTCCATATATTCTTCTGTTTGACTTGTTTCTATTTCTTCTATGATTTCTAAATCAAAACTACAGCACAATATACCATCTGCATTATCTGTATGAACTTGTTCTATATCAAACCACATATCATTTATAGTAATACCATCTAAAAGTGTTTGCTCTATAGCATTTTGCACTTTTATATTGTCAAATTTAGACCTTGTTTCATTTTTAGCAAAAAAATAAACATACACTGTCATATTCTTTTGTTGAAAAAAATAATTTAATTTACCATTTGTATTATTTTCAATGATGATTTTTAAACTAGGTCTTTCAATAGGTTCTTTTAATTCTTCTGCAACAATGGGAATATCATAATCAAAGATATTTTTTATTGCTTTTTGTATGGTATTGTTTACAGATTGGTTAACATCAAATATTGTTATCATAATTCATTTATCACTTCATCAACAAAATTTTCAATATCTTTTTGATATTCTGTTTCAAACTGCTTTGCACTTTTATCCAATACTTGAAATGCTCTTGCTCTTCCCAATACTGCACCATCTTTTTTATTTTTGATATTATGCCCTTTTTCTATCAAATGCGTATGTGATGCAGCACCATATACTCTGACAGAAAAAGCACCATTTTTTCTATAAATATATACTTTTCCTTTTTTAATACCTTTGAAGTAATTTCCTGTTTTCTTTTTTACAGTTTGTTTTGCATACTGTTTTGCTTGTTTTTTGAGTTTTTGCCCTTCTGTATTCATAAACTTTTTTGTTTTTTGAGGCATTTTATTACATATTTCATTAAGCAATTTGTCCCATAATTCTAATTCATTTGTATCAAAACCATTTCTCATTATTCCACCACCAATTTACAAAAAATTTCTATTCTATCATGATATTTATAATTTGGCTGAAAGTATTTTATATCATATTTTTGCCCCTCAAAAACAAAATACATATCATTTGATAAACTATTTATAACTTTTGCTCTAACTGTAAATTTATGACTGATTTCAGCAAATATTATATTGCCTTTTCCTGTTTTTTCATTTCCCGATTGCGGTATTATTTCAGCCCATATTGTTTTTATTTTTTGATATTGATAATCTTTTTCTCCTAATTCATTTACTACTTGTACTTTTTCATACAATGCTACTTTATTATTTAATCTACTGCATAAACTAGCCATTCTGTTCCTCTTTTCTGATATGTGCTAATTGCGATACTATATTTTTAAACTGCATAGAAAGGGTATCTTTTGCTGAAATGGCATCTCTATTATCGTACCAATTTGCTACAAGCATACTGATAGCAGTACAATATAGTGCATTTTCATAGCTTACAGAAACACCTGCATTTTTTAAATATTGTTCTGCACTCTGTTTAAGTTGTTCTAGCAAAATATCATCATCATCTGTATCAATACGAATATACTGTTTTAACATTTCTAATTCCATAAATATACATCACCCTTTTTTCAGATAAAGTAATCCTTTTGCTCCTACTAATTTTGTACGATTTTCTTTTTCTATTGTTCCGATTGCCATTTTACCATCTGCTATGGTCAATGCTTTATGTATCCATTTGTTTTTATCTTCATCAAAATATTTTTTATAATACATTGCTAAATTACTGTTTAAACAATATTGTGATAAATCTACTACAGCACCAAATATAGCACCTTCTTGTGCACTAATAAAACTTGGAAATTTATCCACTGTTAAAACTTCTCTGCCATTTAATATCTTTTGTCCTTTTTCATTGATTTTACCTAATCCAATTTTTTGCCCTGTGGTATCTGTCATACCGTTTAGATACATTTTCCATGTCTTTTTTGCCATAACATATATTACACTATCTTCATAACTTTCTGGTATTTCACTTTCTACTTCAGCCCATTTTTGTACTGTACCAATGTCTGTTTCTGTCATAGTAATCACTTGATTTTCTGGTAATGTATATTTTGTAAATCCTAATGGCTGTCCATTTCCGCTGCCTTCCACAATAGCCGTTTCTAGTGCTTTTGTCATTGCCTTTTTTAATTGTTTCACAACTGTTGCTTCAAATAAAGGCAACGCTACGGTTGCAGAAAGCAATCCTATTGCTACCCTTGCTTCTAATACATGATAGCTAAATGTCAATTTCGTATTCATTTCTGTTTTTTGTTCTTCAGATACTTCATTCTCCGATGCAAGCCATGTTGCTGTAATATTGATGTCAGAAATCGGAATTTCTAAACCGCCCTGATAAGATGTTTGATTGATACGAGATAATATTTTCCCTTCTATTGTCATATCTTCAATGACTTTATTTTGTATTGTGGTAGGAATAACTGCACCAATATCAGATACTGTTATAATTTCTGCTGTTCTTTTTTCATTAAATTTTTGTGGTATAGGTTCACCATTTAGTACATAATTTTGGAACGCTTTTCTATATTCTATTGTACTGTAAATATCTTCCTCATTTTCTAAACTTCTATTTGCTGCTTGAAATGTTGCAACTGCTTGAAATGGTTTTGTATATTGTTGTAGTTCGGCTTTTCGTGCTTCTGGAGGCAAATCATCATTTTTATTTTCTATTTGCATTTTGATATTTTCTATTTCAATATTTGCTTTTCGCAATTCCATTTCTGATTTATCTAGCTTTTCTAAACTATCAGCATTTTTAATATTTTCTAATGCTTCTGTTTTTCTTTTTTCTGCTTGCTGTAATAATTTTTCTAATTCCATATGTATTTTCTCCTTTTTAATTTCCATACAACAATAATAATTTTCTCTTTCTTAATGCGATATTTTTATTTTGCTTCAATGCCTGTTCTAATTTTTCTATACTTCTGGCATAAACCGTTGTTGTATCATAAAATGGGGTATCTACTACACTAACATCATGTATTTTTTTGATATTCGTAATTTCTCTATAAGTTTGATTTTTTGTAGTATTCCAATTATCTCCTTTTTCTGCTACAACAAAAGAAAAAGACATTTTGTCAAGCAATGCTGATTGTATTGCCTTATAAATGTCTCTGTTACTTTGTGTATTTATTAAATTAGCCTGTATTTTTAATCCTTTTTCTTCTTTTATTAACTGCAAACTGTTGTTTTTTGTTCTTGCCATAACACACCACGTATCATTATGATTATATCTTAATACTACATCGCTCAAGTCAGTATGGTCTAAAGCCCCCTTTTTTATAACTTCTGTAAAAGTATATTGTCCAAAACTATGTGTTGCTGGTTTATCATATATTACAGCATAGCCTTCAATTTTCATTTCATCTGTATCATTTTGTAATGCTTTTATGTCTAAAAGCCTTTGCTCTATATTCATATTTTATCACTTCCTTTTCTATTCATTTGATAACTGTCAGCTAGTTCTGCATTGATATAATTTAAACTTTGTTTTCTTTTGTTTCCGCCTTCAAATGGGGGATAGCCAAATACTGACAATATTTGATTATCTGTAAATGTTCCTCTACTACTTAATATATCTACTGCTGCAATTTTATTTGTCATAGAAGTAAAAAGCAGACCTTGATTATAAAATATAATTTCATTTCCAAGCTCTAATTCTTTGTCTGTAAAAAGTGCTGCACTAAAACATCTTCCTAAACTGATTATCATACTTTCAAGTGTTTTTTCATAAAATGCTTGATATTGTTCTTCTGTAAAATCACCATTATATATTGCCATAGAAATGCCATATTGATTTAATATTCTTTGTTCTACAAATTCCATAGTATCTTTATCCAACACTTTAGGATTTAACTGTATAGGTATGAAATCGCTTTTGTTATCCATTGTTAAAAATACACTTTGCCCAGCATTTATTTTTTGTTCAAAAGCTATTCTTTCTTGTTTTTGTTTTTCTTCATCAAATAAACCTACCATTTTTACAATGCCTCTTACGCCCGTTGTAGAACGTATTGCATTGTCCATACTTTCTATTACAGTGTGGTCTGTTTTAAGCAATTTTAATATAGCATTGTTTGCTGCACTTCCTGTACTATCTCCTCCCATAAATTCATTTGCACCAAAATCTTTACGCCAATGTATGATGTCTTTATATGGGAATGTATAGCTTTCTCCATTGGCAAACAAAAATTCTATAAAAAGTGTTCCGTTTTGGTCTTGTAAAAATGTTGTCTGTATAGGCTGTAGTGGATAAAATCCAGTGTATTCTCTTTTGATGTAACCATCTTTTATGGGAATTTCTTTAAAAGTAGTATATATAAAAGCATTTTTGTGCATTTCTCTTAAATATACTATTTTTTCTAAAAAGTCCGTTGTTGTCATAAAAACATTCGGCTGAAAATGAAGCAATCTGTTAATACTTCCTTTTACTGTTTGCTGCATACCATTTTCATCTGTTTTGATATGTCTTGGACTGCATTTTCCTATTGCTGTTGAGATACAGCGTATACAGCCTTGCACAATGTCACTTGCATAAATATCATTACCAAATTGAGAAAATATAGGAGTACTGCCATTCATCATATTGATATAGTGATATTTTTGTTGTTTTGTACGAAATCTATCCCATATCCCCAATTTATCACCTTCTATCTATTTACAAAATCCATAAATTCTTTTTTATATCTATCTAGCATAACATAACACATTATCATTGTAACTGCTCCATCAATACGTCTATTAGCAGTATCAAGCACTTTTTTAGGCATAATTCTTGCAAATTTATCTATACTGCAAGCAACATTTTTTAAACAATAAATATCTAATGGATTTTGATTATAATTTACAATATTTGCTGATTTTAAATCTGCCTCCAATAGCTTCATAGGTGTGGATAATGTTTGATAATCTTGTGTTACTTTTTCTGTATCAAAACCATATTGCTCCATTTCATTTACAAACGATTTTGCATTCCATCTGTCGTGCCCTTCTTTCCACACTCTAATATGATATTTTTGGTATAATGAAACATACCACTGTACTACCATACTATAATCTACTTCATTGCTTGGGCATATTGTCAATAAATTTTGTTTTGCCATTTCAAAATAATCAATACCATCTTTTTTACTTTGTTCTACTTTAGACTGTGGTATAAAATAATGCTGAAAAAAATATTTCTGTTTTTCTCCCTTTTTCATCAAAAGTATTCTGGTACTTGTTAAATCTGTTGTTTCAGACAAGTCTGTTGCAGCTAGTGCAAAACTGTTTTTAAAATCTTCTATATCAAATGTCAAATTATTTTTAATATCTTTTTCTAACAACCACGTTTCTACGCTGTTTTGTTTGATATTAAAATCTTTTGACAATGTAAATATTCTGTCTGCTTTTGATGCCTGTGCCTTTCTCAATTCTTTTCGTAAATAGTCATATTTTTTGATTGTGCCTAAACTTGGATTTGCTTTTTTCCAACTATTTTCATTTTGATATATTTCTTGTTCACTATCCATAGTATATAACCAAGATAACAATTCATTATCTTCTCTTTCTCCCTTCAAAACTTCTCTTGCATATTTTAGTTCATTATCTAAATAGCCATTTTCAACAAACCCTTCTGTAGTAATGTTTATAAATATAGGTTCGTCTTTTGAAGATTGCGATTGTTCAATGCTTTTAGCAATGATATTGGATTTCATTTCGTGGCTTTCGTCTAATATTGCTAATTCTATATTTCTACCTTCTTTGTTTTGTGTTTTTTCAGAAAGTTTTGTAATAGTGCTATCATTTTTTAAATGAAATATACCTTTTAAATTTTTATGGGTATATTTTTGTTTGGTATCAAATTTTGCTCTCATATTTGCAATCTCAGAAAATATTAAATTTGCTTGTGCATCATCATTGCTACTACATACAATATCACTCCCTGCATTGCCTATCATAAACTCTGCAAAACAAATTGCTGCACAAAATGTACTTTTACCGTTTTTTCTTCCTACAAGCAATATCAGTTTTTTAAATCTCCTAAGTGTTGTATCTGCAAAATGAAAAGAGTAAAACACTTCTATTACAGCCTTTTCCCACAATTCCAATAAAAAAGGTTTTCCGTGAAAAGGGCTTTTGGTATGTTTTACAAATTTTTGTATAAAATCAATTCTTTTATGTGCTTTTGTCATATCATAAATGTATCTATCGTCACATAAATCACAAATACAATTTTTAAGACATTGTAAAAGTTCCTCTCCTATAATAACACTATCGTCATTATCATCTATTGCTTTGTTATAATATTCTAAAAAATAAGAGTGTTTTCCATTGATGGTACAATTTTTTATATCATACATTACTATCACTTTCTTTTAGCCATTGGTCAAAAGCATTTTCTTGTTCATTATCCAATTTATGAAGTAGGGAATATAATTGCTTGATATTGAGTGCATAAATATTTGCTGTTCTTCTATATTCATTTGCAATCGGTAATGCTTTTTGTTTTGTATTATCTTTTGGGTGTATTAGTAACATTCCTGTTTCTGACATAATTTCTCTCATTTCGCACAATGTTACTTTTTGATAAGCGGTTTCTTCTAACAATCCACTTATGAAGTCTAATTCTTTTTGTTCTAATTCTGAAAAAATTTGTTTTAACTTTTCAAATTCTTTTTGTATTTCTACTTTTCTGTCCATTTTTTCACCTTGATTTCATTTTTAGAGTTTGCGTGTAAATGATGTAGAGGGCTACGGTCTGTAGCATAAACATAAAAAAATAGAATAGGGGGGTTAAGGTGTAAAATTTTCAAACCATTTTTCAATATATTTTTTGTATTCTCCTTTTTGATATTGTCTTTCATCTTGGCATTGTTCTAGTCTTTCCAGACATTGCTCTTTTGTTGATGAAATATAAATTAACTCTGCCGATAATTCCTTTGCTGCTGTTTCTCTGTCACGTTTGTTTGCATAACCACCTATTACCCAAGCATTTTTAAATTTACCATATCTTGTTTTAATCTGGTCAAACAAATGATTTCTAAGTGCAAAAACATTATATGATAGCAACGAAGGTTTATCATATTGTGGCAAAAAAGAAATTGCTTCAAATAATCTGTCAAAAGATACTACAATATCTCCTCTTGTCATATGTTGTTTTACATAAGTGTTTTTCCCTGAAAAAGGTGCACCATAAACTAAAAATACTTTTTTGTTTACACTTGTAAATCTGCCGTGTTTTTTATTATGACATTCGTGACAAGCAATTTTTAAATTGTCAGCATTTAAAGAGATATTGACATCATTTATATTTTCTCTTGTCAGTTCTTTGATGTGGTCAACTTCTGCATCTCCAAATGTTGAAATTACCTTACCACAATATTCACATACAATATTGCCATTTGTTTTTTGGCTTCTTTGTGCAATCACATTTCTTCTGATATTGTTCCATTGTTTGCTGTTATAAAACTGTTTTATTGTTTGCCACATTACCACATTTTCCCTTCTGCTTCTTTTTCTTTTAATTTCATAGCCTTTTTATCATTTTCTACTTTATGAGGATTATCTTGCCATTTCTTTTTTGCTGCATTGATTAAAAAGAACTTTGCAGCCTGCACATCAGCAGGAACGTGTATCTTTTTATTGACTTGTTGTAGTTCTTCTTTTTCCCACTTTTTACCCTTGTCATCATATCCTGTTTGTTTTACTTTGATATAGTCTGTTGTTTCATAGTCATAGCCCTTTGCCCTTTCAAATAAAGAACGTTCTATCTGTTCTACTTGTGTTTTTAAAGTATTACGCTTTACCATAGCACAGTGTTTCAAAAGTGCTAAAAGTGCTACATTTTGCCCTTTTATTTTCCTAAAAGTGGAATATCCTATTCCTAAAAGTTCTGCAATTTCTGCTTCTGTTAGTCCCTGTAATGCCCATTCTTCAATAGTTTTAAGGCTTTTTATTATTTTTTGTTCTGCCGTTTCTGCCATACTTCCACCTCCTCAAAAAGTAGCACTTTTTTGATTTGACTGCTCCATTTTTTGAAATTAAAAATTTTTGCTGAAATATTGCACAAAAATAGCCCTAATGCAGCAGAAACACTCACTTTTCATCACTTTATTTTGTTTTTGTTACATTTAACATTTTATAATAAACTGTTAAATATATTTTGTTGCAGCACTATAATGTAATTTTCTTTTCTATTACTTTCTCTTTTTACTGTAACTTATATTTTTAAAACAACTCTCTAAAAAAAATAGTTTGTCACTTTTCCACAAATGGTAATTGACAAACTAAATCATCTTTACATTTTTGGTCTATGCCAATGTAACGTTTTGTAATAGAAATATCTGATTGATTTAATAACTCCTTTATTGCTACCACGTCTTTGCTGTTTTGATATAGCCAATAGCCAAATGTTTTACGCAATGTATGACAGCCTATATTTTCTGTATAACAAAATGCTTGTGCTGCTTCATTGAGTATTTGCCACACTCTTACTCTTGTGATAGGCTTGGGCGGTTTTCTGTTATTGGGAAAAACATATTCGTAATTGCTTTTGCCTTCACAATATTTCTGAAATATTTTTTTCAATTCTGGGTGTACTATAATATCTGCTTTTTTATTTGTCTTGCTCTCCAGAAAACAAATGCGGTCTTTGTTTTTGACATCTCTCACTTTCAAAGGCAATATATCCCCTATACGCCTGCCTGTATATATCCCTGTCCAATACAACACATAATCTCTTTCGTTTTTCTCTCTCAAATAGTCCCCAAAATCTAACACTACACTATAATCTGTTAACGGTTTTACTTCACTCACATACACATTCCCCCTTTATCATAAAAAAAGCCCTGCAATAGTTACTATTGCAAGACTTGACCTATTTCCACGTTTTTAGTATAACATAAAACATTGTATAAAAGTGTACAGTTTTTGTACAAAAATGTACAGATTTTTAATGTCAATCAAATATATCTTCTTGTGCTGCCCAGTACTCCTCAATGCTTTTTTTCATTGCTACACATTTGTCATAATCTATCATTTTTCCTTCGAAAATATTTAGTTCTGTTTCTAATAACTGTTTTGTAAAATATTCTATATATTCTTTTGAATTTACAAGTTCATCTTTATCTTGATATGATATATAATAACCTGTTTTTTTTACTTTTTCTATTAATTTTTCTTGATTTATTTCTGTAATATTGTAATTTATATCATAACAAGGAGGACTAAAAATATCAATTCCTTTGTTATATAATAATATTAGAATATTAATATTATCAATTTTATTACTCTTAAATATACTCTTTTTGTAAATT
>CAJUJJ010000039.1 GCA_910586765.1 uncultured Clostridia bacterium
ACTGCTATTTTCTTTTTTATCATTAGTACAACTTGCTGTGGCTTTAATCACAATAACAAAATTTCCCTCAATTGTTTAGGTTTACCCCCTAGTTTTTCTAAATTTTGTATCTCTAAAGTTTATTTTATAAGCATTGTAATGATAGCATTTTTTTTATATAATAATAACAAGAGGTGAAATGATGAATACCAATAAAAAGTATAAAGACTCTGTTTTCACAAGATATTTTTCAGATGAGCATAAACTAAGATTACTTTACAATGCTTTAGAAAATACCAATTATGGAGACGAAACAGAAGTGAATATCATTACATTAGAGGATGTGCTTTTTATGAATCAGAAAAATGATATTTGCTTTACTATAGATAATAAATTTATTATACTCATAGAACATCAAAGTACTATCAATAATAATATGCCTTTAAGATGTCTACTTTATATCGCTAGAGAGTATGAAAAACTGATTGACAAAAATATCGTTTATAGAAGTACATTACAAAAAATACCAACACCACACTGTTATGTATTGTATAATGGTGTTCGGAACTATCCTAAAGAAAAGATATTGAAACTTTCAGATGCTTTTCTAGTACAGCAAAATCCTCCAGAATTGGAGCTAACTGTTAAAGTTATCAATATTAACTATAAGGAAAATCATAGTATCGTACAACAGTGTCAATATTTAAAAGAGTATAGTTATTTTATATCAGTCGTAAGAACTTATCTGGAAAAAGGCTTAGAATTAAATGACGCTATTATTCAAGCTGTCAAAATCTGTATTGATAAAAATGTCATGAAAGAATTTTTAGAGAAAAATTCAAGTGAGGTGATAAATATGCTGTTTACTGAATTTGATATGAATACTGCTATTGAAACTTGGAAAGATGAAGGTAGAAAAGAAGGTATTGTAAAAGGTAGAAAAGAAGGTATTGCAAAAGGCAGAAAAGAAGAAAAATTTGAAATCGCTAAAAATTTAATTGATATATTAGATATTGAAACTATATCTAATAAAACAGGTTTATCTATTGAAGAAATCAAGAAGCTGATGTAACCATTACAAAAAAAGAAATATTTCTTTTACTAATTGCTTTAGAGCGAGGATGTCTCCATATCGCGGTTCACCTCCCTATCGCGGTTCATCTCCATATATTGATATCCTCGACAACGCTATAAAGCCTTGATTTTATAAGGTTTTAACGTTGCAACGGCAAGGAAAAACAACAAAAGAGCCTTTTCTTTCTTTTAGAGAAAAGGCTCTTTTTGTATACTGCTTTTGTTATTAGAAAATAGTCAATGCCTCCTAAAAAGCATTAACCATTTCCATTTTATCATTATTTTTCTGTTTGTTCTATTATATTTTTCTTTTCCTCAATAGCATACTTTTTTTCTGGCAAAGCTAATAAATCACTATTATTATCTTCAGTCAAGGCTAATGTATCTATATGATTTGATTTTAATTCCAATGCTTGATTTTGCACAACGTTCAACATTTCTTTTGTAATCTGTCCAGTTTGTTCAAGAATACGCTCTTTCCCTTTCAAGAAACCATCAATAATTTGAGTTTGTCTTTTAGAAAGGTTTTCTATTTGCATGGCATGATGTTTTATTTGCAAAGTCATATCATCGTCTATTCGTTTTTGATATAACTTATGTGCAGGTGTTCCTTCTTCATACTTTTCCAATATAGACAAAAGCTGAGGCAATTTTTCTGTATTGTATTTATCATTATCTTGCTCAATTTTATCTCCTAATTCATTATAAACATTTTCAATTTCTTTTACAATTTGCAAAGAACCCTTTTCAATAATCAGCAATCTTTTTTCAGCGACCTCATTCAATTTTTCCTGTAAAGTCAATATTGTCTGAGCCATAACAGCCAAACCTTGTGCTCTAGCCTGTTCCAATGCAATTTGGCTTTCTCTCTGGCACTCCAAAATATCTAACTGAGCATTTTTCATCAATTCAATGCGGTCAGTTTCCATGCCAGCCAATCTAATTTTTGTATCTGCTTCAATTTGAGCAATTTTCACTTTATCAGGTTCATACACTGTACTAGTAGTAGAGCGACTACCACCGCCACTACTACCACCACCAAAAAGTCCTTTAAAAAAACCGCCAATTGTACCAAAAAGTCCCATATTATTCTCCTCCTGATTAGGTAATTTTCCATTTAACACCCTTTCGACCTGCTGACTACGAAAAGAGTTTAACGTACAAACATTTGCAAAATGTTCACAATTATTAAAAGCCAAATGATAGCCCTTATCACCCATACAAGCCCTAGCATATTCTACAATCTGCTGTGGTGTATACAACTGTGAAAATTCCTCATCTGTATATTCTTTTACTTCCAGAATACCGCCTTTTAAAAAATAATCTAAATCGGACTGTATGACTTCTGGTTTAGACCAGTCTAATATACTATCGCCGTCTTTTCCTGTAAAATGAATGACTTCTTTATCAGAAATAAATATACCGTGATGGGCATACAGTCCCCTTTTGACACGAATATGGTCACCCATTTTAGGCGGTTGTTGTGTCCATATTTCAGCAGAGGCATCAAAAATATCTGTAGACAATGTAGGGAGTTTATCTTTAATTATCACAATCATCATTCCTTATTTTACTTTTGTTTCATCAAATCTTTTCTCATTTTGAACACAAGAGAATTATATTCTTTTTCTCTTTTTGCTTTTTCCTCAGCATAAGCCTTTGCATCAGCTAAATAAATATCATAATTTTTTTGTTTCAGTGAAGCAAATTCCGTTAATATTTCTTGTGATATTGCTTGCAAATCATTATCTGCAACAAAAGCTAATATTTCATCAATAGAAATATCAAGCAGACTATTTGCCCAATTTAATATAAATATTCTATCTTCTGCATTTTTGCAGTCAAATATAATATTCTGTAATTCTGACTGCAATGTGGAAGCAAAACCATAAAGAATACCTTCTGCTTCAAATTTCTCTTGCAATTCTCCGCCAGATTGGAAAACATATTTTTGATAAATGCCTTTTCTTGTTTCTAAATAAAACTTATCAATATTATTTTTGTAATCTTCCAACACCGCAATCAATCGTTCTGCAACATTTTCTTTTTTACTGGAAGAAACAGTAATTTCACTTTTCAGACCTCTTTCTATGGCAGGCTGTATTTTCTCCTCAATAGCAAATCTTAATTTTCTCCAATCTTCATACCATTTTGACCAGATTTCTTCTTCAACATCATCTTCTTTACAACTATTTTTCAAATCTTCTTTGTAAGTAGTTTTCAATATTTTGTAGTCTTCTGTCCAACTTTCCCATATTTCAATGGCATGAAGTACAAATTGATGTTGTTTTTCAAAAAACTCAATTTTGCGGAGAGCATTTTTAATGATTTTAGCAGTATTTTCTGCAAGAAATGCAAAATGAACACGTTCTTCTTTTTCGAGTAAAGCAAGTTCTTTGATAGAGTTTTGTCCTTCGTCAATTTGGTCAATACGCTGTTCCAAATCATCTGCCTGTTTTTTGACAGCAAGCAATTTTGATTTTACGCTGTGCATACCCAAAGAAAGATTTTTTTCAAAAAAGGCTTGTCTCTGTTGTAGCAAATCATTTTCCTGCTCTGTTAAATTGCTGTTGTTTTCGTATTTTTTGGAGAGCTTCAAGCTGATGGTGTTAAAATCAAGTATGACTTTTTCTTTTTGTTTTTCGTAATCGTTTATCTTTTGTAGGAGTTCGTTTATCCAGCTTTGCACCGCCTCATAATACTGTATCATAGAACTTCCTATTTCTTCTATATTGTATTTAGAAAGTAAAAAATTGTAGTCAAATGTAGAGGAAAGTGTTTCTTTTTCTTTTGCTGCAAGTTCTTCTAATCGTTTTTGTTCCTCTTGTAATTTTTGTATTTCTGACTCTAATGCTTGCAGTTCTTTTTTTAAATTTGCCTTTTCTATGTAAATTTTGTTGTAAGCTTGTGTTGCTTTTTTATCATCAAACATGGGCTGTAATTGATGTTTTACAAATATATCCAACAAGTGCTGTAATCTTTCTTTTTCTGTGTAAATAGAGTTTCTTTTATTGATGACTTCATTTTGATAATCTAGCCCATCAATGAGATAAGAAGAACAAGGGAAAATGTAAGCAGAATGGTAGTCTACATCACGTAGATAATCAGTAGCACGACTTGAGCCGGAGTCGAAATCTTTTGTATAGGGTTTATTTTGATGCATAAAATACCAATAATTATCTAAACGATTGAGTAATTTAAAAAATGGAATTGAGTTTGTGCCATCTTTAAAAATATTCCAAAGTTCATATAAATCTGGCATTCTAAAGCCTGTAACGCCATTAAAATCAAATTTAGCAATGACTTCTTTTATTTTTTCTTCATACTTTTTATCTTTTATATTGGGCCAAGAATATTGCTTATAACTACCGTTCCTTTGTTTGATCCCATAGGGAAAATAGTTCAAATTTGCCCAAAGCAGTCCACTATTTTTATCAAAAAGCACTGTTTTTTTATTTTTAAAAAAATACCATCTTTGACTTTTGAGTGCGTCTAGTATGATATCTGTTCCTTCTGTGTCTTTTTCGATTTCTTTTATTTCTGACAGTATTTCCTCTCTTTTTTGTTGTAATTGTTGTAAATTTTGCACAATTTCTCCCCCTCATATGTTTTTTTATATTTATTTTACACCACAATATGACAATTTTCAACAAATATTTTACTTTATTTTTATGACAAATTTTGTCGCTTTATTTGTCTGGCTCGCACTGAAAAATGTCTAGCAATTCCTTTGCAATTTCGTCTGGTTTTTCTGATGTAATATTAGAAACCTGCCATAATACATAGGAATAGCCTTTTTCGGCAAGCCATATATGCAGTTGCTTGTTGTTGTAATATTGCAATACTTCTTCTATACAAAAATGCTCTTTTAATTCCTCAATATTTTTAATTTGTATTCCTTTTAATTGTATACCATTTTTTTCATATTCTCCCATATTACATTACTCCTTGTTTTATTTCTGTAACATCATTTTTGTGCATAGAAAACCACATATCAATACCATCGCCGAATACTTCCGCTTTTATGGTATAAATACCGTCTTTTTCTGATATGATTTCTGCGGTAGGCAAACGGTCACGTACACCGTGAATATCATTGCCTGTATAAACAAATGTTACTTTGCGTAATTTTCCGCCCCTCATAAACTGCACTCTTTTTCGAAATTCTCCCTCATTCAAATGAATGTTGCTTTGACAAGTGCCATAAGTTGGTGTATGAAATGACTCGTCTTTTAAAATCGTTAATTCTTGTATTCTATCAATGCGGTAAATGGTAGGAGAAAGCTCGTCAAAACTTTGCATATTTTTTCGTATGTCTTTGTCGTCAATCAATGCAAGCACATAAAAATAATATTCTGAAAATAATATCGCAATCGGTTTTAATTTCCTTTTTACAAATTGCTCTCCTCCTGTAATCCTTTTGTATATTATTTCAATGTATTTGTTTTGCTGTATTGCTTTTCCTATTTCCCACATTTTATTGATGTACTCATACTCGTGATATGTTTCTATATAGTGATGTTTTTCATTCAGTATAAGACTTTCAATAATGCCTTTTTCATTTGTGCAGTATTTTATAATACAGTTCAATATTTTTGTCATTTGTTCTTTTGGAAATGCTCTGCTGTCTAGTAAAATTTTGCAAACGGCTAATACTTCACTGTTTGACAATGCACTTTTACAGTCCTTGAAGCGGTATTCTTTCCTTTCTTTACTATATACCATTTGTGTCGCTGTGTCACCTGATTTTTTTAAATATTCTTTAATGTTTCTGATATCTCTTTGTGCTGTTCGAATATCAACACCATACTTTTTTACTATTTCTTGTGATGAAATGCTGCCCCCGTTCATTAATTTAATGTATAATTCATGTATTCTTTCTGATTTTTGCACTTTATCCATAGTTTATCCCTCTCTTTTGTCTATTTTATTATTACAAGAATTGTAATGATAATAATCATTAAAATAAGTACAATATATATTGTATTACTTTTTGGCTTTTCCTGCTTTATTTCTATCACACTATCAGTATCATTTTGAATTTTCTTTTCTTCTGGCTTTGTTTCCTCTCTTATTGTATTTTTTGTTTTGTTCTCATGCCTATCATATTGATATAACAGTTTATCAATATCATTAATTAAATTTAGCTTTTTGTCAATCAATCCTTTACAGCTTGGACAAAAAACAATTTCGTTATCATAAATACTATAACCACAATGCGGACATTTTCTCATTATATATCTTCTCCTTTTATTTTTTATACTATTATTTTACATTTTTTATGCGACAGCATTTGTCATTTCAATATATTTTCTGATATATTTTTTATAAAATTACAGTCGTTGTAATTCTGATAATTTTTTTATATAATAATAAGAAGTAATAAATATGCTGTTTACTGATTAATGTAATCATTACAAAACAACGACAACAAAAGAGCCTTTCTTTTTATTAGAAAAAAGGCTCTTTTTATATACTGCTTTTGTCATATTGTAAAATAATAATATTTCTTTATAGTGTTACAAAAATTTAAAATTAGAAATAGGATATTTATGGTATACTATAAAAGCAAATTTGTTATCATATGCTTCAGTAAAAATTTGAGTAATAAAAAAATGAGGTAGTAAATTATGAATGAAAAAGCATTAAAAAAATTAGAATATGATAAAATAATAAAAAAATTAGCTTCTTTTGCTGTATCCCCTATGGCAAAAGAAATGGCAGAAAATATGCGTCCTTATACTGCAATGGTAGATATTACAGCAGCACAGCAGGAAACAACAGAAGCAGTTTCTATGGTGTTAAGGAAAGGAACATTAACATTAGGGGGATTTCGAGAAATCAGACCACAAATGAAAAGGGCAGCTATGGGTGGCATATTATCTATGGAGGAACTGATGAATATAGCAAGTTTTTTGTATGTTTGCAGACGTGCAAAAGATTATGCTAAAAATGAAAACAAAGCAGAAAGTTATGAAAAACTAGATGCCCTATTTGAATTAATTGTGACAATACCACATTTAGAGAATGAAATTACAAGATGTATATTGTCTGAAAATGAAATGGCAGATGCAGCAAGTAGTAATTTGAGTAAAATAAGGAGAGAAATTAAACTATCAAATGAAAAAGTAAAAGACCAGTTGAATAGTATTATTTCATCTTCTGCCTATAGAAATATGCTTCAAGACCCTGTTATTACGATACGAAATGATAGATATTGTGTTCCAGTAAAAAGTGAATATCGTACTACATTTCAGGGTATGGTACATGACCAGTCAAATACAGGTTCTACAGTATTTATAGAACCTTTAAGCGTTGTGCAGATAAACAATAAAATAAAACAGCTTCAAATAGAAGAAAAAAAGGAAATAGACAAAATATTAGCGGAACTTTCTGCAATGGTGACAGAACAAAAAGAATTGCTTGAAGCAAATATGGAAATTATGATACATTTAGATTTTGTGTTTGCAAAAGCAAATTTATCTCTTTCTATGAATGGTACACAACCATTGTTTAATTTAAAGGGATATATCAATATACAAAAAGCAAGACACCCTTTGTTAGATAGTAAAACGGTAGTGCCTATTAGCATTTATTTGGGAAAAGATTTTAGTACATTGCTTATTACAGGGCCAAATACAGGAGGCAAAACAGTTGCATTGAAAACATTGGGGCTGTTTACACTTATGGGACAGTCTGGATTGCATATACCTGCATTTGACCATTCTCAATTAGCTGTATTTGACAATGTGTTTGCAGATATTGGAGATGAACAAAGTATTGAGCAAAGTTTAAGCACATTTTCTGCACACATGAGCAACATTGTAACAATATTAAAAGAAGTGACACCTTATTCTCTTGTGTTGTTTGATGAATTGGGGGCAGGCACAGACCCTACAGAAGGAGCAGCTCTTGCTATGTCCATAATAGAATCGCTTCATAAAAGAAAAATAAGAACAGCAGTAACAACACATTATAGTGAATTAAAAGTATATGCTTTATCTACAGAAGGTATAGAAAATGCTTGTTGCGAATTTGATATTGAAACTTTAAGGCCAACTTATCGTTTATTAATAGGGATACCAGGTAAAAGTAATGCTTTTGCTATATCAAAACGTTTAGGACTTTCAGACGATATTATTGAAGGAGCAAAAGAATTTATCAGTCATGATGAAGCAAGATTTGAAGATGTGATTACAGATTTGGAAATAAGCAAAAAAACAGTAGTGTATGAGCAAGAAAGAGCAGAACAATATAGAAAAGAAGCAGAAAGATTAAAAGAGGAAGTACAATATCAAAAGAATAAAACAAGAGAACAAAAAGAAAAAATTATAATGCGAGCAAGAGAAGAAGCAAAACAAATTTATCAACAAGCAAAAGAAGAAGCAGACCGTATTATAAAAGAAATGAATAAAGAAGCAAAAAATGCTTCTAATAGACAAAAGTTAACAGAACAGCGTTCTCAGTTAAAAGCAAAATTGTCTAATATGCAAGAGGCATTTTTGAAATCACCTAAAAAGAAAAATACCCATAAAGCACCAGAACATTTGGAGGCAGGAGATAAAGTGTATGTAATATCATTTGACCAAAATGGTACAGCATTGACTGCACCAGATAAAAATAAAGAGGTTATGGTACAAATGGGAAGTATGAAAATGAAAGTGCCTTTGTCAGAATTAATGCTTGACGATACACCAAAACCAAAAACAGAAATAAAACAAAAAAATATTTCTACAAAAGTAAAAGCAGGAAAAAGCCAATATATTTCCGCAGAAATTGATTGTCGTGGGCAGTTGGTGGAAGAAGCACTTGGAAATATAGATAAGTATTTAGATGATGCGTATTTGTCTGGATTGAAGCAAGTAATGATAATACACGGTAAAGGTACAGGGGCATTGAGAAGTGCAGTACAAGTATATTTAAAAACAAATCCTCATGTAAAAAGTTATAGAGCTGGTGTTTATGGAGAGGGAGAAATGGGGGTTACAGTAGTAGAGTTAAAATAAAAAGGTTTTTGGGGGATATAACAAGGGAGGTAGGAAGTATGGCAGAAAAGAAAAAAATAATGGTAGTAGATGATGACCAGCATATAGCAGAATTAATTTCATTGTATTTAATAAAAGAGGGATATGAAACAATGGAAATATATGATGGTAGAGAAGCATTAGAGAAAGTGGATACTTTTCAGCCAGATATGATGCTTTTAGATTTAATGCTGCCAAGTATGGACGGTTATAAAGTTTGTACAGAAGTGAGAAAAAAGAGCGATATTCCTATTATTATGTTGACTGCAAAAGGAGAAACATTTGATAAAGTGCTGGGATTGGAATTAGGTGCAGATGATTACATTGTAAAACCTTTTGATTCTAAAGAACTGGTTGCACGTGTAAAAGCAGTGTTGAGAAGATATGAACAAAATAATGAGAAAAAAGAAGACAACAACAAAAAATTAGTATTTTCTAATTTAGAAATTAATATTTCAAATTATACAGTAGAATATTATGGAGAAAATGTTGATTTTCCTCCTAAAGAGTTTGAGTTGCTGCACTATTTAGCACAACACCCTAATCAGGTGTTTACAAGAGAACAATTACTTGATAGAATATGGGGATATGAGTATATTGGAGATACACGTACAGTAGACGTTCATATTAAAAGGATACGTGAAAAACTGAATAAAAAAGAACAAAATTGGAGTGTAAAAACAGTATGGGGAGTAGGATATAAATTTGAAGTAAAATAATCAAAAAATTGCCCTATGGTTTTTCCATAGGGCAGTATTATTATTGTTTTGGTTCATTTTCTGTAGTAGTATTTTGATTTTGTTCGTTTTGTTGATTTTGCTCGTTTTGTTTTTGTCTTTGTGCCATTTCATTTTGTTTTATTTTCATAATATTACCTATACGAAGTGTAACACAGAGAGCATACATCAATAAAAGAAGCTGAGAAAATTTGTCTATATTTGACCAGTTTGTAGTAAAAAGTAAATAGACAGCAAAGGCAAATAATATGACATCAATGAAATTTTTCCTTTCTATTTTTTTCATAACATTTTGTAAAGAAACAAATAAGTTGTTTCTTTTCTCCTTTCTTAAAAAATAATGATTTGCTTTGTTTATGGATAAGCTAATTTTAGTATACTATGTTTTTGCATAAAAGCAAATGTAGTTTTTTTTGGAGGCGTTTTATATGAAAATAAAATCAATATTTACAAAACAGCTTTTACTTTATGTCGGAACATTGCTTGCGACGTTTATATTGGTAGGAATTATACTTTCATTGGTATACACACAACATTATATGGACGAAAGAAAAGAAGAATTAATCAATCAAGGTATGAAAATATCAAAAGAGTATAAAAAGGCATATTTTACAGGAGATTTGAGCAGATTAAGTTATGAATTGCAGGTATTGGAAGGATATATGGCAGCAAGTATATTTTTTATAGATAAAAATGGTGTTGTTGTGTTGACTTCTCCAGGCATTGATGATGAATGGATAGGACAAGCAATTACAAATCAAGGGGTAATTGATAGTGTATTAGAAGGAAATGTTGTAACATTAGAAGGAAAAATAAATGGAATGTTCGATGAAGCAGTATTGACAGTAGGCTATCCCTTGCAGACAGAACCCATTGCAGGGATATTTATGTGTACATCTATGCCAGAAATAGAGCGTTCATTGCAGGGAATGTATAAAATGGGATTTTGTATATTGACGGCTGTTATGGGAATAGGAATGATATTGGTATATGCCTCAAGTAAAAAAATCACAAGTCCCCTTTTGCAAATGAATGAAGCAGCAAAAGTGATTGCAGGGGGAAATTTTGAGCAAAGAGTAGAAATTAGTAGTGAGGACGAAGTGGGACAACTAGCAGAAAGCTTTAATCATATGGCAGAAAGTTTGGATAAATATGAAAAAGTGAGGAGAGATTTTATAGCAAATGTTTCTCATGATTTACGTTCTCCATTGACATCTATACAAGGATTTTTGGGAGCAATATTAGATGGAACAATACCAGAACAAAAACAAGAGCATTATTTGAATATTGTGCTGGAAGAGACAAAAAGGCTGACAAAATTAACAAATGATATTGTAGAATTGAGTAGAGCACAAACAAGTACAATCACATTAGAGAAAAAGCGTTTTGATATTAATGATTTAATAAGAGAAAGTATAGAGCGTTTAGAACCAAGATTAAAACAAAAAGATATTCAAATTAATGCTATGTTTGCAGAAAAAGAAACATTTGTATGTGCAGATAGAGATAAAATTGCAAGAGTAATTTATAATTTAGTAGATAATGCAATTAAATTTTCAGGAGAAGGAGAACAAATTGAAATTGAAACTGCATTAAAAGAAAATAAAAAATTGTTGGTAAGTGTAAAAGACTATGGAAAAGGGATTAGTGAAGAAGACGTAAAATATGTTTTTGATAGATTTTATAAGGTAGATAGCTCGAGAGGAAAAGATAAAACAGGAAGTGGCTTGGGGCTTTCTATTGTGAGAGAATTTTTACTGGCACATGGAGAAAATATTGCTGTAAAAAGTGAAGAAGGAAAAGGCACAACATTTTTGTTTTGTTTAAAATTGGCAGAAAAAGAAAATAAATAATAAATAAAGTAAAAAAGACCTTGAAAGTAAATTATCAAGGTCTTTTGATATTATGATATGATATTAGAGTTATCGTTTTTAGAATGATATTCTGCTACTAAATCTGCTAATGTAGTATTGTCTACAATATCATCTATTGCTGTTTTCATTTTTTGCCATAGTGAAAGAGAGGCACAAAAATCAGCACGTTTGCAGTTGGAATGTTCCAAACAGTCTACAGGGGAAAGAGAACCTTCTAATATACGAAGAATAGTACCTACAGTAATTTCAGAAGGGTCTTGTATTAAAGCATATCCTCCCTGTGCTCCTCTAAAACTTTGTACTAAACCAGCTTTTGTAAGAGGATTAATAATTTGTTCCAAATATTTTTCAGATACTTCTTGTTGCTGAGCAATCATTTTTAAAGGCATATGCCCTGATTTTTCATATTGCAGTGCTAAACAAAGCATAAGACGGATACCATAACGTCCTTTTGTAGATATTTTCATACTGTTTCTCCATTTCGTATTAATTGTGTGAGTTTTATATGAGATATGGTTGACTACTACAGCATATCACATATTTTTCCATATTGCAATAAAAATCATGCTGAAAATATGGTAATTCTGAAAAATAGCATGATAGGAAACATTAATAATATCTTACATAATTTATAAATTTTCTTCCCAACCTTTACAAACATCAATCCATTTTTCACATTTTCCATATTGAAACAATTCATCACAAGTCAATTCAATAGCAGAATTGCTGCTTCCAGCGGCAGGAAATACAGTATCAAAACGTTTTAAAGAAACATCTACATAGGTTTTTACAGTGTCAGGTACAGCAAAAGGACAAACACCACCTATTGCATGACCAGTAAGAGAAAGTGTTTCTTCTGGAGAAAGCATTTTTGCCTTCATAGAAAATTCTGCTTTAAATTTTTTGTTGTCAATTTTAGCATCTCCAGCAGTAGCAATGAGTATACAACTATCGCCAGATTGAAAAGCAAGTGTTTTTGTAATACGAGCAGGTATTACGTGAGCTGCTTCTGCTGCTAATTCTACTGTAGCAGAAGATGTTTCAAATTCTAGTACATCATTTTCCCTTCCAAATTGTTTCAAATAGGATTTTACTTTTTCAATAGACATAATAAAAATACTCCCTTTCATAAATATATAAAAAATTTTTAAATACAATGTTTTTTTAGTGCTTCCCAATAAGAGTAGGGAATGTGTAAATTGTTTTTTCCAACACCAATATGTATATTGGGTCTGTTTTTTCCATGAAAATCGCTTCCACCGCTATAAAGTAAACCAAGCTTGTCCGCTAATGCAGTTATTTTTTGGCTTTGCTCTGAAGAATAAGAAGAATATTGTGTTTCTATAGCAGTTAAGCCATAACTTTTTAATTCTTCTGAAAGCAGTTCTATTTCATTGTAATCCATATGATATAAAGTGGGGTGAGCTAATACCGCAACACCTCCAGATTTTTGTATTGTTTTTATACAAAGAGCAGGGGAAAGCGTTTGTCTTTGTATATAAGCAGGCTTATTTGTAGAAAGGTATTTTTCAAAAGCCTCTTTTGTATTTTTGACAATATTTTTTTGTACTAAAACATTAGCGAAGTGTGCTCTTGTAATAATATTTCCTCCAGCATTTTGTTTTATTTGTTCATAAGATATGTCAAAACCTAGTTGATTGAGTGCAAAAATCATTTTTTCATTGCGAATTTGACGAGCTTCTACAATATTTTGCATTTGTTCTGTCAATGGTTTTGTAGTAGGAGAAAAACCTAATCCTACAATGTGAATTTCTTGCTCTCTAAAACGATTGTATTGTGCTGCAAATTCAATGCCCGTAATCGTTTCTATGTGATACTTTTGTCCTGCTTGTTGAAATTCTTCTAAACCGTCTATGGTGTCATGGTCAGTTAGAGCAATGGCACGAAGTCCTCTTTTTTTTGCTTTTATTACAATTTCTTCTGGCGAAAAAGTGCCGTCGGAAAAATAAGAGTGACAATGAAGGTCTATCATAAACAACACTTCTTTCTAAAAAATAATTTAGTATCAATTCAAAATAGTGTAACATTTTTTAATTACTTTTTCAACATAGCATAATATATTTTTGTATATCATAAAATAAAATAAAAACGGGAGGAAAAGCTGTGGAGAAAAAAGAAAAAAAACAAAATATAAAAAAGAGGGAAAATGTAAAAACAAAAAAAGAAATGGGGAACAGTCAGATTTTATGTATGCTGAAGGGCATTGTAATGGCTTATGCCGTTACTTGTATTATATTTATTACATATGGCATTGTATTAACTTATACAGATATAACAGAGGAAAAATTGCCTTTGATAGCATTGTGCTGTACTGTAATTTCGGCAGGCATTGCAGGATTTGATTGGGCAAGATGTGCTAAAGCAAGAGGTATATTGTGGGGGATATTGGCAGGACTTGCTTATGGATTAATATTGTTTGTGTTAGATGGTATTGCAGGAAGTGGATTTAGTGTAGTAGGGTCAAAAGGGCTTATGATACTTTTGGCAGCAGCAGGAGGAGGCGTAGGAGGCATTTTAGGAATTAATATGAAAAAGGGATAAAAACTATTTTCAAAAATAATATTTCATGCTATAATGGTACAGTATTTACAGATTTTGTTTTTAAGGAGGGTTTATACAGAATGAAACATATAAAGACATTAAATACAAAAATGTTAAAAAAGACAGTAGCAACTGGAGGCTGTGGAGAGTGTCAAACATCTTGTCAGTCCGCTTGTAAAACATCTTGTACCGTAGCAAATCAGTCCTGTGAGCAAAGATAAGCAAAAGTAAAGAAAAGGACACAAGAAGGCTGTTTTCCATGATAGAAAATAGCCTTTCTTTTTGTGTTATGAATATAGTAGGAGGAAAAAATATGATACATAAATTTTGTCAAAATGGTGTCAATATTGTGATGGACGTAAATAGTGGAGCGATACATGTAGTAGATGATGTAGTGTATGATTTAGCAGATATATGGAAAGAAGTGCCAAAAAACGCATTGCAGTTGAAATTTCCACAATATGATATGGAACAGATAGAGGAAGCAGTGGAAGAACTTTCTATATTGGAAAGGGAAGGTATGCTTTATACAGAAGATGATTATGATGAAGTGTTGCCAATGATGGACAATAGAAATGCTGTAGTAAAAGCACTTTGTCTCCATGTAGCACACGACTGCAATTTAAAGTGCGAATACTGTTTTGCAGAAGAAGGAGAATATCATGGAAAAAGGGAATTGATGAGTGCAGAAGTAGGAAAAAAGGCACTTGATTTTTTAATAGAAAATTCTGGTTCTCGTAAAAATTTGGAAGTAGATTTTTTTGGAGGAGAACCATTGATGAATTTTGAAGTAGTAAAAGAAATTGTAAAATATGGTAGAGAAATTGAAAAAAAATATGATAAGAAATTCCGTTTTACCATTACAACAAATGGTATTTTATTAGATGAGCAAAAACAGCAATTTATAAATGAAAATATGTATAATTTGGTGTTAAGTTTAGATGGCAGAAAAGAAGTCAATGATAGAATGCGTCCAAGAGCAGGAGGACAAGGCAGCTATGATGTTATTGTACCAAAATTTCAAAAAATAGCAGAAAGCAGAAATCAAAAAGACTATTATATTAGAGGAACGTTTACAAAATATAATATTGATTTTTGTAAAGATGTACTTCATATGGCAGATTTAGGATTTCAACAAATTTCTATAGAACCTGTTGTAGCAGAAGAAGGTATGCCTTATGCGATTACGGAAAAAGAGTTGCCTATGATATATGAAGAATATGAAAAATTAGCAAAAGAAATATATGAAAGAAGAAAAAAAGGAAATGATTTTAATTTCTTTCACTTTAATATTGACTTGAGTGGTGGCCCTTGTGTAATGAAAAGATTGATAGGCTGTGGTTCTGGTACAGAATATTTAGCAGTAACACCTACAGGAGAGTTGTATCCTTGCCATCAGTTTGTGGGTATGCCAGAGTTTAAAATGGGTACGGTGTATGAAGGTGTTACAAATACACAACAGAGAGAAATTTTTTCAAAATGTAATGTATATGCCAAAGAAGATTGTAAAAAGTGCTGGGCAAAATTTTATTGTAGCGGAGGCTGTGCAGCAAATGCTTATCAGCAAAATGGCGATATATTAAAACCTTATGAAATTGGCTGTAAAATGCAAAGAAAAAGAATAGAATGTGCTATTGCAATAAAAGCAAAAGAATTGCTTGAGCAATAAAATATTGACGGAATGAATAAGCAGTACTATAATTGTTTTGAAAAAAAAGGCATTATCATAAAAATTTCATAATTAGCCAAGGAGGTTTTTAAATGAAAGGAAAGGGTAGCTTGATGCTCTTTGTTATGCTGATATTGGCAGGTGGCTTGGCATTTTTGTCTTATCAAGGCATAGGAGAGAACAAGCAGGGCAGTATTTGGAATATTAAACAAGGCTTAGATTTAAGCGGTGGCGTGCAAATATTGTATGAAGCAGATAAACAAGAAGTAACAGAGGAGGAAATGGCAGCAGCAATTTCATTGATACAGGGCAGACTGGACTGGAATAACTGGACAGAAGCAGAAGTCGCAAGAGAGGGAGAAAAGCGTCTTAGAGTAGATATTCCAGGTGTAGAAAATGCAGAAGAAGCAATCAAAGAAATTGGACAAACAGCACAGTTGTCATTTACAGATGAAACAGGGAAGGTACTTTTGACAGGGGATATGGTAGCAGATGCTAGAAAACAAGTGGGACAAGTATCACAACAAGGTGTTTCTGAACCTTATGTTTCATTAGAATTTACAGAAGAAGGAAAACAACTTTTTGCAGAAGCTACCAAAAATAATATAGGCAAACAGATTGCTATAGTATTAGATGATGAAATAGTAAGTGCTCCTGTGGTAAACACAGAAATAACAGATGGAAATGCTATGATTACAGGACATTTTACACCAGAAGAAGCAGAAAAAACAGCTTCTTTGATTAGGGCAGGCTCATTGCCTTTTAATTTGAATATATTAAAAATGGAAAATGTGGGTGCTAGATTGGGTACAGATGCACTTTCTACAGGATTAAAAGCAGGTGCAATAGGCATTTGTATTGTATTGCTGTTTATGTTGGCAGTGTATAGAGCATTAGGATTTGCAGCAGATTGGGCATTAATCATTTATGTAGGATTAGAATTGGTAGCATTGAGTGTACTTCATGTAACATTAACATTACCTGGTATTGCAGGTATTGTGCTTTCTGTAGGTATGGCAGTAGATGCTAATGTCGTAATATTTGAAAGAATGAAAGAAGAATTGATAGCAGGACATTCTTTGAGAGTTGCAGTACACAACGGTTTTTCAAGAGCATTGCCGGCCATTATTGATGGTAATGTTACAACATTGATAGCAGCAGGAGTATTATTTTGGCTGGGTACTGGTACAGTAAAAGGATTTGCTCAAACATTAATGATTGGTATTATACTTTCTATGTTTACAGCAATATTTATTACAAGAATAATATTACAAGGTATGATATATATAGGTGTCAATAATCCAAAATATTATGGATTGCGTACGAAATAAGGGAGGCGAAAAATAATGAAAATCGTAGAAAACAGATTGAAATTTTTTGCGGTGTCGATAGTAATTATTTTAGCCGGCATCGTTACAATGATAGTAAATGGTAGTGCAGGAAAGGGTATATTTAATTTTGGTATTGAATTTACTGGCGGTACTTCTATGAGTGTAGAAATAGGAGAAGAATTTTCAAATGATGATGTTACAAAAATAATAGAAGATGTCACAGGACAAAAAAGCCCTCAAGTGCAAAAGGTAATCGGTACAAATAGCGTTTCTATCAAAATGCAGTCTATAGATGGAGATACAAGAACAAAATTGTCAGAAAGTATAAAACAAAAATATCAAAATGCAGTAATAGATTCTATTGTAGATGTTTCTGCAACAGTCAGCAGAGAAATGCAGATGACAGCAATAAAAGCAGTGTTAATTGCTTGTATATGTATGTTGATATATATTTCCATTCGATTTAAAGATATACGTGCAGGGGGTAGTGCCATTGTGGCATTGGTGCATGACGTTTTGGTTGTTATGACTTGTTATGCAGTATTTCGTATACCAGTAGATAATGCGTTTATTGCAGTGCTTTTGACAATACTGGGATATTCTATTAACTCTACTATTGTTATATTTGATAGAATTAGAGAAAATACGCCAAAATACAGAAAAAATCAAACAGCAGAAAAAATTAATAAGAGTATTAGCCAAACATTGGGACGTTCTATCAATACAACATTAACAACATTATTTACCATTGGTGCAATATACATTTTGGGAGTACAATCTATAAAAGACTTTTCATTGCCTATGATAGTTGGTATTATAGCAGGAGCATATTCTTCCATATTTATTTCCGCTAATATTTGGTATTTGCTTTTGCCAAAAAATGAAAAATAAGTGTAAAAACAGATGTCGTAAATATCTGTTAAGTGTGTTAAAAAAATGGTTAGGGGAAACTTTTTTCACTTGTGAAAAGTTCCCACGATACTTCTCAAAAGCATGCTTACAAGCGTAAAAGACCGTAGGGATTTGTCATACAACCTACAAGCTTTTTGAAAAAGCTTGACTAAAAACATTTAAGAAAAACTTCGTTTTTCCAGCCACAAACATAAGTTTATTGACAGACTAAACAGACGTTGTAAACGTCTGTTTTTTATCTAATATAAGGAGGAAAACTTTTTTGGAAAACAGATGGACATTAAAAAGAACAAAAGCAGATATACATAAAATGTCAGAAGTGCTTGGTATTAGACAAGCAACAGCTTGTGTATTGGCAAATAGAGGAATTAAAACAAAATTACAGGCACTATCATTTTTAAGAGCAGAAAGTGCATCACTTTATGATGTTTTAGGGGAAAAGCCTATGAAAGATGCACAAAAAGCAATGGAATTGATTGAAAAGGCAGTAAAACAAAAACAAAAAATTGCAGTATATGGTGATTATGATGTAGATGGTGTAACAAGTACCGCTATATGGTATAAGGTGTTGTGTTATTGTGGAGCAGATGTTATGTATTATATTCCTCATAGACAAAAAGAAGGATATGGTTTAAATATAGAAGCGATAGAAGAATTACATAAAAAAGGAATACAATTATTGTTGACTTGTGACAATGGCATTGCTGCAATAGAAGAAATTAAAAAAGCAAAAGAGTTTGATATGACTGTTGTAGTAATAGACCACCATGAAGCTGCATTTGATGAATGTGGAAATGATATATTGCCTGAAGCAGATGCTGTGGTTGACCCAAAACAGAAACAATGTCAATATCCTTTTAAAATGCTCTGTGCTGGAGGTCTTTGTTATAAATTGGTGTTGCTTTTTTTAAAAAGACAACAAATTCGTAATGAAGTATTAGAAATGGAATGTCTTCATTTGGCAACGCTAGCAACTGTTTGTGACATTGTGGATTTGATGGAAGAAAATAGAACAATTGTAAAAAAAGGTTTAAAAACAATGACACAAACAACAAATGTAGGATTAAAAACACTTTTAGAACAAACAAATTTGCAGGATAAAGAATTAACGGAATATCACATTGGTTTTATTATAGGGCCTTGTGTAAATGCAGCAGGAAGATTGGAAACAGCAAAAACTGCTGTAGCATTGTTTTGTGAAAGTGATGCAGAGAAAGCAAAAGAATATGCACAGTATTTAATAGAACAAAATAACAGCAGAAAAGATATGACACAAAAAGCAACAGAACAAGTGATAAAAGAAATAGAACAACAAAATAAACAATGCGAAAAAGTGCTTGTAATATATCAGCAAAATATACACGAAAGCATTGCAGGTATTGTAGCAGGCAGAATAAAAGAAAAATTTTACAGGCCTACTATATTGATTACGAAATCAGAAAATATGGCAAAAGGCTCTGGTAGAAGTATTGAAGGCTATAATATGTTTGAAGAATTGTATGCCTGTAAAGAACTGTTTTCAAAATTTGGGGGACATGCTATGGCGGCAGGGCTTTCACTACCTTATGAAAATATAGAAGAATTTCAAAAAAAATTACAAAATAATTGCAAATTAACGCAACAGCAGCTTTTACCTGTATTAAAAATAGAAAAACAATTAAATTTTGAAGAAATTGATATGATATTAGCAGAAGAATTAAGAAATTTAGCACCTTTTGGAAAGGAAAATCATATACCTTTGTTTGGTAGCAAAGAGATTAAAATTGTAAAATATTTTTTTGTAGGAAAAGAGAAAAATATTATTAAAATGACACTAGAAGAACAAAAAACTGGAATACGATTAAATGCAATATCGTTTGATGGATATGATAAGTTTTTAGCAATGATAAAACAATTGTATGGACAACAAAATTGTGATAAAATGTTACTTAATGGATATATTGAGCAAAATATGGATTTTGTGTATAGTATTGATATTAATACATTTCGAGGAGAAAACAGTATACAACTGCAAATAAAAGATTTTAGAATAAGTCAACAATGATATGAGGGGGTTTTTGTATGATAGATTTAAAAAGCAAAATACGTTCTATACCAGATTTTCCACAAAAAGGAGTTATATTTAGGGATATTACGACATTGCTGAAAGATGCAGAAGGATTACAAGAAGCGATTGCACAAATGCACCAAAAAATAATGGATTTGGATTATGATGTGATAATAGGGGCAGAATCCAGAGGATTTTTGTTCGGTATGCCTATTGCATATAATGAAGAAAAGAGTTTTGTGCCAGTAAGAAAAAAGGGAAAATTACCTGCAAAAACAATAAGCAAAGAATATGCACTTGAATATGGTACTGCAACAATAGAAATGCACGAAGATGCTTTACAAAAAGGACAAAAAGTAGTAATAGTAGATGACTTGCTTGCAACAGGTGGTACAGCAAAGGCAATAATAGAAATGGTAGAAGAAGTAGGAGCAGAAGTTGTAGCGTTGGATTTTTTAATAGAGTTAGAAGGCTTGAAGGGCAGAGAAGTATTGAAGGGGTATCGTGTAGAGTCTGTGTTAAAATATTAAAAATATAATAAAAGGGACAATACCAGTCTGTAAATACATCTGATTGTAAAATAGACTAGCATTGTCCTTTGTTTCAAAAAAAAGAATTAAGATATACTTTGACAAAGTACAATAATTTTTTCTGGCGTTGTTTGAGCAGGTATACTTCTTGTAGATGCAGTGTAAATAACAACAAGATAATGATTTCCTAAATTTCCTGTAAATGTTTGACCATTTTCAAGCAATACTTCTGTATTATCTGTGACATTAAGCTGAAGTGCTTTGTCTTGGCTGAGCAAATTGGAGTCAAAATAATCTACTTTTACATTTTTGTTTAGATTGTTTGAAGCAACAACACTCGCTTGAAAACGAGGAGGATAAATCAATACAGCAGGAGCGTCTGCATCATAAAATACAGTAATAGACATACCTCTTGTAATATTGGCTTGGTTGATGAAATAAGTACAAGGAGTAATCACAAAATTTGTAATACGACCGTTTTGGTCACGTACTTCAAAAAGTTTTGTACAACCATCATCGTTTAAATTAGAAATATTTGTAACAGTACCTTGTAGCCCTAAAAAGCGAGAAGTTGGAGCAGATGGTGTGGAAGGGGTAGAAGGTGTAATGATTTCGACATTGCCACAAGAGCAGCCTGTTGTACCTGTCATAATGTTGTTGGTGTTGTTTGACATTTCATGAGCGGAAATTTTACTTGATTTATTGTTATAATACATATAAAAAAACTCCTATCAATTTGTTTAGTTATATGTATGCAAAAAGGCTCGTATAAGATACATTTTTTTTAAAATATTTTTATTAAGAAAAGCAGGTGAAAATATTGGATATAGAAAAAAAGCAAGCAAAAAAAGCATTTTTTATATTAGCGATTGCCCTTATAGTATATGAATTGATGTTTCAATTTGTAGTGTTTGGTGTAGATATGATAGAAATGGGGGCATTGCTTTTTTTATTTGATAATGTGCAATGGGAACAGGCATCAGAAATTATATATTATAGTGGTATAGGCTTATCTGTTGGCTCTGTAATAGCAGCGATTATAGTAGGGCTGATATTAAGACAGAAACCTTGTTTTGATAAAAAGCAAAAATGTACTATCAAAACGATAGTAATTTTTTATATATTAATGCAGGGATTACAATTACTAGGCAATTATATATTACTGCCTATGAATTTTATAGCATATCAAATGGGCTATAATTTTGATGAAGCAATTAGTATGGCAAGTGATAGTTCCACACTTCTTTCTGCATTTGTGTATAGTGTTATTGTTGCACCTGTAGCAGAAGAAATACTTTGCAGGGGCATAATAATGAAATATTTAGAAAAGTATGGCAAAGCGTTTGCTGTGTTGATAACAGCGATGCTTTTTGGATTGCTGCATCAAAACATTGCACAATTTTTTATCACAATGATGATAGGTATATTATTTGGATATTTGGCACAAAGATATTCTCTTATGGCAGCGATAGTGCTTCATGTATTAAATAATTTGTCTGTAGAACTAACAGGAATGTTAGCAGAAAGATATGATATTGTATGGACATTAGATATAGCATTTTTAGTTTTTTGTGCATTAGAAAGCATTGTAATATTGTGGAAAAAGAGAAAGAGCATTTCAGCATTTTTTAGAGAAGAAAAAAGTGATTTGCCAGTAGTAAAATGGTTTTTTACAACACCATTGATGTTGGTAGTAATGGTTTATTTTTTGATATTTACAATAGCAAGCGTTACACCTTTTTAAGCTGCAAATGCTTGTAGTAGCAACAAAAAACAAAATTTTAAAAAAAAAATAAAAAAAATTGAAAAAAAGTGTTGACATTCTATTAAAGTTTTGTTATTATAAACAAGCAGTCGGTTGATTGCAAAAGAAATAAGGAAATAAGCTATAAGCCCGAGTGGCGGAACTGGCAGACGCACAGGACTTAAAATCCTGCGGGGTAACACCCGTACCGGTTCGATTCCGGTCTCGGGCAGTTTATATTATTTCCTTGCCCAGATAGCTCAGTTGGTAGAGCAGAGGACTGAAAATCCTCGTGTCACTG
>CAJUJJ010000040.1:0-1985 GCA_910586765.1 uncultured Clostridia bacterium
GTGATGTAGCAGTAGCAGCAGCTTATACAGCAAAAATCAACATTTATTTTGAAGGAAAAACAAGTGTAAGTGGTATTATTACAGTAGTAGAGAATAATGTCCCAAGTTCTCAAGTAGTAATCACAACAAGCACTCCAAGAAAATTAGCTGCAACTATTATAGCAAAAGTTGCAACTGCAATCAAAAACTTTACTATAGACAGCGCTGAAGCAACTGCTCCATTGGAAGTTGCAGAAGGAGCAAGTGTTGGCACAGTAGAATTAGGTGACGACGCAAGTCTTGAAGTAGCAGACACAGCAGAAAGCGTTAACAAAGTAAATGTAACAGGTGATGCGAAAGACATCGTATTGAATGGCGAAGGTAGCACAGATGTTGCAGTAAGAAATGGTGCAAGCTTAGAAAATGTAGAAGTAAATGGTAGTGTAGAAGCAAGTGTTGCTGTAAACGGAAACGCTACAGTGGACAATGTAAAAGTAAGCGATAGTGCAAGTGCAGATGTAGCAGTAAAAGATAGTGCTAGTGTAGGAAAAGTAGAACTTTCTGACACAGCTACAGCAAAAGTTGATGTTGCACCAGAAGCAAAAGTGGATACAATTACATCTTCTTCCACAGCAAAAGGCTCAGAAGTTACAGGTGAAGGTACTGTAAACAAAATTGAAGCTACAGATGATAGCACAATAGATACATCTAATTCTGGAGACAATATACCAGATGTAACACCAATAGAACCAGAAGCACCTGTAACACCACCAGAAACTCCAGGTACTGATGAAGAAACAGTAGCTGTAACAGGTGTTACATTGGATAAAACAACAGCAGAGGTAGCAGTAGCTGGAACAGTAACATTAACAGCAACAGTAGCACCAGACAATGCTACAAATAAAAATGTGACATGGTCATCTAGTGATACAGAAGTAGCTACAGTAACAGATGGTACAGTAACTGGTGTAGCAGCAGGAACAGCTACTATTACAGTAACAACAGAAGATGGTAGTAAAACAGCAACTTGTGAAGTTACAGTAACAGAAGATGGCGGAGATACTACACCAACAGTTGATACTGTAACAGTAAGTCCAAAAACAGCAACAATCTCACCAAAAGGAACACAACAATTTACAGCAACTGTAACAGGAACAAATGACCCTGCTCAAACTGTAGAATGGTCTGTAGATGATGAAACAAATGCTACTATAGATGCAAGCGGTTTATTGACTGTAAAAGAAACTGCAACACCAGCAGCAACTGTAACAGTAACAGCTAAATCAACAGTAGATGCTGAAAAATCTGATACAGCAACTGTAACAGTAGGTGAAGCAGTAAACGAAGAAGAAGCAACTGCTGAATTAGCTAAACTTACACCAGAAGCAGTAACAGGTGTTACAGTAACAGCAGCTCAAAAAGCAGATAAAAAAGCGATTGAAGCAGCTATATTAGAAGCAGCTCAAGGTGTAACATTAGAAAATGGTTGGGCAGTAACAGCATTTACAATTTCTGCTGATACTGTAGATTTAGAAGCAGGTAAAACTGGTGCAGTGGCTGGTAAATTCACTGTAACAAAGACTGGTATTGATGTATCCGATGAAGCTGATAAAAATATTAGTGTAGAAGTTGAAGCTGTAATAGAAGTACAGAGTGTTGAGATTTCAGCACCTGGAGTAGATGCCAATGCAGGAACAATAGAAGCAGGAAAAGAATTACAATTTACAGCAACATTAACACCAGCAGAACCTACAGATAAAACTGTAACATGGACAGCAAAAGATGCTCAAGGTAATTCTATTGCTGGCGTTGAAATTTCAGAAGAAGGTTTATTGACTGTAGCTAACACAGTAGCAAAAGATGCTACAATTACAGTAAAAGCTACAGCAGAAAATGGTGGTACTCCTAAAGAAAGTAATGCAGTAACAATTACTGTAACAGAAGCAGTAGTACAAGAAGATATAACAAAAACAGGTGCAACAGTAGCAGCAGAAAACAACACAATT
>CAJUJJ010000040.1:2085-21832 GCA_910586765.1 uncultured Clostridia bacterium
AAAGCAGCAGCTATTGCAGAAGGTGAATTAGTAGCAGATACTGATGTAACTGTAGCAGGAAGTACAGTTACAGAAGAACAACAAGAAGATATAACAAAAACAGGTGCAACAGTAGCAGCAGAAAACAACACAATTAAACTTACATTAGCTAAAGGAGCATTTAACCCAGATACAGCAACAACAGTTGGAAATTATACTGTTGGTTCAGCTACTATAACTAAAGCAGAGGTATCTCAAACAAGCAAAGCAAATGATACAGTAACATTAACACTTGATGCAGCAATAGGAGCAACAAGTGTAGACGTTACAATAAAAGCAGCAGCTATTGCAGAAGGTGAATTAGTAGCAGATACTGATGTAACTGTAGAAAGTGCAGCTTCATAATAAAGCCATACTGTAATGGCTCGTGTCCAAACGGTGCAACAAAATTGATACAAAATCCTTAATAAAAAATAAACGTTGATAATGAAGTAATAGATTTGCCCTATAATATAAATCTATGAACGCAAAAAAAGCATTTGCATTGTCCTGAAAAGCAAATGCTCACAAAAAAATGGTACATTGCCCTATTGCTGCTCCCTGATTTGCCAACAGGGAGGGGGCAATTACCTACTTTTTTTACTCTGTCGTATTGGCTCAATGACAGAGTTTTTTTTATTCACAAAAAAAGGAGCTTTTCTATTGCGAAAAGTTCCTTTTTTATCTAAAACAAAAGCGGCGTTACTGCTGCTATGACATATATCGCTATTGTGGCATAGAAAAATAAATCGTATGGCGTTTCTTTACATTTTCTATTAGGACGATACGCCGGAAAGCCTTGCTCCGTTAGTACAGATGGTGCAGTGTTTGTTTTGCAGAAAATCCACAAAAATCCTATGAAAAATGGCAGCGAAAACAAAAAAAGCGTTATGATGGAATGAAATTCCCCTTTTGGGGCAAGTAAATTTAGTATCGCTGACAGTATCCCCTGCTTTTTTAAATGGGCTAATATCGCCGTGTATACCGTTTGACTGCCGTTTATTACAAAATGTGCCAGTATTGACGAGTATATGCTATCTGTGCGGTACACCAGAAAACAGAAAAATACCCCTATGGCAAATGTGTATGCCATTTGCTGTAAATCCATATGCATTAGAGCAAAATAAAATCCTGTGATACAACACGCCTTTTTTAATCGTAAATTGCGAAAGTTATAAAATACTACCCCCCTGAAAAAAAATTCCTCACATATCGCTGGTACTATGGCTAACGATATTAAAAGCAGTATGATGTTGGAATTGCTATTCGCCGTTAGTGTTGCCGAAACGTTGTTTTTAAACAAAAATGATGACAAAAATGACAGTAATGCCATTGCTGGCTGTATTGTGATGGCGATACAAGTGACTAATATAATATTCTTTAGGCTGAGGCGGTTTAGTCGCAATATTTGTTTTGGTGAGGATTTCGTAAAATATAAATAAACTACTGTCGGAAGCAAAAAAAGTATTACTTGAAATAATGCTAGTTGACATAATGTGGAAAGGTGAAGTGTGTTCGCTACTGGTTCCCACACAAATGTCCAAAATAACAGGTTTAAAAACATAAATAATACTGTGAAATTTGTCGCTGTTGTTCTATCCATACTATCCATATTATTCATAATTAACTTCCTTCCTATATATTGTAAAAAAAACTATCATATTATCATACTACAAAATCATACAAAAGAAAAGTGTTTTATTTCTGAAAAATTTCTGTCAATTTTATAAAAAAACAATTACGGTTTTGGCAGAACATTGACGGAAATAAAAAGGCATTTTATAATGTATAAAAAAGGAAAAGAGGTTCTATTTATGGAAGCAGACGAAATCAAAATAAAAGAGTTTAAACAAAAATTTGAAAAAATAGAAAATGAAATTAGTAGTGTTATTGTGGGACAAAAAAGTTTGATAAGAAATGTGTTGACGGCTATGATAGCTGGAGGCAATGTACTTTTGGAGGGCTTGCCAGGATTGGGCAAAACACAACTCGTAAAAACAATAGGAAAAGTGTTGGATTTGGAATTTTCTAGAATACAGTTTACACCTGATTTAATGCCAGCAGATGTAACTGGTACAAGCATATTGACAAAAGATAATGACGGAAATAATGTGTTGCAGTTCCAAAAAGGAGCGATATTTACAAATTTATTGCTTGCAGACGAAATTAACAGAGCTACACCTAAAACGCAAAGTGCTTTGCTAGAAGCAATGCAGGAAAAGACAGTTACCGCAGGCAGAACAACTTATATTTTGCCTAAGCCTTTTTTTGTACTTGCTACACAAAATCCCCTTGAAATGGAAGGAACATATACTTTGCCAGAAGCACAAATGGACAGATTTTTGTTTCAATTAAATGTAGACTTTCCTAATAAAGAAGAATTATATGAAATTGTAACAATGACCACTGGCACAGAACAAAAACAAGCACAAAAAGTTTGTAGTGGGGAGGAACTTTTGGAATTGGGAGAAATTGCTCAGCAAGTTCCTGTTGCAAAAGCAGTTGCAGATTATGCTATGGATTTAGTGTTACACAGCCACCCTGAGCAACCTCTTGCACCAGAACAAGTTAAAAAATATGTGCGTTATGGCTCTAGTCCTCGTGGAGCACAGGCAATTATTACTACAGCAAGAATATATGCCCTTTTAGATGGCAGATACCATGTGGCTTATAAAGATATAAACGAAGTGGCAAAACCTGTGCTTAGACACAGAATATTTTTGAATTTTGAGGGCATTGCAGAAGGTATGACAGCAGATAACATTGTAGAAATTTTATTGAATGAGGGCGAAAATGGAAAATCTGAATGATGTTTTTACAAAACAATATTTTACAAAATTAGAAGCACTTTGTTTAAATATGAAGCAAAAATTAGGTGTAGATGGCTATAGCGGTGCTAGAAAAGCAAAAGCACAAGGTAATTCTCTTGAATTTTCAGATTATAGAGAATATGCTATGGGAGACGATTTAAGAAGAATTGATTGGAACAGTTATGCTCGTTTTGAAAAGCTATATATGAAGGTGTTTTTAGAGGAAAAACAAGCTACTATCAATTTGTTTTTAGATAGTAGTAATTCTATGTCGGAAAGTAAAAAAGCACTGTACAGCAAGGCCTTAATGGCTTCTGTGGCATATGTGGCATTGAAAAATATGGATAAAGTGAATTTATATTGCTGGGGAGATGGATTACAGCAAAAAAAATTAAATACTCAGTCCTACAATCGTTTTGCAGAAGTAGTACAATTTTTAAATCAAATACAGCAAAGCGGACAAACTTCTTTTACAAAAACAATAAAAGAATGTGCAGCTCTGCATTTGGGCAGAGGGGTTTCATTTGTGTTTTCTGACCTTTTCACAGAAGATAATTGGAAAGAGGCTATAAAATTACTGCAATATCAAAAACAGGAAGTAGTGCTTGTATGGGTGCTTTCTAAAGACGATATTTCTCCTCCGCAAAGAGGAAGTATCAGATTGGTAGATAAAGAAACTTCTGAAACAAGAGATTTAGAATTGACAGAACAAATGTTAAAGGATTACCAGAAAGCAGTGGAAAACTATCAAGCAGAAATAAAAGAATTTTGCAAAAAAAGAGGAATTGTTTTTGTAAAAGCAGTAGATGATATGCCTTTGCTCAAAGTGCTTCACACAATATTGAAATAAAATACAAATAAGTAACCATCATATAATTTGGTGGTTACTTTCATTGATATGACTACCTATTAAGTAGAATAAATATGGAAAATAAAAAAAATAATGGTAAAAATCAGTAGTTATAAATATGGTATCTATAAGTCAAATAAAATAATCACAAAAATAGAAATTATTTTTTATAAATATCTATTTCTTTTACTAATATCAGTTTTAGTCATATTTAATTGTTGTTTTCTGGCATTAGCATTTCCATTAATATATTACATAACCGAGATTTGTATGTATAATTTACTGCATAATATAAAATTTTTTGTTTTCATAAAAAATCCCCCTCTATATTAATATAGAGAGGGATTTTTTTAATTTCCTTTACTGCTCAAAGGATTACTTCTTTCCTGCCAAAAAATATTATTATCTGGTTCTGACTTTCCAGTTTCTAAATCATACTGAGAATTTTGACGTATTTGATATAAATCATTTCCTGAAACGTCATTATCATACTGTGCTTGTCTTGTATATTTATTTTCTTTTGCCATTACCATCACCTCGACGATAGTATTTGTTTTTTTGACAATATTATTCTGTGATTTCATGGAAATGTTGTGCTTTTCTATTTTCATTTATTACTACTTGTGCAATATTCATGGCATGGTCGGAAATACGTTCTAAATTAGTTAATGTATCCAAATATCTTACTCCCGAACGTACATTACACAAATTATTTGCCAATCGGTTAATATGACCTGCTCTTAGTTTGTCCTCCATATCGTCGACAATATCTTCTGCTCTTACTGTTTCATAAGCATATGTTGTATCAGAATATTCTAATGCCTTTAAAGCACTGTCATAACTTTTTTTGGTTTTCTCTATCATTTGAAGCAATTCTTCTACTGCTGAGTCTGAGAAAAATACTTTATCTCTTTCTAATGCTTCTGCACAAGCAGCTAAGTTTTTACAGTGGTCACCCACTCTTTCCATATCTGTAATAACAGCTAATAATGAAGTTACTGTTGAATTTTCCGCTTGATTAATATGTGTATTACAAATTTTTACAAGATAATCGGAAATACTATTACAAAGGTTATTGATTGTTACCTCTCTTTTTCGTACCTTTTCTATTTTTTCATGGTCACGTTCCAATAATGCTTTTAGAGAAGTATCAATATTTTTTTCTACAATATATCCCATACGAACTACTTCTAATACTGCACTTTGTACTGCAAAACTTGGTGTTTCCAACAAACGGTCGTCCAAATGTACTAATTTGCTTTCGTCTACTTCTTCCTCTTCTTTTCCTACATGATTGAGTTTTTTCGCTATGCTAATAATATAATTAGAAAATGGAAAAAGCAGTGCTGTTGTTGCTATATTAAATATGGTATGAACTAAACTGATTTCGGTTTGTGAAATAGAACCTAATCCTAATTGAGGATTTATCATTTTAAAATATAATATGCTTAAAACACTAAATAAAAATGTACCTGTTATATTAAATAATAAGTGCATATAAGAAGCACATTTTGCATTTTTGCTTGCACCAATGCCAGAAAGCATTGCTGTAATACAAGTACCAATATTTTGTCCCATAATGATATATACTGCAGCATTAAATGGTACCAATCCAGATGCTGCTAATGTTTGCAATATACCTACTGATGCAGAAGAACTTTGTATAATTGCTGTTACAACAGCACCTGCTAATATACCTAAAATAGGATTATGTCCTAAGGTAACAAAAAGCGTTTTAAATACTTCTGACTCTCTTAAAGGATATACCGCATTAGACATCATTTCAATTCCTATAAACAATACACCAAAGCCAATAATAATAGATGATATTTCTTTATGTGCTATATTTTTCGCAGTAATCATAATGATAACGCCAACCATAACAACTACAGGTGCGATAACAGCAGGACTTAAAAATTTTGCCCATTCTACACTAGAAACAAGCCAACCTGTTACAGTAGTACCAATATTAGCACCCATAATAACACTCATAGATTGCGTTAAATCCATTAAACCTGCATTTACAAAACCAACTACCATTACTGTTGTTGCAGAAGAACTTTGTATAATTGCTGTTACGATTGTACCAAGCAAAACACCCATTACTTTATTTTGCGTTAATGCTTTTAAAAGCTGTTTCATTTTAGAACCAGCAGCATTTTGCAAACCTTGTGCCATAATCTGCATACCATAAATAAATAGTGCCAGACCACCTACAAATGAAATGATAATGTCTACGTAATTCATATGTTCCTCCTTTACTTGTAAAAAATCCCCACTTTTTTCCTTTTTATTCCTACAAAAATACCATTAAACAAATTCAATTTACCATTTCTATTAATAAAATTCAACAGTATTAACATAGATTTAACAGAATATAACAAAAATTATAACATATTAATATTTTTTTTTCATATCATTTTATTTATATTGTACAGAATATCACTTTTTTATTTCAAAAAAAAAGAAGTCTTTTTTTAAGACCCCTTTTTTCATTAAAATCTTTTATAAAATCATTTTAGCTTATATTTTTATACCATTATCTGCTACAATTTGTAGACGTGCAGGTTTTCCATTCCAAGTAATTAATTTTTCTTTTATTAAAAATTCAACATTTTTTTCTTTTTTAATTTTTGTATGGAATGTTCCTTGTTCTAAACACTCTCTTTCACAGTCAGAACAGCCTCCCTCTTCTCTTTGAAATACTTCATAACATTTTTTTCCTGTATAATCATATACACCTGTTAATTTTTGACCTAATTTATTGATATAATACAATTCATATGTTTCTACATCACATACATATATAATATCATCTAATTCATCTAACAAATTCAAATAATTTTTGCTGTTTTTTTGCAGTAAATTGTTCTTTTCAGAAACAACTTTTCTTTCTCCATCATCTACAATAGGCTGTCCTGACTTTGCTTTTGTTATGAATTTTTCATAAAATACATCTGGAGTTTCTGGTTTTCCAAAATAATACCCTTGTATTACATCTGGAGATAATTTTTGTAATACAGTACGTTCTTCAATGGTTTCTACACCTTCTACACAAACACGAATATTTACACTATGTGCTAATTCAATCATATTTTTAATCAGGTGAGAATTATATCCGCCTTCTTGTATAGATTTTACAAAACATCTATCAATTTTAATTTCATCAACTCTTAATTCTTTTAAATAGCCAAGACTAGAATAACCTGTTCCAAAGTCATCTATAGAAATTTGTATTCCTTTTTTATTTAACTGATAAAAGAGCAAATTAAAATAAGAATAATCTTGTAATTGTATGCTTTCTGTTACTTCCAATATAATAGCACTTCCTGGAAGATTTGCCTTTTTTAAAGCATCAAATACAATTTCCATAAGTCTTTTATCTTTTAATTGTATGTATGATAAATTGATATTCATTCTAAAATTAGGCAAAAATTCTCTCCATTGACAGCATTGCTTTGTTGCTTGTTCTAATATCCATTTGCCTGCCTCTAATATCAATCCTGTTTGTTCTAATATAGGAATAAATACCACTGGACTAATTTCACCATATTGTTTGGAACGCCAACGCATCAATGCCTCAGACTTTACAAGTGTTCCATCTTCATTTTTTACAACTGGCTGATAATAAATATAAAATCCTTCAAAATTATTTTTAATACTTTCCAATATTTCTTCTTTTAAGTCAATAAAGAAAAGATGTCCTTTATAATTATCTAAAGAAAAGAAAGAGAGTTTATTTTTTCCTTGTTGTTTTGACTGATTTAGTGCATCTTCTGCGTACTGATACAAATTATGATAATTATTTACGTCCATAGGATAGCCTACTGCACCTGCTGAAACAGTGCTATATGTTTGGATAGAAAAGTCAGTTTTTATTCTGTCATAAAATGCTTTTGCACTATCTTTTGTATATCCCACTAAATTTGCACCAAATTTATCGCCATCTAAACGATAAAGCTGGCTGTCATAATCTAAGTTTTTATCTATAATTTCAGCAAGTTTTTTGAGCTGTTCATCACCATATTTTCTGCCATATTTATCATTTACATTTTTAAAGTCGTCTATTCCTAACATCAAAAAATAACCTGTTTCATTTTTTTGAAAGGCATCTTGGAATATTTTTTCTAAAACAGTTTGATTTTGCAGTCCTGTTAACTGGTCTATTTTTTTGCTTACTACATTTTCTGAAATACTTCCTGCAATAATACTTGGTTTTCCTTCTTCATAAGAAACACATTTACCTATACAGTTTACCCATACAGATACTCCTTTTCTATCAATCATACGATGTTCCAAAGAAATTTGGTCTGTTTGACCATTTTTAATTTCTTCTAGTTTTTCAGCAACTCTGTTTCTATCTCTTACATCTATTACAGAAATCCAATCTTCTATGCCAAAAGAAATATCTAAAAAAGGTAAAGGGTATTTTTCCCAAATACAAGAAGAAAAATAAAACTGTTGTTGTTCTACATCTAACACAAATAAATAATCTTCTATGCTTTCTCCCCAAAAAGATAATATTTCAACATAGGGTCTTAATTTCGCTTGTCTGTCTTGCTCTCTTTGCAAAAAAAACACCTCCTCTATGACTTTTCATTCCAAAATTATTGTTGTAATTTATTATCGCATATTTCATAATTTATTTCAATCATTTTTATGCTCTGATATTGAAAATTACAGTATAAAAATGAAAAGTAATTCATGTTGTAACATAAATTTATAAAAAAATATTCTTTTTTTGTTACTTTTATTAAAAAAAATACTTCTTTATTCATATTAAACTATATCTTTTAAATATACGTACTAATCTTCCCCCCATAGGCATTGCTTTTAAATCTTCTTCTTTAATGCCACCGATTAAAAGCATAACAAGACCATATACAATTACAGCGATGAAAATAGCAGTAATTGTAGCAATAGTATTGCTATTTAAAAATGCAAATACTGCTTTATAAGCAGCAAAACAAATTCCCCCCATAATAACAGAGCCTATGAGCGGTTTAAATAAAGAAGCTAACAAATCAATGCGTACTCTCATAATATGAGAGAGCATACATAAATTAAATACAGAAGCAACTGCATAACAGCCTGTTGTAGACAAAACTGCTCCTAAAACATTTACAGAAGGTATTCTAATTAACAAAGCATTTAATATTACTTTTACAATCGCACCTAATATTGCCCCCACAACAGGTACTTTTACTCTGCCAATACCCTGTAATACTCCTGTTACAGTTTGACACAATGCTAAAAATATAATAGATATGGAGCCTACAATCAAAAGGATACCACCGTCTGGTGCTTTTGGGAAAAGCATTTGTATAATTTGCTTTCCCAATACACCTAGTCCAACACCTGCTGGTACAGAAATAATCATGGATATACGCAATGTCATATTCATTTTTCTTCTCACATCTTTTTTTTGATGCAGTCTCATAGATGCTGCAATACTTGGTATGGTTGCTGTTGCTACTGCTGTAGAAATAGATATTGGCAATGTTGTCAATGTCACATATTTTCCTGACAACTGACCATATAGAGCTTTTGCTTCTTCTAGTGTATGCCCTATATTGATTAATATTTTTTGTACCATAACCATGTCAATTAAATTTGTCATACTAAATACTGCTGTACCTGCAATAATTGGTGCAGCAGTAGAAAGTAATATTTTTGCAATTTCTGCACCTGTTTCGGCTGTTTCTTTGTTTCTATCATATTTTGTCTTTTTATATACTACTGGTTTTAGAAGTGCATAAGAAAACATAATAACAATTAAGCCAGCAAGTGCACCAATTCCTGTACCTGCTGTACCGCCTGCCGCTCCCATAATAATATTTTTTTGTCCTGCTGCTCTGTCTACGTCATACCCTAACAAAACATAAGCTAAATATACGCTAAAAAAAGCATTAAATATTTGTTCTACTATTTGAGAAAGTGCAGTAGGCAACATAGTATTCATACCTTGAAAATAGCCCCTATATGCGGACATAATTGCCACAATTAATATTGTTGGTGATAGTGTTAATATACAATAATAGCTGCTTCCGTCATCGCTTAGAAAAAAAGCCATTTTCTTTGCAAATACAAGCATCAATATCATAAATAAAAAGCCAAGTATTCCAGAAACCAATAACGAGATTTGAAATACTTTATGAGCATTACGATATTCTCCTGCTGCTAAACGCTCTGAAACCATTTTTGAAATGGCGGCAGGTAGTCCTGCTGAAGATAATATCAATAAAAATGTATAAATATAATAACCTGCACTATAAATGGCATTGCCCGTATCCCCAATCATATTTGTCATAGGAATACGATATAAAAAGCCCAACACTCTTACCATAATACTTGCAAAAGCCAATATTGCTGCTTGTTTTACAAAAGAACCACTTTTTTTCTTTACCATAAAAGCACCTCAGTCATAATACATTTTTATCCATGAATACGTATTTTTCTTCTCAATCCTGCATCTAATACTTTTTTTCTCATACGCAAATTTTGTGGTGTTACTTCTACTAATTCATCATCATTTATAAATTCAAGACACTGTTCTAATGACATTTGTATAGGCGGTGTCAATTTTAAAGCATCATCAGAGCCAGATGCTCTTGTATTTGTTAATTGTTTCTTTTTGCAGACATTTATGTCCATATCTTCTGCTCTTGCATTACGCCCTACTATCATACCTGCATATACTTTTACCCCTGCACCAATGAACAAATCTCCTCTTTCTTGTGCATTATACAGTCCATAGGTAATGGCTTCTCCATCTTCAAAAGCAACGAGAGAACCTTGTGAACGAGTAGGAATTTCACCTTTATATGGTTGATAACTATCAAAAACAGAATTTAATATACCATTTCCTTTGGTATCTGTCATAAATTCATTTCTATATCCAATCAATCCTCTTGCAGGAATGCTAAATTCTAAACGAGTATATCCTCCTTTTGATGGATACATATTTGTCATTTCGCCTTTTCTGCTTCCTAGTTTTTCAATAACATTTCCAACAAATTCTTCTGGCACATCTATTGTTACACTTTCCATAGGCTCTAATTTTTTGCCATTTTCTTCATGAAACAATACTTCTGGCTTTGAAACTTGAAATTCAAAACCTTCTCTCCTTAATGTTTCAATAAGTATAGAAAGATGTAATTCTCCACGTCCAGAAACTTTTAAACATTCTGGTGTATCTGTATCTTCTACACGCAAACTAACATCTGTGTTTAATTCTTTATATAATCTATCACGAATATGCCTTGATGTTACAAATTTTCCCTCTGTTCCTGCAAATGGGCTGTCATTTACTGAAAAATTCATTGAAATTGTTGGCTCTGAAATTTTGACAAATGGTAATGCTTCTGGTTTTTCTGGAGAACAAATAGTATCCCCTATCATAATATCTTCCATACCTGAAATGGCTACAATTTCGCCAACACCTGCCTGTTTTACTTCTTGTCTTTGCAGTCCTTCAAATGTATACAATTTTGTAATTCTTACTTTTTTCTGCATTTCTGGATTATGAATATTTACAATAACTACTTCATCATTTACGTGTATTGTACCATTTCCAATTTTACCTATGCCAATTCTTCCAACATATTCACTGTGGTCTATTGTGGAAATTAAAGCCTGCAATGGTGCTTCTAAGTCTCCGCTTGGTGCTGGAATGTGTTTTATAATGGTTTCAAAAAGAGGTATCATATCTTTTTCTTGTTCTTCTAAATCTAACGTTGCAACACCACTTCTTGCAGAAGCGAATACAAAAGGAGAATCCAGTTGATTTTCATTTGCATCTAATTCAATAAACAATTCTAATACTTCATCAATTACTTCTTTCGGTCTTGCTTCTGGACGGTCAACTTTATTTACACATACCACAACAGGTAAATTTAATTCCAATGCTTTTCTTAATACAAATTTTGTCTGTGGCATAGCTCCCTCAAAAGCATCTACTACAAGCACAACACCGTCTACCATTTTTAATACACGTTCCACTTCTCCACCAAAATCGGCATGTCCTGGTGTATCAATAATATTGATTTTTACATCACCATAATGTACTGCTGTATTTTTTGATAATATTGTAATACCTCGTTCTCTTTCAATATCTCCACTGTCCATTACTCTTTCTTGTACTACTTGATTAGAACGAAATATACCGCTCTGTCTTAATAATTGGTCTACTAATGTTGTTTTGCCATGGTCAACATGGGCAATAATTGCAACATTTCTAATTTGTTCCATTTTTTGTTCCATTCTTCATTGCTCCTCTTTATTATTGGAAATTCTATAATGATTGCATAAAATTCTCTATATTTTACCACACGGTATACAAAACCGCAACACAAAATCAATATAAAAAGCCTTTCATAGTAAATATGAAAGGCAATAAGAGCATAACCTATTTATATATATATTTCAATGCTAAAGCATCTATGAACTATACGATAATTGATTAAGCACGTGTTACATTAGCTGCCTGAGGACCTTTTGCTCCCTGAACAACTTCAAATTCTACTTCCTGTCCTTCTTCAAGTGTTTTGTAACCTTCTGCCTGAATAGCAGAGAAATGTACGAATACATCATCTTCTCCAGGTACGGAAATAAAACCAAAACCTTTTTCTGCATTAAACCATTTTACTGTACCTTTTTTCATGTTTAAATCCTCCTACGTAAATAAAAAATGCTTACTTATATAACGTATTTAATAGTACCATATATTTTCTATTCTGTCAATAAATATTTCTGTAAAAAGTTAATATTTTCCAATATTTATCTTTTTTTCTAATTTATAGGATATAATTTGTATCATTTTTTAAATTTCCATTCGCAATTGCTTGTCTTGCTAAAAAGTCGCATCTCTCATTTTCTACATTATCTGCGTGTCCTTTTACCCATATAAATGTTACTTTATGTTTTTTTAGTAGTGGTAGTAGTCTTTGCCATAAATCAACATTTGATACAGCATCATTTTTATTTCTTTTCCAATTATTTTGTTGCCACTTTTTTAACCAGCCTTTTTGTATGGCATCTACTACATATTTGGAGTCACTATATAATGCAACTTCACAAGGTTCTTTTAATGCTTCTAAACCTTTTATTACTGCCAAAACTTCCATACGATTATTTGTTGTTAATTGGTACCCTTGTGACAATTCTTTTCTTGCACTACCATATAAAAGCACTGTTCCATATCCACCAGCACCTGGGTTACCTGAACACGCACCATCGGTATATATTATAACTGATTTCAATATTATTTCTCCTTTTCTTTTTTTAAAAATGCCTCTGCTATTATAATATCATCTGGTGTTGTAATTTTAATATTTTCATAATGCCCTTCTATTACAAATACAACATTGCCATCTCTTTCTGCAAGCATAGACTCATCTGTACCTACAAAGTTTTCTCTTTTAGCTCTTTCAAATGCTTTTAATAACAAATCTTTTTGAAATGCTTGAGGAGTTTGTATATACCAAACAAGATTTCTTTGAGGCGTTGTTATAATTTCATTATTTGTATTACAAATTTTAACAGTATCTTTTGCTTTTACTCCTAACACACAAGCTCCTTTTTGCTGAGCCATTATAATTGTTTTTTTAATATCTTCTACTTCTACAAGAGGACGTACACCATCATGTACTACTATAATTTCTGCTTTTTTATTTGCCACACAAAGTCCTGCATATACAGAATGTTGACGTTCTTTTCCTCCTTCTACTATTGCAGATACTTTTTGAAATCCTTCTCTTTTTACAATACTCCAAAGTAATTCTATCGTATCGCTTGCTGTTGCTAGAACAATTTCATCAACTTCTTTACATTGTTCAAATTTTTCTATAGTAGAAGCAATAATTTCTTTTCCTCCCAATTCTAAAAATTGCTTTTTTATTTTAGTACCCATACGAATACCTGTTCCTGCTGCTGGTATCACCGCAGTACAATATTTTTTTGTATTCATGTTTATTCTCCTTACAAATAAAAACAATATCACCATTTTTATATTACCGTTACAAAACAAAAGCCCTGCACAAAGTACATGGGCTTATAATCCTACACTATTTTTTTACAAATGTATTATATTTCTATTTCATACTTATTATATATTGCAATATTTATTTTTGTCAATACTTAACAACATACATTACTTAATTCAGAAAAATAGTATCGTTTTGACATTTTATTGATTTTAATATAATCTTATTGTAAATATAATAACTATGTTATAATAAAGATAATTAACTTATATTTGGAGGAATAGCATGATTTTACTAATAGCAGGTGCATCACATACAGGAAAAACACTTTTAGCTCAAAAACTCCTTGAAAAATATGGCTATCCATATTTTTCAATAGACCATCTAAAAATGGGGCTTATTCGCAGCAAAAATACAATACTTACACCCTTGAGTGATGATAAAGTATTAACAAATTATCTATGGCCAATTATAAAAGAAATGATAAAAACAGCTATTGAAAATAATCAAAATATTATTATTGAAGGCTGCTATATTCCATTTGATTGGACAAGAAGTTTTGAAAAAGATTATATTGAGCATATAAAATATTGTTGTTTAGTTATGAGTAAATCATATATACAAAGTCATTATAATGATATAAAGAAATATGCTAACATCATTGAAAAGCGACTTGATGACTTAGATTATACAATAGATAGTTTAATAAATGATAATATTGAAACATTAAGAATGTGTAAACTATATCATGTAAATTATTTTTTAATTGATACTACTTATGATATAAATATAGATTGCTTATTTAAAAATTAAATCATAGTAGCATGAAATCTAAAAATGTAATATATATACTAAAAGAGTGTTTATTTTTTTATTGACTTTATTACGCAATATTGCTAAAATGATTATTTTGCATTTTTTCCAAAATTGTGCTATTCTAAATAAGAGAGAAATTTTAAATTGGGGTGTGAAGTATGGAGAAAAACAGGAAACAGTAAAACTGTACATTTAGTATGTTACATTTTTTTGTAAATACTATACGTGGGTTGTTATTTTGCTACAAAAAAGTTCATTAGAAGTCAATAATATTGTAAATTGTTTTATAATTTACCCATATCAAAAGACCTTTCATCATATTCGTTATTACATATTTGTCTGAATTTATAGTAATAACAAATATCTGATAAACTATTGTATGATAAAATAAAAGAGATTTGTTCCATTTGTTTTTATAAAAATCAAAAAAATTGAAACAATGTCCTAAGCCCTTCCGTCACAAAAGATAAGTTTACAAATAGTTTGTAGGCAGTAGACAGTAAAACTGTACTGCTTTTTTGTATTTTTTAAAATGTTTTTGTACATACTTAACAAAAACAGTAGTGATTAAAGAAAGGAGATTTTTTTATGTTTCAAATTGGTGAAAAAGTGGTTTACCCTATGTATGGTGCTGGCGTTGTGGAAAGTATAGAACAAGATTTTCATGGGACAAAACTAGAAATGTATTATATCATACAAATTCCTAAAAATAATTTAAAAATTCGCTTAATCGCAAATAAATCAGAACAGCTAGGTGTAAGGGCGGTGTCAAAAAAAGAAGAAGTAGTAAAAGCATTAGAATGTGTTGGTGCAAAAAAAATTACTATGCCAGAAAATTGGAGTTTACGTTATAAAGATAATTTGGAAAAATTAAAAACTGGTAAATTAGATATGGTGACAGAAGTTGTAAAAAATCTAAATGAAAGAGAAAAAAGGAAAAAACTTTCTAGCATAGAAAAAAAATTATTAAATACAGCAAAGCAAATTGTTTTAAGTGAAATTATATGCTCTTATGAAATTGACACAGAAAAAGCAGAAGAATTACTTGCAAATTTAGTGTTAAATTGTTAATATTTTAATAACACTATTATGGGGGAGGTGATATGTTGAAAAGATTATTGGGAATTGTAATCAGTTTGATTGTTACAGCAGCATTTTTTGCGATATTCCATTTGTTGTATCTGCTGGACTTATTCCGTATGAACCGTATTGTACCATTTTATGTACCTGCGGTAATTTCTATTGTACTTGGCCTCATTTTTTATTTTCTTTTTTCCTCTGCTGTCACAAATAAAATTATGACACAAATTGCAAGGACAGAAGAAAGACTGGTGAAAATGAATTTAAAGGAATTAAGTTTTAGTTTACTGGGCTGTATTATAGGACTTGCTATAGCCAATTTAATAGGCATTGCATTTAATGGTTTTGGACCTTTGGGAACAGGCATTATTATATTATTGAATATTGTGCTTGGTTTTTTGGGTTTTCGTGTTGCACGCAAAAAGAAAGATGAAATCAATGTCAGTAATTTAAAAAATGTATTGGCAAATCCTGATTCTAAAAAAAATATTGTTGCATATGGCAGACCTAAAATATTGGATACTAGTGTTATTATAGATGGTAGAATATTAGATTTGCTTCAAACAGGTTTTATTGAGGGAAAAATATTAATTCCTAATTTTGTTTTAGAAGAACTGCGTCACATTGCCGATTCTTCTGATTCTTTAAAAAGAAATAGAGGAAGACGTGGGTTGGACATACTCAATGAAATTCAAAAACAGCTTTCTGTACCAGTAGAAATTGTAGATTATGACACTAAAGAAGCATTGGAAGTCGATTCAAAATTATTAAAAATGGGTGAAAAAATGGACGCTTTTGTTGTAACAAATGATTTCAATTTGAATAAAGTAGCAGAATTTCAAGGTGTTCGTGTATTAAATATTAATGAATTAGCAAATGCGATTAAACCAGTTGTATTGCCTGGTGAGGAAATGCAGGTAACTGTGATAAAAGCAGGAAAAGAAAATGGACAAGGTATTGGCTATTTGAATGATGGTACTATGATTGTTGTAGAAGGTGGCAATCGTTTTATTGGCGAAACAAAAAATGTTGTTGTAACAAGCGTTTTGCAAACGGCCGCAGGCAGAATGATATTTACTAAAATTGCAATAGCTGTGTCATAATCACAATATAATAAAAATATATTTTGCCCTCTCTTTTTATATTGAAAAGAGGGGGTTTTATCATAAAAATAATATTTTAGTTTAGGAGAAATAAAATGATTGATATAGATAAATTAAATGAAATACTTACAGAATATAAAAAACATTTTAACAATCGTTGGAATGACGAAAAATACAAATGGCAAGCAATAAAACATTTTCAATCTCATTGGAATATAGAAGCAGCAAATTTTGGTAGAATGTTTGAGTATGCTACATCTAAAACAGCTAATTTACTTACATCAAAGAACTTTTATCCTAGAGAAATGATAATAAATTTTGCAAAAAATGATAATGAGATTGTTCGTCAGATGTTTCGTAAATTATTTAATAAAAATGAGCCTCTTTCAGAACGTATTGAATTATTTCAAGATACTTCTGAAACTCTTAGACAAAAATATGATGAGGGTACAGTAAAAAATCAAGACAGCAACAATACGGGTAATGTTGCTGGAGTATTGTTATATGCTAAAACAACAGAAAATATTACTCCAGATTTTACTTTTAATATAGGAGGAAATCAAATTCAAACAAAAACATTAGATTTAAACACAGATTTTACTATGATAACAAAACAGTTAGATGATATTGCATTTTATTATTTTGGAAAGTGTTATGCTTGTTCTGTAATATAGTTTGAAAAAATATAAAATTAAAAGATATACTGTTTTTGTATAATATAATCGGGAATAAAACGCATAAGAATATAAATCTTTTAGTAAAATTATTTATTACATATATATAAACAATTTATATTGCAGTAAATACGACAAAATTTATGATATTTATATTGTACAAATTTGTTTGCTGTGGTATGATATTAATAATAATTTGCCGTAATGTAATTTACGGCATTTTTTCCTTTTAATAACAGTAGATGTATAAAAAAATGGAGGACGAAAATGAACCAAGAATTAATTATGGTATTGGATTTTGGCGGTCAGTATAATCAGTTGATTGCTAGACGTGTCAGAGAACATCATGTGTATTGTGAAGTTGTGCCTTGGAATAAATCTATAGAAGAAATTAAATTGAAAAATCCAAAAGGTATTATATTTACAGGTGGCCCTAATAGTGTATACGAACAAAATGCTCCTCGCTGTTCTGAAGAATTGTTTCAGCTTGGTATTCCTGTGCTTGGTATTTGTTATGGTTGTCAGCTTATGGCTTTTACATTAGGCGGAAAAGTTGGCAATGCTGGTGCAAAAAGTGAATATGGCAAAGCAGAAGTAACTTTTGACACTTCTAGTAAATTATTAAAGGGCGTTGATGAAAATGAGATTTGCTGGATGAGCCATACAGATTATGTGACAGAATTACCAGAAGGATTTAGAATAATAGGAAAAACAGCTACTTGTCCTTCTGCTGCTATAGAATGTGAGGAAAAAGGATTTTATGCTGTTCAGTTCCACCCAGAAGTAAATCATACTCCAAAAGGTTCTCAAATGATTTATAATTTCTTATATGAAGTATGTGGTTGTAGTGGTCAATGGACTATGACAAATTATATTGAAGACCAAATAAAATCTATTCGTAATCAAGTTGGAGAGGGAAAAGTGCTTTGTGCTCTTTCTGGAGGAGTAGATTCCAGTGTTGTTGCAGCGCTTGTTTCAAAGGCAGTAGGAAAACAGTTGACTTGTGTTTTTGTGGATAATGGCTTGATGAGAAAAAATGAAGGCGATGAAGTAGAAGCAGTTTTTAGTGATTTGTTTGACTCTCATTTTGTGCGTGCAAATGCTCAACAACGATTTTTAAATAAATTAAAAGGAGTAACAGAACCAGAAAGAAAACGTAAAATAATAGGAGAAGAATTTATTAGAGTGTTTGAAGATGAAGCTAAAAAAATTGGTAAAGTGGATTATCTTGTACAAGGTACTATATACCCTGATGTAATTGAAAGTGGTTTAGGAGATAGTGCTGTGATTAAATCCCATCATAATGTGGGAGGATTGCCTGATGTTGTAGATTTTGAAGAACTGATTGAGCCATTGAGATTACTTTTTAAAGATGAGGTTCGTCAAATGGGTATAGAATTAGGATTGCCTGATACGCTTGTATGGCGACAACCTTTCCCAGGTCCAGGTCTTGGTATTCGTGTTATTGGTGAAGTAACAGAACAAAAACTTGAAATATTGAGAGAGGCTGATGCTATTTTTAGAGAAGAAATTGCAAATGCAGCATTAGAACGTAGTATTAATCAGTATTTTGCTGTGATTACAGATATTAGAAGTGTAGGTGTTATGGGCGATTTTAGAACATATGATTATACTATTGCTTTGCGTGGCGTTACAACAACAGATTTTATGACTGCTGATTGGGCTAGAATACCTTATGATGTTTTGGATAAAGTTTCTAGTAGAATTGTGAATGAAGTTAAACACGTAAATCGTATTGTCTACGATATTACAAGTAAACCCCCAGCAACAATTGAGTGGGAATGATAAGTCAATGAGAACAAATCCAGTATTTATACGGTTTGCAAGCAAATTTATTTAGTGATTGGCAACGAAATGGCAACATTTCTAAAATTACCCACATAATAATTTATTTCAAATTCATAAAACCTTACTGATTTTCAAAAAGAATTGGAAGTCAGTAAGGTTTTTTATTTTCTTACTCGTCACTTATGTTATCCAATTCTGATGTAAAAATGTTGCTGATTGCCTGTGATGGAACTTTTGCCCAACGATTGAAGGTATCAAATTTAGGATAGTTGTATCTCCACTGGTCATACTGTTCTTTTGTAATTTCGCCTTGTTCCAATTTTGCAGACTGTTCCTGCCATGCTTGAAACATTTGCAGTAAAGAAATATCAGATTTATCCAAATGTAGACAGATTTCGTCATTGATGGTAGTGATTTTTAAACCGTATAAATCTTCTAAAGCAAAAAAAAGTATGTAGAAGTCCTATATAGTTGTCTATATTTGGAACAGTAAGAGCATTTGGACTAATATCAAATATATTTGCCATTTTTTCTACTAGTTCTTGCTTAGGTATTCGTGCCTCTGCTTCATACTGTGCCATACGGACATCAGAAGTTTTGCCAA
>CAJUJJ010000041.1:0-18888 GCA_910586765.1 uncultured Clostridia bacterium
GACACGGCCCTTTCACGGCTGTAACCCGGGTTCGATTCCCGGTCGGGTCATTTTTAAAAATTTCTAGTGATGATGCGTTTATGGGAAACACCCGTACCCATTCCGAACACGACGGTTAAGACATAAACGGCTGATGATACTTGGTGGGGGACTGCCTGGGAAAGTAAGTGATTGCTAGAATTATGCCGATGTGGCTCAATTGGCAGAGCAGCTGACTTGTAATCAGCAGGTTAACGGTTCGAGTCCGTTCATCGGCTTTCTTCCCCCAATAATAAGGGAAGTAAAATATCATATGGGTCTTTAGCTCAGTTGGTTAGAGCATCCGGCTCATAACCGGACGGTCCCGGGTTCGAGTCCCTGAAGACCCACTTTATTTTTAAAAATAGCATATGGCTCAGTAGCTCAGTTGGTTAGAGCGCCGGCCTGTCACGCCGGAGGTCGAGGGTTCGAGCCCCTTCTGAGTCGTTTTATGGGAGTTTAGCTCAGCTGGGAGAGCATCTGCCTTACAAGCAGAGGGTCACAGGTTCGAGCCCTGTAACTCCCATATTTTTTTCATAATGTATGTGGCGGAGTAGCTCAGTTGGCTAGAGCACGCGGTTCATACCCGCGGTGTCAGGGGTTCAAATCCCTTCTCCGCTATGATAAAAATAAACACAGTATTGTAAAAATGCTGTGTTTTTTGTTGTAAAAAAATAAAATATAAAGTATTGCGAATGTAAAAAAAATGGGGTATAGTGTAAATCGAAGATATTTGTATAGGGAGGTGAACAGTATAGATTATGAATGTGTTAAAATTATCGAAATGGACAATTTGTGTAGAAAAGCAGTATAGGACAATACAGCAGGGGGATATATTGATAGTGTTAGACCAGGATAGAAATTTTATAATACTTTTTAGCCTAGACGAATGTCGTAATATTGTAATAGAGAAATGCTGTATGGATTGTCAGTGCGAAATAGACCATAAATATAGAAAAATAATGTTAGAGGTGGTGTAAAATAGATATATGAGAACATATCAGTTGAAGGATTGGGAAATAAATATACAAAATAAAAGTATGGAAGCATATAATTATGTTTGTGATGAAAAGAACTTGATAATATCAACAAAAGCAAATGAATATGTTGCATTTATAGAAGTCAATCAAAAAGAAAATTTGGTACTGCAAAAGATGTCATATTTCATACAGTATAAATTTCATAGTGATGAAAAGAAATTGGATATTATAATACTTTCAGATAAAAGGAAAGAAAATAGAAAGGAAATCATATGAGAATAGGCTCAGGATATGATGTGCATAAATTGGTAGAGGGAAGAAAGCTGATATTAGGGGGCGTAGAAATTCCTTTTGAGAAGGGATTGCTGGGTCATTCTGATGCAGATGTGCTAACACACGCTGTTATGGACGCACTTTTAGGGGCGGCAGCACTGGGAGATATTGGAAGGCATTTTCCAGATAGTGATAATCAATATAAAGATATATCTAGTATGAAATTGTTGTATGAAGTTTTATGCTTGCTAAAAAAAGAAAAGTATAGTATAATAAACATCGATGCAACAGTGATTGCACAAAAGCCAAAATTAGCAAAATATATGCAGGCTATGGAACAAAATATAGCGAATATATTGGAGATAGATAAACATAGTGTAAATGTCAAAGCAACAACAGAAGAAGGGCTCGGATTTACGGGAGCAGAATTGGGCATAGCAGCAAAAGCGGTGTGTCTGATAGAAAAAATAAAAATAGAAAAAAGTATTGATGGAAAGAGTAATTTTTAGGACATCTGACAGAGAAAAGGGAGCGTTATATGTGTGGTGCATATAATCGGGTGAAACTCCTAAACAGAAAGAATAAAAATGAAGTGCATTCCTGAACTGCACAGGCGAAAAAAGTATTTTGATTAGCTTGTAGCCGATTACGACGTTATAGTAAAAAAGAGAGAGGGATTGTTTTGTCAGTCCGTCTAAGTGGAGTGGAACCGCGAAGAAATGAGCTTCGTCTTTACAAAAAAAGTAAAGATGAGGCTTTTTTAATTGCTTTTGTTTGGAGGTTGTATAAATAATGATATAAAATATGGAAACAATCATATAAAAATAGAGTATATTAAAAAAAGGACAATAGTATAAAAACAGGAGGAATAAAAAATGTTAAAAGAATTAGTAAAAGTAGTGAAAGAAAAAGACCCTGCTATAAAGGGGAATATGGAGGTATTGTTGTATCCCAGTTTTTGGGCAACCATATCACATAGAGTAGCACACCACTTTTATAAAAAGAAACATTATTTTATAGCAAGATTGATTTCACAAATTTCTCGTTTTTTAACAGGAATTGAAATTCACCCTGGAGCAAAAATAGGCAAGGGATTTTTTATAGACCATGGCATGGGAGTTGTAATAGGAGAAACGTGTGAAATAGGAGATAATGTGCTTTTGTATCAAGGGGTAACATTAGGAGGAACAGGAAAAGGAAGCGGTAAACGCCACCCAACATTAGGAAATAATGTTATGGTGGGAGCAGGTGCGAAAGTGTTGGGACCAGTCAATATAGGAGATAATGCAAAAATAGGAGGTGGCTCTGTTGTAGTAAAAGATGTGCCAGCATATATGACAGCGGTGGGCGTTCCAGCAAGATGTACAGCACAAGAAGAAGAAGAAAAAAAGCAAAAAACGTCAGATGTGCTTGACCAGTTGAAATTGAGTGACCCAGTTTCAAGGGATTTAAGGGATATTTCAGAAAGAATAAAAGTGATTGAAAAAATACTTTTACAAAGTGACAAAAACAATGTACAATAGAGGAGTGGACATAAAACAATTATTTTATTATGTAAAAATAAAAAGTAGTTCTTGTTTTATGGAATTGTAAAAAATTGTAGAAAGGGAGATACAAGTATATGAAAGTATATAATACACTGACAAGACAAAAAGAGGAATTTGTGCCACAACAAGAGGGAAAAGTAAAAATGTATGTTTGTGGGCCTACTGTTTATGATTATATTCATATAGGAAATGCAAGACCTTATGTAGTATTTGATACAGTAAGAAGATATTTGGAATATAAGGGATATGATGTAACATATGTACAAAACTTTACAGATGTAGATGATAAAATTATAAATAGGGCAAATAAAGAAAATAGCACTATGCAAGATATATCAAATAGATATATAGAAGAAGCATTTAGAGATGCAGATGGATTAAATGTAAAAAGAGCAACAGTGCACCCAAGAGTAACAGAAGAAATGCCACACATTATAGAAATGATACAAGTGCTTTTGGACAAAGGCTATGCTTATGAAGATAAAGGTACAGTATATTATGATACCAAAAAATTCCCAGAATATGGTAAACTTTCTAAAAAGAATTTGGAAGAATTGATAGCAGGAGCAAGTGAAAGGGTTTCAGTAGATGATGCCAAAAAGAACCCTACTGATTTTGTGCTATGGAAACCACATAAATCAGGAGAACCAAAATGGGAAGCACCTTGGGGAGCAGGTAGACCTGGTTGGCATATAGAATGTTCTGTTATGGCAAAAAGATATTTGGGAGATACTATTGATATACACGCAGGGGGAGAAGATTTGATATTCCCTCATCACGAAAATGAAATTGCACAAAGCGAAGCAGCAAATGGAAAACAATTTTCAAAATATTGGTTGCATAATGGTTTTATTACAGTAGATAATGAAAAAATGTCAAAATCATTGGGAAACTTTTTTACAGTAAGAGATATTGCTTCTCATTTTCCTTATGAAGTCATTCGATTTTTCATATTGGGGGGGCATTACAGAGGGCCTATTAACTTCAGTGATGAACTGATGAAAGACGCACAAAATGGATTAGAAAGAATTAAAAATTGTAAAAAAGATTTAGCGTATTATGTAGAAAACTGTGAGGAAAGTGCATTAAAACCAAATGAGAGCGTAGAAGAACTGGAAAAATTCAAAACACAGTTTGAAACAGCAATGGACGATGATTTTAATACAGCAAATGCCATTACAGCAATATATGAATTGGTACGCTTTACAAATAAGGCAATCAAAGAGAATATGTCAAAAGAGTTTGCACAAAAAACACAAGAAATGTTAAATCACCTTTGTGATGTGTTGGGCATTGCAGTAATGGAACAACAGACACAAGAAGATACACAAGAAATTGAAGCATTGATAGCAAAAAGAACAGAAGCAAAAAAGAATAAAGATTTTGAAACAGCAGATGCCATAAGAGCACAGCTTTCAGAAATGGGCATTACCATAAAAGATACTCGTCAAGGTGTGCAATGGTTTAGGGGATAAAAGCAATGGACATACAAAATATAACATCATTGCTGATAGAAGGTGTGCAAGGGGGGATAAAACCGCAAGAGGTTTCCTCCCTTGCACTTGCTTATATAGGCGATGCAGTATATGAATTATTTGTTAGAACAATGGTGCTTTCAAAAGGAAATGCACCCGTCAATAAATTGCATAAACAGTCAAAAGAATATGTCAATGCAAAAGGACAAGCTGAAATTTATAAAAAAATAGCACAATATTTTACAGAGGAAGAAAAAGCAGTATTTAGAAGGGGAAGAAATGCAAAATCTTATACCACACCTAAAAATATGGATATAGGAGATTATCGCCATGCTACAGGGCTAGAAGCAGTGTTTGGCTATTTGTATTTAAAGGGAGATGTCAAAAGGGCGTTAGAATTGTTTGAAAAAGGTGTGAATGAATTGTAATAAAAATATAGTATATTGTTGTGAAAAGAGGTGAAAAATATGGAGAGAAATGAAAATCAGCTTGAGGGAAGAAATGCCATATTAGAAGCATTGCGAAATGGTAGAGATATGGAAAAGCTTATGGTAATAAAAGGAAGTGCAGAAGGAACAATAAAAAGAATTATAGCACAAGCATCTAAAAAAGGTGTTGTGATACAAGAAGTGAGCCGTCAAAAATTGGACGAGCTTTCTCAAACAAAAAATCATCAAGGTGTCATTGCTGTTGTGTCAGCACACAATTATGCTACAGTAGAGGAGATATTAGAGTATGCACAAAGTAAAGGAGAGCCACCTTTTATAGTGATACTAGACGGCATTACAGACCCGCATAATTTAGGGGCAATTATAAGAAGTGCAGAATGTGCTGGGGCACATGGCGTAATTATACCAAAACACCGTTCTGTAGGATTAAATGCCACAGTAGGGAAAACTTCAGCGGGAGCAATAGAATATATGCCAGTGGCAAGAGTGACAAATATTGTAAAAACAATGGAGCAGTTGAAAAAACAAGGATTGTGGTTTGCTTGTGCAGATATGAAAGGCTTAGATTATTTCGATACAGATATGAAGGGAGCTATAGGTGTTGTAATAGGTAGTGAAGGCGATGGCGTAAGTAGATTGGTAAAAGAGAATTGCGATTTTACTGTAGCAATACCTATGTATGGAAAAATAGCGTCTTTGAATGCTTCTGTGGCGGCAGGGCTTTTGTTGTATGAAGTGGTAAGACAAAGAAAGTTTTTGTAGTAAGGAAATACAGGGAGAATTTTTTATATTAGAAAATTTTCCCATCATTTTGTATGCTATAAAAACAGATAAAGGAGGGATTGTTGCATATTGTCAAAAGAATTTTTGCTGGTAGATGGCTATAATATGATACACGCATGGCAGGAGTTAAAAGAATTAGTGGAAGTTAGTTTGGAAAGTGCTAGACAAAAACTCCTTGATATGCTTTCAAACTATAAGGGAAGTCAAAAAATGAATATTATTGTGGTATTTGACGCATATTTAGTAAAAGGAAATGTCGGAAAGATATTTCAGTATCATAATATTTCCGTTGTATATACAAAAGAAGCAGAAACTGCTGACCACTTTATTGAAAGAACAGTCAACCGCTTGCCTCGTCATTATAAAGTAAGCGTAGCAACATCGGACGGATTAGAACAGATGATTATATTGGGAGAAGGTGCACAAAGGGTTACAGCACAAGAATTGCGTCAAAGAATTTTGGCAGAACAAAAAGAAATACGCAAAAAGTACATAGAAAATAGGCCACCTAAAAATAATCTTTTATCAGATAATATAGATAAAGATGCTTTGGATTGGATTGAAGCATTGCGTAGACAGAAATAAAAAATGTAATGTAGTGTGAGGGTGTAATATATGGAACAGCAAAGCGTTTATAGTGGGCAAAAAGATGAAGAATTGGTAAAACTGGTGCAGCAAGGAGATAAAAGAGCACAAGAGCATTTACTAAATAAATATAAACCTCTTGTAAAAACAAGAGCAAGGACTTATTTTTTAATTGGGGCAGATACGGAAGATATTATACAAGAGGGTATGATAGGACTGTATAAAGCAATGAGAGATTTTCAAAAAAATAAAAATTCTTCATTTAGGGCATTTGCGGAACTTTGTATCAATAGACAAATGATTACAGCAATTAAAATGGCAACAAGACAAAAACATATTCCGTTAAATTCTTATGTTTCTTTAAATAGACCTGTGTTTGAAGAAGAATCAGAAGAAACATATATGGATATGCTTATGGGAGGAGAAATACTCAATCCTGAAGCATTGTTGATAGGTAGAGAAGATAAGCATTTTATGGAAACACAAATTATAAAAATGTTGAGTGATTTTGAAAAAAGAATATTGCTTTTGTATTTGAGAGGAAAAACATATTATGAGATTTCGTGTATTGTAGAAAAGTCAGAAAAATCGATTGATAATGCCTTGCAGAGAGTAAAAAAGAAAATAGAAAAATATCTAAATGAGAAAAAAAATTAGTATTAAATATAGTAATATATCTTTTTTAAATAAAAAAACTTGACGTATGTGTTACAATATGATACCATATAATGGTTGATGTGGGAAAGAGAGTACTCTCTTTTCTTTGCTGCTATGGCTCAGTAGGTAGAGCGTCGCCTTGGTAAGGCGGAGGTCACGGGTTCAAATCCCGTTAGCAGCTTTAAATAACCCTTGAAAACTCAAGGGCTATTTTTTTTGTGTTGCATTTCGTGTTGCATAATGGTGTCAATGTAATGATTTATTGTGTTGCTAACTTCTATTTGTTTTTGTGTAAATGTATGCTGATAAACTGTTTTTAGCATAGTGTTTGTAGCATGACCCATACGCTCCATAGCGTATTTGTCGGGAATGTTTAACGATAACATAATAGAAGCATTAAAATGTCCATACGATATAATTAAGACAAATCAGAAAACCCAGTAAAATCAAGGGTTTGAACGGTTTGTCTTTTCTTTTTATACCCTTTTTCCAATAGATTTTATGTCCAAAAAATGCACTAAAAACTGAATTTGTCATAAACACGACAAAAAAATAAGCAAATGAAAGGATTGGTAAGTATGGCAAAAGTAATAGCTATTTGTAATCAAAAAGGTGGAGTAGGAAAAACAGTTACTACTGTCAATTTAGGAATCGGTTTAGCAAGAGCAGAAAAAAAGGTACTGTTAGTAGATATGGACGCACAAGCGTCATTGACATTAAGTTTAGGATACCAACCAGAACAAATAGAAATGACAATCGCCAGTATTATGGGGCAATACATGAGTGAGAGTAACATCAAAAGCAATGTATTCAAAAGTATTTTACACCACAAAGAAAAAGTAGATTTATTACCTTCTAATATCGAATTATCTGGATTAGAAGCAGCACTTGTCAATACAATGAGCAGAGAAACTGTATTAAGAAATTCTTTAAAAGTATTAAGAGATAAATATGATTATATTGTAGTGGATTGTTCTCCATCATTGGGAATGTTGACAATCAACTCTCTTGCCTTTGCAGATACCGTGTTAATACCAGTGCAGGCACAATATTTATCTATAAAAGGTTTGGAGCAGTTAATCAAAACGATTTCCCGAGTACAAATGTGTATCAACAGGAAATTAGATATAAGCGGAATACTTATTACAATGGCAAACATGAGAACCAATTACTCTAAAGAACTGGTAACTCTTTTACATCAAAATTATGATAGAAAACTGCATATATTTAAAGAGTATATTCCTATGTCTGTTAAAGCGGCAGAAATCAGTGCAGAAGGGACAAGCATTTATACTCATGATAAAAATGGAAAAGTAGCAAAAGCATATGAATCATTCGTGCAGGAGGTATTGACATGGCAGAAATGAATGAAAATGCAGAAAAAATGAATTTTCATGCAGAAGAAAATAGAGAAGAAACAAAAGAAGAAATGAAAAGTAGTGCCAAAAATGTAACATTAACACCTTACGATGAATTATTGTTAGGTGCAAACTCTATGGAGATTGTGCAAAAAATACAAATTGATAAATTAATTCATTTTCAGAACCATCCATTTAGAATAAAAGATGATGAAGAAATGGAAAAATTAGTACAAAGTATTGCAGAAAAAGGTGTTGTAGTGCCTATTATTGCTCGTGCTATAAATGACGAATATTATGAGATAATATCAGGACACCGTAGAAGATATGCTTGTATGAAATTAGGGATAGATACTATGCCTGTTATCATTAGAAAATTAGATGATGATGAAGCAGTAATAGCAATGGTTGATTCAAATATACAAAGAGAGCATATATTGCCAAGTGAAAGAGGATTTTCTTATAAAATGAAGTTAGAAGCAATCAAACATCAAGGTAAAAGAACAGATTTAACTTCTGGACAAGTTGTCCAGAAGTTAAAAGGAAAAAATTCAATAGAAATTGTAGCTGAGGAAGCTGGAGAAAATTATAAACAGATACAAAGATATATTCGTTTGACAAAACTTATACCAGAATTGCTTCAAATGGTAGATGACAACAAACTAAAATTTAACACAGGCGTGGAATTATCCTATTTAGAACTAGAGGAACAAATAAATTTACACAAACTTATGGGAAAATTAAATGTTATTCCTTCTTTGGAACAGTCAAGCAAGCTAAAAAAATACAGTCAGGACAAAAAATTAAACGATGGTGTCATAGAAGTCATATTGACACAAGAAACAGAAAAGAACAGCAACAATATTACATTAAAAAAGAAAGATTTAAAACAGTATTTTCCTAAGTCTTACAGCAAAAAGGATATGGAAAATGTAATATTTGAACTTTTAAAACAGTGGCAACAGCAACAAAGTGTTACAGAAAAAGAAGAATAATGAGATTGAAATACGATTTTTACAAATTTAGATTTTTGAAAACAAACAACAAAGGAGGCGTTAAAATGAGTACAGTATCATTTGATTATTATTATGGAAATGAATCAGAGCAATTTATATTTTACAGAATACCCAAATTGCTTTTTACAGATGACAGATTTTCAGAATTATCCATAGAAGCTAAGGTTTTGTATGGTATTATGCTTGACAGAATGGGATTATCTATCAAAAATAAGTGGTTTGATGAGCAAAAAAGAGTTTATATTGTTTTTACAGTAGATAAAATTATGGATTTACTGCATTGCAGAGAGCAAAAAGCAAACAAATTACTCAAAGATTTAGAAGAAATCGGCTTAATTGAAAAAAGAAGGAACGGTTTAGGCAAGCCAAATTTTATTTATATCAAAAATTTTTTAGGTTTTTATAAAAAAAATGATGATGGAATGAAAAAAACAGTAGAAACTCCAGAAAATTCAGAGGACGAAACAGAAATTGCAGAAGAAATAGAAGAAGAAACAGATTATTTTTTAGAGCAAAATGATGAGAACTTGCCAAAATCACAATTCCAGAAATGTGAAAATCACAAATCAAGAATTGCCAAAATCACAAACTATTAATACTCTTTTAATTAATGATACTGATTTTAGTAATACTGATTTTAGTGATACTAAAAAAATTAATCATACTGTTTCTATAAATAATAATCAATATAATCCATCTTATCCATCTCATCTATCAAAAACAGATGAGATGGATGAGATTGATACAATTATTTATTCTGATACAGAGAAAAAAGAAGAAGAAAAATGCACTATTGACAAAGAATTAGAAGAACAGCTTTACAAAAGCAATAACGATGAACTGCCTTATGATTATCCAAAGTGTTTCATCAATTTGCAGAGAGAAGTTGCACAAAAGAAATTAAAAGAACAACAGCAAAAAGTAGAAAAAATGAATGATACAACAAACACAAATACAGAGGAAAAACCAAAGCCAAAACCAAAGCCAAAACAACAATTCTTTATTGACAAAGGTTTACAGGAACAAATGTGTAAAGCCACCATTTTGAGAAATATTAACTATCGATTTTTGGCAGAAAATGAAAGAACAAAATATAACATACAGTTAATTAACAACATGGTAGACATTATGGTAAGCGTGATAATAAGCAATAAAACAACAATACGCATTAGTGGAGAAGAAATTCCTCAAAAAATGGTAAAAGAAAGATTATTGAAATTAAATTCCGAACACATAACATATGTATTGGAATGTCTGAACAGAACAAAAAACAAAATACATAACATAAGAGCCTACTATATTTCCGCATTATATAATGCTCCCGAAACAATAGACGCTTATTATCAGGCAGAAGTTAACTATGATATGTATAGATAATGAAAAAGGGCAGTAACAACTTGTTGCTGTCTTTTTTTGTTAAAAAATTAGGGAAAGATTTGGGAGAGGAGTGTAAAAAAAATGAAAAAGAAACTATTTCTGTTACTGTTGCTTTTGACAATAAACTGTCCCTTAAAAACAACATTTGCAGAACAAACAGAAAGTATCCCCTTTTTGATTTCTTCAGAACAAAAGCAAATAGATGGCAGTATTTTTTTAACAAAAATCTATGAAGTGGCAGAAGATTTTGACCCTTCAAAACTAATTGAAAATGGTTATGAAAAAGAGGGATATTTGTTTGCCTATCATAAAACAGATAAAAAAGTGAATGAAAACAAGCAAACAAAAGAACTTTCTGAAAGTATTGCCATAGAAACAGCAACAGACAACAAACAAGGCATATTAAACCGACTGCCCCAAACAATAGATTACAACAAAGAAGATTTTACAGGTATTTTGTCATTGGAGAACAACAGCATTGATACAAAACCAGCAGCATATAAAACCCAAAACACAACAGTATCTACTGTAAAAGAATACACAGAACTGATGGCAGCAGACAATTCTTATATTCCTCAAACAGCAGAAAAAGAGGGACAAACATTGCAATTAACAGATGTCAACTGGGCAGTGATGGGAACAGGTTTAGCAGGAGATACGCTTGTACCTACAGAATACAAAGCAACTGCAACTTATTCCAAAACCATAAGTAATAAAGTGCCTTCCAGTTATGTCACAACAGCAATATACACAGGAACGGTGTCAAAACCAGAACCAACCACAATTACATATACATTGACTTATGTTGGCACACCTATTAAAGAAAACAGCACAATTATGGAAAAGGCAGAAAAACAAGCACATAAACAAATACAAGAAGAAAGGCAAATAAAAGAGGACAAAGAAATAAAAGAAATTAAGCAAAACAATACTGTTTTTATCAAAATGCTATTTGGTGCATTACTTGGTATTTTGTTTTCAAGTGGTATGGTTTTGCTATTTCATAAAAAATCACAGAAAGGAGTGAAAATTTGTAACTTGCAAGATGAGGAATATATTTGTATTGGATACCAGAAAATGGGCAAAGAGGATTTTGTAATAGATTTAAACCCTTTGTATGAGTTGATACAAAGTTCTTGCTTCTATTTTGTCATAGATAAATATACCGCAAAAAAATTATATGGCAAAACAATATCCATTACACTACATGATGAAACAAAAGAACAAATGATAATACCCAACAGCGTGAGCGAATACGGACAGCCGTATTGCTTTATGCTAGAGATAGGAGGGAAAGAACATGAGAAATAGATACATCAAAATTCCTTTGTTGTTTTTGATGACAGCAAATGTTTGTACTTGCTGCAATATCAATGCTTTTGCAGTAACAAGCGATTTAGATTATCAGTTCAAAACAGAAAACAAAGAAGAATTTTATATCACTGGAGAAAACCACATTCATTTTGATGGAGCAGTACCAGATTATTTACTGGATATTTATGATTTAGCACCACAGAAAAGACATGATTCTGAATATGGTGCAACTATCATTACACCTTCAGAGCAAAAAGCGAATGTGACAACGTATGCACCAGCAAATGCACCATCGGGAAGATTTACACAAAGTACAAATGGTTTTGTAACTGGTGCAACACAAGGTACACAGCAATCAGGCAGTACAACAAATTTAGCAAATACAACAAAAACACAAAATAATGCAACAGGTAATTTTTATACAAGCACATCAACAAATTTGCCAAGTGGAAATACAAACACTGTTGTATATTACGCCAACAATGAGGAACAAAAACTACAATATCCCCTCACCACAATAGAACAAGTCAGAAAATCAGATGGTAGCATTGGCACTTTAAAAATACCATCTGTCAAATTGACTGTAACAGCATATGACGGAGACACTTATGCGGCAATGAAAAAGGGTATTGGGCATATTTCTTCCACTTCTACATGGAATGGAAATGCTGGTTTTGTGGGACACAACAGAGGTTCCAGCGGTTATTTTCAGAAATTAAAAAATGTTTCTGAAGGCGATGAAATCACATACACTACGACACTTGGCACAAGAAACTATATTATGCAGTCTGTCAGTAGAATATCAGAAACGGATTGGACAAAACTGGAATACACCAATGATAACCGTTTAACACTAATAACTTGTGTAGAAGATGTGCCAAATCAAAGACTTTGTGTACAGGCAGTAGAAAAAAGATAGGAGTGAGAAAATGAAGGAATTAAAAGTATTACAGCAACAGCAAATATTAGGCAAACCGCTTACACTATATGGTGATTTTGAAAATCCCTTATTTTTAGCAAAAGAAGTTGCAGAATGGATAGAACATAGCAATCCAAGAATGATGTTGCAAGCTGTTGATGACGATGAAAAGGGAGTAAACATTGCTTACACCCCTGGAGGAAATCAAGAAGTATGGTTTTTAACAGAATATGGCGTATATGAAGTGTTAATGCAAAGCAGAAAACCCATTGCAAAACAATTTAAAAAAGAAGTCAAAACGGTTTTAAAATCCATTAGAAAATATGGTGTTTATATGACATCGGAAACATTAGAGCAAGTAATATTAAATCCAGATACTATAATACAGTTAGTAGAAACTCTAAAAAAGGAAAAAGAAGAAAAGGAGCAGTTAAAAACAGAAAATTTAAAACAAAGGCAAATGATAGGAGAACTCCAACCAAAAGCAGATTATACTGACACCATATTAAAAAGCAAAAAAACAGTAACTATCACACAGATTGCAAAAGACTATGGCATGAGCGGTATAGAAATGAACAAGCTATTACATACACTAAATGTGCAATATAAGCAATGCGGACAGTGGTTACTATACAAAAAGTATCATGATAAAGGATATGTTCATTCTGAAACATTTTGTTTTGAATATTCCAATGGCAAAAAAGATAGCAAAATGCTTACAAAATGGACACAAAAAGGCAGATTGTTTTTATATGACTTGTTAAAGCAACAAGAAATATTACCTTTGATAGAACAAACTATATTATGAGAGGAGAAATAAATATGCAGAAAATAAAAAAAGTAATATCGCTGTTTATGTCGTTTGTGTTTTTGCTTTCCTCATTTTCGGAGGTGTTTGCAGGGACTTCACTTGAAAATGCTTTAAACAAAGTTCATCTTTATGTCAAAGAAGGCAAAGGACAACAGTTATTGACTTGGAAAGGTGTGATTGACGCAGACAACTTTGCACCAGCAATAATTGTATATCGTTCTGAGGACGGCAACGAATATCCAGCCTATTGTGCCAATCCCAACAGACCAGGTGTAGAAGATTTAATTGCAAAAAGTTATGATGTTGACGTGGATAAATTGGACACCGACCCTCATGTATGGGGCGTTATTACAAATGGTTATCCTTACAAAAGTCCTCAAGAACTGGGACTTTCTACAGAGTATCAGGCATATTATGCTACAAAAATGGCAGTTTGGGCAACAGTTCACGCCAATTACAGCAACTTAAATGATTGGAAAGCAAACGGCTCACACAATCAGCCTGTGGAGGCAGCTATGAAAAATTTAGTAGCAAAAGGCAAAGCAAACGATGTTGTATATGCCACATGGCTTGCAGTCAATCCTAAATCACAAAAAGCAGAAGTGGACAGTATTGACAGTAATTACTATTCGCAAGAATTTGAAATCAAATCCAATGTCAAAATTGATAGTTTTAAAATTGTATTTGATGGAAATGTGCCAGAAGGTGTAAAAGCAACAAATTTACAAAATGAAGAACAAGAAACATTTAGTGGTGACACAAATGCAATAAAAGTGTTAATTCCTAAAAAAGATGGTGGAGAACAAAAAGGCACATTTAACGTCATTGCAAAAGGAAAATTGGAAAATAAAGCTGTTATGTTTGGCATATCTCATAGTGGCAAAAAGCAAGATTATTATGTTGCACCCATACCATTTTATAATGGCGATTCCATCGGAAAAGTAACTTATTATGCAGACGGCACAACTCCCCCACCAGATGAACCAAAAGAGCCAGACAATCCAGACCAGCCAGACCAGCCTAACACACCAGATACACCAGACATACCAGAACCAGGAAAAGGCTTACAGATATTAAAAGTTAAAGCAGGTACAACACAAGGACTTTCTGGTGCAGTATTTCGTTTGACAGACGCTGATGGTGGTATTATTGGAGATTATGTGACAGACGAACAGGGAGAAATTTCTATACCAGATTTAGCAGTTGGTGCTTATTATGTAGAAGAAATCGTTGCTCCAGAGGGCTATTTATTAGATAAAAACAATCATAAAGATTTTGTTATCAATACCGTTGACCCTGTGATTGTCACATTTGCCAATGAAGAAATGGCAGAATTAGAAGTCAAAAAAGTAGACGCTGATACTGGAGAACCATTAAGTGGTGCAAGTATCAGAGTTGCTTATGATGGTGGAAGTGATTGTTATGATGTTTATACCAATAACGCAGGTACAGCAACATTGTCAAATTTAAAAAGTGGTACATACACTGTAACAGAAATCACTGCACCAGAAGGCTATTTATTGGATAACACTCCTCAAAGTATCAAATTAGAGGCAGGGAAAAAAGCTACCCTCACAGTAAAAAACAAAGCAAAACCAGGACTTCTGATTAAAAAATATGATGAAGATACAGGTATGCCTTTGCAAAATGCAGAGTTTTCTGTAAAGAAAAAAGACGGCTCTATTGTATATGAGGGTATGACAGACAAATCCGGACAAATAAAAATAGAAAATTTAGAGCCAGATTGGTATACCATTACAGAAATTGCACCACCAAAAGGCTATTTGATAGCAACAGAAAGCAAAGAGGTCAAATTAGAGCCTAATAAAGTTACAGAAATCAAATTTGATAACAGATTAAGACCAGCATTACAGATTATGAAAATTGATAGTCAAACAGGTAAGCCATTAAAAGGTGCAGTATTTAAAGTGGTGAAAACAGAGGACAGCACAGAATCTGAATATACTACAGATGAAACTGGAACAATACTCATACAAGATTTAGACGAAGCAATTTACACTGTAACAGAAGTGAAAGCTCCTGATGGGTATTTGTTAGACGAACAGCACAAAGATATTAAATTAGAATGGGGTAAAAGAATGGGGTAAAACAAAAACGCTTGTATTTGAAAATAAAGCAAGACCATCTCTTGAAATACTTAAAATAGATGAAGCAACCAAAAAGCCACTTGCTGGAGCAAAATTTAAAGTTACAAGTACAGAAGGTAATACCACATCAGAATATGTTACAGATGATACTGGTAAAATATTGATTGAAAATCTCAATGCGGAAATCTACACCATAGAAGAAATCGTTGCTCCTGATGGTTACTTGTTAGAAGAACAGCACAAAGATGTAGAGTTAGAATGGGGCAAAACAAAACAAGTGGTGTTTACAAATAAAAAACGCCCTGTCCTCACCATCAAAAAAATAGATAGCAAAACAAAAGAACCCTTAGCAGGTGCAAAATTTAAAGTTACAAAAACAGAAGATAAAACAGTGAGCGAATATACAACAGATAAAACAGGTACGATAACAATAGAAAAATTAGACGAAAGCATTTATACAGTGGAGGAAGTTACTGCACCAGAAGGTTATATTTTAGAACCACAGCATAAAGAAATTGCTTTAGAATGGGGAAAAAATAAAACACTTGTGTATGAAGATACCAGAAAACCAACACTGATTATTACTAAAACAAACGCTTTAACATACAAACCAATCCCCAATACAACATATAAAATTGAGTATGAAGGACAAAACGGTGGTATTACAACACTTGGTACATACAGAACAGACAAAAATGGACAAATTATATTACCAAAAGTGGAGCCAGGTTGGTATATCATTACAGAAATTCGTCCAGCACAAGGTTTTAGCAAGCCATCTAATGTTGTGACAAGAAAATATCTTACACCAGGTGAAAATGCTTATACTGTAGTGAATACGGAAGAAAATACACAACAAAATGAAAATAGTATTACATCTCCGTCAACAAATATAAATAATTCAAATAATACTACTCCCCCATCAGCAAACAAAGATAGTGTAGCAAATAAAGATAGTGTAGCAGATAAAGTAGAAAATATTTTTACAAGTATCATAGAAAACAATAAAAATAATCAAACTTTAAATAATAATGTAGCAGTCAAAGTTACATCAGGAAGTGCTTACAACTTAGGGGAAGAAATTGTCAACTATCCTTTAAACAGTATTGTCATTAAAAAAGTAGACGCAAATACTTCTGAATTGCTTGACGGTGCAGCATTTGAAGTACGAAAAGTAACAGAAGATATTTCTGGAAATTCCGGCACAATCATAGGCAGATATACTACAGATAATTCTGGTGTCATTGTGATTACTGGACTTGAGCCAGGAGGCTATATTATTGAAGAAGTAAAACCACCTACAAATTACTTACTTTCTGAAAATAGCCAGCAACAGGCATGGTTAAAAGCAGATGGTACATCTATTGTAGAAGTTACTTTTTCCAATTATCCTTATGGCAGCATATTGGTATCCAAAACAGACGCATTGACAGGAAAACCGCTTGCCAATGCTAGATTTAAAGTGACAACAGGTGCAGGAACAGCAGCAGGTAGTAGCAATGGAGAATTTATAACAAATGAAAATGGTGAATTTTTAGTGCCAAATTTAAAACCAGGCAGTTATGTTGTAACAGAATTAGAAGCACCTCAAAATTATGTATTAGACATGACACCACAAACGGTTGATATTGGTACAGACGGCAAAGTTTACAAACTCAGCTTTAAAAATCAACCAGTTAGCACTCTGGTAATATTAAAAATGGATTCCAACAGCAAAAAACCATTAGCAAATGCAGAATTTAAAGTCACTACAAGCAAAGGCGATGTAGTAGGAAAAGGGAATGGCATATTTAAAACAGATGAAACAGGAACGATTACCATACCTAACTTACAAAAAGGCAGTTATATTGTAGAAGAAATCAAATCTCCAGAAGGATATTTGTTAGAAAATCAATCAAAAACTATTTCTATGGATTATGGAAAAACATACACGCTTGAGTTTTTTAATAAGCCCCTTGCTTCTGTAATTATCAAGAAATTTGATTCTGAAAATAAAGAGCCTTTAAGTGGTGCAATATTCAAAATAAGTAAAAAGAGTGGTAATGTGGTTGGAGAATATACCACTGATAAAAATGGTATGATACAAATAGATGAATTACAACCAGGCTGGTATACTGCTGTAGAAGTAAAATCCCCAGACGGTTATTTATTAAATGACACGATAAAAGATTTTGAAATTAAAACAGGTAAAACGGTTACAGTAGAATTTCCCAATCAAAAATTAACATCACTTATCATCAAAAAAACTGATGAAAAAAGTGGCGAACCCCTAAGCGGTGCAAAATTTTATGTAGAAAAACAAAACGGGGAACACGTTGGAGAATATACTACTGACAAAGATGGCACAATCAATATTGCGACACTCTCCCCTGATTGGTATGTGATTAGAGAAAAACTGTCACCAGATGGCTATTTATTAGATGAAACACCTAAAACCGTTGAAGTAAAAACAAACGTACCTACTGTTGTGACTTTTACAAATAAAAAATTAACGGCTTTAGAAATTAAAAAAATTGATGAAAAAAGTGGCGAACCATTAAGTGGTGCTAAATTTATTATAGAAAGACAAAACGGTGAAAAAATGGGAGAGTATACCACTGACAAAGCTGGAAGTATCAGTATTCCAGAACTTTCTCCAGACTGGTATATAATAAAAGAGATAAAAGCACCAGACGGTTATTTGTTAGATGAAACACCTAAAACCGTTGAAGTAAAAACAAATACCCCTACTATTGTTACTTTTACAAATAAAAAGTTGACTGCTTTACAGATTAAAAAAATTGATGAAAAAAGCGGAGAGCCTTTGAGTGGTGCAAAATTTAAAGTGACAAAACAAAGTGGCGATGTCATCGGTGAATATGCCACAGATAAAGATGGATTTATCAATGTACCAACATTAGAACCTGGTTACTATGCTGTATCAGAAATGAAAGCACCAGACGGTTATTTATTAGATGAAACGCCTAAAACGATTGAAGTAAAAACAAATACCCCTACTATTGTTACTTTTACAAATAAAAAATTGACTGCTTTACAGATTAAAAAGGTTGATGAAAAATCTGGAGAACCCTTGAGTGGTGCAAAATTTATTGTAGAAAGACAAAACGGTGAAAAAATGGGAGAATACACCACTGATAAAGCTGGTAGTATCAGTATTTCAGAGCTTTCTCCAGATTGGTATGTAGTAAAAGAGATAAAATCACCTGAAGGTTATTTGT
>CAJUJJ010000041.1:18988-21393 GCA_910586765.1 uncultured Clostridia bacterium
CAGATTAAAAAAGTTGATGAAAAATCTGGAGAACCCTTGAGTGGTGCGAAATTTAAAGTAACAAAACAAAGTGGCGATGTCATCGGTGAATATACCACAGATAAAGATGGATTTATCAATGTGCCAACATTAGAACCTGGTTACTATGCTGTATCAGAAATGAAAGCACCAGACGGTTATTTATTAGATGAAACCCCTAAAACAGTTGAAGTAAAAACAAATACCCCTACTGTTGTAACATTTGTAAACAAACCATTAGCAGCATTACAAATCAAAAAAGTTGACGCACAAACAAATGCTCCATTAGCAGGTGCAGTATTTAAAGTAACAAAACACAATGGAGAATTGATAGGAGAATACAAAACAGAAGCAGACGGTTTTATCAATGTGCCAACATTGCAACCTGGTTATTACACTATATCAGAAATGAAAGCACCTGAAGGTTACATATTAGATGAAACACCTAAAACTGTTGAAATAAAAACAAACACTCCAACACTTGTTACTTTTACAAACAAACCACTCTCTGGCTTAAAAATTATAAAATTAGATTCTGTCACAAGAGAGCCATTAAAAGGTGTGGAATTTACCATTGCAAAAATGAATGGTGAAAAAGTAGGCAGTTACAAAACAGATGCTACTGGTATGATTTCCATTACAAATTTAGAAGATGGCTATTATACTGTAACAGAAACAAAAGGCTTAGAAGGATATATTTCTGATAAAGAGCCAAAAACAGTAGAAGTTAAATCTGGCAAACCTACTATATTAGAAGTAATGAATGAGCCTTACCCTTCTCTTGTGATATATAAAAAAGCAGGAAACAGTGGAAAGCCATTAGAAGGTGTTAGCTTTTTAGTAACAAAATTCAACGGTGAACAGATAGGCACTTATAAAACAGACAAAAGCGGTATGATTGTCATAGAAGGATTGGAGGAAGGCAAATATTTAGTAAAAGAAACTGAAACGGTAAAAGGCTATGAATTAGATACAGAAGCAAAAGAAGTGGACATCAAATATGGCAAAAGAACCACATTAGAAGTAGTAAATAACCCATTATCTTCTGTCATTATCAGAAAAATTGATTCTGTTACAAAAGAAGGTATTTACGGTGTGACATTTTTACTTTATGACGAACATGACAATCCACTCGGACAATTCGTAAGTGATAATGAAGGTTATGTTTGGTTAGATAGAGAATTAGAAGAAGGCAAATATAAATTAAGAGAACTTCAACCAGCAGACGGTTATTTACCTGATGATGTGCCAAGAACAATTTATGTCAAATCTGGACAAACTACAGAAATCACTTGGGAAAATACACCACAAAAAGGACAGATTGTAATTACAAAGCGTTCCGCTGATTACAATGCTTTAACAGGATTGCCAGCAGGTAGTCCATTAGCAGGAGCAAGTTTTGAAGTCTACAATATGACGGGTAATTTAATAGACAAAATGGTATCTGCTGAAAATGGTGTTGCAGCCTCCAAACCATTGCCAACAGGTGTATATATGATAAAAGAAGTATCTGCACCAAGATATTACGCTATCAATACCAAAGAATTATATGCAGAAATTAGGCACAATGGCGATATTGTAAAATTTGAATTTTTAGATAACAGTATTGACCTAAATCTAACCATAGATAAAAAAGGTGCGAATCAAATTTCACCAGGACAAACCATTGCTTATGAATTGTACAACATCAAAAATCAATCTTCCGCCGTATTGGAAAATTTCTATATTCATGACAGAATACCAACAGATGCAGCAAGAGTAACAAAAATTGTAACAGGTACTTACTCCGAACGATTGTATTACAATATTACATACAAAACAAACTACAAAGATTACAGAACATTAGCTGAAAACTTACTCACTAAAAATAGTTATGAATATAGTCTGCACCCTAATGCACTTGGTTTAGCAGCAGGAGAATATGTTACAGATGTACGATTAGAGTTTACAAAAGCAAGTCCAGGATTTCAGTCATTAGAAAATATGACAGTATTTTGTGAAGTTATGCCAACCATACCAAAAGACTACAAAGTCGTAAATAGAGCAGACTGCGGAGGAAGATATGGTAATGAATGGGAATCTGCTAATACAAGCTGGACAACAATCGTATGGAAACAAGACACTCCAAAAACACCATTACCAAAAACAGGTTGGTAATCACAATCAGAGAAAAACGGATATTACATTGATTAACTTTTACGCCCAAGTGCTACTTGGGCGTTTTTCTATAAAAAATGGAGGATAACAATATGAATAAAAATGTAATCATTAATGGAAACTGTCTGAATGAAATGAAAATAATACCATCAAACAGCATAGATTTGATATTTGCTGACCCTCCCTATTACATGAGGACAGAAGGAATATTGAATCGTCCAGATGGAACA
>CAJUJJ010000042.1 GCA_910586765.1 uncultured Clostridia bacterium
GATTTAACATTCTCTTTTATCTGTTTCTCTGTAAAACCAATTATCTCCTCTGTTTTTGTAGAATAACACTCAAATCCTACATTTCTTTTTCCTAGCATTACCTCATTCACTATAATATAACACATATTCGTCACACTCCTCATAACTTTTATTTACAAAGAATGATAACGCTGATAAACTATTTTATCTATAGTGATATTGTAAAAATATGTTGCTTTTTGCTTAGAGAGTATGCTATACTTTTTATATGTTCTTAATAGAGTGGTTACAAGTGGTTACTGGTTACATTTTATATAATTCTTCATTTATTTTATAGTATCATAGTTTAACTTATACTTCAATATTTTGTTTTATAATACATTTGAGTATCCTAAAAATTAGCATCATATAGAATAAGTTGTTTTATCTTCTCTTAAATTCAATATATTTCCCACATTTTTTATCATTGTTATTCTTACAAGGTCGTAGAGGAACAAAAAGCAAGAAGCACTTACGAATATTTAATTGATTTAACAGATGACCCAGAAGTATTAGCACCTTTACGATTTTTAAGAGAAAGAGAAATCGTACACTTCCAAAGATTTGGTGAAGCATTAGACATTGCAAGAGATTATCTAAAACAAGAGAAAGTATTTGATATGGGAAATACAAGCAATATTATGTGGAAAGCATAAAAGTAAAGCGTTCCGAATTTTATCGGAACGCTTTTTTAATATTATCTCCATGTATATTTATCAGCCAATTCTATAATACTATCATAAATTGCCTGTGCCATTTTATCATGGTTTGCTGTATTTGAAATTTTCAAAGCATCTCCAGGATTAGACAAGAACAGTGTTTCTACTATAACAGAAGGCACTACTGTAGAATTTAACAATATCAAATTTTTTTGATGTTGTGTATCATATTTCAAACCTCTATTATTGGTAGAAAGAGCATTTACTGTTCTTTGAAGCAATGTTGTAGCTACAATTTGACTTGTCAATCTTCCCTGTACATCATTGGTATGTGTTACAAAAAGCACTTCTGTTCCATTTGGTGATGGATTAGGGCTTGCAGAATTCATATGTATTGAAATCAGGACATCAGCAATGTCATTTGCTGTATTTGCTCTATGTCTGTTTTCGGGTCTACTATCATCATTTCTTGTCAAATACACTTTTACTTTATCTGTATTTTGAAGCAAAGCATATGCTTTATTCACAATAGACAATGTAATATCTTTTTCATTCAATCCATTTCCACTTGTTCCAGGGTCATTTCCTCCATGTCCTGCATCTAACAGTACTACTTTAGAATAAACTTCTTTAGGATTTTTAATATTGATATAATAATTATTACTATCTTCTGTTACTGTAAACGCTCTGATATTACTTTCTGAAAATGAAAATGTTGTTCTTCCACTCTCATTTGCTACAGTTACACTAGATACTCCTTCATAAGGCAATTTCATTGTACCATAGCCATATACACTCGTAAAATCAGAAGGTAATGCTACTTTATACTGATTTTTTAAATAATTGTCTGTATGTACTACACCATTCACATCAAAAGGCATTACCTTTTTCAATACCAATGCCTTTTTAGAAGCATCATAAGAAAGATTTTCTAATGTAGATTTTTTTACTGTTACAATAATATTATTTCCACTTTGTGACACATCATATTCTGCGGTATCTTTTATTTCCAATACTACACGAGCAACTTTTTCTTCATACATACTCGTACGTATTGCCATAACCTGACTCAATCCCTCCACAGATAGATTTGGTTCTAAATTTGATGTTGCATAAGGTATATCAATAATCACTCTATTAGGGCTAAAAAGTGTACTAACATTTGCTGCAAGAGGTGCACTTCCTGTAATTTGTATGGTATCTGTTGTGCCATTACTTGTTTTTGTTAAACTTTGTACCACACTTTCTTGAAATGAAACAATTAAATTCTTTTTATCTTCACTTTGTGTTAACTGATATTTCATGGGTGATTTTAAATCCAAAACCACTCTTGTTACTGCAACACCTTCCATATCATGTTGTGCAGAACGTATTGCTGACACAAATGGACTTGTTGTAACAGTAATATTGTCACTTGGTAAACCTTTCTCAGCATAATAAATATCCAACACTATTCTTGTATCATCTACATATACATTTTGATATTTTGCTATTTGTGCCGATGTTGTAATAGTAAATATTTGTGGTGCACTAGAAGAAGCAGGTACAACTACTCCTGTTACTTTACTATTTTCTGTAGGGACAACTCCTGTATTATTTCCTGTATTTGTATTTACATTATTATTCGTATTTGCATTATTATTTGTGCTTGTACTATTGTTTACATTTGTGTTAGTATTTGTGTTTGTACTATTATTTACATTTGTATTAGTATTTGTATTTACGCTATTATTTATATTTGTATTATTATCTGTGCTTGCATTGTTATTTACATTTGTGTTTGTATTTTCTACTATATTTGTATCTGTGCCAAAATTAATATCTGTATTTGTATTTGCATCTAAACTAATATCAATATTTTCATTTGTATTTTCAGTATTTTCATCAGCAGTCTCATCTTCAACAGTATTTTCTATTTCTTGTTGTTGTTTTTCTTCTATTGTTACAATTCTTTTTTTTGCGTCCCAGCCTACTTCACAACCTAATGCTTCAGAAACTGCTCTAACTGGTATTACTGTTCTATCATTTATAATTTTTGCTGGTACGTCCATTATAAAAGCAATGCCATTTTTTGTACCAATTTCATCATCAATTTTCAATATGACAACATCATTTTCTTTTTTAACATAAACTTCTTTTGTTTGTGCATTCCATGCTACTTCTGCTCCCATTGTTTCAAAAACTGCTCTTGCTGGCACAAGTGTTCTATCTTCCAATATCACAGGTGGCATATCTGTTTCATTCATTTCTTCTCCATTGATTATAATGTTTACTTCTTCTGCTTTATAATGATGTGTTTTACCATCATAATATAAATTCATATCTAACTCAGCAGCATATGCACTGACATTACTGAAAAGTAAAGAGCATATTGCTGTTATGGCAAAAAAACGTTTCCTTTTTTGATACATTTTTTATTTCCTCCTATTTTCTGCTGTCTTTATTAGTATACCAAAAAAGTCGAAATTTGTAAAAAAATTTCATAAAAACGTTTCTTAAAATTCTCTTACAATATAAACAGAATGTTATTTCATAAATGAAGAAACAACATTCTGTTATAAACAAATTTATAAATTTATTTTATCTCCAGCGATAATTATCAGCCAATTCTATAATACTGTCATAAATTGCTTGTGCTACTTCCTCTTGATACAATTCATTTGAAATTTTTAGAGCATCACCAGGATTAGATAAAAATAGTGTTTCTACTATAACTGCTGGCACTACTGTTCTATTTAATACAATAAGATTTTTCTGTTCTGCTGTATCATATTTTAATCCTCTATTATTTGTACCTAAAGCATTTACTACATTTTTTAACAATGTAGTTGCTACTGCTTTACTTGTCAATTTTCCATCTTTATCTGTTTCATGTGTAATAAATAGCACTTCTGTTCCATTTGGTGTTGGATTTGGACTTGCAGAATTCATATGTATTGAAACAAATACATCTCCTATATCATTCGCCATAGTTGCCCTAGAAATATTTTCAGGATAAGTATCTCCAATACGTGTAACATATGTTTTTACTTTATCTGTTTTTTGCAATCTGCTATATGTCTTTTGCAGTATCGCTAATGTAATATCTTTTTCTTTTAAATTATTTCCACTTGTTCCAGGGTCTTGTCCACCATGTCCTGCATCTAATACTAATATTTTATCATAAACTTCTTTAGGATTTTTAATATTGATATAATAATAATTTGCATCTTCTGTTATTGTAAAAGCATATATTCCATTTTGTTCAAATGTAAGTGCTGTTTTGCCGTCTTCCTGACTTACTGTAACAGATACCAATTCTGTAGTATTTAATGTCATTGTGCCATTGCCATAAATACTACTGTAATCTTCTGGCAATATAATTTGATATTTCTTATTCAAATAATCATCTATATGTTCTGCATTGTTTATTGCAAACAATTCTGTTTTTGACAATGCAATGGCTTTTCTTGTTGTTTCATAATGAATATTTTTCAACTGATTTGGTCTGTTTGTACTTGTATTAATTGTTGGTATATTCACATCTGTATTTGTATCTGGTTTTGTATTGTTATCTGGCAATGTACTTGTATCTGGTTTTGTATTGTTATCTGGTAACGTACTTGTATCTGGCTTTGTATTTTCGCTTGGTTCTGTACTTGTATCAATACTACTTCCTTCTCCAAATGATACAATAATACTATCTTCGTCTTTCTCCTCTAATATAATATCATATTCGCATTGTCTTTTTAATTCTAAAACTACTCGTGTTACTGTAATATCATCATCATCTGTATACTGTGATGATACAATACCACTTACTACATCACTTGTTTCTACTTCAATATGGTCTGTTAATATCTCCTTTTGTGCATAATAAACATCAATTATAATTTCATTTTCTTTACCTTCTATTTCTTCAAATTTTGCAATCTCATTTGATGCTTGTATAATAAATGTCTGCTCTTGTTGTTTTGTTTCTGGTATCACAATATCTGTTACCCCAATATCCTTTTTAGGAATGTCTCCTGTGCCACCTTTTGCATATTCTTTTTTTTCTATTACATCTACTTTAATATCATCGTCATCATTGTTATTATTATTGTCGTTATTGTCATTGTTTTCATCATTGTTATCATTTTCACTGTTATCCGTATCGTTATTTTCTGGAGGTGTTTCTTGTTGTTTTATTTCCTCCTCTATACTTACCATTCTTGTATTCTCGTCCCAACCCACTGTACAACCTAATGCTTCAGAAACTGCTCTGACTGGTATCATTGTTCTTTCATTAATTACTTTTGCTGGTACGTCCATAGTAAACACAACACCATTTTTTGTTGCAGATTTATCATCTGCTTTTAATATTACAACATCATTTTCTCGTCTAACATATACTTCTTGTGTTGCCTCATTCCATGCTACTTCTGCTCCCAATGCTTCAAAAACTGCTCTTGCTGGTACTAATGTTCTATCATAAAGCACAATAGGAGGCATATCCCCCTCAGGTAGTTCTGTACCATTGATAGAAATATGAATACTTTCTGCTTCATAGTTGTGCATTTTTTGGTCATAAAGCAATCGCATTTTTACAACATTTCCATATGCCTGCACATTGCCCAAAAACAAAACACTTGCCATAGTAGTATAAAGCAGTCTGTTCCATTTTTTATTCATTGGTATTTCTGTTGCTAAAAACTTATAAAAAACAGTATACTTTTTATAATATTGCACGTTTTATAGCAACTTTCTCCTTTCCTATTTTTTCAATATCTCTCGCTGCAATCTGCGTCCTATTATCTTATTAATTATTTCCATTTTTTTATACCAAATTAGTATATCAAAAAACTGCTCTGTTGTCGAAAGTTCTTATATTAATTTTTGTTTAAAAAATAAAAAGAATGTTACTCTCTTATGATTTCACATTCTTTTTTTCAGTCAACTATTATTTATCTGCCTTTTCTCCTGATGCCCCTTTATAATAAGCCTTCAATTTTTTCATTACTTTACCATGCACACTATTTGCAGGATATTTTCCATTTTTATTTTTTTCTCCTGCTTCCACTCCCATAAGCAATGCAATACCTTCTTCTAATGTAGATATAGCATAAATATGGAATACACCCTGTTTTACTGCTTCCACTACATCGTCTTTTAACACAAGGTCTTTAATATTTGTTTCTGGTATAATTACGCCTTGTGTGCCTGTAAGCCCTCTTTTTTTACACAAGTCAAAAAAGCCTTCAATTTTATATGTTACACCGCCTATTGCTTGTATTTCTCCTCTTTGGTTAATAGAGCCTGTTACTGCTAAATCCTGTCTAATAGGCACTTCTGCCAAGCTAGACAATATACAGTACAATTCTGTACTAGAAGCACTATCTCCATCTATACCATTATAGTTTTGTTCAAAGCACACCCTACAAGAAAGAGAAAGAGGAAATTCTTGTGCATAAGTTTGCCCTAAAAATCCTGTCAATATTTGTATACCTTTATCATGTGTTTGACCGCTGAGCTGTGCCTCTTTTTCAATATTGATAATGCCAGACTCTCCCATATATGTCGTTGCTGTAATACGACAAGGATTTCCAAAAGCATAGCTTCCCATATCCAAAACGGCAAGACCATTTATTTGCCCTACTTTACTGCCTTCTGTATCTATCATAATGACTTTTTCATCAAGCATTTCTCCAAGTTTTTCTTCATACATTTTCAGTCTTTGCTCTTTTTGTTCTATGGCTTTTTTAATATGTTTTGCTGTGATAATGGTATCTCCTGACAATTTTGCCCACGCTGCTGCTTCTCCCATTACTTCTGTTAAGCGATTAAATCGTGTGCTCAATTTGTCTTGTCTTTCCGCTGTCCTTGAAGAATATTCTATTACAGCACAAACAGCATCTGCTGTAAAAGGTGCGGTATGTTCTTTTTCTGAAAATCTTTTTATAAACTGTGCCAATTTGATAATATTTTCATCATTTCTTTTCATTTCATAATCAAATTCTGCTTTGATTTTGAAAAATTTATCAAACTCATCGTCAAATTCACTTAGCACATCATAATAATATTCACTGCCTATCAATATAATTTTTAAATCTGCTGGAACTGGTTCAGGTTTTAACACTGGTGCAACAATCGCTCCCATTTGTTCCCTCAAATTATCCATAGCAATTTCTTTTGTTTTAATTACTCTGCGTATTGCTTCCCAAGACTGCGGATTTGACAATATATCTTGTGCTTGTAATATCAAATATCCGCCATTTGCTTTATGAAACAATCCCGCCTTTATTTTCATAAAATCAGTAGTTAAATTTCCAAATTCACTATCATATTCTACTTCTCCTACTAAATTATAATATGTTGGATTAAAATGTACTACAACTGGTGCTCCTTCTGTTTCAGAATGGTCTACTATCAAATTTACTTTATATTTTTGTGTAATATCTTCTGAACTCTTTTTTGAAAACAATGGTAATAGTGATGCAATGCTTTCATCAACTTCTTCTTCTTCCTCAAAAAATTGACTGATATTTTCCAAAACATCTTCTTTGACATCATTGATATAAGTAATCACTCTTGGATATTCTTTATATTTTTCTTGTACAGAATTGACGTGATGCCCTATTGCAAACATACCTACTTTATAATCTAAATCATCTGTTTCTTTTTTACACCCTTTTTCCAATTCCCTCAAATCTCTCATAATTGTGCCTGCTTTTTCCTGCACTACATTAGAAGCCTTATCTATTGCTTCCTGTTGTTCTTCTTCTAATTTATCATATTCTTCTTCATTGATTGTTTTTCCATCTATAATAGGCATAAAATAAATGCCAGAATTAGAAGAACGAAGCTGAAAACCATTTTCTTTTGCCATATCAGACATTTCTTTCATATAAATGTCCTTTTTTTCATCAAATTTTTTTAATATGACGCTTTTCTCTTTTTCGTAATCTTCAGAACGAAATACTTTTTGTATTTCTGTTTTAAATATTTGAACCAGTTCGCTCATATCTTCTTTAAACTGTTTCCCCATACCCGCCTTAAAACGCAATGCCAAAGGCGTTCTGGGATTTTGGAAATGATATACATAACACCAGTCATAAGGCACAGGCTCCGTTGCTGCAATTTTTTTTGTACTAATTTTAGCATATGTTGTTTTTCCTGTACCCGAAGGCCCTGTCATAAATATATTATATCCCTGCATTTTTACTGTTAATCCAAAATCGAAGGCTTTTACTGCCCTTTCTTGACCAATTACTCCACCATCTAATGATGAAATTTCCTCCGTTGTCTGAAATGAAAAATCAGAAGGACAACAGATATTTTTTAATTGTTTATAATTCAATTCTTTTGTCTGTGGCATAAAAGCAAGCCTCCTTTTCTATTTCAATCAATTTATTATGGTTGATAGTTTTCATAGTTCGGAAAATATTTCCACATAATCACAGCATCTTCTTTGGTATCTTGATAATAGTTTTTACGAAATCCCTCTGGACGAAATCCATATTTTGTATATAACTTTTGTGCTGCTACATTGCCAATACGAACTTCTAATGTAATGCCTATCATTTCCTTTTGTTCTGCTATACGAATGATTTCTTCTATTAAGGCATTTCCTATCCCCTGTCTACGGTATTGTTGCAATACTGCAACATTTGTAATATGTCCTTCTGTTACAACGTGCCACATTCCTGCATATCCTACTATTTTACCATCTAATACTGCAATAATATATATAGCTAATTTATTTTCATTCATTTCTCTTTCAAAATCCTGCTTTGTCCAAGGGATTGCAAAACACGCTTCTTCTATTTTTAGCACGTCTTCAATATGCTCTTGTGTCATTCGTTGTATTTCTAGCACTATGCTTCCCCCTTCAATTTTTGCTCTCTTTCTCTTTCTGCCTGAGGCTTTCTCAAATAAATTAATTCTAATTCGCTACCCTTTATTACTTCGCCTTTTTCTATCAATTTTACTGCCAATGCTGCAACACTTGCTCCTCTCTGTAAATTACAATGCGCAGGAGGAAAACAAAAATCTTTTTCATTTAAAAGCAGCTCTTTGTGTACTGCAACTCCATCTCCCAAAAATATTACTTTATTTTGATAGTCTTTCGCCTGTTTTATTACTTCTTCTATAGGCAAGGCACTATATTCTGTCAATCTGCAAAATTCATTCTCTCTCCATTGATAAAAAGCAGTATATACTTGTTGTCTCCTTGCGTCCATAATAGGACAAATTACTGCATCTGTATCAAATACATTATATGCTAAAGCGTCTAGTGTGGGAACGGCTACAACGTCAATATTACCACCTAATGCAAGTCCTTTTGCTGTTGCTGCACCAATACGCAAACCTGTAAAAGAACCAGGACCACAAGAACAAGCTATATAATTTACTGTATATAAATCTAATTCTATTTTTTTACAAATTTCATCTATCATAGGCAATATAGTTTGAGAATGTGTCATTTTATAGTTAATGCTATATTCTGCTACAATAACACCATTTTCTAGCAATGCCGCTGATGCTGTTTGTCCTGTCGTATCAATCGCCAGTATTTTCATACTTGTCCCCCCTCTACTACAATTTTACGATAACATTCGCTTTTTGTATAATCTTTTTGTATGGTAATATAAATCACTTGTTTAGGAAGCAGTTCTTTTATTATTTCTGCCCATTCTATCATACAAACTCCTTGTCCAAAAAAATATTCTTCATATCCTGTATACTCCATTTCCTCCAATGAAGCTATACGATATACATCAAAATGATAAAAAGGCAATTTTCCCTCATATTCATTTACAATAGTAAAAGTAGGACTTGTAACATCTTCTTCTTTTATGTCAAGCCCTTTTGCAAATCCTTTTGTAAATATTGTTTTGCCTGCTCCTAAATCACCATTTAAACAATAAATTTCTCCAGCTTTTGCCTTTTCCCCCAATAAAAATCCTATTTTTTTTGTTTCTTCTTCTGAAAAAGTTTCATATATTTTCATTTTTATCTCTCTTTCAATATCACAAATATTCTTTTCATATAATAACAATACTCTTTTATTATACTAAATCCTTTTTTTATATTATAAAAAATCATTTTTATGTTATTTTTTTTCATTTTTTTGACTTTCTTTTTCTTTTTGGGCAGAAATCGTTTTGCTATGACAAATACATTTTTTGCCTTTGGAGCATATGTGATGCCCATTTGCCCCCACTTTAAAAATTTCATTGCTTTTTGTTTTTCCAGCATACTATTACCACCCTTCTTTTTTTATGATACCATACACTGTTCATTTCCAAAAGACTTTTTTATTCTTTAGCTAATTTACCAAGTGTGCCTATGAAGCTGTCCTTTTTTGAGAAGTCCTTTAAAATCTTGTTGGCGCAATGCTTCATACAATACAACTGCTACTGCATTTGATAAATTTAAACTCCTTGCTTGTTCAAACATAGGAATTCTTACCGCTGTTTGTTGATATTGAAGCAATATCTCCTCTGGTATTCCTGCACTTTCTTTCCCAAACATAATATAATCATTTTCGCCATATGTTACATCAGTATACAATTTTTTTGATTTTGTTGTTGCCATAAATATTTTAGCATCACTATTTTTTTGCAAAAAATCATTGAAATTATCATAATAATGTATATCAAGTAATTTCCAATAATCTAATCCTGCCCTTTTTAAATATTTATCTTCTGTAGAAAATCCCAAAGGTTTTATTAAATGTAATACAGAATGTGTTGCTGCACAGCTTCTTGCTATATTTCCTGCATTTTGTGGAATTTCCGGTTCTAATAATACAATATTCATACTTTTTCTCCTATTCTATTATAATATTACATTTTTCGACAATGTATTCTTTTTTTCCATAAAATTCTATTGACATAATACTTATCATATATTATTATTAAATAACAATAATTATTATTTAAGGAGTATTTTTTATGAAAGACATCACCAAAATTTTAAGAGCAAAGGGATTAAAGGTTACCCCCCAAAGGATTGCCATATATGCCATGCTTTCCCATACAAAAGAACACCCAAATGCAGAAATGATTTATCAAGCATTAGAGCCTACTAACCCTACATTAAGTCTAGCAACAGTTTATAAAACATTATGTCTTTTTAAATCTTGTGGATTAGTACAGGAATTAAGTGTTGGAGAGCCTAGTGCCAGATATGATGCAATTACACAAACGCACCCTCATGCTGTTTGTACTTGTTGCGGAAAAGTGGCAGACATTCCTTATGACATTTTAGAACGACTTCATCAGCAGGCTTGTCGTTACACAGATTTTTCATTAGAGTCAGAACAGCTTATATTTTATGGCAAATGTCCTGACTGTAAAGCATAACATATTGTACTTACAAAAAAGGCAGGAAATTTTCCAGCCTTTTTTGATTGTTTATTACACTGATTTCCATTTTTGTGTATAATATGTTACAACTTCTTTATATTCTTTTTGTTCAAGTGCCTTTTTGCCATATTCTGATAAACGATATATTCCTCTGTTTACTCTTTCATACCATTGATATACATTTGTACCAAGCATTTTAATGTGGCTTTCTTCCATATTATTTTTTCTTAAAAAAGCATAAGACACTTCTTCCTTTTGCTGTAATATACAACATAATTCCAATGCCTTTTCTTTATATGCTGTTATAATCTTTTTTCGTGTCATTCCTCCCACATTATAATCTCCAGTACGTTGCTGCATTTCTAAAAGTAATTTTTTAGTTCTTTTATTATTTTTAGAAGCATTATTTTGATTTGGCTGCAATACTATCTGTACTGTTTTTATGGGACTATCTACTGCTACTGTTAAAAGCCCTATCCCCAAACGCTTTAGCAATTTTAGCATATTTTGAAATTGTTTTGTATTTTGAGATTTTACTGGTCTTGCTATTGCCACAAAAACATTTTCACACATTGTTTGTCTATCTATTGCTTGATATACCAATTTTAACTGAAATGTTTTTTTGAGTTCTACAATTATAATGTCATCTTCTTTTTGTGCTACAACATCACAACATTTTACTTCACTTTTGACAGTATAATTTTGTTTAGTAAAAAAATCACACACAGGAGCATACAAATCCATTTCGCTATACGACTTCATTTATTACTCCTTTGACATAAATGCTTCTATTTCTTCTACTGTTTTTATCATTTTTTCAGAAAGCACTTTACAGCCATTTTCTGTTACTACAACATCATCTTCTATTCTAATGCCTATTTCCCATTGTTCTATATAAAGTCCTGGCTCTACTGTAAGCACCATATTAGGCTTTAGCAGTTTTTCTTGATACCTTCCTATGTCATGTGTTTCTGCTCCTAAATAATGGCTTACACCATGATAATAATATTTTGAAACATCTTCCATTGTTTCTACAATGCCTAATTTTTTCAATTCTTCAAAATAATGTTCTTTCAATATTTCATTTAAGCGATAAAAAGGCACATCTGGTCTAATCGCTTCTATTACCTTTTTTTGTCCTTCCAATACAATATTATATACTGTTTTTTGTCTTTCTGTAAATTTTCCGTTTACTGGAAATGTCCTTGTAATATCTCCATTGTACCAATTTTTTTGAGCTCCTACATCAAATAATATCAAATCGCCTTCTTTTGTTTTGCTGTTGTTTTCCATATAATGAAGTATTGTACCATTTTTTCCTGCTGCTGCAATGCTTTGAAATGCTTTTTGTTTTACACCATTTTGCTTTAATACAAAATCAAAATAGGCTTCCATTTCATACTCCATCATACCTGCTTTGGCATTTTTCATAATATTTTCTATACCCTTTATGGTAATATCTATTGCCTTTTGTATCAAATCAATTTCATACTGCTCTTTTATTTCTCTCATTTCTGCAAACAATATATAACTATTTTTTTGTGTAACTGCTGGAAAATATTTTTTTACTTTTTTAGCAAATGCTAATGCAGGTGTTATACTATTTCCAAATTCTCTACATTCCATATCAATATAACATATCTCTACATTATTTTTAAATACATATTCCGAAAAATCTTTTTCAAATTGGTCTATATAGCTTATATTTTCAATGCCAGAACACTCTTTTGCTTGTTCTGCTGTCATATTTGCTCCTACCCATTTCGCCATATCTCCATTCTCTCTTTGTATATATACTATAACTTGTTTTTGTGCTCCTTTTTTTGCAAAAAATAATATACAATTTTGTTCTTCTATACCGCTTACATAATAAAAATTTCTGTCTGGCGAAAAAGGGTATTTTTCATCTCCTCTTTTTGTAGGAGCATTTCCTGCAAAGAGTACCGCAACACTGTTGTTTTCTAGTTTTGAAAATAATTTTTCTCTGTTTTTTATAAAAAATGGTTTTGCCATAACTTTTTATTCCTCCTTTTTTGCTTATTATAATACAAAACAGTCAAAAAGCAATCCTATTTTTATTAATAGAATTGCTTTTATTATTTATTACGCTATCTCTTTTTGATTTTCTATCATTATTCTATCTTTCCATTTTTCTAATTCCACCACAATAATAGGTACAAATACCAACAATGCTACAATACCCCATTGTATTGGTTCTAACTGTTTTACTTTAAATATAGTAGACAATGCTGGAACCATTATAACACCTGCCTGCAATATTGTTCCTATCAAAAAAGCTCCTACCAGATAAATATTGCTAAAAAGCGAAATGGTAAATATAGAATGTTCTGTCCTCATATTAAAAGCGTGTACCAACTGTGAAATACTTAGCACTGCAAATGCCATTGTTCTGCCTATAATGTGCTGTTCTGCCTCATCAAAATAAACATGACCTATAGCAAAAGCAATCAGTGCCAACATACCAATCATACAGCCTTCTAATGCAATTCTAACTCCCATACCATCAGAAAACATACTTTTTTTGCTATTTTCTGGCCTTCTTTCCATAATATCTTTATCACTAGGGTCTAATCCCAGTGCTATAGCTGGAAGGGAGTCTGTCACCAAATTTACCCACAAAAGCTGTATAGGCAAAAGAGGTGTTGACCAGCCAAAACACATTGCTGCAAATATGGTAATAATTTCTCCTATATTACTGGAAAGCAAAAAATGTACTGCTTTTTTAATATTATCATAAATACCTCGTCCTTGTTTTACTGCTTCTACTATTGTAGCAAAATTATCATCTGTCAATACCATATCTGCTGCACCTTTTGCTACTTCTGTGCCATTTTTACCCATAGCACAGCCTATATCTGCTGTTTTAAGTGCTGGAGCATCATTTACGCCATCTCCTGTCATAGCAACCACATTTCCTTGACTTTGAAATGCTTTTACAATTCTGACTTTGTGTTCTGGTGAAACTCTTGCAAATACAGAATATTGATTGATTTGTTCTGACAATGCTTCATCTGATATTTTTTGCAGTTCTTCTCCTGTCATACATTTATCTTCTTTCTGATAAATACCCAATTCTTTTGCAATCGCTTTTGCTGTTAAAACGTGGTCGCCTGTAATCATAACTGCTTTAATGCCTGCTTTTTTACATACTTCTACTGCTTTTTTTGCTTCTGGTCTTGGCGGGTCTATCATTCCTATCATTCCTACAAATGTCAAATTATTTTCTAATTTTTTTTGCTCCAATACATTCGGTTTTTTCTCCCACTTTTTATAGGCAACTGCAATGACTCTCAATGCTTGCTCTGCAAGTTGTCCGTTCACCTTTTTTGCTTGTCCTTTTTTTGCATCTGAAAATGTTACAACAGTGTTATGCTCTATACAGTGACTACATTTATCTAAAAGTACATCAGGTGCTCCTTTTGTAATAGACAAAAAACTTCCATCTTTCATTTTATGTACTGTTGTCATCAATTTTCTTTCTGATGAAAATGGAATTTCTCCTACTCTTTTATGTTCTTTTTTTAAACGTATAAAATTTTCTCCAGACTGTTCTAACGCTTCTACTAAAGCACTTTCTGTAGGTTCTCCTACAATGATACTGCCTTCTTTTCTACAATCATTACACAGACATGCCAATGACAATACATTGATATTATATTCCCCTTGCTGTTCTGCTCTAAAATCACTGACTTTTACCACTTTCATTTTATTTTGTGTTAATGTACCTGTTTTATCAGAACATATTACACTTGCTCCCCCTAACGTTTCTACTGCGGGCAGCCTTCTTATAATGGTATTTTTTTTGGACATTCTCTGCATACCTATTGCAAGCACTATTGTTACAATAGCAGGTAATCCTTCTGGTATTGCTGCTACAGCTAAACTTACTGATGTCATAAACATTTCAAACGGGTCGGCTTTTGTGAGCAATCCCATACAAAATATAACAAGACAAATCACCAAAGCTCCTATGCCTAATATTTTTCCTGTTTGTCCTAATTTTTTCTGCAATGGTGTTTGATTTTCTTTTTCTTCTGCTATCATTTTAGCAATATGTCCAACTTCTGTTTCAAGTGCTGTTGCTGTTACAATGGCTTTTCCTCTACCATATGTAATATAAGAAGAACATAGCACCATATTACTTCTATCTCCTAACAAAGTATGTTCTTTACAAATCATATTTGCATTTTTTTCTACTGCTACAGACTCTCCTGTAATAGCACTTTCTTCTGCTTTTAAACTTGCTGTCTCTATCAATCGCCCATCTGCACAGACATAGTCCCCTGCTTCTAGTACAAGTATATCCCCAACAACAACATCTTCTCCTTCTATTTCTTTTACAACACCCTCTCTTAATACTTTCGCTTTTGGTGCAGACAGTTTTTTTAATGCTTCCAATGCCTTTTCTGCTCTACTTTGTTGTACCATTCCCAATATCGCATTTACTCCTACTATCAACAGTATAATCGCCGAATCCACAAAATCTTTTTCTCCATTGATATAAGATACTGCAAAAGACACTACAGATGCAGAAATTAACACAATTACCATAAAATCATTAAGCTGTTCTAAAAAACGATAAAAAATTCCTTTTTTATTTCCTTCATAATGCAATGTATTTTTTCCTTGTTCTTGCAATCTTTTTTGTGCTGTTTCTGTCGAAAGTCCCTTTTTTATGCTTGTCCCCAACAGTTTCTCTATTTCTTGAGGACTTTTTTCCCAGCAATTCATAATAACCACCCTTTCTTTTGTTTCTTTGTTATCTTATGTTTTTCTTTTACTATATGAAACAACTTTCAAAAATATGCTAACTGCATATTATGAACAATAGGAGGTGTATAATATGTTGTTGGTAACATTATTTGCCATTTCTTTAAGTATAGATGCACTTGGTATAGGGTTGTCTTATGGTGTTAGAAATATTTCTATACCACTTTTTACAAAATTAATACTGCTTTTAGAAAATATTTTTTTTATGGCTGTTTTTATATTATTGGGAAATCACATAAAATTGTTTTTTAGTGAAAAAACTGCGAATACATTAGGTATTGTATTATTGCTTTGTATGGGAATATGGTTTTGTTATCAAAGTATTCAAAAAAAACAATGCCAAAATTCTATGGAAATGCTTCGTAATCCTTCTCACTGTGATAAAGATAATTCTTCTCACATCGATGCAAAAGAAGGGCTTTGTTTAGGTTTTATACTTTCTATTGACTCTATGGGTGCAGGTATTGCAGCAGGTGCTGCACAAATTTGTATATTGCTTCTGCCTTTTTTTACAGCAATATTTCAAGTATTATTTTTAAGTACAGGTATTTACTGTGGAAAACATTTAAAAAATTTTTACAATATAAAAGAAAATATTTGGACAGCTTTTTCTGGCTGTATACTTATTATAATTGCTTTGGCACGTATTTTATTTTCATGAAATATTATATTAAAATTGTACACCATACACGTACATTTACAAATCTACGCAATTTGTACAATAACAATACTGTTATTTCTATATTATTATAAAATAGTGCTATTCTTTTTTTTATAAAGGTAATCTCGCACAAAAACCTTTCTTAATTTTTTCTATTCTTTTTGGAAAATAATGATATTGTTTTTCCTATTAACGTGATATACTAAAAACAAAAAGAGCTCTCAGAGGAGGGATAGTTATGTTGACAATATTGAATAGAAAAGAACTCTGTATTACATTTTCACTTCAACAACAGTCAAAAATTAGAGCATCTCTTACAAAAAATCATATCCCTTATACTGTAAACGAGATTACTCCATCTGCTCCCGGTTTAGGAGTAGTTGACTTAGAAAAAGAATGTATTAGCCAATACATTATTTATGTACACAAAGATGACTTTGAAAAGGCAAAATTTTTAACGGATTTATAAACTTTATTTTTAGTAAGTAACTTTTTTTATAAATAAAGAGTTGCTTACTTTATTTTTATAAACAACACTACTTTACATTTGCAGCACCACATTAAAATTTTGTCTTTTGCATATTAAATTTAAGGAGTGGTATTTATGCCTAATAAAAAATATCATATTAGTGCTGAAGACTTAATTAATATATTATACCGAAATTTTCCAAAACATTTAGGATTTTCAGAAAATGCTATCAAAAGTTCTGAACAATACTTAGGGGTTAAAATACCAGAAGTTTACAGAAACTTTTTATTACACAGTGGTAATGCTGAAATAAATGATTTTTTAAATCATATTTTATTTCCAGATGAAATTTCTTTTTCTTATGATATTATTGCAGAAACTATACAATACAAAAATCAAGACTGGCAAAAATATGGTGTATCAAAAAAAGAGAAAAAAAATCCTTACTATATTCTTTCTCAATTACCTGAAGAAGCGTGGCATACTATTACAAAAAATTACTTAGTAATATGGTGCGAAAATCAAGGTGTTTTTCACGCTGGTATATTATATGATGATTTAAAATTGCCAGACCCACCTGTATACATAACAGTTGATGATGATTTTTTTGAATGGTGCTGTTGTTCTAATTCCACAAACTCCTTTTTGCTTTCTATGATTATAGAGGCTCTATTAAATGGTGGAAAAAATATTATAAAATGTAACACATTTACCACTTATGAAACACAACAAAATATTGATGAGTGTTTATATTCCCATCATATTGATTTAGAGGAATTTTTTCCTCAAAGTTATTCTCCTTATTTTTGCAAAAATATTCGTACTTGTTGGGACGAAAAAAATAAGGAACTTTTTATATGTCTTTTAAAAGAAAATATTCCCAATACACTTCTATTTCTAAAACTATAAAAAATTCCCCTTGTAGTATTTTCCTACAAGGGGCTTTTCTATTTTTATTTTTGTTCTTGTTGTCCTCTTACAAAAATGCCTTCTACAGTTTCACCATCTTCAGCATAATAAATCATAACAATATCTTCTGATTGTATATCTTCTATGCTGCCCTGTTCTCCTCCTCCTATATGAATTTCAATATCTTCATTTAACGTAATTTCTATTTCTTCCTCACTAAAATTCAATTCTCTTTCAAATTTATCATGTTTTGGTCTTTCTCCTTCTTCACCTTCTGGCATTGGTGGTCTTTCTCCTTCTTCGCCCTCTGGCATTGGTGGTCTTTCTCCTTCTTCGCCCTCTGGCAGTTCTGGTTTTTCTGCCAATGTTACTACTATTGCATTTTCATTTATTGTTACTACTTTTGCCATATTAAATTGTTTTTCTGATTTTTCTTCTCTTGCTTCTATTCTTCTATTATATCCTTGTTTTGCTTCTTCTGTACTATTTTCTGCACCAAATACAGTACAGCCAATTGTTAAACTTAATGTCATACACGTTGCAAATATCATAGCCAATTTCTTTTTCATATTAATTCCTTCTTTCTATTTCATTTTGTATTTGTTTTCTATGACATATATCATACAAAACAAAAATGAGAAAAAAAGGAAAAAAATATTAAAAAATAATCAAAAAAAAATGAGATATTTTTTATGTTAAATTACACCATATTGCTTTAATACCTCTCTTACAATTTCTACATATTTTTGTTTTACCAATATACTATAACAATTTTTTTGATTTCTAACAAATAAACCATGACTTGAAACTGACAATCGGTTCACATTATTAATTGTTTTTATTTGATAACAAACGCCCTTCTCTGTTAATTTTTGTTTTATATTCAGTAAATCGGTTTCTTTAGCCATTATAAAAAATTCCATTAAAACACCTCTTTTTTGCAATAAAAAAACTGCCGACAATATCGACAGTTAAAATGGATGGGGAAGGATTCGAACCTTCGAAGCTATCGCAACAGATTTACAGTCTGCCCCCTTTGGCCACTCGGGAACCCATCCAAAACACTGTATATTACTTACTGAAAACAAAATAACGTTTTTATAAATCACAACTTAATCTCCTTAGAAAGGAGGTGATCCAGCCGCACCTTCCGATACGGCTACCTTGTTAC
>CAJUJJ010000043.1 GCA_910586765.1 uncultured Clostridia bacterium
CATCTCCTTTGTTATTAGTATTTCCTTTTTCATTATTTTAATTACACCCTCAAATTATTATGTGGGTAATTTTAGAAATGTTGCCATTTCGTTGCCAATCGCTAAACAAATTTGCTTGCAAACCGCATAAATACTGGGTTTGTTCTCATTGACTTATCATTCCCACTCAACAGACCTTTTTAGATTTGTAGTGTTTTACGTGGTAATTGTTGTTTTTATTATTTGTATTATACCAAAATTCATTTTATTTGTCCACATATTTCTCTTTTTAAAATTTTTTAATATCAAAGTAATATCAATGGATATTTTATTATTCAAATTTTTGAATAATAATTCGTTGATATTTATTTCATATCCATAGCTTTCTAATACTTAGCTACTATTCCTTCCTCTTTCTTTTTTATAGAATAATACCCTAGTAAATTAAGAATTTCTTTAGTAATTTTTTCTTCATAAACTAGAAAAATTATTTATTTCAATTATCTCATCAATTTAATAATACTCCCAAATTATAAACCATTATCTTTATAAATTATTAAAAATTAAAAATAATCTATATTTTTATATTTTCATTACAGCTTTCAACATATACATACAAATGTCCTATATTTGAAGAATGAATTGCCTATTTTTCTATTTCAATAATTTTCTATGATATCTGTACTATTTTTATTATTTCTTCAGCCACAATTTTTATTTCTTCTATTGTATTATCTTTTCCCAAAGAAATTCGTATTGTACCTTTTGCATATTCTTTATTTAAGTGTATCGCCTGTAAAACATGAGAAATATTTGTATTATGACTATCGCAAGCTGAGCCAGTTGAAACACATATACCTTTTAAGTCTAAACGATGTAACATTGCTTCTCCATCTTGATTTTTAAAGGAAAGACTTATATTACCTGAAAGTGTATTTTTTCCACCATTTTTTATAAACTCTATCTTTCCAGCTTCTTTTAATAATCTTATGAATTCTTTTTCTAATTTGTTTATTTTTCTTTTATTATTATCAATATTTTGACAATTCTTTTTTAAAGCATATGCCATACCAACAATAGAAGCTACATTTTCTGTACCTGCTCTTAAAGAAGCCTCTTGTGCACCACCATTAATATAAGGAACGATTGGTGTTCCTTCTTTTATATACAGAAAACCAATCCCTTTTGGTCCATTAAACTTATGAGCAGAAGCAGATAACATATCAATTCCTAAATCTTGAACATCAACATGAATATGTCCAACAGCTTGTACAGCATCGGTATGAAACAAAGCACCGACTTGATGTGCCATTTGTGCCAATTCTTGAATAGGTTGTATCGTTCCAATTTCATTATTTGCAAGCATGATAGAAACAAATCCTGTTTCTTTTGTGACAAATTTGGATAATTCTTCTGGTATTATCAAGCCCTCTCTAGTCGGTTTAAGATAAACCACATTACATCCTATTTGTTCTATTGCTTTTGTACTGTGTAAAATAGCATGATGTTCTATTTCTGATGTAATAATACTTTTTTTCCTTCCCCCAAAAAAAGTATTTTTTACTGCCCAGTTGTCACTTTCTGTACCACCTGAAGTAAAATAAATTTCTGTTGGTTTGGCATTGATACATTCCGCAATGACTTCTCTTGATTTTTTGAGTGCCTTTCTACTTGTTCTCGAAAAGGAATATGGTTGTGAAGCATTGCCATACTCATCCAATAAATATGGTTTCATAGCTTCAAAAGCATCATTATCAAGTTTTGTTGTTGCTGCATTATCAACATAAATAATTTTTTTCATAATATCCTCACATAAAAAGGGTACAGCCCTCTTCTTTAAATTCTTCTATTTTGTCAAGCAGTTCTTCTACTGTACAATCCAAATATTCTGCAAGACAATCTATACAATAAAAATTTAATATTTCTGTACCAAGTAGTTTCTTATTGATACCAATCGTATTTTTTTCTAAATCGTTTTTTCCACAAATAATACAATTAATCTTCATTATTTATATCCCTCACTGAGAAACTTGGAACATTTTTCCCCTTAAACTCAGAGTCTAAAATTCCAAGTTGAATTTTAATAATACTTCTCATTTTAATTGCTGGTCGCAAACAATAACGCTGAAATTCTCTTATATTGATATCTTTTGGAGAACGAACACCTGGAAACAATAATTTTAAATATGCAGTACATATTTTTTTTATCGCATCTGTATCTCTTGTATCAGAATGCGGAGGTACTTTCACCAAGCTATCAACAATAACACGGTAGCTTGCATCTTCACGAAGTAAGTGCATAATCGTACAGAAGTATTCTGAGTTTAATGCCCAACCTGATATTTTTAAATCATCATACATTCTTGGAATTTCCCACCCCTTAATAAAGCCATGAAATCTATCTAACAATGCACTTTCGTGAAAAATTGTAGGCAATTCAGAAAACATACTTTTATATTCGTCCATATTATCTTGACTGATGTTGCCTAACAATATGATTCCAGCATCTGCCACTCCTTCATAGTTTCCAACCGTGAATACACCAGACTCCATATAACCTTTAAGAGCTGCTCGCATCTCATCAATATTGGTAAATGAAATCGTTTGTACTTCATCTAATGCAACATAGTCATTATTACATATCAATCCTTGTGTTCTTTTACTAATATCATAAAACATTTTTGCCCTTGACATTACTCCACCAGAGGAAAGCCAACCAAACTTACTTACCCTACCAAATAAATATGATTTTCCTGTACCTTTTGGTGCAAGCTCAATTAAATTAAGCCTTTTTTCAATAAACGGCAATAATCTTGTTAGCATGGCTAATTTTTGGTGTTCATCTTCATAACCATCGGCATTGTAGTCAACAGCACCAAGTAAAATATCTATCCATTCACCAATGGTAAATTCATTTCTTACATCTTTGTAATAGTCAAGGTCTATGGTATAAGGACAAAAATTAGTAAAATTAGTTAATTTAATTTTACCAGGAATCTTTAATTCCTCATCAGGGAGTCTATAACCTAATTCAACTACGCCCCAATTTTCTTTTCCCTTTATTAACTCTTCTTTGCATTTATCCCAAATATAAGGTTCAATAATTGTTTCTTTGTTTGTTAAACCAAAATCAGATAAAGCAAAGGTAACTTCTTGATTTTTGATGTCAATATCAACAGATATTTTTGTAAGAATTTTTACTCTTTCATTTTCAACAATAATACGATTTTTTATACTGATCCATTCATCTTTACGAGGCAGATAAGTATGAATAAAGTCAGTTAATTCATCTATATCAAAATTTCCCTCATCATCTCCAAATTTCTTTAGTAGCCAATCCCGAAGAAAAGATGGCAAACTTAAAGCCGAAAAAAAATTGCTTTTTTTAAGGTCTTTATAAACAACCATTTCATCAAAACATTCTCTTAGTTTTTCTTGCATTTTTGTCCTCCTTATAGCAAATCTTTTTCTTGTGAACTTTCTTTTTTGATTTCAAAAGACAAATCAGATGCAATCAAATTATTTGATACAAAAATATCAACTTTATATTGTTTTGCCTTTTTTAGTTGAGGCATATTGATAAGATATATATTGTTATCCTCTTCTTTCGCTTCATAATATTTTCCATCAATTCGAACCATAACATTTTGTAGTTTTGTTTTAGAAAACAGTCTAAGTGCTGCTTTTTTTCTGTAGCTAACCGTAATGACTTTTTCTATAATAGAAATTTCAATATCTTCTGGACATTTTGTAATTTCAATAATTGGAACAACAACTTCCTCTAAAGTAGCACCACCATGCACTTCAACATTTGCCTTTCTACCACCTTTAAATCGGTCATAATTAGCAAGTACCCAAAAACCGTCTTCTTCTGTAGCAAACTTAGTTTGTACATCTGCATCAGTTTTAGGGCAACATCTTCCAGAGTGTTCGCCCTTTGATTCCATTTCCCACATATTTTCAGTCTCGTGTATGACTGCTAATCGACTTGCTCCATGGTCAGATGCAATAATAGCCTTTTTACAATCCCCCTGTGTCAATTTTAAGTGAATCATATTCAGTGTTTTATCAATAATTTCTAACTCTTTTATAATGTGGATAGGTTGTTTTCTTTGTCTATAATCATAATCGTAGATTCCATGATGTTTTATTTCATCTAGTTCTTTTATAAAATGAACTAGAAGTCCTCTTGCTTCAAAATCATTTACAAACTCTTTATTTTTACTTGTGATAGATGGTAAATTTGCACAGCATATTGTGACATTTGCTATTAATTCCTTTTCCTTACACTTTGCAAGGATATATGACAAATATTCAACCCCCATTGCATCTATAAAATATAGCTGAGAATCTGTTTTATCAATTTCATTCATCTTTACAGTGCGAGGCTCAAGTAATAAATTATATTCTCGAACGATAGCCTGTTGTGTAACAAGTTCCTCTAATTGAGGCAACACTTTGTTGATAATTTTGCTGTGTGTATACATTGAAAAATACTCATCCAATAATGGTATATTATATTTATAATCACAAATATAAGAATATAAATCTGGATAAATAACAAATAATATTCCTTCTATTTCATTTTTACTAACATTTTGATAATATTTTTCAAGTAATGTTAAAATAAGTTCTTTTTCTTGTATTGTATTGTCTGTTAAATAATAGATAGCTTGTTCTTCTTTTTGTAAAACCACCTTACAAAAATCAACAACTTCATTTATAGGGTTTCCCAGTTCCGTTAACAATAATTTTCTTTGCTGATAAAATGCGATAAAGTCTTTATCTGTATGATTTTTTTCTAAGATACTTCTATATATTTCTCTTATTAATTGAAAATATGTAGTGGCATTATTTACAGCAATCGCTAAACAAGTGTTATTTTTTATTCCAAATAATTTTAGGGCAATAAAGTACAACCATTTTTTCTCTTCAGAATAACTACTATAACTTGGCATCATAATTTCAAGATTTTGATAATTTCCAAACGCATCATCACAAATGTCAATAAAGCATTTTCCAGAATTTATCATAAAAAGTAAGGATTTCCATTGACTTTCTGTTCCCATATCTTCATCAAGAGATGCTAAAATAACATCTTTTTTGATAACTATTTCATAAGCCTTGCTCATATCAACAATAGAATAGATAGAGTTTGGATACATATTTTTATGTTTTGCTGTTATAATAAAAATTTCATTTTCACTGGAATTTTCGATTTTTTCTACAACATTTTCAATTCCCTCTATGATACACCCTGTGAAGGAAATAGGCAACTCCTTTGAGATAAATACTAATTTAGGTAATGGTGTTTTATCTCCATCAACAAAACAAATGCTACGTGACAATCTTGGGTCAGAAAAACTGAGCTGTTTTTCACATTGATATGTCATGATAACGACGTGACCTGTAATAGTCATGTGAACAATACTTGATAAATATTTTTTTACTACTTCTTCTCCTTGAAATCTCAAAAATGAAGTCAATCCAATCAAAAAACACCTTCCACTCTCGTTTGAAATTTTATCTAATACTGTCTCAAGGCGAGGAAGTTCATCCTTATTACAGAATCTAGAAGCATTAATCATTTCATTACCATTAACATCAAAATGTGTTATGATTTTGTTTAAATCATAAGTATTTTGAATATTTACAAGTAATGGCTGAGCATTTTCTGATACCAAATATCTTGTTATTTTTTTTATACAATCCTCAAGTTTCATTACTGTTCTCCTTAGTTATCTCTAATAATTGCCATACCAACAATCATATCATCTTTGATAAGGTCTTTTAAGTATCTCTTAACATCGGCTAATTCCATATTATCAATTTTCTCAAGAGCTTTATCACACCCACCCTCGTTATATTTTGCTTCAGCCATTTGCTTTAGTTTTTTTTCTACTACTGGTAAGCCAAACCAATCATAAACATCTGATGTAATTTTACTGCTCAAGTATTGTTTTACCTCATCAATATCAGTAAGCATTACATCATAATTTTTAATGATAGAATGAACAAAAGCCTTGTTACGAGCTTTTTCATCATCTAGTTTTAAAAAAAATGTTGCATCAGAAAAATATTCAATTGCTTTGTCAATAGAAGATTCATCAGGGCGTTTTTTGTTTACAGCATCAAATGCTATTTTTGCTATTTGAACATCTTTATCCTCAACCATACATAATATAGGTGTTTTATATTTCTGAGACCATTCTCTTGGTGTATCTGTGTTTGTCTTCTCTTTCCAGAGCTTTTTCAATTTAGCAGATTTATTATTTCTTTTATATTCCTCAACTTTGTTATTAACAATATTGGTATATTCAGCCCTATCTTTTGTTAAGGAACCAACAGGAATCATGTTATAAATTTCCTTGATTTCTTCATCTGTAAAACCTTCAAGATAAAATTCACAAACCTTTTTAAAGAAATCAACTTGATTACTATAAAAAGTTCTAAAATTATCTGCATGAACAAGCAGCAAATCATAAAATTGTTGTTTTTGGGAATCTAAAATTACTCCAGATTTCTTAACATGATAGAGAAGTTCTAGAAATACACCAAAATCATCTAAATAATTCTTAGCAATAGGGTAAGAGATTCTAATATATTGACACTTATCACACCACTCCCTCACCGTATTTTCAAATGTGGTACTTTTTGAAATAACCTTGTTACTTTCAATAATAATTTTATATTCCAAGATAACTTCTTTTATTTTTTGTTGTACCGTTTCAATATTCCATACCCAGTTAGCAGCATCTGCATCGAATTTTTTACGAAGTATATTGATATACTGACCATTATCACCAATTTCTTCAGCTAAAGTAATCAGTTCTCCGTTGTCAAATTCTTTCAGATAGGCTTTCATGCCTTCTGTACATTTTTCTCTATTCAATAATGTCTTTAAATCAGTAGCTGCTTCTCTATTTTCGATACACAATTTCCCAATCATATAAGCAATGTCATTATCACTGATATGACCAGTCTTCATATTATTGCTATTTGCAATGCCACAATAATAATCAATCATTTTTATAAGGCTTTCTTTATTCGTCTTTGTTTCTTCTTTCACAATAATTGATTTCAAAGTCCAAATAGGAAAAGCATATTCTTTCATTTTGTTACGAATACGTTCTCTTGTTTGTTCAATAGAGGTACAAAGATTTTTTGGAATATCAAATGCGATTGATGTAGCTTCATTAAAGGACTTTTCCTCTTCCGTCATTGCAACAATATACTTACCCTTATATCTTGGGTTAGGAGTAATTTGCAACTTAATGATTTCATCAACCATTTCTTGCAATTTTTTTATGTCTAATACATCATTCGTAAGACCATCACTCCAACTAAAAGAACCATCTGTATATTCTTTTAATACAAATCCTAAAATAAACGCAGAAAAATTGCAAGGCATAAATCCAAAAGGTTCTACTTTTAGTTCATCATAAATTCTTGCAATAGAAACACGTCCACCATTATCAAAATCATTTTTTATGGTGTTCTCTACACAAATTTTTATTTTAGAAATCAAAAGATGCGGTTTATCTATCCAATATTTTCCTTCATAATGCCATGCTTCAGCTAATGCATTTTCAAGTTTTGTTGCTGGGTTAGCAGATTTGAATGTTCCTTGTACTTCTTGTTTTACCCCACAAGCAACACCTTGTTTTATAGAGTTTGGCATATACATATTATCTGTTACAGTATAAGAACCTTCTAAACAATTTTTATACTTATTTTTGTTAATGTTAGAAAGAATGGTGTACAACATATCAATCGTTGTTGCCCTTTCGCCCTCTTTTTTTTGAGCTGAATAAACAATAAATTCTCCACCAGAAATGCGATTTTTCCATTTCTTTAATGCTTCTTTTGCATTTATTATATACTGACGAGCCAAATTATTGTCTTTTCCTTGATAATACCTTGCTTGAGCCATATTTTCACAATATTGTTCATGACCATCTTTTCCAAGAGGTGTTGTAGATGTATCAACAAATATCATATTGTAACTACCATCTTTTAACGCTTCTTTAATTTTTTTACCAATAACAACACTTTCACTATCATCTTTTGCAAAGGAAACAACAGCAACAATCTTGTTTGCATACTTACTCTCCTGATTACGAAGGCGTTTAATTTTTGAATCAAAATCAGAAGAAGAAACATATTCCATTTCATAGCGAAGTTTTAACGCCCCACCTAATGTAACAGACTCAGAAACTTGTCCCTCATCTATCAATTTTGATGTAGGGTTTTTCTTTTCTTCCTCTTTAAATTTATCAATTGCTGCCATGTCACCAGCATTTATTAAAGCGGAATACTGAATCTTTCCACTTCCAAGAGGTTTTTTGTACAGAATCTCATCACGGATAAGTTTTTCAGCATATCTACTAGCAGCTCCACCATCCATATCAGAACCTTCAAATGCATTATTGACATTTTTTTCATTAGGAATAAACAGTTCAACAGAATCACCAACCTTTTGAGAGATTGCTTGTAAAATAAGAACTGTTTTTAATACTTTTTTTTCTTCCTCAAGAAGTTTTTTTGTAGTTGCACGAGAGTAACAATCTAAAATAGAACGAATATCATGAGAAAGATATTCTTTTCCTTTTTCATAAAAAAACTCCCATAACATATCTATGGTAAGCAATGGGTTTTCATCATCTGGACCATAGTTGTTAATAAACCATTGAAACCCTTTGATTTCATCACCTCTGTCGTTTTTAATAAAATCAAACATACTACGCTGGTTAGAATCAAAAGCAGAAGAAATATGTTTTAGCAACAATGCAGTATAGGGGTGGATAGGAAGAATATTTTTTAATTCTTTATCCAATATCTTTGTATTACTCTTTACAATTTTTCTGGAGTCATATGTTCTGTTATAAAGGTCATCAACAGTTATTTCCCAATCTGCTGCAACAGCTTCGTCCTGATTTTTTTCCATAGCTGTCCCCATAAGTTGGAATGCCATATCTTCAGGGAGCTCAATAATACAAGTAGGTTCAATAAAGCGGTCAAGAATTTTTGACTTGTCCTTATCTGCATCATTAAACAAACCAGCACTTTTATGTGTAACAATGATTAAGTAAAATGGGTCTGTTTCGCTGATTTCTGCAATTTCCTGAAAACCAGTAAGATTTCTTGCGTTGTTATTAAAAAATTCAGTAAATTCGTCCCAAATAAATACAATTGCTTTCAAATCATTTGCTTTTATAATTTCTTTAATCCAATCTGCAAGACTTGTTGTATCAAAAGATAAAAATTTTATTCCAGACTCATCAGCAACTTCAAAAATTTTATCCATAAGTGGAATTAAAACATCACCAGTTAAAGTATTTAGTTTTTCAATAATATCATCTACAGTATCTCCACCAAACAAATTAGAATATTTTTTTGTAATAAGAGTATTAAAAATATTCTTATATACATCATCGTCAAGCCATTTTATAAGAGCTTTTTTTAAGCTATTTTCTCCTTTGTTTTCAATTCCCTGTTCTGTTAGTGCCTTTTCTATACTTTCTTGAATGGCAAAAACAAGGTTATGATCTCTATAAATAGAAGAAGAACCATATCTATGTATTGTTAGAATTTTACCACTATTTTTTGTACCTTGAAATTTGTTAAAAAGGTCGTTGCTAATTTGAAATTTCTGAAAATATTCTTTTGTTTCTTCTTCCGATGCGTCAAGTAACTTTTTTAAGGTTAAAACAGCATGGGATTTACCAGTACCATATGCACCTTCTACCCAAATAGAACGTTTTTGTTCCATACGAAGCATACGAACAGTATCTTTCAAAAGTTTAATAAATGTTGCATGTGGATAGTATTTTTTCCACATATCCGGATTTTTATTGATTACTGATTCATTTATCACTGGAAAATAATCGGGGTTAATATTAAAATAATGATGATATTTTTCAAATGCCATTTTTTTCCTCCTTAAAATAATTCAAGTACATCTTTTGATGTCTTATCATTTCGTAAAGTAATATTATCTAAGTTTAAAGTAAAAGAAGTTGTAATAAATTCTGGATAGTTCACAGATAGCCCATTCAAAATTCTTTCCATTTGCTCGCGACCAATACCAAAAATTTCTGTAGGACTAATGCCATCACTCTCAATATCATGGTTTAATAAACGAGAAAGCGTAAATTGATAGTAGTCACCACAATTTTCAGCAAACTTGTATAAGCTGTAAAGAATGACACGAGGGTCTGGATTCTGCCAAGGTGTGCGAGTTATTGCAGTAACTCTGTTTTTTTCTTTTGTTGCAAATCCAAAACCAACTTCACTAAAAGGTAATTCTACAAATCTTATAAATGCTCCAAATATATCCTTTGCTGCTCTTTCATTTGTTCCACTTTCTATTAACATTGATATGATATATTCTTTTAGCGACAGTTCATTCATAGCTAAGTTTTTCACAAACCAGCCTATTTGTGGGGTGTATACTAAATTTGACAGTATTAATCCCCAACTTTCTAAAGAATCCAATCCAATATAATCAATAATTTTTGCAAAATCACTAAAGTTGTCCCCATCAATCAATTTTGCATCTCTTAAAAATCTTTTAAAGCGAACAAACATTTGAGAACCTAACGAATTATTTATAATAAAATCATTTTTTAATGAAAAATATTGCTTTATCCACTCCAACTTTGGTGCATGTGTTGAATAAGAATTTAAATTCTTTGTTCCCATTTTAGAACCTCCCTTTGGTATTTTTAAAGACTGATAAATTAAACAACCTGTTTCAACTTTGTGGCATTGTGAACAATGAATACATTTATTACTTATATTAAACTTTCCATTTTTCATTGTGATATAACCATAAGGACAATCTGCTTCACACTCACGACATTTTATACAACAAGCTGCTTTACGAAAAATGCTTTTCAATAATTTAAAAAAAAGAGGTATTGTTTTGGCTGTATATTTATCTATAAAAACATCATAACCTTCATCATAATTATTAATTCTAAATGTGAACTCTTTATCTCTAAAAATTACTCTATATGGTGATGACTCATTAGAAAGTACACCAATTGTTTTTATCCATTCCTTCCAGTCAGTTCTTGGGTTTCTAACTCTTATAATATAATAATCACTAGAAGTTAATTCTGTATACTCAATTTTTACGGATATATCTCGACCGTTTGTTCTGGCTTTCCATCCTGTATTTGATAAAAATTCTTTCATTTTTGTTTGGCTAGGAATACTTTCTTTATATAAATTTGAAATAATTTTCATATATTCGTCAACTTCTTTTTTATAACAAGCTCTTCTAAAAAAAGTATTTTTTTCAGAAACATTTGGACATACTAAACAGCCAGCTCTGTTATTTCCTTTTTTATAGGCTTTATTTAAAATCAAATTTTCAGAATAAATATACATATATAATTCAGCTGAATTCCACTCTAATATGGGGTTACAGCTATATTGTCCCTTATGTTTTTCTCCTAAGCTTACATAAGTATAGTTACTTCTTGACACACTTTCGTTTGCCCTAACACCAACAAAAGCCATTCCAGTAAAATTTGCTTTATCTAGGTTTTCTCTAAGTGAAATAATCTGTGGAGATGTTTTGTGAACACTACAACACCATTTTGTAACCTTTGAGGGAGCTCCAAATTTTTCCCATGATTCTTTTGGAGAAAGTTCAGATTTTGCTCTAATAAATTCAATTTCTTGTTGATGACATTTTTCTTCTATTTTATTTACTGTATCATAAGTATCTGGAAATTCCATTCCAGTATCTCCAAACAAAACTTTAAATTTATTATGAGGTAAAGCTCTTTGAACAATATCCAATGTTACAATACTATCTTTTCCTCCGCTAAATGCTACATAAAACACATCCACTTTATGTTGATATTTTATGTAGGTATTATAAACCTTTTTTATTGTTTCTTGTGTTATTTTCTCCATGATATCTTTATTTTTTTTGACCATTTCTGGTATATCAATAAACCGTAGAGGAGTATTATCTAGTTCAGGTTGCTCAAGAAGAATAAGCTCTGGAGCGGTATACAAAGAACCTCCTTTGGTTTTTGCAACAAGTTTTCCTCTATACCAATAGTTGTTTGCTTCTGCCCACATATATGGATAGGTGTCATTCTTTTCATAATTCCAATATTTATCAAATCCTAAAATATCTAATTCTTTATAGTAAACTGGTCGTGGCTCTTTACTAAAAGATAGTGGAGAGCTATTTAACAGTAAACCGCCAGTTTCTATGTCCCATTCATATGAATACATAATATTAAAGTCCCTTCTGGTTTCTTTGTTCTTTTGCTTTGATAAGAAGTTGTTCTATATTTGAATAACTTCTACGAGCTAAATAACCTTCCTCACACAAATACTGTAATGCAGTTTCTTTTTGCAAAGGAAGTCTACTTTTTGCAAGTACATCTATGATTAACTCATCTATTGTATTTATATTGGAAAACTTTTTTACAATACCTCCAACACAACATTCTTCATTGTAGCTAGAATGTATCAATTTGTAATTTAAACTATAGCTTGCAACATAGTGTTCTAGTAAAAAACTATTCCAGCTGAACCCTGCATCTGGAAATAAGCTAAATTGTTTAATTTTTCCAATGGCAATATAATCCTCAATACAAAAACGGTCAATTGTTGCATCTATTTGTTCAGGTTTGAATTTTGCATAAACTTTCGATACAAATTTATTTTTACTAATTCTTAAAGAGTTTTCATACACATCATCAAAATATATTGTTGTATCTAGTTCTTGTTTTAGTATTTTGAGTTCGTCAAGCGTAAAGGAATCTTTATGTTTGCAAAAATCAGCAAAAACTTTTTTCATGGATAATGATTGCCCTAGAGAACTAATGATATTTCCTTTAAAAGAAAATGTATTTTTTAGTTTATATTTAATAGCATCTCTTAATCCTTTGTCTGAAAGAAATGTATTTTGCTCAATAATATCAGGATATTTTCTCTTTATACTATCAACTAATTCATTTCCACTTATAAACTGCTTTTCGTCAATAGAATACTGTATGATATTTGCAATATCTTCTAATTCATCATCACTTAATGTAACTGCATTAATATGAAAATACTCTCCTCTGCTATTGCTGATAAATTCGTCATTTTGTGTAAGTATATTTTTGATTTTTTGCTCAGGAATATGAGAAAGAATTGTAAACAATTCATTATACTTTATTGGGGTAGCCTGTTGTATAAGGCAGCTTTTTATTTCATCATAAGGGTCAACACTCACATTTCTATCTTTTGATATAAAATTTTTATTAATGCAATAACTACCATCATTCATATAACTCAAATATGACTGTAACATACTTGTATTATACATACACTGACCAAAAAAATCATCTGAAAATTCCTTAAATAATGCCTCATAATAAATTGCATTTTTACCTGATTGAAAACTATTATTGATGTAGGAAAACAATTTCGTTTTTGTGTCATCATCAAGCATTTTTTGAGGCATATACACTTTGTCCTCATATATAATACCACAATGCTCAATGGATTTTGAAATAGTGTCATCATCTATATCAATTATGTTACCATAAATATTTTTCCAATATTCTTTAAACTTTCCGAGTTCACGAGGAGAACCTATTCGATATCCTTTTGGAAATTTTTCGATAAGAATACTAGTAAAAGGCTCAACGTTGACAGAAAGTTGTTGCGGTACAACATTTTTTTCTTCACTAATCATTTTAGTATTTACTTTTTTTATAGATAGATTATCAGATTTCTTTTCATACTTAATTACAAGGTTTTCTGCATCTACCAAACAAATATCAAGTAAAACTTTTATTTTACGAACGATATTTGTTGCACTCAGATTGGTTTCTAAATATTTGTCTTTTTCAATTTCACTTGGCGCACGCATAGAAGCAAGATGTTCACTTGTATAAAAATCTACACCACTAATTGGCTCATTTATTGGCATCCTATCGCTATAATCTTCATATAGCTTTTTAAATATACATATGTATACTTGTTTCCAAGATGAAATATTTTGAAGTTCTTCTCCAAAATAGGAAACAAACAGCGGTTTTGTATAGGACAAATCAGCAATGTCCTTAAAATTTATTTGTAATGTTGATATAATATTTTCAGTATTATCCATTTTAGAAAATAAAGTTGGCTTAATGTTTTCCGTATCATCCATTTCAGGAAGTGGAATTAATACATCATTGGCAATATCCGATGTTTTTTTAATCTCAGGTTCTAAAAAATGGTATTTTGTTCCCTCTCGATGTGACCAACTTACATTTTCCAATATCTCTTTTATTATTTCACAAGAAGCAACTTTCTCAATATTTTCATAAATTTTTACAATTGTAATGTCATTGTTTTCTAAGGTTGTTTCTAAATTTTTTAGCGATTCATATATTTTTTTATAAATTACAGGGTAGATATTCGCATAAATCTTATCCTGTTCATTATATACTATTGGCAATTCCGGATTTTCGTTTTTTTCCACAGACTCAATTACAATTATTATATTATCTAATCTTTGAATTTCAGCTATGAGATTTTTCTCTATATATGCCATATAATATCTTAGAGCTAAATAAATTTTATTTAACTGTTTTTTATTCTGAAAACAAAATACTTTGTTCTGTTCAATAGTCCTTTGTGCTAATTTTAGCAAATTGATATCTGTTATTTGCAAAATAGATTCTTTGAAAACTCCAGCTTTTATACAAAATTCGTCTATAGTTTCATAAAACTTATATAATTCAGAAAACTGAACAGAAGATATTTCATTTGACAACCACTCAACAAAATTTTCTCGATTATCTTTTTCTGTTACTACAGTCATCCCTCTTGCCTTCTGTAATAATATATCAAACTGTTTTCTATTTTTTTTAAATAATTCAACCGTTTCTAAAAATAGTTTTGTTGCTGGTACGCTAACAGTGTAACCTTTATAGGCAGACTCCATACTAGACATTTGAGATGTAATTTCCACTATATTTCTATACATATCGTCAATAGTATTATTTTGCTTTTGTGCTAATTCTCTTAATTCTTCTGATATGGCTTGAATAGCTTCATTTTTGAATAATGTTCCATTCAAATATTGCAAATAATAATCAAGTAAAATAGCAGCTTCATACTTGTCAAATGATTTTTGTTTTGTTATTATCATCTCATCTTGCTTTTGAATTTCAACTACAAGATTTTCCTTTGCATATGCAATATAATATTTCATAGCTAAATAAATTTTATTTAACTGTTTTTTATTCTGAAAACGAAATACTTTATTTTGTTCAATCGTTCTTTGTACTGATTTAATCAAATTGATATCTGTTGTTTGCAGTATGGATTCTTTCAGAACTTTTGTTTTCATACAAAATTCATCTATCATTTCATAACACAGATACAATGTAGAAATCTGAGTAGGAGATACTTTATTTGACAGCCAGGCAGCAAAATTTTCTTGGTTATCTTTTTTTGTCACTATAGTCATATCTCTTACCTCCTGTAATAACATATCAAATTGTCTTCTGTTTGTTTTAAATAGTTCAACCGTTTCTAAAAATAATTTTGTTGCTGGTACACTAACAGTGTAACCTTTATAGGCAGATTCTATCCTACGTATTTGGAAATCAATTCCCTTTATATTTCTATATGTATCATCAATAATAATATTTTGCTTTTGTGCTAATTCTCTTAATTCTTCTGATATGGCTTGAATAGCTTCTTTTCTGGATAATGTTCCATTCAAATATTGCAAATAATAATCAAGTAAAATAACAGCTTCATATTTATTAAATGGTTTCCAGTTATGAATTGCCATAATATTTTTCCATCCTTACTTTTGTTATCTTATCAACTTGAATCAAGTTTTTATTTTATCAATGATTCTTTCCTTTTGCTCTAGTATATTGTAGTATTATACTACATATTTTATGTAACCTCAATAAATTCTAAGTAAATATCACGAAAATAAATTTTCAAATATAACTTTTAGTAAAAACGAACAATCCAGTAAACAATCAAACATAATTTTAAAAAAGGCTCGCTTTGAGTTTGTAACCGTTTTATATTATTTTATCATATTAAGAGAAAGTTTTCTAAGCATATTCGGATTTTGTTGTATATTTTTACCTTCAACACAGCACAAATAAGAAAAGCTTTATTTTGACAGTTTATAAAACCCAATATCAATATTTACTCTTTATACTAAATTTTTATAGTTTTAAAAATATTTAATTGCTTGTTAGCTGGCACTATTTTTTTCTTTTTTTCTGTCTACTTTATTGACTATAGTCCAATTTGATGACCCTCCCTATTACATGAGGACAGAAGGAATATTGAATCGTCCAGATGGAACAGTTTATAAAGGTTGTAATGATGATTGGGATAAATTTGAAACAATAGAAGAATATAAAAAATTTACATATCAATGGTTAAGTGCCTGCCATAGAATATTAAAGCCGAACGGCTCTATATGGGTAATGGGCGGAATGCAATGTATTTATACCATAGGTTATATTATGCAGGAAGTTGGATATTGGTTTATTAACAATGTCATATGGCACAAAAAAAATCCTACTCCTAATTTTAGAGGAGCAAGGCTTTGTAGTAGTTATGAAACTTTATTGTGGGCAGTAAAAAACAAAGAGGCTAAATTTACATTTCATTATAATATTGCAAAAGAATTAAACACAGATACTGTAAGCGAAACAGATTATAAATATGGTATTCGTAAACAAATGGGTACTGTATGGAGTTTTCCAGTATGCTCTGGAAAAGAACGACTTAAATGTGAAAATGGAAAAAAATTACATAATACACAAAAACCACAAAGACTTTTAGAAAGAATTATTTTAATATCTTCTTGTGAAGGAGATACCATACTTGACCCTTTCGGCGGAACAATGACTACCGCTGCTGCTGCAAAAAAATTAGGACGCAACTACATTATGATAAAACAGAATAAAAAATATTGTCAGTTTGGTGAAAAAAGACTTTCTCAAATTTGAGTATAAAGTTCTCAGTGTCTTGTTTTTTAAGGAGGGAGGATATGCAAGAAGAAGTAAGAGATAAATCTATTGCTTTTGTCATTAAAATGAGTAAAACAGGAGAAAAATTAACTGCGGATATGCTGAAATGGGCAATACAGCAATATTTTAAAAAATCAACAATAAAACATGGCAAACAAAATATCAAGGATATTGTAAAACAAAATGCAAGTATACAAAACATTGAAATTACAGATAAAAATATCAAATCATTTGAGTCTGTAGCAAAAAAATATGGTGTAGATTATGCACTCAAAAAAGATACTTTTTCTCAGCCGCCAAAATATATTGTATTTTTTAAAGCAAGGGACGCTGATGTATTGATGTGTGCATTGAAGGAATTTTCAAATAAAGCACTGGCAAAAGAAAAAAAACCTTCTATATTAAAGCAGATGGCAAAATATCAACAAAAAATCAAAACTATGGCAAAAGATAAAGTGAAAAATAGAAATAAAGGAGGGCATGAGTTGTAATGCGTAAAAGTAAAAATGTTTAGTAAAAAGAAACAAAACAAAAATGAAAATAGAAAACAAAATAAAAAGCAAAAAAAGAAACAGTTCAAAAAGCAATTTAATCTAGCAACAATAGATTTCAAAAAACAATTACAAAAAACTTACCTTATATATTTGTTTTTTGGATTTCAAATAGATTAGGAGAATATTTTAGACTTTCCTATCAAACAGATATTTTTTTAAAAGTGATTGATTCTCTAAATGGTTTAGCAGATTTAGGAAGTGAGCCTTTTCCAAGTTTACACCCTTTTGATATATTTATTGGTATTTGTGGTGCTGCTGTTATAAAAGGCATTGTTTATTCCAAAGGAAAAAATGCAAAAAAGTATAGAAAAGGAATAGAGTATGGCTCTGCTCGATGGGGAACTTCAGAGGACATAAAACCTTTTATTGACCCTAAATTTCAAAACAACATCATACTAACACAAACAGAAAGAATTATGATGGGAAGAAATAAAATTCCTAAATATAATATCAATAAAAGAGGGTGTAATTAAAATAATGAAAAAGGAAATTTTTTGAGTTATTGACGCAAAACTTTTCAGCGCGGCGGGAAACGGGAAGAAAGAACGGGCGCAAAACGCGCCTGTGGACGGTTAGAAGCCGTTTTCGTGGATAAGTAGTATAAAACCCTTGCCTATGGATTTTCGCGTCTGCAACGCCTTATAAATCAAGCCTTTTCAAGCCCTATTGCGTAACACTCCATTCTGTTCTTTTGGAGAGGTCGGGGACGCGGGGGCAGAGCCACCGCAAAACCTAACGACAGCCGCCGAAGTAGTGCAGACG
>CAJUJJ010000044.1 GCA_910586765.1 uncultured Clostridia bacterium
TTGAAAATCCTAATGCTTTGCATACATCTTCTATTGTAATATTTAATTCTTTACATACATTTTGAATGATACTTGTTTTTAAATCTGACATATTTTCTTTCTCCTCCATACTCTTTTTTAAACAAATAAATGCCCTTTGATTTGCTCCCTGTTTACACAAATCTACACTATTCACCAACACATTTTTTAACTTTTTTGCCATATTTCACACTCCTTTTACATAAAAAAAAGAGCCTTTTAGCTTTGATAACATTCTAAAAAACTCTTTGCTTGTATTGTTTTATTTACATTTTCTATTTGTGCAGTACCTTCAATAGAAAACATATTGTATTCGCCTTTTTTGATTTTTTGCCAAGTATCGTCGTCGGTTATCTGAAAACCTACCCACCAGCCACAAGGTAAGCTGTCCTTTGGCAATCCTAATGCCTGCAATTTTTCTTTTGTAAACACAATGCTTTCAATCATTTTTCCTTTTTTTCGCAATGCAGGATTGTGTCGCTCTCCTGTATCTCGAAATTTTAATACATAATCATAAGCAGTTTTTTCCAATTCTTCGCCTGTTATGGTATCGCCTTGATAGTCTTCAATGGTGTTGCCTTGCTCATCTTCAGCAACATTTGCCCAGCCGAACACTTGCTTTTTGTCTTCAACAGATTTTTTCAATTCAAAATTCATCCATAACACCCCAATCATCAAAATCTGTTAAATTCAGACGTTTTAAATTTTCTTTTATAAATGGTTTCAATTTTTCTGTAATTTCCTCCATAATTGTACCACTTGGAGAATACGTTTCTAATGTACCTACATCAGTATATTTTTCATCGGTCACTTTTATACAAGCCTTTTTGTTAGGGCAATCTTCGCAACAATCTAATTTACTATAAGGCATTCCTGCAAACCCACCATAACCATTAAAAGTACCATGTATTAGTTGATATTCTCTTTTCGATTGCTGTATTTGATGATAATATTGTTTTGCTCTTTCTGTTTCTTCTATAGTCATTTCTCTTTTTTCTTTTTCTTTTTTATAGTGCTCTAAATGGTCGTTAAATGTAGAAATATAAGTTAAAGGGTATTTTTCTTCATAGTGCTGTGCAATCATATGTCTTGCTAAACAAAATAGTTCTTTTTCTGTAAATTCCATCATTTTCATCTCTCCTCGTAAATCATATTAAAATCATAATTTCCACAAATAGGAATATCCAAATATTTTTGCTTCATTTCATCACCAATGCTCAACCAACTTTCAAGTGCCGCAATATGTTCTTGTACTTTTGATGTTTCATTAAAATTAATAAAGGCACTTGTTTGAGGAGTTGAGACATATGGTTTTACTATTTCTGCTCCAAATTCTTCTCCAAAAGGCATAATCCTCCTTCTTTCTTGCGTGCAATAAAAAAACGCCCTAAGGCGTTAAGGTATAATATCACCAATCATCATCGTCATCATCTATGCCCCAATAATAAAAAATATCTTTTTTATTTTTGACGCATTTTTTTAATACATCTACTAAATCTTGGTAGCCAGCATCTTCTTCATTTTCTAAATAATCTAATTCAAAGGACATTTCTCCACGTGGGTCATATCCAAATAAATTTTCATATTGCTGCAGTAACTCTTTCAATTCTTTTGTCATTTTTTCAGTACAGTCTATCATTTTAACTCCTTCTCAAGTTCTTTTAATATAATATTAACTTGTTTTGTTATACTTGGGAAAATATTGTTAGCTGTTACCCATACTTCTTCATTTTGCATATATATCATACTACCATAATTTGCCCATGTTTCTTTCTCTAATGCAAATGGTTTATCCCAATAACCTTCTTCTCTATGCCCATATCCTAAAAATATTTTACATTTTGACATACCATGTAATATATCAGAAATTCCTCCATAATGCTTTTTTATTCTATTTTCTTTTCTAAAAATATGATTATGTTTTAAGTATAGCATATTTTCTATTGATATTCCATAAAATTTTGAAATATGTTGTAAATTCTCATAATCTTTTTGTATTACGTTTGTAAGTATGCCACTTCTTGAAATACCATAAGTACGGTCTATTTTATGAAATAATTCATGGGCTATTGTTGAAGCAGTAGCATCATATCCTAAAAGTATGATATTCTTTTTACCCTTAAATCTTGAACCTTTCTTATTCCATCTTACAAATTTAATATCATTTCTTGCTTCTATTAGCAGTTGCTTAATCGTTTCATTCTGCATTGTTTCCAATCCTTTGTCAAATTCTCTCAATCTGCTTTCTATAAATTCTTTGTCTTTTCCACTAATTCTTCCAATTATTCTATCCATAAAGCTGTCTGCTTCATCACTTGTACTATAGCTATCATTTTGTTGTGTATCTGTAGTAGCTGGTGCTTTTGGTGTAATTTCTTCTGGTTCTGAAATTTCTTCATACTCCACAGCACATCTACAGCTTGTATGAAAAGGTGGAAAAAGGAACTCTCCCCATTGTGTTTTAAAATAATCATATTGGTTCATTTCTTGTCCTTCCACTTCTCTACAGCCTTTACAAACTCTACCATCACCTGCAGATATAGCATACTTTTTCACTTTTCCCATCAATCCATCTTTTTGTGCCTGTTTAATACTGTAAAATTCCCCAGCGTTATATGCTCCTGCTAATTCTGTTCTAGCGATAGTCATTGCTCTATATTCTTTTTGATTTTTAGCATATTGTTTTGCCTTTTCTAATGCCTTTTTTTCTGCTGCTTGCTCTTTCATTTTGGGGTGATTTTCTAAAAGGTTTTGTTTGATACTGTTGTAGTAATTGACATTTGCTGTCACTTGTCCTTTATGCAATCCTATCAGTGGCTTCAATAAATCTGCTGTACCTTCTGTAGTGATACCTAATGTTTCTGCTCTATCAATTACCAGTTTGATAGCGTCTTTTTGCATTTTGATAAGCTGTACAATCTGTTCTGCACAACTTTTTTCTATCCATTTTTTGGTTTCATGATACTTTATATCAAATAAAAAAGAAGACTGCCTTTCGGTAATCTTCTTCACTATTTTTTCTGCACCTTTTTCCATTGCAGACTGTCTTTTATCAAGCATTTTTCCTAGCACAAATATAGATGTACTTTGTAGTAGTTGCTTTTCTATTTCTTTTGTTGTTTTTCCTTTTTTTACTATTTCTATGTACTGTTGTGCTGTAATCTCCCTTTGCTGATTGTCCCACAACTCCAGTAAATATTGTTCTAGTTCTGGCTGTTCCTCCTCTAGCGTTTCCCTCAATTCTTTTATTGCTTCAGGGTAGTTATTTTTTTCCTTTTTTACTTCACCATAAAAATGTATCATTTTTCTTCCTCCTCTTTTGTTTGTTTAGGAGGATACTCCACATTTTCTAATGCCTCTGGCAAACCGCCCATTTCTCTTATTTTTCTTTCCAGATTTTGGTCTAATGTTAGCAAACCGACATTTGCCATTTTTACAATATAATCTGCAAACTGTGTCAAATCTTGCTTTTCAATATCACCATGTATTAGTTTTGGTATACCACTTATATTTTTGAAATGGCTTTGATTGACTTTGATTAGTTTTGGTATTGCTTGTGTGTTTATTGTTTCGCATATAATGTCTAAATAAGTGCCTATTGCTACCGCAAAAAGTCTTGTTTTATCACTCGAAAGTGCAAAACTTCCCGTTTGTTGATGTCCCAAAAGCACAAAATCAGCCATACAAGTCATAGCCATTCTGTTGTCTATTCTTTCTATAATGTTGCCTATTTCAAACTGTCGCTTGCTACCACCATTTACTAAACTAAATGTCCAACCATATGGCAACACAATGCCTTCTTTTTCGTCCCTTCTAATATTTTTGACTAACTTTTCTGCATACACTAATGCTTTCATACTGTCGGGGTCATCATTCCATATATCCACTCCTTCTGGTGGCTGCAACAATGGCAATCCTGCTAAATCCCTTTCTACGCCTATGCCTTCTATTTGTCGAAATCTCTTTTTATAATAGTAATCTGTATAGCAATTCCTTAGTATAGAACGTCCCTCTGGATTTTGTTTTCTGCTTTTTGTTACAAAATGTAATGCTTTCTCTATGGGAATTGTTCTAATGATATAATCTGGTGGTGCTATTTGTGACATTCCCAGCAGTTTGTCATTTTCGTCATATTCCCAGCGATACAGTGTATCTTGTGAACGCAATGCAAATTTCTGCCAGCCTATCAAACCATCTGTATATTTGCTTTGATTTTCCAATCGTCTTTTATAGCAGATTTCGTGATAACTCCAGCCATAAATTAAAAATGATATGACTTCAGAAATGGTATCTTGCCAGCTTTGTTCCATATCATTCATACAGCTTTTTATAAATTCTGCTGCATTTTTATCTGCTTTTGTGTTTCCCGCTGGTTCTATATCCCACACTACTTGTCTCATAAGCATTTCTATAGCAAAAAGCATTGCCCCTATAATATCATCATTTTCAGACATCTCTTTGTATGCTTCAATGCCCTTTTGCCCTTGTAATTCCGTTAAAAACTCCTCAAAAAATACACCAGCATATCGTCTTTGTCCTATACGTCCATATTCTCCAAATATATCCAACTTTATCACCACCTTTGTGAGTAGCTTTGACATTTATAAAATAAAAAGCACCTGCTTCTAAAAAACAGATGCCTTTTTTATTATTTTTTAAGCAACGGACAGTAAAAGTTTTCTTTATTTTCTGCTGCTACCAATTCACTCGCAAACAAAAAAGCTTGTTCTCCTTTATTTAATGCCAATATCTCATGGGGCAATTTCCCTTTTGTCTGCCATATTCTATGTAACAAATATGCTTTTCCGCCTGCTTCAATTAGTTTTTTGCGGTATCCTCAAGTGTAAAATCATCTGCACCATACCCACTAATCTCATCAATAATATTACTAATTCTATCTTTTTCTCCTGCCATAAGCACTGTTTCTACTACATCTACATCATCTATGACATTTAAACTATCTTTTAGCTTTTTATTTTTCCACAATATACCCTGTCCTTTGTCCACTGTTGCAGCAATGATTTTATAGCTTCTTAATTTAAAATAATCTGTTTCTAATTCTATCATACCAAACTGTCTGCCTCTTGGGTCTGGTCGTCTTTTTGTGGCTTTTCTTCTACAGCCTTGTATTTCTTCTTCTGTAAGTGGTCTTACAAAAAAAGAAAATAACAATTTGCCATTTCTTCTAATTTCTATTTTCTTTTGTAAGCTATCATCGCTTTTAAATGCTGCTGCTTCCAACAATCCTGCAATCATTTCATCTTCATTTTGCAATATTTCTTCTTTGCTTGGTAATTCTTTTCCTTCTTGTTCATAATCAAATGTTGTATTATTTTCCATTGTTTTTCTCTCCTTTTTTCATACAATAAAAAAACGCCTATACTTTTACTATAAGCGTTTTTTGATATTAAAATAAATCACTGTGTGTTCCTGTTCTAGTAAGATATAATAGTAATTCTCCCTCGCTAATTTCATAAATTAAAAGCCAATCAGGTGTGATGTGACATTCTCTACAACCCATAAAATCTCCAGATAATTTATGGTCTAAATATTGTTCTGGCAATGTTTTTCCATCTGCCAACCATCGAATGACTTCTGTTAATAAATCAATATCATAGCCTCTTTTTTTTGCCCTTTTTAAATCTTTTTGAAATTTTGTAGAAGGTTTTACAACATATTTTGTCATTGTAACAACTCCTTCATCATTTCATCTACATCTGTATATCCTTTATAATTTTCAGGATTTTTTTTCATTTGTTCTACTTCTCTGATTGCTTCTAAAGTTTCCTGATTAGGTGTTTTTTTAGAAAGCATAAAAGGGATTTTTTGTTCTCTTACTGCTTGTTTTGCAAATACGGTAAATGCTGTTGTCATATTTAATCCTAAATCTGAGAATAATTCTTCTGCTTGTTTTTTTAATTCCTCGTCCATACGAATTGTAATATTAGTAGTAGCCATAGTATAATACCTCCTTATTTATTATAGTATTATACTAACATATCATATGTGCAAAATCAATATGCTGCACTTATTTATTCTATATCATATCTAAACCCTTCCAAATATTCTGGTATAGCATTTACTCTAAAACTCCAGCTTCTTTTGATGATGTCACCTGGTGTTAAATTCATCAAGTCCACTGTACCATCTGGCAAACAGTTTCTATAAATTTGTCTGGAAGACTGTCCGTCACGTCTTCTCAATTTTCCCTGAAAATCAAATGTAGGAAAATATCCCAGTTTAATATCATCAAGTAGTTTTTCAATCAATACATCATCTCTTACTACTGCTTCTGTGAGTGTTAGCGTAATACTGTAACCGCTAGGCACACCATACACCAATGCAGAATCTACTGGCTGATAGTCTACATTGTTTTGTGACAATTGTGCTGTAAAAGTATCTACTTCTGCCAGAAACAACTGTGTGCCGTCTTTCTGTGTTACAAAAAGCTGTCCATCTTTTCCTGTCATCAGCTTTGTAACATCTAATATAGATTGCTGATTTAACATAATCCATTCACTTCCTTACTTTATTTTTTATTGTTTTATAAATTTGGAGAATATCTGAATTTATATACAAAATAAATTTTCTCCAAGCTATCAATATCATCTGCATAAATGTTAAACCAAGCACTATCTCCTTGTGGTAAATTGTTTTTATCTATTTCAATATATCCGCCTTCTAAAAGTTTCCCTTCTGTGTGCATAAGAGAAAGTAAATTCCCTATTGCTATCATTACTGTTGCTCTGCCATCACCATCATTATTGATTTTTGTTCTTTTAATTTTTTTCCAACCTTCATCTTCTTCTCCTTGAGGCATATTGAGTGTTGTAATAGCACTTTCTATCCACACATTACCACTAGAGGAGGTGCTAAATGTCAACATACCAGCGTCAATACTTTGTTCATATTGGCTATTTGTGAGCATTTCCAGTACATCTGTCATACCTGTTACGACTTTATGTGTCAAACTTTGATTACAAGCAGTAGAAGCTACCATTGCTGCAACTCTTGCTGCTGCCCTCACTCCTTCTAATGGCTGTCCTAATGTATCTATTGCACCGCCTCCTACATATATCACATTGTAAGCATTTATCGCTTTTGCATGTGCTAGTCTTGTTTCAAACGGTACACTAGTACTTTCTGCAATCACTGCAAAGGGCAATATATTCCCATCATTGTATATTTTTTGTATAAATGCTGTCAAAAGGGTATGCACTGCAACACTTTCTGTATCAATACAAATAGCATTAAACACATAAGGTTCTAACAATGTAAAAGCATTAGAATAGTCTGCATTCGTAATAGTGGGATTTGTGCCGCATAGAAAATCTGTTTGTCCTACTTCTGCTAATGCTGCATTGCCTTGATATTGTTCTACTTTTGAAAATACAAAATAGTTTGATTTTTTAGAAACTTCTAAAAAACTGTCAATTTCATTTTCTGTAGTATCAAACACTATTCTTTCTAATTCTATAGTGTCCTCTAATACAATAAATTCTTTTGTATTTTCTTCTCCCAATACATTCCTTATAATGTAACTTAGCTGTCTATCTCCTTCACTTTTTGCTGTCATAGTAACCGCTTCAGCACTTTCTGCATCTAAAAGTATTGTTTGTCCCTTTGTGCCTCCTGAGCCTAATCTAACACAATATACCTTTTTTGCTCCTCCTGTAAATATTTCAGTTAAAAGAGATACTGTACCATTTTCTCCACCATTTCCTAATACTGCTATCGCTTGTTCTATGCTCTCAAATGTATGTACTTTATTTCTCTCTCCCCAGTTAGAGCGAATACAACAAGCTACAATACCATCTGTTGCTCCTGCAATAGATACACCGCCTACATTTTCATATCTTTGATATACACCAGGACGTTTTTTACTTTCTCCTACTGTAAAAAATATTCCCATACTTTACACCTCCATTTCTAAAAATGACTTTACTATTTTTTTTGCTTGTTCTTGTGTTGCCTGCTTCACATCAGATAGTTGAAAAGCTGCTAATACACACTCTGGTTTTGTTTGAAATAACTGCTCTGCTTGTGAAACAAATTCCTCAACACTATATTCTTGTTTTTTTATTTCTTGCTTTGGTTTGCTTTTTATTTCTTCTTTTTTTAACTCTATCTCTTTTTCTTTTTTATCCATTTTTTCAACTCCTTTTTTCAAATGTAGCGTGGTTTAATTTTGTTTTTTCTGGTTCTTTTCTTAGTATGCCGTATTGTCCTATTACAGTAATCTGTCCCATAAAAGGCTCATTTGCTACACTTTCTTGCAATCCCATAACCAAAAAAGGAGAGCCGTTTTGCATAACCGTTTCTCCTTCTATCGCAATATCTCTGTATATTGCAGTAATCCACTTTCTTGTTTCTTCCACATTAGAAGAAAACACTACTATATTTAATACCTCTTCCAACCAAGCCATAGCATAGCTTGTTTTCATATTTTTACTACTTTCTTTTTTTACAAATACAATAGGATTTTTTGCAGTAGCATACAGTTTTTGATTGACTTCATCATATCCCAATAATATACAGTTAGGCTGATACTCTTTTATAAATGAATTCATAGCCCAAACGGGGCAAGGAGAAATGCCCTCTTGTTTTGAAAAGCGATACACATCAAAATACACTCTCGCACCAAACACAACAGGTTCTGTTTCTTCTGTTTCAAAGCTATCTGTTCTATCCCATACTGCACAATAACTCTCTGTTTTTTCTGTCAAAAAAAGCCCCTCAAACATTGCAACCACTTCTTTTGCTATGTCTTCTGGAGCTTTTTTATTTTCATTTGTGCAATAAATATCTATTGCCATAATACCGTCTGTTTTTCTTTCTGCATGATACCTCCATTCTATGTTGTATACCATTCTAGGAAAAGAACACTTATCTTTCCAATTTTCCATCATATCATGAGGCAACATTTGATAAAATATTGCTGGTTGTTTTGCATAACTAGCTAATTCTTTTTTTAATACTTCACTTTGTTTTAAAACTTCATAAAATAACGTTTCTATCATATTCATCAACCTTTAGAAATTCGATATTGTTTTTGGAATATTTGTATTACTTTAGGGAGTGCAGCTTCTATTGTTTTTTGTTTAAATGGTCTTGGAGCAATCCTTTCTGTACCATTTTCAAGCAAATCCCCTAACAAATAACCATTTACCTGTAAATCACTTTCTGTAATAGCATGTATTACTAAATTGTTTCCTATTTTATCTCCATAAGTACGCCTTTTAAAAGATTTTTGTAATGTACCAAATCGCAATGCTGGAGGCTCGCCAGGTGCAGAAGCAGTATATACCACACCTCCTTTTTTAGATTTTCTTCTACCTTTTTTAGAGTTTTGAGATTTTCCACTTGTTTTATTGACTTTGTAAACACGTCCTGAACGCTGTCCAGAAAGCACTTTTTTCACTTCATTTGTCAATACATTTGCTGCTTCATATCCCCTTTGTTTTGCTTTTTGTTCTATTTCTTCTACTGTTTTGTTTACAATCACATCAATTTCATTCATTGCCTGTTTGTAGTCTCCCATTTCTCCTAACCCTTTCTTAATTAGTGAGTATATTTGACGCTTATGAAAGTTGCGACCAAGTGTTGACAAAGTAACACAGGAGCAACTGTAATGTCAAAATACGAACGGTTTTTCATACGAAGTATGAAAAAAATTTCCTATTATTACAATATACTATTGTAAATATACCTACTTCTCCAGGTTCTTCTACACTTTCTACATCATACCTTTGCCCATTGTGCACTAATATATCTTCTGGCTGTACTTCTGTTGTCCCTCTCACTACAACAGTATGACTTGCAGTATGTTCTATTTGTTTCCACTTATATTTTTCTTTTTGACTGATAGCTGAAAGAGAGCCTTTTATTTCTGTGATATATTCCAAATTTTCATTGTCATATATCACTCGCCCTCTTTCATCTGTTTGTGCTTTTTTTCTGTAAACAGAAAATGCTTTTAACTGCTGTCCTGGTCTAAACAATATCATACTATCACCACGCCTTCGGATTTTGCTGCATACCTAAATAGAAATATGGTTTTGTTTCATTTGTGTTTGTTGTTTTTGATGTAAAACTACTTGCCTGTTGTTTTTTTTCTAATTCATCTAGCATAGATTTAAAATGTTTGTATCTATCAGAAAGGCTCAAACTCATATCACTTACTTTATAATCTACTTCATAACACAATTTCATCACAATAGCTTTTAAACATTCTATTTTTGCCTTTTGCCATGTGTTATATTGTGCCAATATCGCTGCATATTCTTCATCACAAAGCACACAAGTATCAGCACCACCTTCTGTCATAGTATCGCCTAATTCAAAACGCATTTTGTCAATGCCGTTTTCTGTAATGTTTTCTGGACAATAGCTGTATGTTTTTGCCATATCACATCATTCCTTTTGTAGTAGTAGTTCTACAATATCTGCTTTTGTCATACTCTGCTTGACTTCTATTCCTTTTTGTTCTGCCATTTGCTCTAATTCTTCCTTTTTATATTGTAGTAATTGTTCTTTTGTTTGTAGTGATATTTCTGGTTGTTGCTCTTCTGTAATCTCACTTGTTTCTTCTTGCTGTTGCTCTTCTGAAATTTGGCTTATTTCTTCTACTTCTGTTACTGCCAATACACCACATCTTAACAACTTATTTATCATATCTTTATCAATGACATTTTCTGGTATTTCTTCTCCTTTTTGATAACTTTTATCAAATCTCATTGCTTTTTGTGCAATATATTTTTTCATCAACACTCACTCCTAGCTAACACAATCTTTTAAATAAAATGCCATATCGTCACCTGTCTTTTTCATATCATAGGCACAAATACCTTCTATAAATTCAGTATGTGTACCACTTTCTCCTTGAAAATGACTAAATACTACGGGCTGACCATTTCCTAATGCGTCCCAGCTAAATGTATATCCTGCTGATGGCTCGTCAATGTGTGGTGTGTCTGGTGCATATAATAATAACGCTCCTTTGGCATCACATATAAATTCCATTTTTGGCTCTTGTCCTAATTCCGCCGTATTATAAGAACTATCCAATACTACAACCTCATTCAATCCGAATAATTCTGCTAATGCCCTTTCATTTACTGTAGCAGGATTTAATGTACTTCCTCCGAATTTTACTCTTTCCAATATCATAGCATTTGACTTTAATGCTGTAAAAGTATCTACTCCTAACGCCAATTTATTAGGCTTTCTTCTGCCTTCTCTCTGTATCTGAACACAAAGACTATCAAATAACTGTATAGGGTCTGCATTGTCATTGTCAAACTGATAAAACTGTTTTGCTGTAGGTGTTGCAGTTACTCCTTCTAATTCATTTTGCCATACACCTGCTTTAAAAAATGCTTTAGAAAACATCACATCTAAATGGGTATTCATTTTTTCTGTTGCTGCAATGGTTTTTGCTTTTCTAGGGTCTATCATTCCAACCACGCCTGCTCTTGTATAGTTCAATGCTGTAATCTGGTCTATTCCCATAATAATCTGGTCTACTTTGCAGCTGTAGGTATCTTCATCATTTCCCATAATAGAAGGTTCTACTTTTCCAAAAGCTGGTTTTCTTTTCACATCATCTCTTGCAAGTGTTGCCTTATCATACTTGTAATAGTGTCCTGTTGCTGTTGGAACAGGCACTCTTGGGAACAGACGCAAGCCTTTTGCTACATTTTCTGGTTTTTGTAAGTATGCGATAGACATATTTGTTAAATACATATTTGGCTTCCAATTTCCTGTTGCGATTTCTTTTGCTATTTTATCTGGTGTTAGTTTCATTTCATATCCTCCTTTTATTCCTTATTAAAACATTAAAACTTCGCTTCCTTTTTCAAAAAAGGAAGTTAAGCTTTATAACCACACTTTCTAATATCTACTTGTATTACTTCGTCTTCTGCTGTTGCATTTGCCATAGCATAGCCTATTACAAATTTACCAGCAGTTGCTGGTATCACTCTACCTTGTGTATCTGTCATTACTTCTTGCCCTTTTTTGATTTCTGCACCTGCCTTACAATATCCAATATCTTTTATCTGTACTGTGACATCATCTCCAGCAGATAGTTTTTGTGTTGTTTCTGGTAACAATATTCCTGCTACAATTTCTCCTTCTGTACTACACAATACTACAGCACCATTTTCATCATACTTTACAGCACAAAAAGCATCATTTTCCATTTCTGCACCTACTATTTCAGCAACTACAGAAGATGTGTTAATACTTGCTCCCATATAATTCATACTATTCCACTCCTTTTTATTTTATAATTATTTATCAATGAAAAAGACACCCTACAAAGAGTGCCTTAATATCATTCATTATTTCTATATAATATTTGCAATGTCATAAAATTATCTTTTTTTGTATTTTCATTTTATCCCCTCATTAAAAAACGCCTACAGCCAGTGTAGACGTTTTTATTATTTAAAATTTATTTGTTCTCATAAGAATAAACTTTTGTCCAAATTTTATTTACTTCATCAATAGAAATTCCATATTTTTCAGATGTTAACTTATCACAATAATCTTCATAAGTATGTTCAAGATAACCTTGTTTATAGGCTTTATAATTTCCGTCTACCATTTCTTCACTAATACCAAAATAACTTGCTATTTCGCTAACAGATGGCTCTTGAGAAGTATCTGCTCCTATTTCCAATAAATCATTGATATAATTATAAATTTCTATTTCACGCTCTGTTGGTGTAGAAGTATCTGTAATAGTTTCATTTTGGCTAGTTTTGTTATTACTTTCTTTTATGATTTGTTTCTCTATTTCCATAAGTGGAACTGCAGCAAAAGTCATCATTTTTAATTCATCATTATAAGAAAAAGCATATTTCATTTTTTCACCATATACATATTGTTCTTCATTTGTTTCCATTGCATCATCAAAAGCTTTAAACATATTATCTATAAATTCATCTGGTTTTTTAGAATCCTCACAGATTGTTGCTATTAAATGTGAAAGTATAACTGCATGATTATATTCTTCCTGTGTTTCTAAAAAATTGTCTACTACAACTCCAACAAAATTTTCTTCATTCTCAAGTTTTGCTAATGTAATACGTGACGTATCAACAAATGTCGTATATACTTCCTCTGAATTATTTCCAATTTGTTTTATTTCATGCTTCCACTCTTCTATTTTTGAAATATTTGTTATATCTGAATCTATATTTGTTGCAATAAAATTGAATTGTTCCTTAAAAAGTTCTGTATTAATGGCAAGTCTTTCTCCCTTTACTTCAACAGCTACATTACTTTCTTCTTGCTTAGTTGTATCTTTAATTGTTTCTTCTACTGAATTTGTTACTTCTTGTTCACCTTTTGTTTCATTGTTTGTACAGCCTGTAGCTATCGTAACACATAAAATACATATCTCTATAAAATATATCAGTTTTTTCAAAATAACGCCCCCTATAATATAATTATTCAATTATTATAAGATAACTATATCATAGGAGTTGTCATTTTTCAACAAACTATGCAACATTTGCTTTCATATTTGGCAATAATTTCTGTAATTCTTTTGCAATAGTTTCTGCTACTTCATTCGCTATTTCTGGCATTTGTTGTCTTATTGTTGTAACAATGCTTTCTTTATCTCCTGTTGCATTACTTGCAAATGTAAAATTCATACCACCTATACTAATTGTAATGTTACTTGGTGTTGCTTCTTTTTTATTTTCTACTTCTTCAAACATAGATTTATAATCTATACTACCACCAAATATACCACCTTGTGCGTGTTTTGGAAGCATACCTAACAATTCACCTGTTTGCTGCCATAGTGCTATCCCTCTATGTTTATTTGTACCAGTAAGGGGAATAATCGCCTCTGCACCTGCTTCTCCAATCATTCCTAAATGCGGTTTATTTACAATACCACCCATTGCTTTTTTATCTACATTTTGATTTGTTAATTTATCCAAAGCCATACTAATTCCTGTTCCTAAAGGATTTGTAAATCTTTTTATCATATCTTGAGGTTGAACGCCATGATATGTTATTTTAAATAGCAACTCTGTATTAATTCTATCTGGCAGTTCTCCATAGGTATCTTTCAACTCAAGTACTTTTCTAATGGCATTTTCTAATACTTTTTGACTAGTAGCGTCCATTTCATCATACTTTCCTATTGCTTGTTCTATTGGTTCTCCATATTCCATTTCTATTAAATTTAATGCAGCTTCACTTTCAGCTTTAATTTCAATTTGTAGTTCATTTTCTTTTTTCATTGCTGCTGAATATTTCGGAAGAGTATTATTTTGCTGAAATTTTATAGCTTTCAATGCTGTACCTTCTATATCTTCAGGAATATACATTCCTTCATTTAAACCAGCACTAATATTATTTTCTTTCATAATAGCTCTTGCTCGTCTTTCGTTTTCTTCATATTGTTTTCGATTATTTCCATAATCTATCCAATCTTGTGTATTTCCTGTTTTATTTTTTTCAAATGATTCCATTTTCATTTTCAGTGTTTTATTTTCTAAAATAATATCACTAATTTCTTTTTCTGCACTTTCTAATCCTTGTTCTTTTTTTTGCAAATCAGAAACTTCTTTTTTGCTGTCAATATAATCTTGTTTCATTTTATCAACATTTTTTTCATTTTCTAAAACAGTTTGTCTCAAATTTACTCTTTGTAATTCCTTGTTCGCTCTGTTATACTCTTGTACTTTTTCAATTCTATCATCTATTTTGCCATTAATAATATCCTCCTTGCTTATCATATCTGGATAAAGAGCAACTAACCTTTCTGTAATGTCATTTAATTCTTGCTGTTTTTGTAATCTATCTTCTTCTGATAAATCCGTTTTATCTAACTCCTGCTTTATGTCTTTCCATATATTTTTTAAATGTTCTGTTTCCCATATCAAATCATTTGCGTTTTTTAAGTTACTTCTTATGTTTTGAGTATCACTAATATTTTTTTGAATTGTTTCTTGTTGCTTTTCTGCTTCTGTTTTAAAAAATTTATCTCCAGAAAGCAAAGCACCAATACCACCAACACCTGCACCTATCAAGCCTCCTATTAAATGTCCTGCACCTGGCACAACACCACCAATCATTGCACCGATTGCTGCACCACCACCAACCATACCTAATTTTGAGGCACCTCTCGCATAATGTTCTGATTCAAAATCTTTTAAACCTTTTACAATACCAGCTAAACCTAATACACCACCTGCAACAGAACCAAGTCCTAATGCAGATGTTGCACCAGCACTCAATGCACCACCACTTCCAGCACCTAAAAAAGTACCAATTTTAGTGCCTAATCCTAATATGCCTGTTCCTGCTGAAGCATTGCCTAATAATTTTGAAAGCAATCCTCCACCACCTACAGGAGGAGGAACACTAGGTTGTGTTGGAGTTGGTGTTGGCACTGGTGTTGGTGTTGGTGTTGGTGTCGGCACTGGTGTTGGTGTTGGAATTGAAGTTGGCGCTGGAATAGGTGTTGATGGTATACCACTAGAAAACATCTTTTTTACTTTCATACCGCCATAAGCCAGTAGTCCAGCAGAAAGCCAACTACCACCTGTTGCTTGTTCTCCTCCTGGCAATATTTTAGAAGCATTTACAACAAGTTCTTTTGACTTTTCTTTGAGTCCTTCCCATATTTTACTACCATCAAAACCATTTATAAAACCTTCTGCAAAACTTTTGCCTATATCAAAACCACTGTCTGTAGCTTCTCCTAAATCAACGCCCAACAGTGCTGATATACCTGCTGTCAATGCAGAACTAATACCATATCCTATGTTATTTGCTACACCACAAGCCCATTCTTTTCCTTTACTGCTCCACCATTGACTGAATGGTTCTGCTATGATTTTATCCCACGCAATACTCATTTTGCCAGATAAATCCGCATTTTGCCATTCCTTACTGCTTTTAAATTCTTTTACTGTACTTTCTATTTTTTCTATTCTATATTGGAATTTTTCTGCTGCTTTTGTAAGTTTCTGTCCAAATGAAAGTGTTAAGTCTTTGCTCCACTGTAAAAACTTTCTGGCACTTGGTTGGAATTTATCCATAAAATCAAGTTGTACACTTTCCACCGCACTCTGTAATGCTTTAACATCACCATAAATATTGTCATTCATAATATTTGCCATTTCTTCTAATGCACCGCTTGAATTTGCAACTTTATCTTTTAATTCGTCATATTCTCCACTCACACCAGATAACAAATGCTGTAACTCACTCATTCGTGTTTTGCCACCTATTGCACCTAAATAATAGTCTTTTTCTTCCTGTGACAAATCTTTTATTTTATCGTTTAATTCTTTTAATACATTAGCATATCCCTTAAAATTACCTTGTGCGTCATAGGCACTTAAATTTAATTTTTTCATTGCTGTTCCAGCAATTCCATTGCCCATTGTTAAATTCTGCAGTACAGAATTTAAAGCATTTCCTGCTTCACTGCCTTTGACACCTCTATTTGCAAGCACACCAATTAAAGCACTGGCTTCATCGTGAGCAATTCCTCTATTTTTTGCAGTGCCGCCAAATTCTAAAAATGCCTCCATCATAGCATCAATATTGGTATTCGAACTAGAAGCTGTTTTCGCAACTTTATCCAAATAATCTTGTAACTCTCCTGTACCAATACCTAAACTACTCATACTATCTGTTACAAGGTCACTTGTTCTGCCTAAATCCAAATTACCAGCTTCAGATAATCGCAATACAGGCTGTATCGCTTCTTTCATTTGGTCTTTATTCCAGCCAGCCAGAGCCATATATCCTAATGCGTCAGCAGCTTCACTTGCAGACTTTGTTGTGGTTTTTCCCATTTCTCTAGCTACTTTTGTTAATTCAGCCATTTCTTGTGGATTTGAACCACTTAATGCTTTTACAGTGCTAACACTTTTTTCAAAATTTTGATAGGTCTGAAAAGTGCTTGCTGCCCCTGCCGATATTCCTAGTACAGCACCAGCCTGAAATATAGGATTTTTAAGCATATTGAGTATGCCTTTTAATGGTGCAGTTGCTTTATCTAATACTTTGACAGATACATTCCACGTTTTTCTACCCAAACTATAAACTGTTTTAGAAATTCTTTCTATAGCTTGTGTTGCCTTATCTCTTACATTTAAAGCTACTTCGCTTTTTTTTATTTTAGACATCTGTTTTTTCATTTTTTCAATGCTTTTTCCCAGCCTGTCTACATTTTCTCTTACCTTTTGTACTCCTGCACTTGTTTGGTCTTGCAGCCTTGCTGCAATGTCAATTACTACTGTTTGTGCCAATTTCACCACCTCATATTATATCCAGCCATTTTTTCTATCTTTATCAGCAAAGTAACTTGGTGGTACAATAGCTGTATTACCTTTTGTCAACTCTGCAAATCCATTACTAGAAGCATCTGCCATATCTTTATATT
>CAJUJJ010000045.1 GCA_910586765.1 uncultured Clostridia bacterium
TTATTTCTTAACTGTTCAGTTTTCAAGGACCAATTTTTCGACTTCTTTCGAAATCAACATTAAGTATTATATCAGCAAGTTTTTATATTGTCAAGTATTTTTTTAATTTTTTTAAAATTTATTTTTTCCTTGTCTCTGTTGTTCTTGCTGGCTACATTTAGATATTATACACTTTTTTTATAGCTTGTCAACACCTTTTTTCACTTTTTTTACATTATTTAAAAATTATTGCATTTTAAATGCTTCTTTTATCTTATTTATCAAATAATCTTCCTTTTCATCACATTCTACATCTGAAGTATATACACCATTTCTATAAACTAAAAACATAATATTTTCCTCTTTTAACCCTGAAATTTCTATTACCTTTTTCTTCAATTCAGTATTCCATTCCTCAGCTACTACAAAAATACTATATTTACTTCCTACTTTATCTACTCTTGACACATTCAATTCTTTACGTTTCATAGCATCATAAACTTTGTCTATTGCTTCCATCAATTCTTGTTTTGTATAATTTGCAGTTTCAAATATAATATGTTCTATTTTAATATTCAAAAGTTCTGATATTTTTTTCTTCGCTGTTTCATTCCATTCTTTAGCTACTATTACAATACAATTTTGACGAACATCAATTTTACAATCAATTAGTATTGGTTTTTCTTCAAATTCAATTTCTACATCAACTATACGTCTATTTTCGTCTCTTTCAGAGTGCATTATAGAATTTTGTGCCTTTTCTAATTGTGCATAGCTATAGACTGCTCCGCCTTCAAATACTACCTCAGCATTCAATGCACTTACAGCAGATATTTTTGTATTATATTCTTGTAACGACAACAACCACTCTTTTCCTTCTGGTGTTGTATCTACAATTTTTATATGACGAATATAATTTTCATCGTAATACTCTCCCCCATAATATTGTAAAGGAATTTCTGGTAAAAATGCCCCAAAAGACATTTTTGATTTATCTCTTTGACTAGCATTAGCAGCATAAGTAAATACTGAGCTAATATCAGACAAACATAATGCTATTGACAAAATAATAAAACAAAATATTTCTTTCATAGAAATCCCCCTCAAATATTATTTTATATGCAGCAAAACATTTCTACTACTTTAATAATATACCATTTTATTACTATTTTGTCTATAAAATTATAAAGCCTCCCATAATTTTTCATTACAGGAGGCTTTTATTCTACATTTTTACAACATACTATTTTAAAGTAAAATTAATTACTTTCTTGGGAAGCTAATTTCTGCTTGTGCTGCTGCCAATCTTGCAATAGGTACACGGAATGGTGAGCAGGAAACATAATCCAATCCAATCATATGGCAGAACTCAACAGAAGATGGGTCGCCACCATGTTCACCACAAATACCTAAATGAATGTCAGGGCGTACTGGTTTTGCTTTATCTACTGCCATTTGCATTAACAAGCCAACGCCTGTTCTGTCCAATCTTGCAGTTGGGTCACATTCATAAATGTTTTTATCAATGTAATCTGCCAAAATTTTACCAGCATCGTCACGAGATAAACCATATGTCATTTGTGTCAAGTCATTTGTACCAAATGAGAAGAATTCTGCTTCTGTTGCAATTTGGTCAGCTGTTAAAGCAGCACGAGGAATTTCAATCATTGTACCAACAAGGTATTTGAGAGTTTTTCCTTTTTCTTCCATAACTTTGTTTGCTGTTTTTACAACAACTTCTTTTACATATTTTAATTCTTTGATTTCGCCAATCAAAGGTATCATAATTTCAGGTACAATTTCAATACCTTTTTCAGTAGAAACTTCAATAGCAGCTTCAATAATTGCTCTTGTCTGCATTTCTGCTATTTCAGGGTAGCTTACTGCAAGACGGCAGCCACGATGTCCCATCATAGGGTTCAATTCATGAAGACCTCTTGCTTTGATTTTCAATTCTTCTACTGTTTTACCTGTTTCTTTTGCCAATACTTCAAATTCTTCCTCTGTGTTTGGCATAAATTCATGCAAAGGTGGGTCTAAAAGACGAATTGTAACTGGTCTTTCTCCCATAGCTTCATAAATACCTTTAAAGTCATCTTTCTGGAATGGTTCAATGCCAGAAAGTGCTTCCACTCTTTCTTCTACGCTATCAGAAAGTATCATTTTTCTAAATTTCATGATTCTTTCACCTTCAAAGAACATATGCTCTGTTCTTGTCAAGCCAATACCTTCTGCACCAAAGTCAATAGCAACTTGTGCATCTTTTGGTGTATCTGCGTTTGTTCTTACTTTCAAGCTTCTCTTTTCATCTGCCCATTTCATAAATGTAGCAAAGTCACCAGAAATTTCAGGGTCTACTGTTGCAATATCTTCATTATAAATATTACCTGTAGAACCATCTAATGAAATATAGTCGCCTTCTTTAATTGTTGCTCCGCCTAATGTAAATGTTTTTTCTTCTTCATTCATACGGATTTCTTCACAACCAGATACACAGCAAGTACCCATACCACGTGCAACAACTGCTGCGTGAGATGTCATACCACCACGTACTGTCAATATACCTTGTGATGCAACCATACCTTCAATATCTTCTGGAGATGTTTCCAAACGTACCAATATTACTCTTTCGCCTGTTTCAGCGTGTGCTTTTGCATCTTCTGCTGTAAAGTATACTTTACCAGCTGCTGCACCAGGAGATGCTGGTAAACCTTTACCAATTGCTTTTGCTGCTTTTAATGCTTTTTGGTCAAAAGCAGGATGCAAAATTTGGTCAAGTTGTTTTGGCTCAACTTTCATTAATGCTTCGTCTGTTGTAATAAGACCTTCATTTACCATATCAACAGCGATTTTTAATGCTGCATTTGCAGTTCTTTTACCATTTCTTGTTTGCAAGAAATACAGTTTTCCTTCTTCTACTGTAAATTCCATATCTTGCATATCTTTATAATGGTTTTCCAATTTATTTGCAAGTTCCATAAATTGATTGTATACATCAGGCATATCTTGTGCCAACTGTGCAATTGGTTTTGGTGTACGAACACCAGCAACAACGTCTTCGCCTTGTGCATTTACAAGGTATTCACCGAGCATTGCTTTTTCACCAGTTGCAGCATTTCTTGTAAATGCAACACCTGTTCCAGATGTATCTCCTTTATTACCAAATACCATCATCTGCACATTTACTGCAGTACCCCAGCTATATGGAATATCATTCATTCTTCTATATACAAATGCTCTAGGGTTGTCCCATGAACGGAATACAGCTTTTGCAGCTTCCAACATTTGTTCTTTAGGGTCTTGTGGGAAATCTTTTCCTTGGTCTTCTTTATAAAGTTGTTTGAATTTTTCTGCAACTTCTTTTAAATCTTCTGCTGACAAGTCAGTGTCATATTTTGCACCAACTTTTTCTTTATACTCATCTAACAATCTCTCAAATTTAGATTTAGATACGCCTATAACAACATCTGCAAACATCATAATAAATCTTCTGTAAGAGTCATATGCAAATCTTTCATTGTTTGTTTTCTTTGCAAGTGCTTTTACAGAAACGTCATTCAAACCTAAGTTCAAAACAGTGTCCATCATACCAGGCATAGAAGCTCTGGCACCAGAACGTACAGATACTAACAATGGGTCTTCAGGGTCGCCTAATTTCTTTCCTGCAATTTCTTCCAATTTTTTCAGAGCTTCTTCAATTTGCTCTATCATTTCAGGTGTAAATTTCTTTCCACCTTCATTATATTCTGTACAAGCTTCTGTTGTAATTGTAAAACCTTGTGGAACTGGCAATCCTAAATTTGTCATTTCTGCTAAGTTTGCACCTTTACCGCCTAACAGATTTCTCATGGAAGCGTTTCCTTCGCTAAACATATACACATATTTCTTGCCCATGTTAAAAATACCTCCTAACAATAATTCAATCATTCATCAATAAGTGAGCCAAAATATTGATTTTTAATAAAGTTTTTTTATACTCTATCTTTATTAATATACCACTTTTTAGTAAAAAGTACAACAAGTTATTTCAAATTTTACATACTATATTTCAAAAATAAATTTAAAATTTTATTGTTTTATTATAGATACATTACATCGTTGTTATTTGCTTTTATTAATATTTACAATGAAAAGTCATTCACAATTTTCATCATTCACAAAGTAGCTTAAATTTTTGCTTTCTATTTTATAAAGTTATGTCAAAATTTTTTTATTTAAAATTCCATTTTTTGTTTTAAATATGCTACCAACTGGTCAATCGCTACTCTTTCTTGTTTCATAGTATCTCTATCTCTTATTGTTACTGCTTTATCTTCCAAAGAGTCAAAATCAAATGTAATACAGAAAGGTGTTCCGATTTCATCTTGTCTTCTATATCTTTTACCTATACTTCCTGCATCATCATATTCACAATGAAATTCTTTTATGAGCATTTGATATACTTCTCCTGCTTTATCAGACAGCTTTTTAGAAAGAGGCAACACTGCTGCTTTAATTGGTGCGATTGCTGGGTGAAAATGAAGCACTGTTCTAGTATCTCCATCTTCCAATGTTTCTTCATCATACGCATTACACAAAAATGCCAATGTCATTCTATCTGCACCTAATGATGGCTCTATACAATATGGTATATATTTTTTATCTTCTTCTTGGTCAAAATAAGTCATATCTTGTCCAGATACATTTTGATGACAAGTTAAGTCGAAATCAGTTCTATCTGCAATCCCCCAAAGTTCTCCCCATCCAAATGGGAACAAAAATTCAATATCTGTTGTTGCATTACTATAGTGAGAAAGTTCTTCTTTTTCATGGTCTCTCAAACGAATATTTTCTTCTTTTATATTTAAGTGCAACAACCAATCTTTACAATATTTTCTCCAATATTCAAACCATTCTAAATCTGTACCAGGTTTACAGAAAAACTCTAATTCCATTTGTTCAAATTCTCTTGTTCTAAATGTAAAATTACCAGGTGTAATTTCATTTCTAAATGATTTACCCACTTGTCCAATACCAAATGGTATTTTTTTTCTTGTTGTTCTTTGCACATTTTTAAAATTAACAAATATTCCTTGTGCTGTTTCTGGTCTTAAATATACTGTATTTTTTGCATCTTCTGTAACACCTTGAAATGTTTTAAACATTAAATTAAACTGTCTAATATCTGTAAAATTATGTGCTCCACAGCTTGGACAAGCAATTTTTTCTTCTTCTATGAACTTTTTCATTTGTTCATTACTCCAAGCGTCAATACTTACTTCTTCCATACCTTTTTCTTTTCTATATTCTTCTATTATTTTATCTGCTCTAAATCTTTCTTTACATTCTTTACAATCCATAAGAGGGTCACTAAATCCTCCTACGTGTCCAGAAGCTACCCATGTTTGAGGGTTCATCAATATTGCACAGTCTACTCCCACATTATAAGGGCTCTCTTGTATAAACTTACGCCACCATGCTTTTTTTACATTATTTTTTAATTCCACACCTATAGGGCCATAATCCCATGTATTTGCCAAGCCTCCATAAATTTCAGAACCTGGATATACAAATCCCCTATTTTTTGCCAATGCTACAATTTTTTCCATTGTAATTTCCATTTTTAAAACTCCTTTCTAAATAAAAAAACTTCCGCCCCTTACAATACTGTAAGGGACGAAAGTATTCCTTCCGCGGTTCCACCCTTTTTGGCTAAATAAAATTCAGCCCTCTTTTATCACTTTCTGCTCCAAAGTGCCATTCTCTATGCTCTATTACACTGCTTTCACCACTTCACAATGCTCTCTGAAAAATATTACATAGATACTCCTCTTTTTCAACACAGTTTTTATTTTTATATACTCTATCACGCTCTTTTATTAAAGTCAACCTCTTTTTTAACATTTCACTAGAAAAATATATTGTATTATGCTATAATCAACATACAGAAATTATATTCTGTAAATTTATGGTGTTTTATAGAAAGAGAGGATTTATATGAAAAGTAAGAAGGATTGTGCTATTGTAGTAAATTGGGAGGTTTGCTAAAAACAGCCCAACCTCCCAAAAGGATTTTATACTATAACTTTTTGGAGGAAATTTATTATGAATAGAGAAAATAAAAGAATACGTTATCAAAAAGGATATTACAAAAATCATGCTTGTAGTGACAGTTTTACTTGTAAAGTATGTGGTCGCCTTGTTGTTTCAGCAGGTGCTGGAAGTAATCATCGCAATCACTGTCCAAATTGCCTTTGCAGTATTCATGTTGATGAGCAACCTGGTGACCGTGAAGCAGATTGTGGCGGCATTATGGAGCCCATTGGCGTATGGGTACGCAAAAACGGAGAATGGGCAATTATTCATAGATGTCGTCGCTGTGGTAAAATTAACTCTAACAGAACAGCCGCCGATGATAATCCTATGAAATTAATGTCTATCGCTATGAAGCCATTAGCATAACCACCATTTCCATTAGAACGAATTACAGAATTAACTGCCCTTATGGGTGGAGAAGGTTCACTGGAGTAACTACTATATGGTATTTGCTAAAAGGAGATGAAAATAATATGGACTATAAAAAAAGCTATTATTTGTCACAATATGGAATATTTATTAGTTTACTTATTCTTATTGTTGCATCTCAAACAAATGAAAACAGCACGCTCAGAGGGATATTAATAGCAATAGGCATTATCAGTGTTATTATAAATGTTTTACAAGAAATCGCATTTTGTCGTTGCCCTTATTGTTTAGAAAGTCTGTCTACTAGAACAAAATTACCTACATATTGTCCAAAATGTGGCAGAAAATTAGAATAATCAAAATAACAAAAGCCCTCATTTTTTGGGGGCTTTTTATCAAAACTTTATTTTTTTGTTAAAATCTCTTGTCTGCAACTGCATATTGATATGTATTGCAATATATTCTTCTAATATTTTGTACAATTCTTTCATTACTTGTTTTGAAACAGAAAACTGAAAAGCATTTTTTATATCATTTGAGAATACAAAATTCATAGCACAAATCGCTGCTGGTGAAAGCAATCTGCTGCCTCTCTTATGCTCATTGCACACCATTGCCCCTGAAATAGCATCAAAATATTGTTTTGCCTCTTTTCCACAAACACAACATTGTTGTGTCAAATTTGGCATAACGCCTGCAATTTGCAAAAATTTCATTTCAAATACACGGCTTGCTAATTCTGGAGAACATTTTCCTTTACATAATATTTGCAGTGTTTTCAAAAGCAACTGTAATACATTATCTTGTTCCATACCCATAAAAGCAGTTTTTTCCACTAAATCTATCATATACATTGCCTGTGACAGTCTATCTATATCTAAACGTAAATCAAAAAAACTTTCTATAATATCAATCTGGTCTACATAATAATATTTTTTACTCTCATACACTTGAAAATCTCCATAGCAAAATAATTGTGTTCCAGCAAGCAATTTACTTTTTTGTTTTCTAGCTCCTTTTGCTGTTATCCATATTTTCCCCTTTTCTTTTGCCAATACAATAATCTGTTTGCTTGTTTCTCCCTTTGGCATTTCTTTTAAAACAATACCCCTAATTACTTCTGTTGCCAATACAACACCTACATTTCTAATTCTTTTTTCTGTTGTCTATTAAAATAAAATTTTCCTTTTTGTTTTTCTGCTTGTTTATAGTACAAATAATCTAATACATTTCCGCTTTTTGCAAATTTGTTCCAATACATCATTTGTTTCATATTTGCATACGCCTCTTTTCCGTACTGCGTCATTTATAGCATTAGCTTTTTCTATTTTTGTACTATATATACTGGCAAAAAACGACATTATATGTTTCTGCTGTCATATCCAAAGTTTTTTAACAAAAAGTCGCTATCTCTCCAATCCTTTTTTACTTTTACCCATAACTGTAAATAAATAGGAGAGCCCAAAAGTCTTTCCACATCTGTTCTAGCACGAGAGCCAATTTTTTTCAGCATACTCCCTTGTTTTCCTATCACAATGCCTTTATGGGACTCCTTCTCACAATATATTGTTGCCTCTACATCTACTAAATTTTTATCCGTTCTTTTTTTCATAGACATAATTTCTACTGCAATACCATGTGGGATTTCATCTTGAAGCAGATGCAATGCCTTTTCTCTTATAATTTCAGACACAATTTGTCTTTCTGGCTGGTCTGTCACCATATCCTCTGGAAAATACTGAGGGCCTTCTGGCAAATATTTTTGTATCACATTTAAAAGTTCTTCTGTATTTTGTCCTTTTATTGCTGAAATAGGTACTACTTCTGCAAAACGATATTCTTTTCTATAATTGTCTATCACTTGGAGCAATTTTTGTTTTTCTACAGTATCAATTTTATTGATAACTAATATAACAGGTGTTTTTACATTTTTTAAATATTCTAATACATATTTATCTTTATCCAACACTTTTTCTGTAGGCTCTATCAGCATTAACACAACATCTATTTCATTCAATGCGTTTTCTGCTGATTTTACCATATATTCCCCTAATTTATGTTTTGGTTTATGAATACCTGGTGTATCAATAAAAATACATTGAAAATTTTCTTTTGTTAATATACTTGTAATTTTATTTCTTGTTGTTTGGGGTTTATTTGAAATAATAGCAATTTTTTCTCCTATCAAATGGTTCATCAATGTTGACTTCCCTACATTTGGTCTGCCTACCAATGAAACAAAACCTGATTGAAATTTTTTTTGCAACACAATTCCTCCTTTATATTTCATTTTGTTCTAGCTCTATTAACTTCTGTTTAATACTTTTAAAGTCCTCCCACGCAGGACGTTTTTTACTTTCATCTCTCAGCAATGCAGAAGGGTGAAATGTAGAAGTAATCCAATATCCTTTTCTTTCTATCCATTGTCCTCTTTGTTTTGTAATACGAAATGTAGGAGAAATAATTGCTGTTCCTGCAATTCTACCCAAACACACAATAATTTTTGGTTTTACAAGCACTAGCTGATAACGCAAATAATTTAAACACGCTTCTTGTTCTTCCTCTTGAGGGTCTCTATTATTAGGCGGTCTGCACTTTACAATATTTGCAATATACACATCATCTATTGTCAAATCAATCGCATTCAACATTTTATCTAACAGTTGCCCTGCTGGCCCCACAAATGGTATTCCTGTCAAATCCTCTTGCTGGCCAGGTCCTTCTCCTATAAACATAATATCTGCATTTCTATTTCCTTTCCCTATTACAACATTGTTTCTCGTTTCCCATAGTTTACACTTTCTACAATTATAACAAGCACCTTCTAATATTTCCCATGTTTTTTCTGCCATTTTTTTCACCTCATTTCTTTTACTTCATATATTTTAAAAAGAGATTTTAATTTTTCTTCCAAAGAATTTCCTGCTCCATAATCATAATTAGAAATAACACTTTGACTGCCTCCACCTACTGTAATATGTATTTTTGTATTTTTTGTTACATTATCAAACACAACTGTAGCAGTCATTTTATTCATATTACGCCATGTATAATATTCTATTACTACAACAATAACTCTTTTGCCTTCTCCAATATTAATAATATAGTTATCAATCACATCTTTTCCTATTTTTCGAATAAAATTTCCTTGTTCTTCCACCCATTTTTGTAATATTTCTGCTCCTTCTTCCGGTGAAAGTGTAATATAAATATCATTATACATTATTACTATTCCTTCCAAAATTATATTCAGTCGTATCTTTCATATAAAAACGGAAAATCATTATATTCAAACATTTTTATGCTTTTTATTTTATTATATTTTTCTATAGTATCAACTATAGTATTATTCCTTTTCTATTTTTACTATGTAATGCAGCAATGCGTCTAATGCTTCCTCTAAATACTTCTCTGCATTACGTATACTTCCTCCCTTTTTACTTGCTGAAAGATATACTCTTGCTCCTTGTTCTGCTTCCTTTATCACAATTAAAAGTGTTACATCATTTTTAGAAAGCACTGCTGTAATGACTTCTTGTCCATTTTCAAGCGAAATACTACACACATCTGTTGTCGCTCCATCACATTGTCCCCACAAACACAATTTTTCCGCTACTTCCTGCACAGAAAGAGAAACCACTGCCTCTGCCTTTTTATTGTCGCCTTCTATAAAACGATTTATCCAATTTCCTTTTAACACTTTTTTCATATTTCGCACCTTCTCTCACAATGTAAAACCAACAGGTAACAATTCTTTTACAGTATATGTTTTCATCTCTTTTTTTTCATTTTCTAATATCACAATACCTTCTGGCATAAATTCCAAAAGCACTTGTCTACAAATACCACAAGGCGGTGTCAACTTTTTACTATCTGATACAATCGCTATTTTTTCAAATGTTGTTACTCCTTCTGACACTGCCTTAAATATAGCAGTTCTTTCTGCACAGCAAGTTGCTCCATAACTTGCATTTTCTATATTGCAACCTAAAAAAATAGTTCCATTTTTATCCAGCAATGCTGCACCTACTTTAAAATGCGAATAAGGTACATAAGCATTTTCCATTGCTTTTTTTGCCTGCTCTATCAATTCCCTATCTGTCATAGCGTTCCCCTCCCTATTACAATGCACAATATTTAAAACAGCAAAATGATTATATTGCAAATCCTGCCTGTTGTAATATTTCTTTTTGTTTTTTTATCATTTCTTTTTCTTCTTCTGCTTCCATGTGGTCATATCCCATTAAATGAAGCATACTATGTACTGTCAAAAAAGCAATTTCTCTCTCCAATGAATGTCCATATTCTTCTGCTTGTTGTTTTGCCTTGTCAATAGAAATGACAATATCCCCCAATACTACCTCATTATTTTCATTACAATCAATCACTTCTTCCTCCTCAAATGTACACATAGGAAATGAAAGCACATCTGTTGCTTTGTCTATATTTCTAAATTCTTTATTTAATTTTTGTATTTCTTCATTTGTTACAATAGAAACACTGATTTCACATTCAAATTCACCTTCTTTTTCAAATCCTTCATAATCAAGGCTTGTCCTTACTGCCTTTTTGACAATTTCTTCCCACTTTTCCCCCCATTCAAATGTTGTTCTATTATCTACATACAATGTCATGTTTTGTTTTCCTCCTGTTCTCCTTTTTTTTGCTTTTTCGCTGCGTCCATTTCTTCTTTTTTAGGATAGGCTACTCTATTATGATACATTCCTTTAAACACCTCTATAAACGATTTTCTTATCGTTTCTAAATCAGATATTGCAAGACCGCTTTTGTCCAGTTGTCCATCATCTAATTTATCCTTTATAAGCGTTTTTATAAATTCTTCTACATCATCTAATGACTTTCCTTGTCCTACCATACTTCTAACTGCTGCTTCTACTGTATCCGCCATCATTACAATGGCTGACTCTCTGCTTTGAGGTACTAAACTATGATAACGATAATCCTGTTCTTTTACATTATCAGCACCATATTGTTTTAATGCTTTATAATAAAAAAATTTTACAAGTGAATTTCCGTGATGCTCTTGTATAATATTGATAATTGCCTTAGGCAATCCCTTTTCTTTTGCCATTTGAACCCCTGCCGTAGTATGAGCAGTAATAATTTGAGTGCTACTATAAGGCTCCATTTGGTCATGAGGATTTTCACCTGCTTGATTTTCACTAAAATACAAAGGATATTTCAATTTTCCAATATCGTGATAATATGCTCCTACTCTTGCCAATGCTGCATTCGCATCAATTTCATATGCTGCTGTTTCCGCCAAATTTGCTACAATTAAGCTATGATGATATGTTCCAGGTGCTTCAATCATAAGCCTTCTTAACAATTCATTATTTGGATTTGTTAATTCTAAAAGCCTTAAAGGTGTATTTGCTTCAAATATTGCTTCCCAAAATGGTAAGCTACCTATAGATAATATTACAGCAATCAATCCTGCTGCCCCTCCATAAGCACTAGAGTACAGAAGTCCTTGAGAATATCCCTTTTCAAAAAATAGTCCTACTGCCATCATAGAAATAAAATTAATTACTGCCACACAAACAGCAACAGGAAAAACATATTTTCTTTTTTCTGCATATCTCATAATTAATGCCGCAAATTCTCCTGTTAATAAAAAATATAACAAAAATTCTACATCACCATTAAATACAAAACAGCCTATAATACTAACAAAACAATTTAAAAGCAATGCCACTCTTCTACTAATTAGCAATGACACTAACATAGGAAATACACTCAATGGAATTAACGTAAAATATGGTACTTCACTCATTACCCACAACAACAATATTACTATCATATATATTGTGAAAAGTATTACCATTTCATTCTTTTTCAAGCTATGCCACTTTTTATTACTAGAATAAAAAAACAAAAATACACTTCCAAATATCAACAATACCACAACAATACTACTAAACACAGGCAATATCGTTTCTGTCGCATTTTCTGTATTAATTAAATTCATAGCTTCAAGTTTATGGTATATTTCAGAAGTAATAATTTCTCCTTCATCTACAATCTTTTGATTTTTTTTGATAATAATATCTTCCACTTCATCTTCTTTTTTTTGTCTCGCCAACTGCATTGCATCTGTATCCAATACAAGATTTGCTTTTAAAGCACTATTTAATACAGCCATACCCATTTCTTGTAATTCTGAATTCCATTGTGTTTGTTGAAAATTTGTATTAATCTGTTCTCTGCTTTTTTCTACCGCCTCAGCAGTTACTCCTTGTTCATAAATATCATTAATAATATTTGTACAGCTTTTTTGAAATTCCAGCTTGTCCTGTTGGCTTAGTACCTGATAGGCACTATATTGTCTCACAGATAATACCACTGGCAATTTTAACGAAGTATTTTTAATAGCATTTGAAAGACTTTCTCCTTGTTTTAGTGTTCCTTGCATTTCGTCTAATCTTTTAAAAAATCCTTCTACTTCTGAAATAGACTGTTGTTCTATTTCTAAATCATGTTTATACAAAGGGCCAACTGTTGCAGCAGCCTCTGCCTTTTTCTTTTCTGTTGCAACAGTATCCACTTCATCTTTTAATGCTACATATCTTTGTGTTGCTACGGAACCTATTTGCACACTCTCCATTGTTTGTATATAAGAACCAGTTGCAATACAAATTACAGTAATCAAAAATCCAATACACAATAACACAATAGAAAAATACTTCCATTCTGAAAATTTCTTTCTTTCGTTTTCCATGACATTCACTTCCGTTTTCTATTCTCAAATTTTTCATAGGCTTGTATAATCTTTTGTACAAGAGGGTGTCTCACAACATCTTTATTTGTTAATGTAATGATACCTATATCCTCTATACCTGATAATATCTTTGTAGCCTCCAATAACCCTGAACGTTTTCCCTCTGCTAAGTCAATTTGTGTCAAATCCCCTGTAATGACTGCTTTGGAGCCATATCCTATTCTCGTCAAAAACATTTTCATTTGTTCTGGTGTAGTATTTTGTGCCTCATCTAATACAATAAAAGCATTATCCAATGTACGACCTCTCATATAGGCAAGAGGGGCAACTTCTATTAATCCCTTCTCCATATTTTTCATAAATGTATCTGCTCCCATAATTTCATGAAGTGCATCATACAATGGCCTTAAATAAGGGTCTACTTTTTGCTGCAAATCTCCTGGTAAAAAACCTAATTTTTCTCCTGCTTCAATAGCTGGTCTTGTTAATATAATTCTATTTACTTCCTCATTTTTAAATGCTGTAATTGCCATTGCCATTGCTAAATATGTTTTTCCTGTTCCCGCTGGCCCAACACCAAATATTACTGTATTTTTTTTAATTAAATCAATATATTTTTTTTGTCCCAATGTTTTTGGCTTTACAGGTCTGCCATTCACTGTCATACAGATAAAGTCATCATATATTTTCTCTATTTCTGTTAAATCATTTTGTTCTGCTGTTTGCAATAAATACATTACATTCTGTTCTGTAATTTCTTCTCCCTTCTTTGCTAATACTTCCAAAGAATGTAATACATTTTCTGCATTTATAACACCTTTTTCTTCTCCTATAATTTTAATATCATCTCCTCTATTTACAATTTGTACATGACATATTTGTTCTATCTTTTTAATATTACTATCAAATTGTCCAAATATCATACCAATATATTGATTACCTATTTGCATCTTTTTTTCTATTTGACTCATATTTCCTCCTCATTTTGTTGTAATATTATTTGTTCTCTCTTTTGTTCTTCCCCAATTTCTTCTATTGCTGTTACTGTTGCCGTTGCTATAATATTATCTTCTTGTTTTTGGTATACAATATCTATGTTTTCAATTTCTCCTTTTACTATTTCCTCTGCTTTTTGTTTTAATATTTGTTCTATTTCTTTTTTTGCTTCTTCTTCTGTCCTCTCTTTCTGTATCGTTTCATATTTTTTATAAGTTTCTTCTACCCAAGCAACAGGCAGATTAAAATCTCCTATAGCAAATTGTTTTCCTCCTGTTTTTTGTTTATCATATGTGCTATCTTCCATATTAGGTTGTATGATATTTATAACAATATCTCCTATTTGTATACTTTTATCTTTTTTTTCTTCTCCAGTATATTTCTTTTCCTCATAATGTAAAGCAATTTTCTCCTCTAAAGTATACCACACTTTTCCCAATATCGCTCCTCTTGCATGAATATATTCTCTACCAACTTCTGCTTCTTCTCCTGCTGCAATAATCACTTCACCACTAATAAGCAATTCTCCCTTTTTTACAACATCTCCTGATTGTACCATAGGCGTTCCTGCTTCCGCAGTAATATTTTGTATTACACTATCTTTTTTTGCTATCAAATCACTTGGTGTTATTTTATCTATTATTTCTGGCTGTGGTATCGTTTCTACAATTTTTATTATTGCGTCTGTTCCCTTTATAGATACACTTACCCATGAAATATCTGGAAATATTTCAAGCAACTTTTCTGTAATATTATCTGTATTGATATTCCATTTTAATTTTCCTGGAGACATACCCATTTTTTCACAAGCTTCAAACAATTCTTCTTTTTGAATACGTTCATTGCCTTCCACATCTACTGTCCATATAAAAGAGGACAAAGAATATAATACTATTACAAAAAAAAGAACACCTAAAGACAATATCTTTCTTTTTTTATATTTTTTTAGTAGAGCGGGCAATCCACACCTACAAACAATATCATATCGACACCCTGTTTTTTCTGCACATTCTTCTAAAAGAGAATATCCTTTTGTAGAAACATTCATTTGTACGCAGCTTCCCTTCGGTTGTATATTCCACAAATAAATTCCTCTAAAAGTTGCCATATTTACAAATCTTTCTACAGAAAATCCTGATACTGTTATCATAACATATCCATGCAAATAATACCATAATGCTAAAAACATTACTTCACCCCCTTTTTACATTATGTTAAAAATAATATTCCTTTTATTTTTCCTGTTACAACAATACATTCTGATGTCAGTTGCTTCAAAAGTAATTCTTTCCCCTCTATTTTTAGCACTCCTATACCTGTATTTACTCTCATTACTTCATCACCATATTCTATAATTCCCTTATAGTTTTCAATAATCAATTCCTCTTTTCCTGTTAATGAAATGAGAGGAAGATTTAATATAACCTCTTTTGGTAGTTCTAAGGCATTTACTACATTTCTTCTTAATCCTCCGCCAAGCAATACTATCCCTCCGAAAATGCCATTTTTATATACTTATGCAATATTAGCCTTTTTATAGCAAAAATTTTTCGCAATAAAAAAAGCAACCACCAGACAATCTGGTGGTTTTTCCTTTGCGGGTATAACCC
>CAJUJJ010000046.1 GCA_910586765.1 uncultured Clostridia bacterium
GTGGCTTTTTCTTCTTTTTGGAATGTCATTTTATTGTACTATATATAAATTTTACTATTAAAAATGAAACCATTTTCGATAAAATTTTTGACCAAAAAATTTCTTACATTCTTAAAATTTTGCAAAAAAAATTTCTCTTTCACACAAAAAATAGAAATAAAATATATTTCTAATTTTAAGTATTACAGAGAAATATTACTTCAATAATCTTAAATAAATTTTCATATTTTTCTTTATAAAAATAATCTAAATAATTTTATTTTTAAAAAAATTACGCCAGTTTTCTAAACCACCTTTTACAGATATTTAACATATTTTTATTTTCAAATTACTGCTTCTTGCACTTAAAAAAGTAATTCCTTCTTGTCAACCAAAAACAGAAACGTGTCACGTTTCTGTCATTAGTAACCAAAGGAAAAACCCTACCAGCGAAAACTGGAGTGTATCCCTTTTCTATCTAAATACTCTTGTCTAGCTTTTTCTTTTTCTTCTTCTGTTGGAGCAGTTTTGTACTTCGTATATAAACTCCTATTGACTATACTGTTATATTTTTCCTTTAATCCTGTTACAATTTTTTCTTCATCATTATAACATTCTAAAATATGATATTTAATAAGCGATAGAAATAAATCTTCACTAATCTGCACTTGTTTCATACTGCTATCCCCTTTTTTTATTTTGCGTCAGTTGCGTCGATATTTTTAATATACCCTCTGTTGTGTAAAATACCGACGCATATCGACGCATTTTTTACTTTTTTATCCAAATTTATATACTTCTATAAAAATCTCTAATTGCCCGTTTTCCTTGATTTTATCGCAATTTCTGGCATTTTCCTTTTCTCATTTTTTCGTTTTGCGTCAGTTGCATCGATATTTTTGATATACCCTCCGTTATGTAAAATATCGACGCATTTTTTGTTTTTTTATTTAAATTTGCATACCTTTATCAAAATTTCTGATTGCTTATTTTCCTTGATTTTATCGCACTTTTTGGCATTTTCCTTTTCTCATTTTTTCGTTTTGCGTCAGTTGCGTCGATATTTTTGATATACCCTCCATTGTGTAAAATATCGACGCATATCGACGCATTTTTTTATTCTTTTCCATCTGGTACACGTTTCAAGCAAATTTTTCTCTCATGCCCACGTTTATTTTCATACTGAATACCATATTCTTGCAGAAGTCGGCTATTCAACACATTTAATTTTCTGGTAATCACATTTGCTTGTATCTGCATATTGGGCAATTTTTCAACCAGTTCTGTCGCTGTTCCTTGCCACTCTGGATTTTCTTCTGTTAATAACAAATTGATAGCCTCTAAAAGCGGATTGATTGGCTCTTTCCACAATTCCGTTTCTGCCTTCTTAAAATTCCAGATACAACGCTCTCTATCAAATTCAATCGTCAATTTCTGGTCTGGCTGGTCACGCCCTGCAATATCCAACACAGCAATATTATCTGTACGTTTTTTCTTTTGCATGATGAAGGCACCATCTGCTGCTCCAAGCAAACCATTCGTACCAGAAATCATTTCAAAACTGTCTTCTGACTGCAACTTTCTTGTGTGATGCACCACCAAGACACAAACATTATGTTTGTCACTGAACTGTTTTAACTTTGTCACAATATCATAGTCGCTAGAATAGCTATATCTATCGCCTCCAACTTCTCTTATTTTTTGCAGAGTATCAATCATAATCAACTTTGTGTCTGTATGTTCTTTCACAAATTTACTAAGTTGTTCTTCCAAACCTTCATTTAAAGATTTTGACATGGTAGCAAAATAAAAATTGTTTGTACTTTCCATACCAAACATTTTTGATAATCGCTTTTGCAGTCTGCTGAAGTCATCTTCCAATGCTAAATATAATACACTACCTTGATTGATTTTGTAATTCCATAACGGAATACCCATACTGACATGGTAGCCTAACTGTGCCATAAAAAACGATTTTCCCACTTTTGGAGCACCGACAAAAAGGTATGTGCCATTATAAATCAACCCATCAACAATAGGCACTTTTGGCGGAAAAGCTGTATCATATAATTCTTCCATTGTAACCGTATACAACATCCCCTGTTCAAAATTTTTTACGTAATCTGTTGGATGTAAGTTGCTTTTTTGCTGGTTTTCTGTTACAATAACATTAGCTTTTACTGATTGTCCTTTGTCTGCTGCAACAGATGTAATAGGGACAATCTTTTTTTCTTTACTCATTGGTTTTCCTCCTTTTTTGACATTCCATTTCTTAGTTTTCATTTTTCATACCTTGCATTGTAATAGTAATTAAATTGATAGCATCCAATAAATCTTGAGATACTTTGTTACCTGCTTCAATACGATTTGGTTCGTTCAGTACATTCTTCAACTCACTTTTGAGTGCCTTATACACTTTTGGATTTCCTGTTACTTCAATTTTTCTTTTCTGCAAACAACAAATAATAACATCTTGTTTGCTCATATCTGATAATCTGACTGCTGTTTCAATTTGCTTATCTTCCTCTGGAGAAACTCTAAAAGATACTGTTTTATTTCTCCATCGCCCTTGTTTGTCTAATTTTTTTATTGACATAACAACACTCCTTTTGTAAAATTTATATATCATCACTTATTCTTTCAAAATCAAGACGGTCTGCCATTTCTGTTTGCCTTGAAGGGAATAAGTGTGCATATCTATATGTAATTTTTTCGCTTTCATGTCCAACTCTGTCGCCAATGGCAAGAGCTGTAAACCCCATGTCTATTAGAAGCGAAACATGACTGTGCCTGATGGAATGAATAGGTATTCTTTTTACTCCAGCAGCTTTAGAACCTCTGTCCATTTCATGATGTAAATAATGTTTTGTGACTGGAAAAATTCTGTCATTTGCTCTCAAACTATAAAATAATTTAAAACAATCCTGCATTTCATCTGCTAAAAATTGTGGTATTTTAATCACTCTGTTGCTCTTTTTTGTTTTTGGAACAGTTACAACATCTTTTCCTTTTAGCCTTTGATAAGACTTGTTTATTGTCACTGTCCTGTTTTCAAAATCAAAGTCAGCAGGTGTTAAAGCAAGCAATTCTCCCTCTCGAATACCACACCAATACAACATTTCAAAAGCATAAAATGAGAGCGGCTTGTCCATCATGACATCAGCAAATTTCAGATATTCTTGTTTTGTCCAGAATAACATTTCTTTACTTTCCTCCATACCCATTGTACCCGCTTTTCTTGCTGGGTTAATAGCCAAGTCATAGTAACGAATGGCATGATTGAATATTGAACTTAGTTGTGCATGAATGGTTTTTAAATAAGTAGGAGAAACTTCTTTTCCCGTTTTTCCTTTTTGTTTTCTCATTTCATTTTGCCAGTCAATAACATCTTTTGCTGTAATTTCTGATAGCCTGCGTTGCCCCAAATAGGGCAATATTTTACTTTGTATGATACTTTCTTTTGTTAGCCAAGTATTCTCTTTTAATCTTGGTTTTACATCTTTTTCATACAATTTGCAAAAACTTTCTAATGTCATATTTACATCAGCCTTCTTTTGTAATTGAAACTGACGCTCCCAATTTTGTGCTTCTTGCTTTGTAGAAAAACCTCTTTGACATTTTTGTTTACGTTCACCCTTCCAATCTTTGTAGCGAACCATAACATACCATGTATTGTTTTTTTCATTTTTATAAACTGACATTTAATCACTTCCTTTTTGTGTTCCGTAAAAATACTCATAAAAAAATTTGCGGTCAATACGCCCTGCTATCACAAAACAACCTTTGTTTTCCAGTTCTTTGTTCAGCTTGCGTATTAGCTTATAAGCATAAGATTCTGAAACATCTAACACTTTCATTACATCAGATACTTTTAAAAACATTTTTTCCATTACCATCCTTCCTTTCACTACTACTCACTATACTAATTTGTATAACGATATAATACTATACTTTTTTGTATTTGTAAAGTAGTTTTCAAAAATTTCTATACTTTTTTGTATTATTTTTTTATTGATTATTCCCATACTTTTATGTTATACTGAATTATCAATATTTGTTAGGAGATAGATTATGGCAATAGGAGAAAGAATACACCATTTTAGACTACTTCATGGCTTTACACAAAAATATTTAGGAAAATTGCTTGGCTTCAACGATATGCAGGCAGATGTTCGCATTGCTCAATATGAAAAAGGTGCTCGCAGTCCTAAAGAAAAATATTTGAATGCACTTGCAGAAGTTTTTGAGGTATCCCCTCAGGCACTTGCTGTTCCTGATATTGACAGCTATATCGGACTTCTGCATACACTTTTTGCAATGGAAGATATTTATGGTCTGTACGCTGATGAAATCAATGGAGAAGTCTGTATTCGCCTTGACAGAAGCAAAGGAACAACATACCTGTCTATGCTTGATATGATTTCTGCTTGGCAATCGCAAAGGGCAAAACTTGCTTCTGGTGAAATCACAAAAGAGCAATATGACCAATGGCGTTACAACTATCCTAATATGGAAAAAAATTACAAATAACTTCTGACAACAAAAAAAGTCTTACCAAATTAATTCAATTATTTGGTAAGACCAATTATTCTGTATTATAGACACTCGACAGCCACTTGCTCATGAATGAGTAAATGCATTTTTAGAAATGTTATCAAATTGTTATCAAACGCCCTTCTAAAATTTCTGAAATCCGCTGTTTATACGGATTTCAAAAAAATTTTAATTATTCCCACTCGGCAAGCTCAAACAGAACTTAAATACATATGTTTCATTTCTATATTATTTTTGCCGATATTTTATATCAATTCCATATTTTATTTTGACTTACTGATTTTTTGTTGCCAAATTGTTGCCATAAATATATTATAGCAGAATTGTTAAAGAAATCAATTATAATTTATAAAATTTATGTCCTTATTTTTATGTCAATATAACAATTTCAAAAATTGATTTATTATAACTATTTATTCCATAACCTATCTATTCCATTCACAAAATAAAAAAAATTTCATAACAAAAATTATGAGAAAAAATTTCAAAATAAATGTTACTATATCCAATGGCAGAATTTTCTGTCTTTTTTTATGAAGTAAATCGTTCAACTATCTTTTATAAGAGCTAGTCTTTCAGAATAGCTCTCTTATAAGATGATAGAAAATAAAATATACAAAATTCATTTTTTGTCTCCTTAAATAAAAATAAAATATAGTATAAGGGCTTCGTCCCCTGACGGGGAATAGTATTTGCAAACACTGATATGGGAGATGATTGGCTTGAAAATGTAACGTTTCCGTCCCCTGACAGGGAATAGTATTTGCAAACAATAATAATGACAATAGACACTGAAACAATAGGAATTGAGTTTCCGTCCCCTGACGGGGAATAGTATTTGCAAACGCTGATATGAATATTGAAGATTTTAATGATAAATTAGTTTCCGTCCCCTGACGGGGAATAGTATTTGCAAACAAAATATATATACCGCATTTATGATGTTTGCGGTATGGTTTCCGTCCCCTGACGGGGAATAGTATTTGCAAACAAAAGTGCGTCAATAGTGGATATAATGGAGCCATTATTGTTTCCGTCCCCTGACGGGGAATAGTATTTGCAAACACTATCTTCTGTACTCCGCTTCACACAAGGGCTCCCAAGCTATTTTGCGGCTGAAAATTATTTTTTATATCATAACTTACAGAAATAAACATAAAAATTGCTGAAAACCCAGTATTTTAGCGGTGCGGCTGAAAACGCCGCTTATTTATTATTTTTTACTGTTTTTTATTGTAAACAAATCAAATACTTTTGTCAACTACTTTTTCTATTTCATATTATTTTTTATAACAGTATTCATATTATCATAAGAATTCCAGTATTCCTTTTTTACATTAATACCAGACTGTACAGTAATACTCTTGAGTAATTCCATAATATCTTTTGCTTTCATACCTGTTCTTTTTTCTATCCACTCCTCTGTAACAGAAACAATTTCATGTGCTGCAAAATTTCTAACATTTTGCTCTACATCATGCAACTTTTCCATAGTGTGAAAAAGTTTACTATCTTCTGCACTGCTCAAATTTTCAAACAATTTCATTATCGTGTTGGAAGTATATGGTCCATCTTTCATACTGCCATAAGCACTATCTAATATCTGTTTTATTTTTTGTCCTTCTTCTGTATTGGAAAGCAGACTTCTTTTCAGATGATAAACAAAAACTCCTTTTTTATTTACTTTATCACAATATTTTTTTAAATCAATATTGCACTTATTTTTAAAACAGCTTTCAAACAAATCCATTACAACTGGTGTAATGCCTCTTATAAAATCAGCCAAATTTCCTTGTTTTAATTTTATCTGCAATGAAATTAAATACTCAAAAATTTCCCTCTCATCGCCTGTTTTAATAGGCATAAAATCATATTTTTTATTTTTTAGTGCTTTATCATATCCACTTAAATCAATTTGGCTACGACAATAAGCTGCGTGTATCAAATCTAATACATTTCCATCAATATATTCTTTGATATCATCTGCAATTTCTTTCGCTGCTTTATAATTATAAGCATCTATCATTTTAATCATAATTTCTTTTTTAATACGTGCTAAAAGATTATTACTTTTTACAACAACTGTTCTATCTTTGAATGTTTCTGCATTGTTGTCGTTGTTCATTTCCCAAAATAATTCAACATCATATTCCTGAGGCTTGTCTTGTTTTGGATTTTCTTTTTCATTTGGGCTTTTTACTTGTATAGGTATTACATGATATTTTCCTAATGCCGCAATAATTTCTAATGCACTTTTCATTGCTGGCGTACCAGAAGATACATTCAAAAGTATTTTTTTATTCGGATTTTGTTTTTGAATATCATCAATAATTTGCTCAAATTCATCATAAAAAACGTCAAATGATTGTACATTGACAAGTTCTGCTCTTTCAATACACTGTATTTCTTCTATATTAAAATTTTCATGCTGTTGTAAAAGCACAAGACTTTTTCTATATCTATCGTCCATATTTTGCCTTTCCAACATTTCTTTTGATAAATATAATACAACCTTTTGAGGCTTATATATGCGACAAATATGTAGTATTGCTCCGTCTGCGTAACTTGCTACTGGGTCATGTCCTCCTACACAACTAAATAAAACATAATCATTCATTTTTATCCTCCATCAAATGATAATACAATCATCATCTTTATTTATTGTTTCTCCCCATGTATATACTTCACTAATTCCTTTTAGTACATATACTTTTACAGAATCCTCCTCATCTATAATATCGTTAATTCCTTCCTTCAATTTTTTTATTTTAACAGCATCAATCATTGCTTCAAAAGCAGATTTTTGTACTCTAAATCCAAAACATTCCAAAAATTTCACCATATTTAAACGTCTTTTATTATCTGTAATATCATATATAATAACTGTTAAAAAATTCCTATTTCTCAAATTTTCATCATCTTGCAGTTTTATATCAATATATTGTTTATCCAAATCTCTCACCTTATTGTAACTGGCTTATATATATCAGCATCTTCTTTTTCTAACGCCTCTAATAAACGTAATGTTTGTATATATATACATCTTCTAAAACTACTGTTTTCACCATCATATAATATGTATCTATTTTCACTGTTTATTTTTTTTGAAAATTTAGATATAAATATTTTCATAGCATTTTCATTTAAAAAAATACCATCATCTTGTTTTTTAAAATCAATAATATCTATTTCATTTCCTTGAACAAGACTCATTACAACAGAGTCAACAATTACAGCTCTCCATTCTTCCATAAGGTCACTTGCCAAAGAAGGATGTTTTTCTTTTATACTATGAAAAAAACTAATATACGGACTTAATCCTCTATTTTCAATTTCTGCATAAATAGTATACATAAGAATTGTATAACCTAAACTTAACATAGAATTAAAAGCATCTTTTGGTGGTCGCCTACTTCTTCCCTGAAATTTAAAATCATTATTTACAAGTAGCGATAATGCAGAAAAATAATTTTTTGCTGCAATCCCTTCAAAACCCATAATTTTACTAATTGTTTCACAAAATTGTATTTGTTTTTCTGCATTTTTCATAGAATTAATATAATGCGATACATCAATTTTATTATTTTTACAATATCGTCTTAAAACTACAATTTGATTATGAATTTTAGCTTTTATTATCTTTTTTGAAAATGCTATACAAAATTCTTTGTTGTCTGAAACATAAACTTGTTTTTTTATTCTTTCTGCATTTACATGAGCCGTTGAAACAAGTTTTCCAAAATAACTGCCTTTCCCTGAAAAATAGTTTATAGGTATACCATTTTCAAGACATACTGCAATACATTGATTAGTCATTAACGAATTCCCAAATATAGTAATAGATTCTAATGTTTCTTTTGGTATCTTCCGCACAAGACCCTTTTTTTGTTTTACTTCAAAATATCCACCATTAATTCCTATGATTGCTCCTGGTTCATTTATATATAAGAAACTGATTGAAAACACACCCTTATTCTATTATGCTTATTTTACAAGCACCATAACTATATTTTTTACCATTATAATACGTCATTTTTATCATATGAGGAGATACTCCCAATTTTTCATTGTTTTGATGTTTTTTATCTCTTAATGAAGCATCTATTATTTCACTCACTCTTTTTACTCTTTTAGCTTTGCCCATCAAAAGCTGATGCACAACAGTTTTACTTATAAATCCTGCTCCACCACCTATAAATATAGTATCCTTTTTATATTTCTGATTGAAATGACTTGCAAATAAAGCATTATAGCTTGCAAGAAACAGATTAATATTATGTTGTATTTGTTGTGGTGTCATTTTAAAAAGTGTTTGGTCTATTTCCATATCAAACTCCACTTTTGTATTGGGTTTGATACATTCCCTCAATATATTGATTTTATTTTCTTTTCCATCAGGAGTCACATCTATTTTTTGGCAAAGTGTAATATCATTACAGCTTAAAGGTTTACTATCGCTTATTCTTAAACCTGCCATAATATCATTTACAGCATCAGATTTTTTGTCTTTTCTGGAAAGTACATTATAAAATATTTCTTCTACTTCCTTTGCTTCTTTTTCTAAAGAACGCCTGCCTCGTAATGGTTCTTCTTCCACTTTATTAGAAATATTTTGATATTTTTGTTTATTATCTAATATATCTCCAGCGAGCAAAGCAGTTCTTAATGCTCCTTTTATACTGCTTCCTGGTATATAGGGACAACCATAAGCATCTTTTATACAGGTTAGTATACCTTTTTTTCCTCTTTGTTCAAAAACAGTATCACCACTATCCATACTATAATCTATCCATGTCATATAATCTTTTTTATAAATATGATTTGATTTCAGCCAAATAAAAAAGTCTTTTTTATCCTCTAATATATATTTCTCATATTCATTGAGAAGTCCTTTTCTCATAAAAAATGTATACATCTTTTTCATGTCTGGAATATGTACCTTTTTATCACTACTATCATAAATATATTCTTTTTTACTAATTTCCTGTCCAGAACCAATATAAACTGGTGAAAGTGTTTCCAACACAATTTGATATGTTTCTATGTAATTTTTCATCACTCCACCTCCATAAATAAAGGAATTGCATAACGATATACTTTATGATTTCCATTTCCAGAAACATCAAAAACATCACCTTGAAAGGCATTTGTAAAGCAAGAACCTGATTTAAAACAATAAAAATCTTTCTTTTTTCTCATTGTTTGAGCATATGTTTCAGAAAATATAAAACCACTTCTTTTGGTAAGCAGATATCTTGCATTTTGGAGCGATTTTTCCAATTCGTTTTGCTGTGCCATAGATACAGAAAGTGTCATAAATTGATTTTTACATACACCAATACGATTTTTAATATTGGAGGGAATATCTTCTACACAAAAATCAAATTTTCCAAATCCAGAACTCCTTTTTCCTCCTATTCCAGTATAAGACAGCGATAAAAATAACTTTTCAAAAAATTGTTTTTGTCCATCATTTTCAAAACCAGCAAAAAAATATAATCCACTTTCTTCTGTAAAATGGTATATTCCAACATGAAAAGGAAGCATATCACCAGTTTTCATTTTTTCTTCATCAATAGAAGAACTCATTGTACGTGTTCCATATTTTCCTAATAATTTCATTTTTTGATTCTGTTCTAATGGGTCAATATTTCCTTTTATATATGTGTCAATACTAGACACTGGAATATACTTTAATTTTTTAAATGCTTTTTTTAATATTGAATTTCCTTCATTTTCTGTTTTTATTACTAGCATAGGCTTAGGAATATACAACTCATCTCCTATGAATGGCATAGCATCAGAAAGAATAAACTCTTTATTTTTTGCCATATATACCATTTTATCAATATCTTTCTGATTGCCAGCCTCACAACAAAGTGCAGAAAATAATGTATCTGCCATAATGGTATTTTCACTATTGGCAAGTGTTCCATTTCCTATATGAACTGGTGTGCTAAAATACATTTTATAAACAAAATAATCCATCATCACACTTCCTTAAATAATTCCTTGCATTGATTTAATATATTATCTTCTACATTACCTATTACCGTTTTGACAGTTATATTTTTAAATTTTATTTTTCCGTATCCTCTAGAACCATTACCACCTATGTAGTCATATTCCATTAGTTTAAAACCATCAGATAATGTTTCCATATCTTCTAATATTTCCTGTTCACTTGTAACATTATAAATAATAGAAAATGGAAATTCAGAACCCCTTATTACTCTCTCTATCTGTCTTGGATTTGCCACTGCTGTTTGTCTATTAATGCTATTTTCAAATTTCACCTCTGTTGCAGAAGTTAAACCAAATTCTTTTAGTTCTTTCATATTACATAGTAGCATATCTGAAAACAATACTCTACTTGTAATTGCTTTTTTTCCTCCAGCACCAAAAAGCCTTTTTATTCTCTCATCATCTTCATCAGCATTTTGAGGTGGCAATCCATCACTATATTTTTTTGTTAATAATGTACGCATTTTTCCTTTTAAACTACTTCCAGGTATAATAGGCATATCTGTTAGAGTATCCCTAATAACAGGAGAATCTACTGCACCAATTGCAGCAAATACAGAAGAACCACCTATATGCATACCTGTTATTACTTCTATCATTCCATTTATCTCAATTTTTGAAAACATTTTTATTCCTCCTTAATCTTTACCACCATAGTATTTATGATATGCTACAAGTGCTTCTACATAGTGACAAAATAATATCAAATTTTGTTTACTGTCGCCAATTTCTTTGATATAGTCCATTAAATGTGCATTCTTTTCAAAATCTTTTACTATTTTTTCACGTCCTGCCTCATATGCAATTCTCATTCTTAAATATTGCACACGTCCCTTTAATTCATTATCAATTTTATCTTCTTTATAATGAAGTGTATCATTATATATATCATTTATCATTGATAATATGTTTCTGATTTTAGATGTTGTAAGTAATAAATTACCCTTTTTATCTGTTGATAAACTTTTTATGACCTTTTCTGCTTCATCAACATAATTTTCATGATTGATTGTCATATTGTTTTCACTCCTTTTCCCTAATACTATAAATGTAAATATATATTGCAGTAATAGCTTGTCTGCACTGCTTCTCATCTTTTATCCAATTATATATTTCTTTAGCAAATTCTTTATAATTTTTATTTGCTTGTTCATCTTCTTCATCTGGCTTTAATCGGGAAAGTACATAAGCAAAACGTGCAATATTGATTTTTTCTTCTCTATTTCTCATAAGTTCCAATAAACGATATAAAAAAGCTTTTCCTCTTGCAGTATTACTATTTTTATTTTCAATACTTTCAAAAAAATCTCTTATTATGACATATTTATCTTCTAATACATCATTTACAAATGTATCCCAATGATATGTATTTCCTTCCTCAAATAATGTTACAGCATTTTTATTAGGGTATTGTTTTGATAGTTCTTCTAATTCTCCTGTTTGTTCCGCCATTACAGATATAGGATATTTTTGTGGATATATTCCTATACCTGCCGATATGGTAAGTGTTTCTTGAGCATACGCATTTAATGCATCATTTAAATCTATGGCAAACTCTATTACATCATCCCATGCGCCTACAACAAATACATCATCACCACCAGAATATACTATAGCGATATTTCTCTCTCCTTCTTTATTAGTGATAGTACAATACTTTCCATTTGTTAATATTTCATTGATATGATATTTAAAAAATATAGATAATTTTCTTGAAAATGTTGCTGTTCTGGAAATTGTAACATATTTATCTTTATTTTCAGCACTTTCAAAACCACTTACAAATGTTTGCCCTAAATTATCAATATCCGCACGTAACACACCTAATTTTGCAATACCATTTGCTGTATTCGCTAATTCTTCAAATGTGTCACCATTTTTATAATCTCCAACCCACAGTTTACAAGCAATATGATTTCCTGTATACATTTTATTTTTGCAATATGCTCTTACATAATCATCTGTTTTCATTCGTTCTACAAGACTTTGTTTTTCATCTGCTACTATATATTTATTTCTAGGTATAGGAAGTCCTTTTGCCGTTTTTGTAATACTAAAAAATTCTTTATATATAATATCATTTGAAAAATTTTCTAATGCTTCACAAATAGAACATCTTTGATTGTTATTTAATTTTGCTGTTTTTCTACATACAGAACATTCTCTTTCTCCATCAGCAACATTATGATTTAATTTTATAATATCACTTGCTGTATATCTGGAGCTTTTTCTTTGTGATATATTGTTTGATATATTTTTAAAAATATCGCCATAACTTCCTTGTGGTTCATTTTTTAAATCATTTGCACTACATGGAGTAAATCCTCCAGCAATATAAAGTGCAGTATCAAAATTTTCTAAAAACCAATGATTAACTTCTCTTTCAAAATCAGTAATTATTTGAATTGTTTTTTCAGTATGAGAGAGTATCACATAAGCATGACCTCCTCCACAATATAATAAATTTGCTCTGGAAAGAGATAATGTTGTCAAAAGTTCATCTATAATATGCTCCATAGTCAGTTCAATATAAAAAGAGCGTGCTCTTAAATTTTTCAATGCCTTGTCTGTACTGATGGTATATATAAAATCTTGTATACCAGATATATCTATACTATACAACAAAAAAGCCTTTTTATTATGAAACTCTTTTTCTTTTAAAAAAAGTTCTGAGTAATAATCTGTAATATTATTTTGTTCTAAATATTGATAAATACAACAAGCAATTGCTGCTGTTGTTTTAGAATGGTCAAAAAGAGAAATATCTGCAATCTCATTGATAGAAGTAGAAGAAGGAACAAAAGAAATATTTGCTTCTAATACTTCTAATAAAGAATTGATATAGTTTTCATTGTATTCTATTGCTCTCATGCAATTTTTGATATTGTTAATACATTTGCTGTAAAATTCTTCACTATATTTTATATTTTTTGATGTAGGATAATTGATACCTTTATCAAGCATAGCAGGTGGATATTTTTTATTTTCATCATTTTCATTCAATCTATTAAATATACTATCTAAAGCAATTTCTCTAACAAATCCCCAACCTTCCTCATTATTTTTTCTTCTATCCGTTGCTGCTGAAATATTATCTGCAATACAAGTAATGTATGCTAAAGAACTATTTTTTAATTTTGCATTTCTCAAAAGTGCTGCATGATGATAATGTATTTGCTCTAATATACCCATATCATCAATATTAGCCTCTTTTTGAATAAATTCAAAACCGCTTACACTATGATTTCTTTTATCATTGTATCTGTAAAGCAATTTTCCGACATCATGAAGTAAGCCACCAACTGTAAGCAAATATTCTGTATGATTCATATTTTTTCTCTCCTTTCTGCTATGTCAACTCCTCCCATTCCCATAGCACTTTTTATACCAATACCACTAAATTTACCAAAATATGCAAGTAAATACAACAGATTTACCATCTGCTGAGGACCTGTTACTTTTATTTTGATACTGCCAATAAAAGCTGGTATAGTAATTCCTTCTAAATAAAATTTTGTACTTTTTAAATTATAATAAATTACTTTTGTATATTGCAAAATTTCATCTATCATTTCTGGAGTATATACTTTTGCACAATCACAAAAAAAGTCAAATTTATTCATAAGACTTTGAAATATCGCTTTTATAGTTGGATAAAAAATATATTCTCCATTACTTTTAAAAGCAGTTGGAGAAATAAATTGAAATTCTATTATTCTATTCTGATTTTCAAAAAAATAAGTATCAATTAATGCATCATATGATATTGTTTGAAATTCTTTTTTTATAATAGTCAGTTCTATATTTTTATGTTTTAAATAAAAATTTGAAAATTGATTAGAAAGGAGCATATTCATAATATACTTATCTGCATCATCATTTAATGTATTAACTGTCCATATCATTTCGCCATTTTTATTTAATATAAATTGACTATATGGTTTTAACTCTGATAAATGAAGTTTTTGTCCATATTCAAAAGGTATTTTTTCCATAATCACACCTTGAAAAATAGACCCCATATTCCATGTGATTTTTTGCTGTGATTCATGATTTAATATCATTTTTATTTGTGAAGGCATTACTTGTATCCCCTTAAAATTTTATAGCATTACAATATATTTATAAATTTTATTATTTAATATAATACCATTATTACCCTTTTATTTCAATATGTTTCGTAATTTTTTGACTTTTAATTGTTTTACAATAGTATTCTATATTAAAAATTTTTTCATAAATAATACTATAATCTCATTAAATATCAAAAAGTTTTCTAATCATTTTTTGATTATGTATTTAAATTAAGTGAAAAGAGAATACATACATAATATTATTATCGGTTTATTTATTAATATTCTTGAATTCGATCTTTCTATTTAGCCTTTTTATTTATAATTTTTTTCATTTAATATATTACATGACCCATTTCTTAATGTTAAAACAAAAATTAAAATATAATTGGAAGTTATAAAAATTGTATACAAAACTGAATCTGCACCCATTGCAAGCAGGGGAAAGGGATATCCCTTTCCACGCTTGTTGGTGTTCCCCCAAACCCCAAATGCAAATTTTTTTGAAATTTGCAAAACGCCTTCGGCGTGGC
>CAJUJJ010000047.1 GCA_910586765.1 uncultured Clostridia bacterium
AATCTTATTTTCTTTGTCAGCAGCATTTGCCTCCACCTCATCAATCAATCGTTTTTTGCACCATTCGCACGATATAGAAGGTATTTGCTTTAATAAATTTTTATATATTTATTGTAGCTGTTTTGTTACCCATTTTTTGATTTTAATTTTTTCTATCTATCAAGTATTTTGTTAATTCTATCAAAAACTTTGCTTTTTCTCCTAATGTTTCAAATATAGAAATTGCCTCTTGTGAAAGTGTTTCTACCATTTGTTGTGATTTTTCTATGCCATACATTGTTACATATGTATTTTTTTCATTTTTTTCATCACTATGCACAGGTTTTCCTAATTCCTCTAATGTACTTGTAATATCCAATATATCATCAGCTATTTGAAATGCAACACCTATTTTTTCTCCTGCTTGTTCCATCATATCTACTTGCTTTTGTGTTGCTCCTGCTAATATTGCTCCTGCTTTCAATGCCCCCTGCAACATTGCTGCTGTTTTATTTTTATGTATAAAATACATTGTTTTTTCGTCAATTTGTTTTCCTTCGCTCAGCACATCTACTACCTGCCCCGAAAGCATACCATATACTCCTGCACCGTGTGCAATCGCTTGCATTGCTTTTACTGTTTGTATATTACAATCTTTTACACAGGAATTTGCCATAATTTCAAAAGCGTGATGAAGCAATCCATCTCCAGCTAATATTGCAGTTGCTTCTCCAAATTTTTTATGACTTGTCAATCTTCCTCTCCTATAGTCATCATTATCCATAGCTGGCAAATCATCATGTATCAAAGAATATGTGTGTATCATTTCTATTGCACAGGCAAAATCAACTGCTTTTTCACTTTCTCCTCCCAATGCTTCACAAGCAGAAAGCAGTAATACAGGACGAAGTCTTTTTCCTCCTGCAAATATACTATATCTCATTGCTTCAAATATTTCTGAAGGATATTCACTTTGTTGAGGTAATCTCTTTTGTAAATAACCATCTATTTCTTTCGCTTTTTTTGAAAGTTCTTCTTTGCAATTCATTTTTTATTCTCCTTCCTTTACTTCAAAATGTGTTTGTTCTATCTCTCCAGAAATATTTTTTTGAAGCAATACAACTTCTGTTTCTGCTTTTGTAATTTTTGTTTGACAAAATTCTGCTAATTCCATACCTTCTTTATATAAATCAACAGATTTTTCCAAAGAAATTTCTTCTGTTTCCAATATCTCAACAATTTCTTCCAGTCTCTGCATTGCTTGCTCAAATGTTATTTTCTTCTTTGCCACTTTTATAAAACTCCTTCTGTATAATTGTTGCTTTTGCTACACCATTTTGAAAGTGAAGTATTACAGTATCTCCTTTTTGTATTTCTGCAATGCTTTTGAGTGTTTCTCCTTTTTCATTTTCTGCCAATACATAGCCTCTTTTTAATATGGCAAAGGGAGAAGCTGTTTGTAATCTTTTCTGTAACGTTTGACACTGCATTTGTTTTGTTTCCAAACAATACAGCATTTGTTTTTGCATTGCTTTTTGTAATTGCTCCAACTGTATTTTTTGTTGTCTAAGCAATGCCACAGGCTGTATAAAAGCACTTGACTGCATTATTATTTCTAATCTTTTTTTATACTGCAACAATTTATTTTCAAATGTATTTTGTAAGGTCATAATATAATGCTGCAAATATTGCGACATATCTTGTGTATTTTTTACAGCAATTTCTGCTGCTGCGGAAGGAGTAGACGCTCTAACATCTGCTACAAAATCTGCAATGGTAATATCTGTTTCGTGTCCTACAGCAGATATGACAGGTATTTCTGATGCAAATATTGCTTTTGCTACTTTTTCTGTATTAAATGCTGACAAATCTTCTGCTGAACCACCGCCCCTACCCAATATAATGGTATCTGCTTTTCCCCACTCATTTACAAGTTTTATACCTTTTACAATAGAAGATGGTGCATATTCCCCTTGTACCAAAACAGGCACTACTACAATTTTAACAGCTTGATTTCTTCTTTTTATAATTTTAATCACATCTCTTACTGCTGCACCTGTAGGAGAAGTAATTACAGCAACACATTTCGGATATTCGCAAATTTCTCTTTTATATTCTTCATCAAAAAATCCTTCTTGCGCAAGTTTTTGTTTTAACTGTTCAAAACTAAGTGCCAAACTTCCTATTCCTACCGGTTCTATCATTTCTGCATAAAGCTGATATTGTCCTGTTTTTTCATAAATGGAAATCGTACCATATACTACCACAAATAAACCATTTTTCGGCAAAAAAGGAAGCACTTCTGCTTCCCCTCGAAACATAATACATTGTATAGAAGCACAAGCATCTTTTAATGTAAAATAAAAATGCCCTGAATTATGGGCTTTAAAATTGGAAATTTCTCCTTTTACCCAAAAGCCATTTAACACAAAATCATTTTCAAGCAAATTACGTACATATCTATTGATTTGCTCTACAGAATATACTCTTATTTTCATATTTATTCCTTTGTTGAAACAATATTGCCCAATATACCATTAATAAATGCAGGAGATTGTTCTGTACCAAATTCCTTTGCCAATTCTACTGCTTCATTGATTGCTACACTATTTGGCACTTCCTGAGAAAAATAAATTTCATAAATTGCTAAACGCAATATTGCAATGTCCACTTTTGAAATTCTTTCTTTTTTCCATTTTTTAGAATTATTTGTAATGATTTCGTCAATTTCTGACAAATGTGCTTTTGTGCCTTCTACTTCTTTTAGTATAAATTCTTTTTGTTCTTTTGGTATTTGTTGTTGTTCTTGCTCTTTTTGTTCAAAAAATAGCTCTTTCATTTGTTCCAGTTCTTCTTGCTCATGAAAACCTATTTGAAATACTAAATAAAAGGCGTTTTTTCTTGCCTCTCTTCTATTCATGTCTTCCTCCCATATTTTTGCTTTTTTGTCTTGAAACAAGGTCAATCATTTTGCTTACTGCAAAAGTGATTGACCCTTATTACATTGTCATTCTTGTTCTATTTCATTTTTTGCTACTTTAGGCTGTTTCTCTTTTACAATACCACAAACATTGACATTTACCATTGCTACTGGCAATCCTGTCATTGTTTCTACTGCTGATTTTACTTTTTTCTGTACTTCTGTTGCAGCTGTTTGTATTTTTGTACCAAAAAGCACTACAATATCTAATTCTAATGTTAACTCTCCGCCATCAGAATTTATTTTTACACCTTTTGTCTGGCTTTTTTTGCCAAAAAATTCTACAAACGCATTTCCTGATGCACTAGACGCATTCAGTACACCTTCTATTTCCATAGCCGCAGTTGCTGCTATGACTGCAACAACTTCATCTGCTATTTGTATTTGTCCAAATTCTTCTTTTTTATCAGGCATGACATTCCCTCTTTTCTTTATTCAAATGTTATACTGTATAGGCTTTATTATAGCAGATTTTTCATACTTTGCAAGTCAAAGGTGTTTATAAATTTGTACAATAAATTCACAAACACATTATAAATATACATTTTTAAAATACAATATTTTTGTTTTATTATCCAATACCATTATAAAATATTCCCATAATATACACAAATAATGTCAGCCCTACAAAAACATATTTTGTCATAGGTTCAAACCATTTTCCTATTGTTTTCTGTCTGCCCATTTGAGCCTGCTCTCTTGCAAATTTACTGCCACATACCCAGAAAAACATAATTGCTGCCAACAATGCCCCTAATGGTATAATATAAATAGAAATAATATCCATAAATACAGACACACTATCTCCACTTTCTATACAAACACCTACTGCTGCTGCTATAACTGCTATCACTATTACTGCCTTTTTTCTTGAAAAACCAAATTTTTGCTGTAATGTTTCCACAGGTGTTTCAAACAAATTGACAAGAGAAGTAATTGCGGCACAAAGCACTGCCAAAAAGAATATTACAGCAAATGCTCTGCCCATAGGCATCATTTGAAATACTTTTGGCATAGTAATAAACATAAGAGGAGGGCCTGAAGCAGGGTCTAATCCAAACGCAAACACCGCAGGAATAATAACAAATACTGCTAATAATGATGCTACTGTATCAAAAAATGCTACATTTTTGGCACTTTTTACAACATCTTCTGTCTTTTTTAAATAACTGCCGTACACAATCGTGCCAGAACCAGCTAATGAAAGTGAAAAAAATGCCTGTCCCAAAGCATATACCCATGTTTGTGGTTTTGCTACCTGCTCCCAATTTGGTTTTAACATATACAATATGCCCTCTTGTGCATTTTCCAGCATAAATATTCTCACTGCCATTACTACAAATAGTAAAAAAAATGTTGGTATCATTACTTTATTTACTTTTTCAATGCCTGTTGATATGCCATATGCCATACATACAAATACTATCACAAGCCCTATCATATGCCAGCCTACACTGCCAAAATTACCAGCCAATGCACCAAAATATTCTCCTGTATCTCCTACTAATGCAGAGCCTGTTACAGAGCCTACCAAAAATCGTATTATCCAGCCTACTACTACAGAATAACCTATCGCAATACCCAAAGAGCCTACAACGGGTATAATGCCTATCCATTCTCCCCAGTTGCCCCCTCTCATTTGTGATGCTTTTTTAAAAGCTCCTAATGCACCTGTCTGCATCGCTCTACCAAATGCCATTTCTCCTATTACGCCTGTAAATCCTATTACTATAATAAATAAAAAATAAGGTATTAAAAATGCTGCTCCTCCATATTGTCCTACTCTATAAGGAAATAACCATATATTTCCCATACCTACCGCTGAACCAATACACGCCAACACAAATCCTATGCGGCTATTAAAACTATCTCTTTGTTTGTTTTGCTGCTTCGTTTCCATGTTACTTCCCTTTCTATAGTGTTATCATTTTATATTATTTCTCACAAAATGCAAAATCAATTTTCTTTAATTCTAAATCAACTCTTGTTACTACAATATTTACTTTTTGTCCTAGCAAATATTTTTTATTAGAATGTTGTCCGAAAATTACCATATTTTCATCATCATAAACATAAAAGTCATCTTCCAAACTTTGCAAAGGAACCATTCCCTCTACTGTATTAGGCAATTCTACATATATTCCCCAGCTTGTTAATCCCGAAATCATTCCTTCATATTCATTTCCTATTTTATTTTGCATAAATTCTGCTTTTTTGAGATTGTCTGTTTCTCTTTCTGCTTCTTCTGCTACTCTTTCTCTTAAAGAACACTGTTTTGCAATATCAGGCATATTTCTTTTTAATGCTCTTTGCTTTTTCTCCGTCATTGTTCCATCTAATATCATTTTGATAATTCTGTGTATTTCCAAATCGGGGTATCTTCTAATAGGAGAAGTAAAATGACAATAATATTTTGCTGCCAAACCAAAATGTCCTCCATTTTCTGCCATATATCTTGCTTGTTTCATACTTCTAAGAACTACCCTTGTAATAATTCTTTCCTCATCTTTTCCTTCTACTTTTGAAATAAGCTGCTGTATTGCTTTAGGGTGTATTTCGTCTTTATTTCCTTTTAATCTGTAGCCAAAATTTCTAATAAAGTCTTCCATTTTTTTCAGTTTTTCTTCATCAGGAACTTCATGCGTCCTATATAAAAATGGTGCTTCCTGCCAGAAAAAATCTTCTGCTACTGTTTCATTACATATCAACATAAATTCTTCTATCATATTGGTTGCTATGCTTGTTTCATATGGTTTTATTTCTAATGGTACTCCTTTTTCATCTAATATAATTTTAGACTCAGGCAAATCAAAATTCACAGAACCTCTTTTTGTTCTTTTTTCTGAAAGCAACATTCTCAAATGGTTCATATTTTCAAACATCTCTACAAAATCAGAATATTCTTCCAACAGCTCTGGTGTTTTATCTTCTAGTATTTCTCTTACTGCTGTATAAGTCATTCTCCTATCAGAATGTATTACAGATTTTACTACTCTATGATTTACAACATTTCCTTTTTTGTCAATTTCCATAATACAGCTTAATGTCAGCCTATCTTCATCAGGATTTAAAGAACAAATGCCATTTGATAATTTATGAGGTAACATAGGAATTACTCTATCTACTAGATATACACTTGTACCTCTCCTATATGCTTCTTTATCCAATGCTGTATTCTCTGGTACATACTGTGAAACATCTGCTATGTGTACGCCCAGTTCATAATTGCCATTTTGTAATATATTCAATGAAATCGCATCATCTAAGTCTTTGGCATCTTCTCCATCTATTGTCACTGTTTTATAATTTCTGAAATCTTCTCTGTTTTTTAAATCTTTTGGCTTTATTTCCATACTGATGTTTTTAATTTGTTCATATACATCTTCTGGAAAATCAACAGGAAGGTCATATTGTCTTATAATAGAAAGTATATCCACTCCAGGGTCATTGATATGACCTAAAACTTCTACAATAACGCCTTCTGGATTTCTTTCTTCATCACCATATTTTCTAATTTCTACTACTACCTTATGCCCAGTTACAGCACCCATGCTATACTTATTTGCTATAAATATATCTTGTGTAATTTTTTTGTCATCAGGCACTACAAAACCATATCCTTTTGATTGTTCATATGTGCCTACAATTTTATCATTTCCTCTTTTTATTACTTTTACAATTTCACATTCTGCCCTTTTATTGGGAGATTTCTTTTTATTGACTTTATACATTACTCTATCTCTGTGCATTGCTCCATTTACTTTTGTTGCTGGCACAAATATGTCTTCTCCTTGTTGTCTTTGTACAAAACCATATCCCTTTGAATGTGCTAAAAATGTCCCTATTTCTATGCCTAATGACTTTGGTGTCACAAGTTTGCCTCTATTTGTTTCCACTATTTTTTCTTCTTCCAAAAGCTGTGCTATGATTTCTTCAAAATCTTCTCTATCTTCTTTAGGCACACTTAACAGTGAAGCAATGGCTTTTCTTTTCATAGGAATATATTCTTTGCTTTCTAAATAATCCTGTATTTTTTGCTTTCTTTGTTTCATAATTTCTTCTTTTTGTTCCTGTTCGTCCATAATATTCCTCCTTTACTATAGCATTTGTTTATCATTATGATAAACAAAAAGGGACACAACTGTGCCCCCTTCTGCTTTTCTTCACATTCCATCATTTACCAGAGATGTTATTTTACTAATGATGCTTATCAGCTCAAAAGGTTTATTATAAAAGCAATTATCATAAATAATGCACCGCCGATTTTCGTATATCTTTCTAATGCACCCTCCATAGAATTGCCCTTATTTCTGCTCCAATAGGTGTCTGCACTGCTTACGGCACTCACTGCACCCAAGCCCGCAGAACGTTTTGACTGCAATAATATGATAATACACAACACTATGCTTACAATAATGAGCACTACTGCTAATACAAATACTGCTGTGTTAACGCTGTTTACTGCTACTGTGCCTGCACCATCTGCTACATCTGCAACAACATTTGCTGTATCTGTTTCCATATTTATTTTAATGCTCCTTTCTATATTATTTTTAAATACACTGTTACTATTCTAACACAAATTATAGTAACAAGCAACAAAAATATTATTCTTTTGTTTTTTGTTTTATTGTGATAAAATATTTTTGATATAATATTTTACTAAGGAGGTTAATTATTATGAAAGTACTTGTTGGCATTATTATGGGAAGCGACTCTGATTTACCTGTTATGAGTGAAGCCGCTAAAATACTAGATAAACTTTCTATTCCCTATGAATTAACAATTATTTCTGCTCACAGAACACCACAAAGAATGTATGACTATGCTCAATCTGCTGTAGAAAAAGGTCTAAAAGTTATTATTGCAGGAGCAGGTGGTGCAGCACATCTTCCAGGTATGACTGCTGCTTTAACACCTTTACCTGTAATAGGTGTACCTGTCAAAACATCTACATTAAGTGGTGTAGATTCTTTATATTCCATTTGTCAAATGCCTCCTGGCATACCTGTTGCAACTGTTGCTATCAATGGAGCACAAAATGCAGGTCTACTCGCTGCTCAAATAATAGGGGCATTTCAGCCAGAAGTATTACAAAAAGTTGCTGATTACAAAAAAGAACTTCTTGATATGGTAGAACAAAAAGCCCAAAAACTTGAAACAATAGGCTATGCTCAATACTTAGAACAAAAATAGTAATGGGGAGAAATCTCCCCATTTTTCTATTTTTATGATTGTATTTTTTTCAACATTTGCAGTCCTATTATCATTATGCCCCCTATTGCAAAAAATACAATACTAAATGTAGAAATACTCATAGCTTCTTTTGGAACTTCTAATGTTGTCGCTCCCATCACTATAGCATACAATGAACCTATCATAAGCCCTAATATACTATACACTGTTTGAGAACGGTATCGTTCTAATGCAATTTTAACAAGTCTTACCACTGTCACAATTCCTACGACAATACCCATACCAAACAATATTACAGGAGGTAATGCTTCTAATTGAAATGACAATACACTTTTGATACAATTCATTACTGGTACATATAATCCAAATATTAAAAGTAATGTACTTCCTGATATTCCGGGCAATACCATTGCTGATATTGCTATCATTGCTGCTACAAATAAATATAATGCTGTACCTACAGATAAATGAAGCAAGTCAAAAGAACTTTGCTTTGTTGCTGTAGTATTCAAATAAGTAATCAATACTACAATGGCAATTCCTCCTATCATATATATTATATTTTTGCCATGCCCTAAAAAGTATTTTCTTTCTTCTCTTGTTACGACAGGTATAGAAAACACAATAAACCCTAAAAACAAAGAGCTTACTTGATAAATATGTTGTTCAAATACTGACGTTAATATCATTACTGCTAGTATAAATCCCACTATCCAACCTATCATAAGCTGTACTAAAAAACGAATTGCTTTTTTCTTTTGTTTTATTGTTCCTGCTACTATGTCATTTAACGAATTGATAAAATTGTCATACTGTCCTAACAAAAATGCTATTGTTCCTCCAGATACACCTGGAACACTATCCGCTAATGCCATAAAAAATCCACAAATTATTTTGATTATCACTTTTATATTTCTCCCCTTTCCATTTTGCTTTTTATCATAACATATTATACAATATTTGGGTAGAATATTTATCATAACAAAATTTTTTACAAAAAAATAACCTTACAATATGCAAAGTTATTTTAGTAAGTTATGTAGTTTGTAGTAATGATATTTATTGGTGTTCTATTTTTTTCATTTCACAATGAATAAATTACCACCTTTTTACTGTTTCATCTAATTTTATTTTTGTTTTTTGCATTATTTCTTCTATATTCACGCCTTGTACATCTAAATTATCAGCGTGTACATATTTACATTGATAATTTCCCAGCATTTTTAAAACTTTTCTGATGTAATCAAATCCCATATTTCTTTCTGCATCTCCTCCTGCGGTAGAAATGTAAAGCATTTTTTTACCTCTGCACAATCCTACATATCTATCTTCTTGATACAAGAAATTTAATTTTGATACCATAATATTTTCTATATAAACCTTTAACATAGAGGGAAAACTACAATCCCAATAAGGTGCTCCTATTACAATTTTTTCAGCTTCATGAAACTGCAAAGCATACATCATTTTACTATCTTCCCAGTCTCTTTTTGCAATCAATTCTTCCCTTTCTTTTAATGTTTCTTCTGTCATAGGTTTTAAATCTGTTCTGCCAAAAAGAGAAACTTGTTCTATTTCAATATGTCTATGATTTTTTTCATAGTTTTCTAAAAAATATTTGCACAATTCTAATGTTCTGGAGTTTTCTCTTGCACACGCATTAATAAACAATATTTTCATTTTTCTCTCTCCTTTTCCTTCCATTTATTTACAGCATTTCTTACGGCCTCTACTGTATCACAACACAACTGCTCTACACTAATTTTTTGAAATTTCCTCATCATAGTATAAATAGTATCTCCTATTGGCTCAACATATTTTTGTTGGTCTACTTTTTCAAAATCAATCAATATTGCCAGTGCATTTAATACAGGTGCTGCTGTACAATCCACATCTTGCCCTGCCATACAGATAATATAACACGTTTTTTCAAAATCGTTTTCTCCATACCACAATGCTACAATTTCTGCTGCAACATTAGGATAACAGTGTATCCAATGATATTGTTTCAAACAATTTTCACAAACTTCCCATGCTTTCTGCCATGTATTATACTTTTTGCATTGTTCTAAAGCATAATTTGCTACAGCAGCATATTCACTCTTTTGAGGCAACAGTGCTATTGTTTTTTCAAGCAATTCTCTGGCATCTTTTTCTACAAAACTCAATGAAACAAGCATTGCATTAAACATTCCCCCTATGATACCATTATTACTATGAGAAATTACACTATCATACACAGCTAATTTTGCTGCTAAACTAGGATTTGCTGGTGCAACCATACCATGTATTGCTGTTCTCATTTGTGCCCCTATCCATTCACAAAAGTAATTATTTAATACACCACTTTCTGGAGGCATAATTCCTTTTCTTAAATTATACAATGCAGTTTCTTCTGCTGAATATCCATCTGCTATCAGTGCTAGCCACTCTTGTGCTATGTCTTGTGATGTCACATCATACCCTTTTTTAATAAAACTTTGTAAAAATGCTAATTCATATGTAATATCATCATTATATGTTTCTGGTTCTCTCAAATATCCTTTTACTTCTCCAAATTTTTTAAAAATATTTTCTGTAGTATAGCCTTCTATTTGTGTACCTAATGCTCCGCCTATCAGTTGCCCCAACCAGCCATATTTTACTTTTTTTGCATATTGTTCTGAAAACACATCTATAGCAGTACATTTTGGAAATATTACATCATTTTCTATATCCTGCCACGTTTTATATTGTTTATATTTCCAATATTCGCAATTTTCATCTTTTTTTGCTGTATTCAGCAAATAATATATTTTTGATGTAATTTGTTGTATAGCACTTCCATCTTTTTGTTTTTCTGCCTGCAATCCTGCCTCAATATATTTTTCTGCTTCTGTTACATCATATCCCCTATTATACATACTTTGTATTGCTGCCACAACTAAATGACAGGGTGCTTTAGAACCAGGCACTTCACTATACCAATCTTTAAAAAGTTTTTCATCACTTGCAATACCTGCTTTGAGATATTCCAACCAATCTTGTTCACAACTTTGGTCTACATCAGGCGGTACTGCATTTTCAATCCACTTTCTTTCATATTCCCACGCTTTCAAAATATCATTCCTTTCTTCTATTATCCTTTTTTCTGTTTAGAGCGTGAATAAGAATAAATTGCAATGGCTATAATTGTTATGACATAAGGTATTGTTTGTATCAGTTGTGCAGGAAGTTGTAAAAGTTGTAACCTGATAGCAAGAGAATCCGCTGCTCCAAACAACAACGCTGACAACATTACTCCCCATGGTGTTCCTCTACCCATAGATTCTGCTGCCATACCTATAAATCCTCTACCTGCAACCATTTCTTTTGAAAAGAATGATACATAACTCATTGACATATACGCTCCGCCTAATCCGCATAACGCTCCTGCTAATATCAATGAAATATATTTATATTTTAGTATAGAAATTCCTACAGATTTTGCTGCTTCTGGATTTTCTCCTACAGAACGAATACGCAATCCTGTAGGTGTTTTATATATCAAAAATGCAAGCAATACTGTAATCAAAATACCTAAATAGGTTAATACACTATGTCCTGAAAAAATATCTCCTATAATAGGAATTTCTTTTAAAAGAGGTATTTGTACATTTGCTACAGTAGCATTATTTAAACTTTGTGTAGAACCCTTTTCTCCTGTAGCATAATATATTACAAATATCGTCAAACCACTTGCCAATGTATTTAATGCAATACCAGCAAGCACTGGCTCACTTTTTAATGATATTGTAACATAACCAAAAAGACAAGACAATAATGCTCCTATTATCATAGCAATAATTACACCTAATATTGCACTTTTTGTAATATAACTTCCTAAAGGTGCTGCTAATGCACAAGTCAACATAATACCTTCCGTTCCTATAGAGTCTATTCCTCCCTTTGTAAATACCATACAAGCCAGTGCTGCAAATAATATGGGTGTCATAACACGAATGGTTGTGAAAAAAAAGTCTGTAGAAAATATTACATTTATCATACGATTTACCCCCTTAATTCTTCCAGCTCTTTGGCTTCTTTTACTACCAATTTTTGACGATATTTACTCAGTATTGCCTGTGCAGAAATCAATACTATCATTATCGCTTGTATGATTTTAACAATTTCAAATGGTATATCTGTATTTCTTGACATAATGTCTGCACCAATTCTCAAATAAGCCAAAAACAGTGCTGCCAAAGGGATATATTTTGCCTGATACCTTGCTACAATAGCAATTAGTACACCGTCCCAGCCATATCCAGGTAATCCTTGATATTGAAATCTTTGATACATACCAAATAATTCTACAGAACCTCCCAGACCTGCAATCACACCTCCCAATACTTGAGAGCCTATTATCATACTACCTGCCGCTATACCTGAATATTTTGCCATAGTATCATTTTTTCCTACTAATGTAACTTTATAGCCAAATGATGTTTTATTAAGTATCAGCCATACAATAATTACTGTTACCAATGCAATAATTGTACCTGTGTTAATTCTTGTTTTAGGAAACAATTTTGGCAGTACCATACTATCTGCAAACATATAAGAATAATTTGAGTTCATTTGTGGGTCATAAAAAAATGCTGTAATAATATATAATCCCAAATAAAGACAGACATAATTTAACATAAGTGATGTAACTAATTCATTTGCATGGCATTTTACTTTTAATATTGCTGGAATTAACGTCACAATGCCTCCTGCTACCATAGCAAACACCATTGCAGTAATTAAATTAATGACAGGAGGTAAATCAAATAACAACGCTCCTGCCGTTGCTGCTACTGCTCCTATAAAAAAAGCTCCCTCCATAGCCAAATTAAACAACCCTGCTCTATAAAGCATAGTGACAGAAAGTCCCGTAAATATCAATGGTGTCATTGCTTCTATTACATTTCCCATTCTTCTTACAGATGTCAAAGGCCCTATTAAAAAATCTCTTAATGCAGACAAAGGCTGTTCACTTACAAGCAATATAATGGCAAATACCATTAAAAGAGAACAAAATATTGCTACCATTGTCCTTAATATTTCTACAATATTTAGTGCATTTTTTTTCACAATCATTTATGCTCCCTTCCTCTCCTGCTCTGTTTGTTTTTTAATTCCAAGCATATACAATCCTAAATCATATTCTGTAATATCTTTACTATTTTCAAAATAAGCTGCTACTTCTCCATCACACATTACAACGATACTATCGCTTAATTCCATAACTTCATTTAAGTCCGCAGAAATTAACAATATTCCTTTTCCTGCATCTCTTTGCTCTACTATTTTTTTCCATATAAATTCATTTGCTCCTACATCAATACCTCTTGTAGGCTGATTAGCAATTAAAAGTTCTGGATTTGATGAAAATTCTCTTGCTACAACAACTTTTTGCATATTTCCTCCTGAAAGCATACCTACAAGCTGCTGTTCATTTTTGCACAATATTGCAAAATCTTTTATTAATGATTTCGCCATTTCTATTATTTTTTTATGGTTTAAAAGTCCTTTTTGTTTTAATTGTTTGCTGTCTATTCTATCAGATACCAGGTTTTCCCATATTGTAACATCTTTCGCTACACCTGTTTTAATGCGGTCTTCTGGTATATAGGAAACACCTAAATTTCTAATATCATTTATGCTTTTCTGAAGTATATCTTCACCATTTAACAGTATTTTGCCTTGCACATTTTTATAAAAACCAAATATACATTCTGCTAATTCATTTTGTCCATTGCCTTCTACTCCAGCAACACCTAATATTTGTCCTCTTTTTAGTTCAAATGACACATTATTTAACATTTTTTTATTTTCTTGATTGGCATAGCTGACATTTTGAAGCTGTAAAAGTACTTCTCCAAATTGTGCTGGTTTTTTATTAACATTTAATACCACATCTCGCCCTACCATAAAACGAGAAATTTCTTCCTCTGTAGAATTTGCTACAGGCATTGTTCCAACGTACCTTCCTCCTCTTAAAACAGTGATATTGTCACATATCTGTCGTACTTCTTTTATCTTATGTGATATAAATATTATAGTATGTCCATTTTGTTTTAGTAGCAACAGTTGTTCAAAAAGTTCTTTTGTTTCTTGTGGTGTCAACACTGCTGTAGGCTCGTCTAATATTAAAAGTTTTGCTCCTCTTACAAGTACCTTTAATATTTCTACTTTTTGTTTTACTCCTACAGAAATGTCACACACCCTTGCCATAGGGTCTACGTTCAAATTATATTTTTTTGCCATATCCCTTACCAACTGTATCGCACTTTCTTTATCTGTAAAAAGCCCCTTTTTTGGTTCTATACCTAATATAACATTCTCATATACTCTCAACGACTCTACAAGCATAAAATGTTGATGCACCATACCAATACCCAGCTGTATGGTTTGTGCTGCATTTTGTGTATTGATTTCTTTTCCTTCAAAATAAATTTTTCCGCTGTCTTTTTGTTCAATACCAAATAATATTTTCATAAGTGTACTTTTTCCTGCACCATTCTCTCCCATTAGTGCATGTATTTCTCCTGCATTGACAAATAAATTAACTTCTTTATTTGCCATTACTCCATTAGGATATATTTTTGTAATATTTTCCATTCGTAATATCTCATCGCCCATACCCACAAACCGTTACTGAAAACTTATAAAAAGTTATCAAAAATATTACTATCTTATAAAAC
>CAJUJJ010000048.1 GCA_910586765.1 uncultured Clostridia bacterium
ATCCATATATTATAATATCATAATAAGAATACAAAAATTGTAATCTTACCTCATAACATTCACTTGAAATATATACTTGTACTACTTTGACATATTGACATAGTTCTTCTATATTATTTACTTTTGGTAAATTGTAGTCCATTGTGTTATAATTATATTGCCAAAAATATATATTTTCTTGTTGATAAGATAACATACAAAAATTTTCTATTTCTTCTAATGAATTTAAAAATAATTTATAATTTTCAATTATTTTTTTCTCTGCCTGTAATGTTTCTGTTTTGCGTTTCTTCTTAATTATTTTAAAATCACTATCATAGTTATAAAGGTCAAATAAAATATGAATACTTTGCTTTTCCTTTGAAAAAAATATTAAACTTTCTTTTTTACACCAATAATTTTCTTTTTCTTCTCTATCAGATTTACAACAAAGTATCTTTCCTAGTTCATTATGACAGTACTCACTTATCTTTTTCATTTACATTCACTTCCTTAATTATAACAAATATATAAACTTTACTATTATTCCTTTATCATCTCCATTCTTCAAAGAAAAATATAGGTATTGACTCTGTTGCCATATTAATTGTATATAAATGAATAGGGTTATATTCAGGTATTCCTTCTAACATAATATCTTCATATACTAGTTTTGATTTTAATATAATTTGATAAAATTTTTCAAAAATATCAATTTCTATTACTTCAAAATAATCATATAAATCCTTTGTTTCATTCCAAACAAGTAAATCTTCATCTACAAAATGATAACAAAAATATTGAAAATAATCTTCCTGAAATTCTTCTTGACAATATTTTAATAAATCTTTTTCAATGTTGTCTATGGAATTCAAAAAAGATTTATAAATGAATGTCAATTTTTCATAGTGCTCTTTTTGTTCTGATGTTTTATTATAAAAAATGTCTTCTAAATCCTCATCTGAATTAGCATAAAAAGAAAACATAACATTATATAATTTTGGCTCTTTTGAAAGAAATTTTATTTTTTCTTTTTTTCCAAAAATATGAAATCTTTTATTTTCTTCTGTAATTCTTTCTTCAGCACAAACAATTTTTCCCAACTCCTTATGAAACCATTCTCTTATAATTTTCATATTTAATATAACTTCCTTTCTATTTTTTATATGCCATTTTATTTTTCTTTAAATTTTATTATAGTTCTCTTTTAATAATTTTCTGTATATTTTAATAATGACATAATGTCTGATTGTTCTGGATACTTTTCTATTAATTGCTTCAAACAGTTTATCGTATGTTGAAGTTCCCCTTGTAATTCTTTTTTCTCTTTTTGTGCTAATATTAAATTAACTAAACCTTTGGCATAGTTTAATGCAATATCTGAGTTGTCTGTATACTTTTCTGCTAGTTCCTTCAAACTATATACTGTTTGTTGTATTTCTTCTATATTTTTCTGCTCAACACTTAAATTCATCAAACCTTGAGCATATTCTAATGCAATATTTGGGTTGTCTGTATATTTTTGTGCTAGTTCTTTTAAGACATATACTGTTTGTTGTATTTCTTCCACTTCATTCTCATTGAGTACAACAGTTAAGTGTACCAAACTTTTAGCATAGCTTAATGCAATATCTGGGTTATGTGCATACTTTTGTGCTAGTTCTTTTAAGAAATATACTATTTGTTGTACTTCTTCTACTTCTTGTTGTTCAAGACTCAAATTCACCAAACCTCTAGTATACATTAACATAATATTTTGCTCATCAGGATATTGCTCTACCAGTTTTTTCAAAATATATACTGTTTGTTGTAATTTTTCTAATTCATGCTGTACAACAGTTAAATTAGCTAAGCCTCTAGCATATGTTAACGCAAATTTAGAACTGTAAGGATATTTTCCAAACAATTGTTTTAATATACTTACTGTTTTTGTAACTTCTTCCTCTTTATTCTGATGCCAACTTAAATTCACTAAGCCATTAGCATAAGATAGTAAAAATCGCATATCTTTTGGATATTTTTCCACAAATTTATATAATAGATTTGCTGTTTCTGCTGCTCCCTCTTTTTGTTGTTCATGACTTAAATTCACTAAACCACCAGTATAATGTAATACAATTTCTAATTCTTCAGAATATTTTTGTGCTAATTGCTTTAATATATTTACTGTTTGTTTTCTTTCTTGTTCTGTTTGGTTACAACTTATATTTACTAAACCTTGAGCGTACATTTCTACTATTTCTGGGTATTCTGAAAATTTTTCTGCTAGTTCTTTTAAGTGTTGCAATGTTTGTTTTTCTTCTGGTTTTCCTTTTTGGCTAAAACCTAAATTTACCAAAGACCTTGCATACGTATTTGCTATTCCTAAGTGTTTTGGAAATTTTTCTATGTATGGCTTAAAAAGTTTTATAAATTCTTTTCTTTCATCTATTTCTTGCTCTATATAAATCAAATTAGACAAACCATGTGTATACATTGATGCAATATCTGCTTCGTCAGGATATTCTTCTGCTAGTTGCTTTAAAACATTTATTATTTGTTTTACTTCTTCCTTTTCTTGTTCAAAAGCTAAATTAATTAAACTTTTAGCATATACTAATACAATGTCTGGCTCATCTGCATACTTTTCTGCTAGTTCTTTTAAAGTTTTTACAATTAATTTTTTTTCTTTTATTTTTTGCCTACAACTCAAATTGAATAGACTATTGGCATATTCTAATACAATGCTTGGTTCATCTGTATATTTTTCAGCTAGTTTTTTCAAATAATATACTGTCTGTTTTTCCTCTTTTTTTCCTTTTTGTGCAATACTTAAATTAAATAGACCTTTGGCATACTCTAATACAATATCTGGCTCATCTGCATACTTTTCTGCTAGTTCTTTTAAAGTTTTTACAATTAATTTTTTTTCTTTTATTTTTTGCCTACAACTCAAATTGAATAGACTATTGGCATATTCTAATACAATGCTTGGTTCATCTGTATATTTTTCAGCTAGTTTTTTCAAATAATATACTGTCTGTTTTTCCTCTTTTTTTCCTTTTTGTGTAATACTTAAATTAAATAGGCCTTTGGCATACTCTAATACAATATTTGGATTATTTGCATACTTTTCTGCTAGCTGTTCTAAGCTATACACCGTTTGTTGTACTTCTTTTACCTCTTTTTGTCTAGCACTTAAATTCTTTAAGCCTTGGGCATACCTTAATACAATATCTGACTCGTCTGTATATTTTTCTGCCAATTCTTTTAAAAGATATACTATTTGTTGCAATTCTCCTACTTCCTGTTGCATAGCAGTTAAGTTTACTAAACTTCGTGTATATTGTAATACAATATCTATTTCTTCTGGGTAGTTTTCTGCTAATTCTTTTAGATATTGTACTGTTTGTTTTATTTCTTCTATTTCTTTTTGTTCAACACTTAAATTAAATAAACCATACACATATCTTAATATAATATCTAGCTCATCAGGATAGTTTTGTACTAATTTCTTCAAACCACATACTGTTTGTTTTATTTCTTCTACTTCTTGTTGTATAGCACTTAAACTCACTAAACTTTTGGCATACTCTAATACAATATCTGAGTTATCTGCATACTTTTGTGCTAGCTGTTCCAAATTATATACTATTTGTTGCAGTTCTTTTACCTCTTTTTGTTTAATACCTAAATTAAATAAGCCTTTCGCATACATCAACACAATATTTTCTTGTTCTTTATATTTTTCAGATAGTTCCTTTAAGCATTGTATTGTTTGTTGTATTTCTTCTGCTTCTTGTTGCTCAGCACTTAAATTCACTAAACTTTCGGCATACTCTAATACAATATCTGTATTGTCTGCATACTTTTCTGCTAACTCTTTTAGATGTTGTACTGTTTGTTTTAATTCTTCTGTTTCTTTTTGCTCAAAAGCTAAATTCACTAAACTTTTAACATACATTAGTACAACATATTCATGTTCCGAATATTTCTCTGCTAATTCTTTTAAATATTGTGTTGTTTGTTTTATTTCTCCTACATCTTGTTGTATAAAACTCAAATGCTGCAAAGTATCAGAATATATTAATGCAATTTCTATGTTATCTGAATACTTTTCCACCAATTCTTTCATATTATTTATTGTTTGTTTTGTTTGTTCTGCTTCTTGTATAAAACTTAAACGACCTAAACATTTGGTATATTCTAACACAATATTATGTTGTTGTGGATATTTCTCAATCCATTCTTTTAACAATGCTATTGTTTGCTTTTTCTGTTCTATTTCTTTTTGTATAAAGTTTAAATGCACTAAACTATCAGCATATATTAACGCAATTTCCATATATTCTGAATGTTTTTCATATAGTTCCTTTAAGCATTGTATTGTTGGATTTATTTCTTCAGCTTCTTTTTGTTCAAAAATCAAATTAACTAAGCCCCTAGCATATATATACGCCATTTCTGGTTGTTCTATATACTTTTGTGTCACTTCTTTCAGAACGTCCATTGTTTGTTTTATCTCTTCTATCTTTTTTTGTGCAAAACTTAAATTCGCCAATCCTTTGGCATATTCTAACGCAATGGCAATCTGTTGTGGATATTTTTCTGCTAGCTCTTTTAGAGCGTTTACTGTTTGTTTTAATTCCTGTTCTTCTTTTTGCATACTACTTAAATGAACTAAAATTTTAGCATAATTCAATACAACATCTGTTTGTGCTGCATATTTTTCTGACAATTCTTTTAAAATGTTTATTGTTTGTTTCATTTCTTTTACTTCTTTTTGTGCAACACACAAATTAAACAAGCCGTTAGCATACTCTAATACAATGTCATGTTGTTGTGAATATTTTTCTGCTAGTTCTTTTAAACTTTGTACTATTTTTTTTATTTTTTGTTCTTCTTTTTGTAAAAAACTTAAATAAACCAAACTATTTGCATACATCAATGTTATTTCAAAATATTCAGGATATTTTTCCGTTAATTTTTTTAAAATTTTTATTGTTTGATTTGCTTGTTCTTCTTCTTGCCTATTAAGCAATTCAAATAAACTTTCTGCATATATTAATATAAATATTGGATATTTTGGATATTTTTCTATTAATTTCTTTAAACTATGTATTGTTTGATTGGCTTCTTTTTCTTCTTGCTTTTTACTGAAATATAACAAACCTTTTGCATATTCAAAGGCGATTTCTGCTTTTTTTGGATATGCTTCAGTGAGCTCTTTTAAACAATTTACTACTTCTTCCATTTGTTCCTTTTGTTGATTGGTATTTGAATCAACTAAACTACTGGCATATGCTAATGCAATTTCTGCTTGCTCTGAATATTTATTGGACAAACTTTTAAAATTATTTATTTTCTCTTTTATTTTTTCTTTTAAATGATTTATCATTTTATTTATCCCCTCTTTACTATAAACTACTTATTATTTAATATTAACATATTTTTACCTCTCTTAATAATATATACTGTTATCTTTATAAGAATTTATTCAAATAATTGTTTTAGTCCACCAAATTCCAACAAAATGACTTACTCGAAAGATAGAACTGAAAACAGATATATTATCAAAAAATATTATTTTGAATGAAAGTTAAATTTTCTTTATACTTGTCCATCTATACAATAAAAGATTTCTAAAATAAAAATAGACCCTTTCGTTTTATACAAATCAACAAAAAGGTCTATCTAAAATTTAATATCATTTTAATACCAGAGAAGGTAAAATAGTTCAAAAAATTATTTCAAGTTTTTTTTGAATTTTTAGATACTATTTCTACTCGGCAAGCCCAAACAGAACTTAATTATTTCAGTCTCATTTCAGTATTATTTTTGCTTATATTTTCTCTCAATTCCATATTTTATTCTGACTTACTGATTTTTTGTTGCCATATATTTATTATAGCACAATGAACTATCTATTATTTTTTAATTTATATATTTTGCCGAAAAAACATTAATAAAATTTTTCATTAATTATTTATATATCAAAAATAAATTACAAAGAAAAACACAAGCGTTTATAAATTTCATAATCTTTATTTTTAAATACATTAAATACAATTTTTTCAATACTTTCATTTTTTTCAAGAAAATTTAATGTTTCTCTAATTGCGATTTTTGCTGCTATCTCATTTGGAAAATGAAATTCTCCTGTAGAAATACAACAAAAAGCTATACTTTTCAAATTATTTTCAACTGCCAAAGAAAGGCACGATTTATAACAATTTGAAAGCTGTTTACAATGTTTATCTGTTAAATGTCCTTGTATAATAGGTCCTACAGTATGAATTACATATTTACACGGCAGACAATATGCTTTTGTTATTTTGGCATTCCCTATCTGTTCATCAGAGCTTTGTTTTTTCATAATTTCTGCACATTCCAGCCTTAATTGAACACCTGCTGAAGAATGTATTGCGTTATCAATACAATTATGGCATGGATAAAAACAGCCAAGTAATTTACTATTTGCTGCATTTACAATAGCATCTATATTTAATCTTGTAATGTCGCCCTTCCACAAAATAATTCGTTTATTTTTGCTAATAGGTTGTAATTGATTTATATCAACAATCCCTTTTTCTGTTGTTTCCATACTCAACAATTCATTTTGTAGATGTAAAAATTCTGTGCTTGGTTTTACAGGTGGCCTTACATTCATAAGACTTCTAAGAAGTTTTCTTTGAGATACATAATCTTTTTCAAAATTTTCTGCTTCTATTTTGTACTCTGGCATTTCATTGATAAGAATGTCATTTAATTTGTTTACTAAATTTAATTTATCCATAACATCACCCATTTAATTCTTTCAAAATTTTACTAATATCATTGTTAATACAAATAGATTGCTTTTCAATATTATGAGGGCAACTAGCTTCACCATAGTTTACACAAGCATAGATAGCCTTTGTGTTTTTTACTGTCATTTGCCAAAATGGATATTTAATGATAATAGGAGTATTATATCCTACACCAAGCTCCAAATATAAAATATGTTTATTTTGCTGCTGCTGTAAAAAATTTTGGTATCTTTCTGCTGCATTGTACCAGCCTTCCTCTTGCACAAATTTATCATCAGCACGTAAGTTCATAGTAAGAGGTTTCCCGCAATAAGGACACTTGGGAATCATATTATAAGGAATTTTCATATTATGTTGGTGTTCTATCATGTCAATAATCATATCTTTATTTTCAAATGTTTTGTTACAGCATGGTTCACTACATTGAAACAAACCATAATCTCCTTGTGTATAAAAAATACGTTTTTTATCAAAACCTGATTTTTGAAAACAATGGTCAACATTTGTAGTAATTACAAAATAATTCTTATTTTTTACAATATTGAATAAATCTTGATATGTTGATTTAGGAGTATTCATATAACGATTTACATATATATATCTGCTCCAATAAGCCCAATATTCTTCAAGTGTTTGATATGGATAAAATCCACCTAAATACATATCATGAAAACCATATTTTTCCTCAAAATCAGAAAAATATTTTTTAAAACGCTCTCCATGATAAGTAAATCCAGCAGAAGCTGAAAGTCCTGCACCTGCTCCAATTACAATAGCATCAGCATTTTTTAATTCATATTTTAATTGTGTTATTTTTTTATTTTCAATAATTTTTTTATCTTTTAATTGTAAAAGCACTTTTATCACCTCATTGTAGAAAATAACAATTTTTTTACAAAATCATTTGCGGGATATTTTTTTATAGTCTCTGGTTTATCGTATTGCTGTAATTTTCCATTATCCATTACAAGCATTTTTGTACCAAGTTTTATTGCTTCATTAATATCGTGTGTTACAAATAAAATCGTGATACCTGTTTCATGATAAATACGTAAAATTTCATCTTGCAAAGAGATACGTGTTATACCATCAACTGCTCCAAAAGGTTCGTCCATTAAAAGAATATCCGGTGATGCTGCAAGTGCACGAGCAATTCCTACACGTTGTTGCTGTCCTCCAGATAACTGTTTCGGATAACGTTTTTTGATACTTTCCTCAAGTCCTACAATTTTTATCCATTTATCCACTGCTTGTATCGTACGTTTTTTATCCGTTTTATTTAATAAATTAGGAACATAGGCAATATTTTTTTCAACTGTCATATGTGGAAACAGCACACTGCCTTGTATGGCATAGCCAATATTTCGGCGGAGTTTTGTTAAATTTGTAGTTTTTGTATTTTCACATTTTACTAACACATCACCACTTGTTGGTAAAATCAAACCATTTACCATTTTGAGAATTGTTGTTTTTCCACACCCAGAAGAACCAACTATTGTAATAAATTCACCTTTTTCAATACAGAGATTGAAATGTTCTATTACTGTACGTTCTGTATAGGACATACTTACATTTTTATATTCTATAATATTCATTGCAATAATCCCTTCTTTTTTAAATATTCTTCTGCCACTGTTTCTGGCTCTTTTCCTTCACCTTCTACTTTATAATTTAATTCTGCCATTTCTTTATCTGTTATGAAGTTTTCTACTTTATCAAATACATTCTGCAATTCAGGATATTCTTGTAAAATTTCATTTCTTACAATAAATCCACATACATAAGATGGATAAAGTCCTTTATCATCTTCTAATACAACAATATCTGAAACAGCTAACTGACCATCTGTAGTAAATATATTCATAACGTCAACTTGTTTTTGATTGATAGCATCATATTTTAAACCAATATCCATATCTTTTGTATTTTTAAACTTTAGTCCATAAGTATTACAAAGTGCTTGGTAACCATCTTCACGTTCAAAGAAATCATATTCTGCACCAAAAGTAAGTTCATTTGCTATTGTAGAAAGGTCAGAATAAGTTTTCAAATCATATTTATCCGCTATTTCCTTTGTAACAGCAATACCATATGTATTATTAAATCCAATCATTCCTGTCCAAGTCATATTTCTATCATGATAGCCTTTTTGAAGTTCATCAAACATACTTTCATCGTATAAACTATCTTTTTTTAAAACAGCATTCCACGCTGTTCCTGTGTATTCTGCATAAAAATCAAAATCGCCTTTTTCCATTGCAGGCTGAATATTGGACGTACCTCCGCCAACTCCCGCAGTAATTTGAACAGATAAATCTGTATCTTGTTCAATTAGCTTTTTCATCATATAACTAATAATATATTGCTCTGTCATAGGTTTTGTTGCCATATTAATAGTGGATTTGCTTTTTCCACAGCCTGCAAATATTGTTATAATGATTGTAAATAGTATAATAATTGTAATATTATTCGATTTTTTCATATAAAATCCTCCATTCTTTATTGATACTGTTTTGTTTTACTTTCTATCAGTCCTATTATAAAATCTGTAATCATTGCTAAAACTGCAATCAATAAACTTCCTGCAATCGTCATAATTTTGTTATTTGTAGTAATTCCACGATAAATTGCAACGCCTAAACCACCTGCACCAATAAATGATGCAATGCCTGAAAGTGAAATTGTCATAACTGCCATATTACGAATACCTGCAACAATAACTGGTATTGCAAGAGGTAATTTTATTTTATACAGTATTTGAAATTTTGTACTTCCCATACCTGTCGCAGCTTCTAATAAAAGCGGATTGATATTTGTAAGCCCTGTATATGTATTTCTCACCATTGGCAGTAAAGCATATATTGTTAAAGCAATAATTGCCGTTGTATCTCCTATGCCTGATAATGGAATTAAAAACCCAAGTAAAGAAATAGATGGAATGGTATAAATAAAATTAACCATACCCATTATTATTTTTGAACTTTCTTGATATTCACTTGTTATAATTCCAAGTATTAACCCAATTACTATGGCGAATAAAATAGAAATAAGAGATATTTGTAAATGCTGTATGAGAAGTTCTAAAAAGAACTCTTTACGAGTTACAATTAAATTTATAATTTCTTTCATTGCTTTTATCCTTTCTTTAAAATACTTTTTGTTGTACAATTCTCAGCACATAAACCGCAATGCAAACAATTTTCTTGACGTATATAATATGGTTTGCCTACCTCAATACATTGCTGAGGACATATGTTTTTACATTTTCCACAACCTATACATTTATCAGATATAAAAAATCCTTTTTCTTTTACATTACACGCATTTAATGAAAAATATTGACGCTGAATAGGCTGACTGCTTAAGTCGAAAAATTCTATTTGCCCATTATCAATTACAAATGCTTCTAAAATATAACGGCTTTCGTTGGGATAAACTTCATTCATAGATGGATTTTCTTTAAAAATAATGTCAATCCACTTTTTGCTGTCGTCAAGTCTTTTTGCTTTTCCTTGAAGGCGTACCATTTGAAATTTTTGGTTTATTGCTGTAATTGCTACATTACCATCTGCAATCAGTTGATGATAAAAATCTTTTCCACGTGCTGTACAAAAATATAATTTTTTCTCTTTGACAAGCATAACATCAATGATTCGTATTTGTGGTAATCCATTTTCTACCGTTGCAAAAGCAACATCTTTAATATCTCGCAAAATTTGTAAACATTTTTGTTCGTTCATCATTATTCCTCCTTAAAATTGATAGTATGAATTCTACTTTTCTCTACGGTTCGCTGTGTGCCACGCATATAAGTGATTTCTGGATAGCCAAATCCTATTATCATATCCATATAATGATTTTTAGGTATATTTAACATAGCTTTTATTTCTGGCATGTTTTCCATTGTATCAAGTGGAAATGTCATAATAACAGAACCAAGTCCTCGTGAGGCACAAAGCAATTCAAAATAACTTCCTGCGATATTAATATCCTGCTTTGGTGTTCCCTGTCCTAGTGGAGCATGGGGAATTAAGATATGCGGTGCACCACAAAATAACATATCAGGGCGTACTGTTTTTTCCCACTTTTTCATCTGTTCATATGACTTTTTATCAAATCCTTTGGGATAAATGCCGACTTTTGTAAGTCTTTCCATTTCTTTATAGACAATAGAGGAAAAAATTTTCATTTGTTCTTTGTCATCAATTAGCGTAAATTCTACTTGCTGTTTATTTCCGCCGTTTGGTGCATTCGCTAAAAGAGAAACCATTTTATATATTATTTTTTTATCTACATTTTTATTTTCATATCTTCGGCAAGAATGACGATTACAAATAATAGCATCTATAATATAAGAAGCCATTTCGATATCTGGCATAGAAATACTATTTTCTGGATAATGTTCTAATATGGAAATTGCACCAACAGTACATACAGCCATACAATGTTCACATTTCCAACAGCCATTCCACCCAAATTCAGATATATTAATCATTTCTGCTTTATTGTTATCATTTATAAAAATCAATCCACCTGGACATACTTTTGAACATTTTTTACAACCAATACATTTCTCATTGTCAATTATAAATTTTGCAATATTCATATTAATTAACACCTCATTTTTTGCATTTTTTTTAGTGTTTTTATTATAATATTAATTTTTTCCATATACGAGTACGCACTTTTTTATTATGTAGTTACCTTTTTGTAACGAATAAATATAAGCTATATTTTTGTTGATTTTTTATATAAAATATGCTATATTGAATATAACATTAAAATATTATGTTACATTATAAAATGATGTATTAGAAGGAGTGTTGCTTATGCTAACAAAAGACGAACTCCCTGCTTGTCCTGTTGCAGTTACTGTACAGATAATTGGTAGTAAGTGGAAATTGTTAATTATAAGAAATTTACTTGAAAGACCATGGCGTTTTAATGAATTGCAAAAATCATTAGAAGGAATTAGTCAAAAAGTGCTCACAGATAGTTTGCGTTCTATGGAAGCAGATGGAATTATATCAAGAACAGTTTATCCAGAAGTTCCCCCACGCGTGGAGTACGCTTTATCAGAATTAGGAGAAACAATGCGTCCTATACTTGACGTTATGAAGGTATGGGGTGAAAATTATAAAAATACAATAAATTAAAGGTCATGTAATATATTACATGACTTTTCGCTGTAAGCGGTATATACATTTTCTCCATTTATTCTTATCGAAGATAAAATTGTAGTATTTGTAGGTGTATTTAACAGTGTTTTGCCTACACAGCAAACACCACCAATACAACGTCCATAAATTCTTGTTATGTTAATATTTATTCTACTTCCATCTACAAATGCCATTTTTTATCATAATTGTAAATATTCTTAGTCCAATTTTTTTTCATATTGGGAATACTCTCGTTCAGAAGCACAAAGAGATTTCTTTTTATAGACATATCCCATTTTTATAACTGCTTTGCGAACCGTTTCATTTGTAACACATAAATTAAGTTTCTCAATGATTTTCTCTATTGTAATATCAGATTGTTCCTGAATTTCTTTCTCTATATTTGATAAATCTTCTGATGATAGAGAAGGTTTTCTTCCTCATTTATTTGTTTTAAGTTTTACGAAACCAGTTGTCTTTTTTTGACGATACAAACGATATATAATACTTGTATCAACTCCAAAACATTCAGCGACTTTTTTTCATTTTCTGTTTTTTGATAGGCTTTTACTAATAATTCTCTTGTTTCATTATGTAACATCTCTATCTCCTCCTATCTTTAGCATATCTCTCTTGTTAATAGAAGCGTTATTTTTATTGGATTGTTATAGAAAGTGCCCATTTAGAAGATATTTATTTGCAAAGAATTTATTTAAACAAGGTTCACTTAGAATATGCTTGATTGTAAACTGCAATGTTATATCCTGCTATTTTAAAAAATGATATTCTAAAATTTCAAGGAGTAGATATGCTTTAGAAATTGATGTAAATAAAATTATTTGGTGTGATTGATAAATAGATAAGTATCACAAAGTAATAAGTAGAAATCCTTTAAAATCTTGTATGATAAAGCAATCAAGATGGAAGGAGATTTTTATTATGGAAAATTTAGAAGTGAATATTAGAAGTTATTTAGAGTATTGCAAAATGCAAAAGAGATTAGATGAGAAAACATTGAAAGCTTATCGAATTGATTTAAGGCAGTTTTTAGATAGCTTAGATAGGACAGTAAGCAATGAGATTACTGTAGACTTGTTAGAGAAATACATTGGGAAACTACATGAGAAGTTTAAACCCAAAACAGTAAAAAGGAAAATTGCTTCACTAAAGGCCTTTTTTTATTATTTGGAGTACAAAGAAATGATTGATAGAAATCCTTTTAATAAAATTCAGATACACTTTAGAGAACCTGTGATATTGCCAAAGACGATTCCATTAGGTGTTGTTGAAAAGTTTTTAGGGACAATCTATATACAAATGGATACTGCTAGAACTGCTTATCAAAAGAGAAATGCTTTAAGAGATGCTGCTGTGATTGAACTTCTGTTTGCTACTGGTATGAGAATATCAGAACTATGTATGCTGAAAAATAATGATGTAAATTTAGAAGATGGTATTGTTTTGATATATGGAAAAGGCAATAAACAAAGAAAATTACAGATTGGAAATCAAGAAGTGATTGCAACTTTAAAGAAGTATAAAAATGATTTTCGTAATGAGATAGGAAGTTGTGGATATTTCTTTGTGAATCAAAGTGGTAAAATGCTGTCTGACCAAGCCGTTAGAAGAATGATAAATAAATATGCTACAATATCTGCAATAGAGTTACATATCACACCTCATATGTTTCGTCACACATTTGCGACTGCCTTGTTAGAGGCAGATGTTAACATTCGATATATTCAGGAAATGTTAGGTCATAGCTCTATTACAATTACAGAAATTTATACTCATGTAACTACTTCAAAACAAAGGGATATTCTTGTTGCAAAACACCCAAGAAAGAATTTTAAGATATGATAAAAAGGGCAGGGATAATCCCTGCCAAAATTATTAATGAGTAAATCCAAACAATTAAGGGAAATCTTGGTATTGTAATGAAAACTACAGCAAGTTGTACTAATGATAAAAAAGAAAATAGAAGTTTATTGATTTGTCAACAAATATCATAAAGTATTTAGGCGGTATACTTAAACAAATTTTTCAGGAAATAACAACTAAAAAAATAGGGTATACTAAGCAATAAAAAATATAAAAAAGTAGGTTGTTATGATGCAAAAATGGGAATTAAGTGATTATCAATGGGAGCAAATC
>CAJUJJ010000049.1 GCA_910586765.1 uncultured Clostridia bacterium
ACCCAACAGGCAACATTGTCCATCTCCACAAAACCAAAATAGTCTTTGTTTTCTGCTCTTGTGCCTGCTTCTGATATGTATTTTGTAGTAAATTGACTGTTTAAACGTCGCATAGTCTGCCTCCTAAAAGATAAAACCTTGAGACTTCGTCTCAAACTCTACTTCCTTTCTTGAAAGAAAGGAAGCGAAAGAACTTTATTGCAAAAACTATCGTTTTTGCTAAAAAATCAAATTTCTATTATTACCGCTGTACCATTTTTCTGATAGCTATATCCTCTATTTTTAATTCTTTCTGTCAACAGTACCGCTTTATCATAAGGGTGTTTTTTCATAGACAATATTTCTTTGAACTCCAATTCAGAGCTACCCTTTTCAATGCCCTCTGTGCAAAACAACAAAACATCTCTTTTTTTACATTCCAGTGTTCCGTATTCCATTCTTTTTTTAACTTCATCATGAATGGGTATAATTTTTCCTTTTCTGCATAAATACAAACCACAACTGCCAACATTTGCCCACATCAATTTTTTGTTTTTTATAATGCCACAAATCACTGCTGCACCTGCTTTATTTCCTGTAACATTTTTATGAATATTGTAGTCAATATCACCAAAAGAGTGTTTAAAATAATCCCATAAATTTCTATATTTTTCAATATTATGATAATTGTATTTGAGTGTTTCCACTGCAATCACTGAAGCAAATCTTCCTGCGGGCAAATCAGTAAGTCCATCTGCAACTACAACAAACAGATTATTTTGACTTTGTTCTGTGGCAAAATAATCATTTTGCTGTTCGCAATTTCCCAACAGTTGTGCATTTCCTATTTTATAATATTGTGAGAAACAAAACATCATTCTTTTCCCTTCTCATCGTCCAATTCGCTCCACTCGAAATTTTCACCGCACAAAGGAATAAACAAAAATTTACTTTTTCCCATTTCTATGACATCATAAGCGGAAAGTTCTTGAGGTGTATAGACTGCTTCCTCATTCACATACACAAGCCCTTGAGAATCTCCTGGTAATATCAATGTTTTTCTTTTTTTAGGGTCATATACAAACACTGCATGATTTTTTTTAGCAATATGATTATCTCCCAATATTTGTATATCCATTGTTTCAGAACGTCCTAAAAAATTTTTTTCTGTCATAATTTTATAATCTCGTCCTTTTGACGCTCCTTCAATACACACAAGCCAGCCTGTTACAGGGTCCATCACTTCCAAATCCCCCAAATAAGGTACTTTATTGTCATAGTTTCCTTCTGGGTCATCTGCAATACTTTTTTGTTTTGTCAATACAACCGTTTTATTGCAATAAGGGCAGATATTTCCATATCTTCGGGGGCTGAATAAATGCCCCTCTGGGCATCTCATTAAACTCATATGTCACATTCCTTTCTTATCGCACAAATAATTTTGCTTTTGAAATATAAATCATATCGCCTTCATCTATTTTGTATGAAGTCATAGGCTTTAAACGTAAAGCATATTCTTCGCCTCTTTTTTTGATGCCAACACCGTTTTTAGAGTTCAAATCTTCTATGTACCAATAACCTTCTGCATAATTTAATACTGCATGATTAGGCGATATATATTCTGCATAGTATGTATCTGCTAAATCAATATCCACTTCATAGTCAATAGTGCTTTTTCCTATCAAAAAGGAGTTTACTCCTTCACAGTACCATTCTTTTTCTTTTTCGCCATCTCTTGTAATCAATACAAATTTTTTGATATTACTTTGATACAATACATTTTGTTTTTGTGTGCTTCTTCTTTCATAATAAAACCATAATATCAATAATAATATAATTACTGCTGTGCCAACTGCTCTAATTTCAATATCTTTATTTATAAAATATAAAAAATAAATGCAAACTGCTAATAAAAATAATAATATTACTATCATTCCATCATACAAAAATTGCCTTTTATTCAATGCCTCACCTGCTTTATTATTTATCTGAAACGTCCTTCTCCAAAAATATGTTTATAGGCGTCTTTTGTTTTCATAGGACGTATATTTTCATTGTTATAATTCATATTGACACTTTCCCCATTTGGGTCAAATCCAAAAAAATTTTCAAATATACTTCCTGTATTTTGAAAATTCGGTGCGGCAGACTGTGTTCTTTTTCTTCTGCCTGGTCTATCTTCAAAATTTGTTTTCTGCTGAAATCCTCTTTGTTGTTCTTCTTTTCCAAACAATCTATTGTCATACTCTGCTCTTTTATTTTCATCGCCCAGTATGCCATATGCTTCATTTATTTCTTTGAATACTTCTTCCGCTTTAGGATTATTTTTATTGACATCTGGGTGAAATTTTTTTGCCAATTTACGAAATGATTTTTTAATTTCTTCTTGTGTTGCTGTTCTCTCTACCTGCAAAATTTTGTAATAATCTTTCATAACAAACAACCTCGTTTACTTTACAAGCTATTTTTATTATTGTAATATAGGAATGTATGCGGAAAATTCCTACTTTTGCTCAGTGTTCCTTTTCCGCATACCCTCCTTCAGCCTACTTTATCAAACAGGCTGAAGGAATTTCTTATTCCTTAAAAAATTAGAAGGAATAACCACCATCAATTGTTGTGAGTTCAAACTTGTCTTTTTTCTGTCTGATTACCAGTGTAAATTCACCAATACCTTCTGTATCACCATAGCTTTCTTGATAATCTACTACAAAAGCATTTGGAAAATGTACTTTTCTGACAATCTGATTTGCAGAAACAATTTCAACAGTTGCTTTTCTGTAGCTGTCGGAGCTTTCTGCTCTTACAACAGACCATTTTGCAATTTTCATAGTATCATCTGCTGCATCACCATCTACTGCTGTCAATATTCTTCCTGTCAAAATCATTGTGTTTACAACGTCTGTAGAACGTGCATTTGAATCGTCTGGTGTGTCTGTGAGGAATTTACAGGTTTCAATGCTGTGTTCATCCAAGCTAATTGTTTCTGCTCCCTCAATTGTTAATCTGATACCCATAGTAAAAACTCCTTTCTATAAATATAATAATTGAAATGGTATCTATATAAACACATTGCTGTGCTTATATCAAATATAGTTAAAATAGTTCATAGAGACACAATATATTTTATATTGCTGCATTTTTATTTAATACAATTTCAAGATTTTTGCTATTGCCGTTAAAACTTAAATTAACATTACAGATGTTATATTCTTCTTCAATGTTATAAGTCATATCGTCACCAACTGCCATAATAGAATTGACATAACCTGTTTTACCAACCCATCTGCTTTTTTGGCTCATAGGATTTGCACTAAAGAAAGATACTACATTATCATATTTATAATCAGATGTTTCAGCTCTCATCATTCTTGTAATATATGTTGTAGCAAGTGTTTTATAAATACATTCGTATTCATTGTTTACCATCTGCATACTTCTTGCTTTATACACTGTAATTTGTTTAATATCTTTTCCGTCTAATTGGTTATTGTCACTAGAGAATATAAAGCCAAAGTTTTTATTGTTAATATTGTCTTTGATATTGTTTGTATAGCCACTGATTTCTTTCGCCAATGTAGTTGGTACTTTTAAAGCATGATTTGATGCTTCAATATCAAAACGTACTCCCGGATACTGAGGATTTACATTTTTAAATCTTTCTCTAAGAAAATCAGGACATTGATATGCTGCAACAATACCCGCTGCAACATAAGAGGCAGGTATATAAACGCCTTCAATCCAAAGTTTGAGCAAATCTTTTTTATCTTGAGAAATTCTTGCTCCTTCTTCTGTTGCAACCATATAAGAATCCAATATTAAACCAGATTTATTTTTAGGCACAACACTCATATTAGGCAATGTCGGTATTACATACTCGCTGTAATCTTTTCTTGTTAAAATCTGTGTTTTATCCATATATGCTTCAATGCCATTTGTAGCAAGTTTTGTAAATGAAGTATCTTCGCAAGTTTCAAAACTAAAGAATGTTTGTATTTTATAATCACAGATGCCATCTAATAAAGAAGTCAAAGACTCCATTGAATTAATATCTGGTTTTGAAACTTTTTTGTTGCCTTTAAAACGTTCTCTTGTGAGCTTTACATTCGTTTCTGTTGTAAACTCAATATCATTTACAATACCAAACCATATGGTATTTCTAAAATCATTTTTGTTGTTTACAGTGTTTAAATATACTTGTAATCTTGGCAAGTTGCTGCTTTTCACCAACATATCTAATTTGTTGTTGCATATCAGCATAGTAGGAACCATACCCTTATTTTTAGATTGATATTGGTCAAAATAAATAAATACACCCAATATTTTTTCAATTAAAGGTTTTACTACTTTGATAAAATCGCCTTTTGTTTCTTGGTAAAATTCCAAATAAGAATTATATTTCTCCACTTCTTTTGGTACATCAATATCTGTTGTATTTGTTACAGGCAAAGGACAAAATGTTCTAACAACCAAATCTGCTACATAATCAGTAGGATTATCTGTAATATTTTCATAATCTTCTTTAAATACCTCAACCAAAGCATTTGTTGTAGTATCTTCTGCAATAGCAACTGCTGTGCTTTCACTTGTTGGGCGTTCTATAATTTTTAATTCGCCTTCGTCACCCATTGTCAAAAGTCCTGCTACAAACTTTTCAGAACTGTCGCCACTGCCTGTTCCTCCTGCAAGTAAACGCTGTTTAGAGTCTTCAATAGCCAATGGCAACATAGCCATAATATTGTTATAACTTTTGCTTGCTTCTTCAAATTTTACATTTAATTTATCACCAATATCCAAACGAAGTGGGTCTTCTTCATCTAGTTTTTCATATTCTCCATAAAGATAATGGATTTCTTTTCTGACGAAACGAATATCGTCCATAACCTTTTTAGGGCTTATCATATCTAATATTTTATCAAATTTAAAATCCACATTTTCAATGCCCTGTGAACGTTTTGTCTGTATCATAGTCAAAAGCATTTTCAAAAAATCGTTGTTTTGGTCAATGACTATTTCTTGTATACAATCCGCAGGTATTGCTTCTGGTTTTTTGAGTGTATAAATCACTTTTTGGTTTGCGGCATTAAAAAAACTATAAACAGTAGGAGAAAACTTGTCTAAAAATTCATCAAAATTCTTTACAAGAAGATGACCGTTGATTTCTTTTACTTTGTCATCATCTACACTTTCAAGCCCCTTTACATCTCCTACTAATGTTAGTAAATCCAGTTTTTCAGGATTGATTTCATCAAATAATATGGTGCGATTTGTCTGTTCGATAATATCCATATTGTTCACTCTCCCTTTAATTGGTATAAAATATATGGCAATCGGCTGTTAATATGTATTCATTCTTTTTTCAATACTACAGCAATGCTATCTAATCATTCCATCATTTTGAGTATGTTTTTGTAAAGTAATGCTATGATATTCAGCCGATTGAAAACAAATTAAAATATATTTTTATGAAATAAATATCATAAATATTTGTTTTTTGTCGTTTTATGCCCTTATATTAATATCTGAAAAAAAGCCCTTTTTGTCACGAATATTCCATACAAAAATAATATTAAAAATTTGGTAAAATTTACTACAACTATATTTGCATAAAAAATACCAGCATATACTAAAAATATGCTGGTATTTCATATTGCTATTTACTTTAAATCAATATTAAGGAGCTACTACACCACTTGTTGCAAATGTTTTTGTTTCTACTACTTTACCATCTACTATAGCCTCATAGTAAAATTTTGCTCTGTATTCTTCTCCTCTGTCTACTTTTACAGTATCGCTAAAGGAATAAGCCATTTTTGAACTTGTTCCAATATATTCTCCGCCGTAATCTTCCCAACCATCATTATATTGTTGTATTTGTACAGATACTCTTACTTTATCTGTCCTATCTGTTATAACTACTAAACTTGAAAAATCTAAATACCCCTTACTACTTGATGGTTCTAAGTCATATGTATAACTAGAAAAATATAAACTTGCACGAGGTTCTACATTTTCTGTTTCTCCTGTCTGCTCTATTTCTTCTAATTCCACTACATTTTCTTCCACATTTACTTCCTCAGCAAACGCTGGAGTAATCAAAGTAAATGAGGCTGTTACTACTGTTAACATAAGTGCTACTATTTTTTTCATATTAACCCTCCTAGTAAATAATATTTTCTACTATTGTTTTACATTCTTCTAAACTACTACAATTTTGTAAAATATAATACATTCCCTCTTTTTCCCAAGAAACATAGTAACGTCCCATATTTTCTATAATGTTATATGTAATATCCTTACACAAATATGTTTCCATTATCTCACTATTTTCTATATTAATCTGTCCACTATTCTGCTTGTTGTTATAGATTAAAAAAGCAATTCCCTTTTTTGTACTCATATTTAAGTATACTATACTTATAAATTTTTTATCTAATGTATAATCTTGCAAAGCATATTCTTCAGGAGATAAATTCAATTTCGCTATTTTTACACCATATTCTTTTTCTAGTGTTTCATATTCTTTTTGTAAATCTCTTTGAATATCTTCGCTACTTTTATCAGATATAATTTCCATTTCTTGCGTATTACGGGAAAAATAATTTACAAAACCAGTTCTGCCTATTACTGCCCCTGCTAAAATTACTGTAAAAATAACAACAAAAGCGGTAGACACCATTTTTTTCAAAACAAGTCTTTTATATTCCCTTCTTTGTTGCTCTGCCTTTTCTACATCTCTTTTAAACATTTCTATTTCAGGCTGATATTTTTCTTTAAACTCTTTCCAACCCCTTTCTACATCAAATGGTGGTATATTTTGCAGTTCTTTTAATTGATGTATCAAATAAAAAAGACGTTCCTCTTCTGCTTTACCACACTCTTGGTCTAAAATATCATCTATTTCTTGGTCTATTTGTTTTATTTTCGCCTCCATTTCTTCTTCTGTACTGGGGAGCTTTGATAAATCTTCTTTACACATTTTTTATCTCCTTATCTTATATATCTAAATTTTTACTCATTTTGTCACGCTCTTGAAAAAATTTTTTTATTTTTTGATGTATTCTGTTTCCAAATGAAGTGCAAGCACTTTCTGTAAATTGTAATAAATCCGCAATTTCTTTATATGTTTTCCCCTTGACATATCTTTCTTCTACAAATATTATCTCTCTTTCTGACAACACTTTTTTCAATTCTTCAAATATAGAACCTTCATAAAATTCCACTTCTTCTATAGGTATTTGGTCTTTCGATAATGTATCAATACTGATTTCTTTTGAAAATATATATTTTCCTTCTTTTGTTTTGCCCATACATAATCTGAACTGTTCTCTTTTTATAAGAATTCTCTGGACATTCAATAGCCAGTGAAAAGGACTTTTTGAACAATATAATTGGTCTACTTTCATACAGGCTATCGCAAAAGTTTCCTGCATAATTTCTTCTGTTTTCTGTTTATCTCTATTCATTTTATTAAAAGCAGCTTGATATATTTCATCTGAATATGAAGTATATAATGTTTCTAAAAATAGACTCTTTCCATTTTCCATAAAACTGACCCCTTCTCTAAACTCGTACTGACTACACAACACTTTTTATTCTGTAACATTACCATTATTGTATTTTTATGCTACAATATAAACATTACCTTATTACATTTACTTCTATTATAGTATGTTATTTTTCACTTCTGTCAAAATTTAAAATTATGATAAAATTTTACCACAAATTCACTTTTTTTGCATTATTTTATCAAAAATTATCCTTTTTTACGCTACATAAAATCATTCCCTAAATTTATTTTACAAAATTACTCATAATAGACAGTATTTTACAAAGCCTTGTCATTTCTAAAAAATTTGTGTCTTTCAAAAAATAATATTACTCTATTTTTTGCTTTTACAAATAGACAATAATTAATTAATGTTCTATAAAATATAAAAATTTTATTTTTACTAAAAAAATTGTTTTTTTCATATTGTTTATCGTGAAAATTTTACTACTTTTTCTTTTTTTCATACGTGTTTTATTGACATTAATTCTTATAGATGTATAATAAAAGTAGTTCATAAAAAGTATATTATCCACTATTTCTATATTAAAATCTTTAAAATTTAGAAACAGTATAATTGCTTTTTTCTACGTTTAAAAAAAATAGGAGGAGACGTGTAATTATGTTCAACAAATTAAAGCTTTCAACAAAACTTGCTGCAGCCATTGGCGGAATACTAACTGTAATTTTTGTAATACTTATTTTAGTTACAACTTCAACAGCAAAAAAAGCTATTTCTACTACTACATTTGGAGAGTTGACTGTTCTATCTAGGTCAAATGCTGTAGAAATTCAAAACATTTTTGATGCAGCAAAAACGGTTTCTGTAGATATGGGAAATTATTATGAAAGAATGTATAATGCAAATATTTCAGACCCTGCACAATCAACAATTCCTACAACTCCAGAGGCTATTGCAATATCTATTAGCTCTGTTTATGGAAGTATCATCACACCATTAAATTATGACATTGAACTTTATCTTCGTGAAACAGCTCGTAATGCTGCATTATTTAATGAGGATATTGCTGGTGTTGGTGTAATGTTTGAGCCTTATGCTTTTCAAAGCGATATGCCAAACTATGCCTTTTATATTAGCGACAAAGATGCAAATGAAGATGTAACACCTTATGGAGATTACAGTACATATTCTCAAGAAAGTTATTACAAAGATGTAATATCTTCTAAAGCATCTACTGTAACAGACCCTTATGAATTTAGAGGAGCAAAAGTAGTAACTTATGCTACTCCTATTATACGTGATAATAATGCAATCGGTGTTGTGGCAGTAGATATTGATTTAACAAATTTCGACAAAGTAAGTTCTACACATGAAGATTTTCCTAGTATGTATTGTACCATTTATAATGATGATGGTCTAGTTGTTTATGATAGTGAAAGCGTAAATGATATTGGCAAAACAATAGATGCTTTTACACCAGATGCCAAAGAACTTGCTGGGATTAAAGAAAATATGACAAAAGGTGAAGCATTTAATGCTACGGCAACAAGAGAAGACGGAAGAAAAGTAATTCGTTTTTATACCCCTATTGACGCTGGTGGAAGAACATGGTGGTCATTAATTGGTATTAATTACTCAGAAGCAAATGCAGCAGTAACAAGAACAGGAATAATTATGGCAATATTATCCATCATTGCTTTAGTTGTAATTATTTTAACAATTATTGCTTTAGCAAAACGTATACTTAGTCCACTTCAAGGTATTGTAACGGCAGCACAAGACATTGCTCACGGACATCTTGAAGCAGATATTTCTGTTTCATCACAAGATGAAATCGGTATGCTTGCAAATACATTTACTGCCATGACAGATAACTTAAAAACCATTGTAGAAGATATTGATTATTTGCTTGGTGAAATGGCGGAGGGCAATTTTGATGTAAGAACAAAAGCAGAAGCAAATTATATAGGAGACTTCCACAATATTTTACTTTCTGTGCGTAAATTACATAGAAAATTAAGTATTGCATTAAATCAAATTAATATTTCTGCTGACCAAGTTTCTGCAGGAAGTGACCAAGTTTCTGCTGGTGCACAAGCTCTTTCACAAGGTTCTACAGAACAAGCAAGTTCTGTACAAGAATTAGCAGCTACCATAAATGATATTTCATTCCAAGTACAAAAAACTGCTGAAAATGCAAAATCTGCAAATGAAAAAGCTGAAACTTCTGGTACACAAATGCTTGAAAGCAATGAACAAATGGCTCAAATGATTGATGCTATGCGTGAAATTAGTCAAAGTTCTAGTGAAATCGGAAAAATTATTAAAACAATAGAAGATATTGCTTTCCAAACAAATATACTTGCTTTAAATGCCGCAGTAGAGGCTGCTCGTGCTGGAAATGCAGGAAAGGGATTTGCTGTTGTTGCTGATGAAGTAAGAAACTTAGCATCAAAAAGTGCAGAAGCAAGTAAAAACACAGCTACTTTAATTGAACGTTCTATTCATTTAGTAGAAAAAGGAACAAAAATCGCAGATACTACTGCTGAATATCTTTCAGAAGCTGTAGAAGGCGTAAATGAAGTAGTAGAATTAGTTCAAAAGATTTCAAGTGCTACCATTGAACAAGCAAATTCTATATCACAAGTAACATCTGGTATGGACCAAATTTCCAGCGTTGTTCAAACAAATAGTGCTACAGCAGAACAAAGTGCCGCTGCTAGTGAAGAACTTTCTGGTCAGGCACAAATGATGAAGCAAATGGTAGGTCAATTTAAAATCAGAGATGTAAGTGCTTATCAAAACGAAATGTAACATGATATAAAAATAAAATAGGGTGAGAAAATGCTCTCACCCTTTATTTATTGTTATAAAAATCCCTTCATTTTTATGAAGGGATTTATTTTTATATTATGAAAATATGTTAGGCAGCAACATAGAAATTGCTGGTATATATGTAATAACTAACAATACAATAATCATAACTACTAAAAATGGTATGATGCCCTTTATGACATCGTCCAGCGTTGTTTCGCCTACACGAGAAGCAACGAATAAGTTTACTCCCAAAGGAGGTGTAATAAATCCTATTGCCAAGTTTACAACCATAATAATACCAAAATGTGTTACATCTACACCTAAAGCAGTTACAACTGGGAATAATATAGGTGCTAATATCATAATGGCACACAATGTTTCCATAAAACAGCCAACAATAAGCAACAATATATTGATAAGCAATAATATTAATATTTTACTATCTGTCATTGTTGTTAAGAATGTTGCCACAGTAGTAGGAATACGACCTAATGTTAATACTTTTGAGAAACCAGCTGCACAACCGATAACAATTAATATTGTTGCTGTTGTTTCACAAGCATTTCTTGTAACTGTCATAAGCTGCTTTAAATCTAATTCTTTGTATACCAAACAGCCAATAATTAAACTATATATAACAGATACGGCTGCTGCTTCTGTTGGTGTGAATATACCACCATATATACCACCTAATATAATGACAGGAGAAAGTAATGCCCAAATACTGTCTTTTACTTCTTTTAATGCCTTTTTAGAACTGAATGGTTCTTCTTCTCCTTTATAACCATGACTTACTGCAAAGAAATAGGAATATCCTATCAATACTAAACCAATTAATAAACCAGGTACAAAACCAGCTAAAAATAATTTACTAACAGAGCTATTTGTTGTAACACTATATACAACCATAGGAATACTTGGAGGAATAATAACACCTATAGAACCTGCTGCTGCAATCAATGCCAGTACAAATTTTCTATCATAGCCTTTTTGTAACATAGTTGGCACAACCATACCACCTACCGCTGCTACTGTTGCAGGGCCAGAACCTGATATTGCTGCAAAGAACATACATACAACAACAGTTACAATGGCAAGACCTCCTCTAATTCTTCCAAAAAATACATTTGCCACATTTAACAGACGACGAGAAATACCGCCGCCTCCCATTAACTCACCAGCAAATACAAAAAATGGTATTGCCATAATAGGGAATGAATCACAACCTGTTACTAAGTTTTGTGCAATAAATCCAAATGTCAACTGTTTTGTATACAATATATATGCCAATGAAGCAATACCTAATGAAAAGCCAATAGGCACTGTAAGTACAAGACAGACAATTAATGTAACAAATACAACTAATGCAATACTACCTGTCATACTTTCTCCACCTCCTCAGGCTGACCTAATTTTTTAATTCTTCTAAATATACATTGTAACTGACGTATCGCTGTTAAAACAAAACCAACCAAAGGAGCTGCATAAACAAACTGCATAGGTAAGCCAATCGCTGGAGAAACTTGACCGCTCCATGTAATCTTTTGATATACTGTAACGCCTGTAATGGCAATAAAAACAGCAAATGCAAAAACAATAATTTCACTTAATATTTCAATATAAGGGCGTATTGCTTTTGGATAAATATTAATTGCAGCATCTATTCTAATGTGTTTTTCTCTACGTGCTGTGTAACTTACTGCAAAATAAACTAACCATACAAACAAATATCTTGCCAATTCTTCAGACCATGTCAAAGAACTTTGAAAAGCATATCTCATAACAACCTGTATAAATATAATAATACTCATTGCAAACATCAATGGAATGATAAAAAATTCTTCCAAATGTTCATTTAGAAATTTCATACATTTTCTCCCCTTCCCTCATTATTGTTCTGGAAATTTCTGTTTTGCCTTCTCTACCTCACTATAAAGTAAATCTACTACAGCAGGGTCATCTACTTTTTCATAAGCTAACTCTTTTATATTTGTACAAGCTGCTTTAAATTCTTCTATTGCTTCTGGTGTCAATTCATTGTAAATCATACCAGGATAGTTTTTGATGTTTTCCAAAGCAACTGCTTCATATTCAGAACATCTTTCTCTTTCATAAGCAACTGCTTCATCAGAAACTTTTAATACAATTTCCTGCTGTTCTGGTGTTAATCCATCAAATTTTTCTTTACTCATCAATATTAAATAAGGTGAATAAATATGTTTTGTATAAGTATAACATTTTTGTACTTCACAAAACTTTGTTTGCCATGTCAATTCTGCACCATTGTCCTGACCATCTACTGTACCCTGTTGCAATGCTGTAAACAATTCTGTAAATGCCATAGGTGTTGGATTTGCACCATAATTTTTCCATTGTGTTAACTGAAGTTCATTTTCCATAATACGGATTTTTAATCCTTTTAAATCGTCTACTGTTTTTACTTCTCTATTTGTTGTAGAAAGTGTACGAAATGAATTTTCTTGCCACTGTAGCATTTTAAATCCAACATCTTCTAATCCTTCCCCAAGTCTATCTCCTAACTTACCATCTAACACTTCATATACTTGTTGTTTGTTATCAAACAGCCAAGGAATATCTATGCAAAAAATATCATGACTAAAAGATGCTACTGTAGCATTTGTTGCTAAAACAATGTCATAATTACCAAATTGACAGCCTTCTAACAATTCTCTTTCACTACCCAACACGTTATCTGTATAAATATCACAGCTTAATGTACCGCCACTCTCCTGTTCCAAACGCATTTTAAAAAACTTTGCTGCATCTATTGTTGCTGGTGCATTTCCTAAAGCATAAATAAATTTATAACAGTCGTCTGTTAATTCTACACCAGAATCAAAATCTACTGGTTCTACTTTTTTCTCTACAAATCCCTGTGCAGCTGCATTATTTTCCCCTGCTTCATTTTCATTACTTTCACTATTAGAGCTACAACCAAATAATCCTAATATCATGGTAACCGCCAATATAGAAGCAATTTTCCTCTTTAACATACAACTCCCTCCTCAATACTAAAAATTACTTTAATAAACATATAAAAAGGTTTGACGATATAGCTAAACCTTTTTTTCCATAGCACTCTTTTCTATAAAAATTTATTATCACCCTACAATTTTTTGAAACATAAGAAAAGACCGCTATTTCTGCCAAAAAATATTGCTATTTGTACTTTATAATATGTTACATAAATTTTATTATTTTTGCTATTTCCGCACACTTACAGCATTAAAAAATAAGTTTTATACTACTGTTTATAAGTTTTATAATAATTATAATAAACTATATCACTTGTATACAATTTTATATTACTATTATTTAAAACCTATTTATTTACAACACAAACACTTTTTATTGTTGTATTATGTTTTTTATTTCTATACAAACATAGTTATAAAAAACATATTTTATTAGCAAAAATCACTAAAATTATTATATATTTTATAAAATTACAAATATGATAAATCTTGGTGTAATCAGTATAGTATTGTTTGTTTAAATTGTCTAGTA
>CAJUJJ010000050.1:0-1287 GCA_910586765.1 uncultured Clostridia bacterium
TTGGTTTTGAAATCAGCAGAGTAGAAGCACAAGCACCAGTTGAAATTGCAGAAGGTGCAAAAGTAAATACTGTAGAAGCCGGCGACAACGCTATTGTTGAAGTAGCAGCAGATGCTTCTGTTGACAAAGTAGATGTAACTGGTGATGCAAAAGACATTGTATTAAATGGCGAAGGCAGTACAGATGTTACTGTAAAAAACGGTGCAACAGTAGAAAATGTAAAAGTAAATGACAATGTATCAGCAAACATTGAACTGGAAGGCGACGCAGCAGTAACAAACACTGTATCAGTCAACGGCAATGCAAGTGCAGATGTAAAAGTAAATGACAATGCGAAAGTAGAAAATGTATCTGTTAGTGATAGTGCAAATGCAGATGTAGCAGTAGCGGACAAAGCAACTGTAAACAAAGTAGAACTTAGTGATACAGCAACAGCAAAAGTTGATGTTGCACCAGAAGCAAAAGTTGATACAATTACATCTACATCAACAGGTAAAACAGAAGTAAGCGGTGAAGGAACTGTTGATAAAATCGAAGCAACAAACCCAGATACAATAGATACTTCTAATGCAGGGGAAAATGTACCAGATGTAGAACAAAAAGAAGATACTACACCAGAAATTGTATTAGTAACAGGAATTGAAATTGCTGTAGCAGATGGTGGTAAAGCTGAAATTAAAAATACGGAAGGAGCAACTTTACAATTGAAAGCAAATGTAACACCAACAAACGCAACAAATCAAAAAGTAAATTGGGCTGTTAAAACAAGTGGCGATATGGCTGAAATTGATGGTAATGGTATATTGAAACTAAAAACAGCACAAAAAGCAGGCTTATCAATTACTGTAACTGCAACGGCAACAGACGGCTCAAACATTTCAAGTGAATTTTCAGTAAGCGTGGTAGAAGACACTTCAAACCCAGAACCAGAAAAAGAGGTATCTTCTGTTACAGTAAAAACACAACCTACTAAGGTAGAATATGCAGCAGGAGAAAAACTTGATTTAACTGGATTGGTTATTACAGTAACTTATGCAGACGAAACTACAGCAGACATTGCTTTAGATGATTTTGCAGATAACAACGTTACTACAAGCCCTGAAAATGGTGCAGTTTTAACAGATACTGATAAAACAGTTACAATAACTGTAGGTGGAAAATCTGCAACAGTTGATTTAACTGTATCTACTCCTGAAACAAATGAAGCTAAATTAAATGCAGATAAGGCATTGATAGAAGCAGGCACATATGAAATTCCTGTAGCAAGTCAAACAGATCAAACAACAA
>CAJUJJ010000050.1:1387-12862 GCA_910586765.1 uncultured Clostridia bacterium
CATGGGTACAGGCTGCAGTTGAAAAATTAATTCCAGAAGGAAATGGAACAACAGCAACTGTAAGTTTTGCAGATGGAACATATAGTGTTGCTTTAACATGCGGAAGTGAAACAGGAACAGCAGCGATTACAGTAACAGAAGCTAGTGCTGATCAAACAGATGCAGAGAAATTAGCAGCAGCAAAAACAGCAATAGAAGCAGGCACATATGAAATTCCTGTAGCAAGTCAAACAGATCAAACAACAAAAACAGCATGGGTACAGGCTGCAGTTGAAAAATTAATTCCAGAAGGAAATGGAACAACAGCTGTTGTAAGTTTTGAAAGCAATGCGTATAGTGTTGCTTTAACATGTGGAAGTGAAACAGGAACAGCAGCGATTACGGTAACAGAAGCTAGTAATACAAACGGTGCTGACGTATAACAACCCAAGCAATCGAACTGCATAGGCAGTTGATTGATATAGTTAGTAGTAGGTTTTGGCACGAGCCTGCACAACTGTTATTGCATGGACAGAAGTGCGAAAGTCTAAAGTTGCCGCTTTAGACCATCATGCCTCAAAGGGCATGACAGTGCTTAATAAAAATAAACAATAAAAATAATTTGTCCCAATAGTTATAGAGAATTGTGCGGAAAAATGCTTTGCCCTATAAGCATGGAAAAAGAGGTATCGAAATGATGCCTCTTTTTTTGTGCTATAAATACACTTTTTGACTGATATGACGATAATAATTTACATTATTTACTACAACACACTTAACTTTTGCCATAATTTGACGATATAACAATTATAATCAATATAACAAAAGAGAAGTATATAAAAAGGGCAATAAACATTAGCTACTGACAATATAATTTAACATCTATGTGATATTTGGAGGGGATTTTTATGACAGTAATTTCAAACAATGCTGCTATTTCGGCAAACTATCGTTTAACACAATTTTCATATAAAAATACAATGAATACAAAATATGTTAGTAATAGCAGCGGTAATTGCGGAGGCGTTTTGAACACAACATCAATTTTTGCTTCTGACAATGACTATACCAAAAAAGATGCCATTATGAAACAATGGAATTTAAAAGGCAGTTTCAATATTTATGAAGAAGTGAGCGTTGACAAATTGCAGCACCCTGACCCTAATGATGAGGTTTTACAGCAATTCGAAAAGGAACTTCAAACAAATGGTATTCAAAAAGATATGAATTGGTCTTCATTGTCGTTTGATTTTATGGGAATTGGTTTTGACGCAAATAAACCAGCTTATACCATGAAAGAAGATGATTTTAATAGAAAAGTAGAATATTTATCATCACGTTATGTAGCTGTAGAATATAAAATTAAAAATACTACTTCTGGCGATGAACAACAACAGCAGCTTGAAAAATTGCAACAAGTTTACCAAAAAGCAGCAGATAATATTGCAGAAGGCTATGCAGGCATAATAGGCTCTTATTTGGAGCAAAAAGGTATCAGCGGAGAAACAGAAAAAATACGTACATCTGTATTGAGTGGTATAGAAACAAAAATAACACAATATCGTGAAGTTTTAGCAGGGGATACTACATCAACTGCATTAAAACAGATAGGAGACTCAGAAAATAAGTGGCTTTTAGACGATGATGCGTACATTGCTTCAGTACTGCGTAAAAGTAGTGCTGATAGTGTTACAAAAACATCACAAAAAGACAATGCAGCACAGTATACATTAAAAGATTTAGAAACGTTAGGACAATATGTTTCTTCTCTTTCTGATATGGAAAAATCAAGTAATATGGAAAGCAATGTATTTAAAATGGACGAAGCACGTATCGGTTTTGATTTTTCAATGCTTGCTATGAAAACAGATGCTTTATTAGAAAGGGATATGCTCAGCGATGCTATGTCAAAAACTTTTCAAAAAATTATGAACAATTTTATGAATGATTTTTTAGACAGTATGGATAAAAGCCTAAGTCAAAAAAGAAATGAAAATATTGTGGAAGGGGACAACATAGGTTTTTCTGCTTTAAATAAAGATGTAGTATGGGACGTATACAATCAAACAATGCAACACTATCATCAAAATGGCGATATTTTACAGGCAATGATAAAAGGTGCAGAATATGGTGCAGAAAAGGCTTCTTCTCAATCTATATGTGGCGCTTATCGCTATAAAAATAATGCTTCTTATTGGTTGAATTTTTTTGAAAAAGATACCACAAACAGCCATTTAAACGGCTATAAAGACACAAATACTACATTTCAAAAATATTTTGCTGGTCTGGTAGATTTTGAAAAGAGCTTAGTCAATGAAAAAGCAATTCATATGAATATGTCATTGCAGTCTGTAGAACACTATACAACAACAAAAGGTAATTTATTTACAAAAAATGCTTAATCATATAACATAATTAATATAAAAAGACTTAGGAATGTTCCTAAGTCTTTTTGTGTATCATGTTAGATTTCTGTTTCTGTGTCGCTGCTGTCAGAGTTTTCTTTTAAATTAGTATCCTCTTTTGTATCAGCAACGTCATTTGCATTAGTGTCATCTTTCACATCAGCAACGTCATTTGCATTAGTGTCATCTTTCACATCAGTAACGTCATTTGTATCAGTGTCATCTTTCACATCAGCAACATCATTTGTATCAGTATCGTTAGTGCTATCAGTGTTATCTGTTGTTTCAGCGTCACTAGCACTATCAGAATTGTCATTTGTGTCAGTATCGCTAGTACTATCAGCGTTATCTGTTGCTTCAGCGTCACTAGCACTATCAGAAGTATCTTTTTTGTCAGTATCGCTAGTACTATTAGCATTATCTTTTACATCAGCATCACTAGTGCTATTAGAATTGTCTTTTACCTCAGTACTGTTACTGCTGCTACTGCTTGGTTTTATAAAATTACTTACTGCCTTTGTAACTGTGTTACTAGGATTAACGTTTTCACTAGGGTTAGGTTCAGGCTCAGGTTCAGGCTCAGGCTCAGGCTCAGGCTCTGGTGTTTGGTAGTCGCTACCAATTTGGAAGTTATAACTTAAAGTACCGCTGCCTTCAGGAAGTAATGGCAATATAATTTCATATGTTCCTTCTGGAATTAATGTTGGTGAACCTGACATAGGTGGATTAAAGTTTAATTCCAGTCCTTTAATATCTGCATTAGGGTTTTCTGGGTCTGCTTTTCCTGCTATATATGCTGTTATAATTTTTTCATTTTCAAAACCAACAATTTGTATATTTTCATCATCAATAGGAATTTCCTCTATATCCATTAGCTTATCAAAATATAAATAGATTTTCTGAAAGTCATAATAAGCACCCTCTTCAAATACTACTTTTATCTCTGTAATCTTCACTGGACTATTATCGGGATTAGTATCGTCTGGATTATCAGGGTCAGTTGCTGTTGGATAAGTTTCTATTAGTTTACCACAAACTAAATTTCCTTGTCTTTGTCCTGATGGTAATTCTGTAGCATAACAAAATCTTTGCCCTGCTGTTGCTGGAATATTTTCTAAAGTTACATAAACACTAGCTTTTAATTCTACAGGTGTACCATTTTCATAAACATCATCTGGGCTTTTTGTTGCAATATTATCAAAATCGTAGTCATCATTATTATAAAGTTTATAATAAAGAACACCATCTTTGTCTGGTTTAAATTTTACATTGATTTTATCTTCACCAACACGCTCTATAGAAAGACTTGTTTTTAAATCTGGTACTTTAGTATCAAAATAAAATTTATTTTGTACTTTTGTTCCATTTGAAAATGTAACGTGCATAGTTAATGTGTTTCCATCATTTGGAACATATCCTACTTGTGAATATACATTATATGTTTTATCATCTATTTTTTGTACTCTACCTAAATGTAAATTGGCCTGAGCAGGACAAGTTAATTCAAAATTCTTTAATTCAAGCTTTTCTTTTACAGCTTTATCAAATGTTACTGTATACCAATAATTTTCGTCCCATAAGCCACCTTTTTCATTGAAATGTGGTACAACACTTTCTATTTCATAACTTTCTGACTCAGATGGATTACTAGGTTTTGTAGGTGGTTTTGGCTTTGCAGGAGCCTCTGCACTAATAGCAATTTGTTTTACTGGTGTTATTCTATCATCAACATCTACTGCCACATAATATAGTGTGTAAGCAGTATCTTTTTCTAATCCTGAAATATTTACTTTATTTAATCCAACTGACATATTACTTGTTGTGCCTGATGATATTAATTGTTCTGCTGATGGTTGTGTTCCATCTGGTAAAACACTTCTTGCAGAAACTTTTTCTCCTGCTTCATTTTCATAAGCTGCTAATACAGGAGTATTTTTTACTAAACCATAATATAATGTACCTGGCATATCAGAAACATAATAAAATTCTGCTGCTGTTTCGCTTGTTCTCTTTGTTTCAGTAGATGTCAATTCAGCACAGTCATATTTTACAACAAAGTCTTTATCAACATATTTTCCATCTATTGTTACCTGCAAGTTATAAGTATTATCTTTATAATATGTTGTTGTTATATCATAAACTTTATTATCTTTTGTTCTAACATTGAGTATTGTCATATTAGAGCCGCCACCTGTACAAATGATACTAAAATCACTTTGTTTTAAAGGCTGTTTTGTTGCATCGCTCAATGTTACTCTAACAAGACTATTACTTACAGACTCTACATTTTTAATTGTAATTTTTTTCTGTGTTGTGCTACCACTGGAACTTCCACCGCCACCAGATGGTCTATTATTTCCACTACCAGAAGAAGAAGGTCTGCTTCCACTATTAGAAGAAGATGTCTTATTACTTGAATTACCTGCTGAACTAGATGCTTTTGTTTGTGTACCACCTTTTACAGTTTGACCATTTACTTTTGCCTGTGCTACAGTTTGAGCTACAGTTACATTAGTATTTGGTGTTTCTACAGAAACATTTTCCCCAGCAATTTGTACATTTTCAACTTTACCTGTACCTTTTACAACAGTATTTGCACCATTTGCAGTAATATTTACATTTTTTACTGTTGCTGTGCCTTCTGTTTGCAAATTTGCTTTTGCAGAAACTTCCATTGTTTCTATATTTCCTCTTACTGTAACATCTGTTGGAGAAGATATTGTAACTGCATTGAAATTTCCTTCCAATATAGATGGTGTTGTAACATTTGTTTTTGTAACATTACTGCTTTCTGTCAATACTCTTACTGCTGATGCTTTCTTTTCTATAGAAAGATTACCTATATTAGAATTTTTTAATTTTACAGTATGAATACCTCCGCCTCTTACAATAAGAGAGCCTTTTACTGTAATATTCTCTAATGTGACATCGCCTTCGCCTATTCCTTCAGCAAGTATCAAATCTTTATCTACCACTGTATTTTCTAATGTAACATTAGGTGTATTAATAATGACATCTTTTCCATTGCTAGAAGCACTAACCGTATTTTCTGTTACAATATTATCTATAGAACAATTCAATAATGTTACTACTTCAGCACGAGAAATAGGGTCATTAGGGTGAAATGCTCCATCAGAAGAACCGCTTACATAACCATGTTGTTTCATACCCAGTATATAACCTTTTGCTTGAGCTGAAATTTGTGCATCATCTGTAAAATTTGTACTGCCTTCTACAGGTGCAATGCCCAATGCTTTCGCCAGCATAACAACAGCGTCTTGTCTTATCATAGCCTCTTTAGGTCTAGCAAGACCATTTGTTTCAGAGAATACTCCTGCTTTTGCTGCTTTCAATATTGGTTCTGTATAAAATGCTTGGTCTAGGTCTGAAAATGTATTTTGCTGTTTTTGTGTATAATACATAATTCTGTCAAGTATTACAGCCATTTCCCCCCTTGTTATTGTGTCATTTGGGCGAAACAAGTCATTATAACCACTCAATACATTTCTGTCACTCCATGTAGTGATAGCACTTTCTGCCCAATGACCTCCTATGTCTGTGTAATTGCTTGCCCATGCAGTTGTAGTGGAAGATACCATTGCTCCTGCCAATAGGTAAGCCACCCATTTTTTCATAAGTAATCACTCCTTTAATATAATGTAAAATAAAATATAGTAAAATATTACAATATTTACTCAAATTGTCAATCAAATCAAAGTAACAATATTACTTGATACTGTAAGGAAAAACTACGTTTTCCTTACAAAAACAGGCTCAGCCTGTTTTTGTATAAGTTTTCTATCATTGCCCACAAAAAACAATGGTATAGCACCTGATGTTTGACAATCTGAGTAAAATATTACAATCATTACCACATTATATAATGTAAACAACAATTTGCATAGTAAATTGGGCGTATTTATAGAATTATTGTACAATTTTTTTCCTTTTTTGGCAATAGAAATATTAATATTTTTATGCTAAAAAATAGTAATTTAGACAAAAATAATTTTATATATCCTATTAAAATATGACAATATTTTTAATTTTACAATATTTGTAAAGAAGTACATTTCATGCAGATTTTAAACATCTCACGCAAAAAGTATTGACAAGCATTTTAAAAGTGGTAAACTAAATCAATGGACTGATTTTTATATAGAAATTGGTCTTTTTTTATTTCAGCAATATTTAGAAAGGAATGATAGCTATAATTTACATAAAATATTTGCCAATTTGTCGTGGACACCCATATGACAATGAAATAAAGGACAAGGGGCTCGCCCCTTGTCAGTGTAGGCAAGCCTACACTGACAATTCCCCTTTCCTAACATTTCATATTTATAAAATTTCTATAAAAAGTATAATATATAAGTATCATTTTAGCGATATTTTAATATTAAAGGAGGGGAAATAAAAAATGATACAAAAAAAGCAAAAAAGCAATATCATAGCTTATATACTTATAGTATGTATGTTAGCGGGATTGTTTCCAACTGCGACATTTGCACAGCAAGAACAGACATTTATATGCGAAAAAGAATTACATACGCACGAAGAACAATGTTTTGATGACGATGAAAATTTAATTTGTGAGTTAGAGGAGCACACGCATACAGAAAAATGTTTGTCAGAGAGTGCAAAAGGAGATACACAACAACAAACTCCAGAAGACAACGAGCAAAATAAAACAGAGGAACAAGCTCCAAAAGACGACGAACAAGACAAAACAGAGGAACAAGCTCCAAAAGACAACGAACAAGACAAAACAGAGGAACAAGCTCCAAAAGACGACGAACAAGACAAAACAGAGGAGCAAGCTCCAAAAGACGACGAGCAGGACAAAACAGAGGAGCAAACTCCAGAAGACAACGAGCAGCAAACAGAACAACAAATGCAGCCTAAAAAAGCAGCGAGGGCAGCAAGAATAGCAACAGATTGTAATGGAAATCACGATAGTTGGACAAAATTGACAACAAGTAATTTAACTATTACAAGTAGTGGAAATTACTATTTAGATGAACTAGATAAGACGCTTGAAATATCAAAAATGCTTCTGATTGAAGGAGAAAGTGTAGATGTAACATTATGTTTGAATGGAAATACATTAGAATATATAGGAAGTGACAAAACCCCAGTTATTCAAGTAGGGTATGGTGCAACATTAACATTGTGCGATTGTGAAGGAAATGGTGTAATTACTGGTGGTACTGATGTTGGTGGCATTTATGTAGTTTCTTCAAAGAATGGTGATACTACAGGAGCAAGTGGAACAAAATCAAGTACACTTATTATGAATGGTGGTAACATTCGTGATAATATTAGTACTATAGATCAAAATGGTAATAGTGCTGGTGTTTATGTGATTGATAGTACATTTACTATGAATGGTGGCACTATTACAAATAATGAAGCTGGTTTTAATGGTGGCGGTGTTTATATGAACAACGGCAGCACATTTACTATGAATAATGGAACTATCAGCGAAAATGTAGCAAATGACAGTGGTGGTGGTGTTGCTGTTATGAATTACTGTACATTTACTATGAATGGCGGTCAAATTGGCGGTGATGGTGATAAAGACACTGACTACAATCTAGCATCAGTTTATGGTGGTGGTGTTTATGTAAATGGTGGCACATTTAATATGAAAGGTGGTAAAATAGGCGGCACTAATGAAAACGGAGCAAATTTATCATTTTATGATGGTGGTGGTGTCTATATAAACGGACAATATTTAGAAACTGCATTTACAATGACAGGTGGTACGATTGACAATAATGCTGCTTTGTGGAATCAGAATGATAATTCTCCCTATTATGGCAGTGGTGGCGGTGTATTTGTAACAGGCAAAGATGCTACATTCACTATGAATAAAGGTCAAATTAACAAAAATATAGCTATATTAGCTGGTGGCGGTGTCGCTGTTGATAGTGGTGCTACATTTACTATGGAAAGTGGAACGCTAGATAGTAATGGAGCAATGTTCATGGGCGGCGGTGTATTTGTTAATACTACTATTGCTACTGGCAGTGAGAAAAAAAGCAGTTTTCAACTAAATAATGGCACAATTAGTAATAATACAGTAGACGACGGCTATGGTGGCGGTGTTTATGTACTTGCAAGTAATTTTACCATGGAAGGTGGCAATATTGACCATAATATAGTAGGAAGAGACCAAGATGGTGGTGCTGGTCTTGGTGGTGGTGTCTATATTAGATATGCAGAAGATGGCTCTTTTAATCCAATTACTGGAGGAGAAGGTACATTTACTATGAGTGGTGGCACAATAGGAAGTAACAAAGCAGAAATATATGGCGGCGGTGTTTATGTAAATGGTAGTGAATTTACTATGAATGGTAGTAGTAGCATTAATAAAAATGAAGCATATCATGGTGCTGGTGTTTTTATAGATTCTGGTGCTAACATAGGTACTGATACCAAATTTACTATGAATAATGGTAGCGTTATCAGTGAAAATATAGCTAGTGGCTATGCAGGCGGTGTATACGTAAATAATAGTAATTTTATTATGAATGGAAATAGTAGTATCAATAAAAATAAAGCTAATGCTGGTGCTAGTGTTGCTGGTGGTGTTTATGTGCAATCTGCTAATGTTATTATGAATGATAATAGTATTATTAATGAAAATGAAACTGAAGGCAGTGGTGGCGGTGTTGCTATTATAAGTGGCTTGGGAAGTACATTTGCTATGAATGACAATAGTGCTATCAGTAAAAATAAAGCTAGTGCTGGTGGTGCTGTTGTTATGAGAAATGACAGCAAATTTACTATGAATGATAATAGTAGTATCAATGAAAATACAGCTAATGTTGGAAGTGCTGTTCATATGAGTGGTGACAGCGAATTTACTATGAATGAAAGTAGTAGTATTATTAATAATATAGTTAAGATATTTGGTGGTAGTGTTTACTTTAGCGGTAAGGTATTTAATGTATCTGGTGCTGTTGTAGTTGCTGATAATACAGGTACAGATGATACTTCTAGTAATGTAAATCTTTCATCAAACGGAAAAACAGTTACTGTAACAGAAGCACTGACAGAAGGTGCTGCTATTGGTGTTACTCCATATAGTCCTCCTACAGAAGGAAATCCAGTCACAATCGCTCAAGGCAGTGGTTATACAGTTAAAGAGACTGACAAAGCTTATTTTACAAGTGACAACAATTATATTGTAGATTTTAAAGATGATAAAATTGTTTTAAGACTTCCTTACACTTATACTGTAACATTTGATAATAATGATGGTTCAACATCACCTACAACAACACAAATAACAGTAACAGAAGGACAAAAAGTAGACGAAACAAAAATTCCTGCTGACCCAACTAGAGATGGATATGCTTTTGTAGGCTGGTACAAAGAAGCAGAATGTATAAATGAATTTGATTTTGAAACTGAAATAACTGAAAACACAACAGTTTATGCAAAATGGGGTAAAATAGTAACTATAACATTTGATACTGATGGTGGCAGTACTGTAGCACCTCAAAAAATAGCAGAAGGACAAAAAGCAAAAGAGCCTGAAACTATTCCAACAAAAGATGGATTTATATTTGCAGGCTGGTACAAAGAAGCAGATTGTACAAATAAATTTAATTTTGAAACTGAAATAATAAATGCAGATACAAAAGTTTATGCGAAATGGGCTGAAAAAGTAACAATCACATTCCAAAGCAATGGCGGCAGTGCTGTAGATAACTTAGATATAGCAAAAGGTGGAACAGCAGAACGACCTGCTGACCCAACAAGAAACGGTTATATTTTTGTAGGTTGGTATAGTGATGAAGAATTGACAACAGAGTATGATTTTACGCAAGCAGTAACAACAGATATTACTTTGTATGCAAAATGGCAAAAAGCACCTAATAATTCATCAAAAAAATATAGCATCAGCGGTACTGTAAAATATCAAAATGGTGTTGCAATACAAAATGCTGTTGTAAAGGCAAATAGTATTACTGCTGTGACAGATGAGCAAGGCAAATATCTGCTTTCAAATTTATCTTCTGGTGTATATGATATTATAGCTACTATTACAGTTGATGGTAGCGAAAAAACTGCTTCTAAAAGAGTTAGTTTGATAAGTGGCAATGTGAACGATGCCGATATTATATTCACTATGGACGACGTTAGCACAGAAATCAAATTGCCTAGCGGAGGAAGCTCTGGAGAGTTAGACACAGGTGACATTATTGTAAAAGGATTAGACGAAGAAGCCAAAAAACATTCTGAGCCTGATGCTAGTGTAAAATTGACATTGACAATACAATCTGAAGACAATGACAGCAACCAAGAAGCTAAAAAAGCGATACAAAAAAAAGCAAAACAATCTAAATTAGAAGGCTTTGATGTTTCATTAGAAAAAGCTGTTACAAAAAATGGCGTAACTACTACTACAAAAATAGAACAAACACAAACTGTATTAGAGTTGATAGTGCCTTTTGACACTTCCGACAAACAAAATGTGTCTGTTTATCGCTATTATGATGGCAAAGCAAGTCAACTCAAAAAATTAAATAGTGAACCTACTGTATTGCAAGATGGTACTTTCTGGATTGAAAAAGACCGTATTCACATTTATATTGACAAAATGGCATATTATGCTATTGTTTACGACAAAAAATCATCTGAAAAACCAACAAGCAATGGCAGAACAGGTACTTGGGTAAAAGATGACAAAACAGATAACAAAGATAATACAGAAAATGAAACTCCAGTAATACCAAATACAAAACCAGATGAAAAAATACCACAAATGGATTACAGCAACTGCACAAAAGACAGTAATTGTCCTTTGACAAAATTTGTCGATATGAATGTTAATCAGTGGTATCACGACGGTGTACATTATTGTATAGAAAAAGGTTTGATGTCTGGTACAAGCAGCACCACATTTGACCCTAATGCGAATGCAACACGTGCTATGATTGTAGCGATACTTTGGAGAATAGAAAATCAACCTATGGTAAATGAAACAATAGCTTTTACAGATGTACAACAAAATGCTTATTATAAAGATGCAGTATGTTGGGCGGTCAGCGTTGGCATTATAAGATCGGAAGAGCGT
>CAJUJJ010000051.1 GCA_910586765.1 uncultured Clostridia bacterium
TATTTATCGTTTTGTTAGTAGGGAAAGTTTATCTGTAGTATGAAAAATAGCAAACTAAACAAGCCAGAACAAATGAAAACAATAGCAGAGTATAGATAAGTGCTAAATTAGAACTTTTGACCCAAACAAGCCACAGCAAAAATTCAGTATTTATTGAACATAAAGAGATATAGAATAATATGTAAATACAATAATTTGTGATATCACTTAGATGTATATCAGATGATTTTAGTTGCAATTTAATTTCAAATATGCTAATATGTTTTTAAAAAGGAGAAAAATGTATAACAACAATTTAGAGTAGAGTTAAGGATTATTTAGGGGGAAGAATTTGTATTATGAGGAATTTAGAAAACATGGCATTTTTAACACCAGTATTAGTATTATTAAATTTGTTTGCTACAGTAATTTTATCTGGAGATTTAGTTGCTAAAGTAGCGGAAAATCTTTTTCAGAAATTAATAGAAAAAGTAGATGTAGTTATATTGACAAATATTTTTGCATATGCTTTATATTTTATAGGTTTATTGATTATCATAGCATTATTAAATAAGGCATTTGATGTGGAACAGCAAAATGAAACTGTATTATCAAAGGAAAAATGGTGGAAGATATTTATTATAGGTTTAACAATATTTGTATTGATATTTAAAGTTTTAATTATTTGGGGTATGTCAGAAGGAATAGAGTGTGACAAAATATTCTTTACAATATTACAAACTTTGATGATTGTTACAATTACACATTGTATATGGGAAAAAAAACTTAATGAATTAAATAGCTTTAAGTCATTGTTTTTTATAGATAAAAATAGAGCAGGAATAGTATATAATGGTTTATGGATAATAAATATACTATTTTTATTATTTACATTGGCGGTATTTGTAATATTTAGATTAGGTGTGGATGGAGTAATTGGGATACAAGATTTAATTAATGTTATTAAATAGACTTTATTGAAATTAAATGGGTAAGAAGATACCCATATGAAAGGACTCTTTTATCAGGAGTTCTTTTTTTAGTTTATGAGTTTTAAAAGTATAGCTGAATTTTTAAAGGCGTGAGAATATACATATAGAGTAGTAAGATATAAGAAAAGAATAAGAGAAAGGATGAAAAAATATGGGAGCAGTTAACACTAGGAAAAAGAATGAGACAAAGACAAAGAAAGATGGAATAGAAGATATTATTGAAGTAAAAAGAGGTGAAAACTTATATGTTATAATTGATAAGAAAAGAGGAATGATATTAGCAAAGATTGCTATAGATGACAAAGCAAATGATTTAATCAATAGCAGATTAAGAGATAGCATTGTAAAAATTTATTATCAATACGGAAAAGTATTAGGGAAGTATTAAAAGTGGGGCAGGTACTTTAGAGTATCTGTCTTATTTTTTTGAATATTTTAGTAAAACAAATTGAAAGGGGTACAATGTTATGCTAAAATAAGACAAATAAATTAGAAAATTGGTATGTTATTTGTAACCAGTAACCACTTGTAACCAGTGATAAATATAGTTTGTATGTATCTAACATAATGTTAAGCATTTAGAGTTTTATTGGTTATGGATTGGAGGGGAAATGTGTGTCAGAGTGGAAATGTAAAGAACGACAAGGAGAATATGCAGAGTTTTATTGGGATGAAGGAAAAGAAAAGAAAAAGATAGAAAAGGAAAACGAATGTTTTTATAAATTTAGAGTAGAACGGTTAAAGAATATAGAAAACCGAAAAGAATTTTTGAAGATAACAGTTTATTTAGGGAAAATTCAAAAAAATAAATATGATGAAGATTGTTCTATTAAATATGATGAAGATTGTTCTATCAAGTTGAGTATGAAAAATTTAGAGAATGGTTTGATAGACCTTAGAGAATATGGTATTGTTTTTAGTGATGATAACATAAGAATGAAATTAAAACGAAAGATAGAGAGCTGTTATTGGATGATTCCAGTTAAAGATGAGGAAGATGAAGAAATTAAAGAATTAAATGAAGAGAAATTTCAAGAGTTTTTATTTGGTGTTTATGAGTATTTTAATGGAGATGAAAAGGATAATAATAATGCAGGTAAAAAAGGAAATTGCTGGTATATGAGAGTAATATTGTTTAACAATATAGCAGCAAGGTTTGGATATAAAGAAAATGAAATACAAGATTTGCGAAAAAGATTAAAAAAAGAAAAATTAATTATAGCAGAGGATAAAAGATATACAAAAACGGTTCGATATTTTGAGGGGAAAATTCCAGTACGTGTAATTGTATTTCATGGAGAAAACTTAGAAAGGACAATAAAAAATTTAGAACAAGATATTGATGAAATGGGAGCTGATGAGGAATGAAAACTTTGTCAATTATTCCCTATTATGGGGGAAAGGCAAGAATGGCTTCTTTTATTGCAAAAAGGTTGGATTATTCTTGTGATAATTTTATTACATTGTTTGGTGGAGCTTGTAGAGTATTACTTAACAAAGAGCCTCATAAAAGAGAATTTTATAATGAGAAGGATAATGGGTTGTGTACTCTAATGAGGGTATTATCTAATAAAGATACAGCTGAACAGCTAATTGATAGACTTTATTACGGAACAAGCCCAACAGAAGAACAGTTCAATCAATCAAGTGAATTATATGACAAATATAGATATGATTTAGAAGAACAAGCAAAAAAACGATTGAAAAAATATTTTAGGGAATATGAAAGGAAAAGTAGTAAGAAAGTAGAGAAAGAATTGAATGATTGGTGGGAGAATGAGTTTCAGAAAGCTGTTGAAAATGATGAAGTACCAAAAGAAATTGATTTTCCAGATAAAGTGACTACAATAAAACAAGCTGAAGATATGAGATGGGCATGGGGAAGATTAAAAAGACAGAAGGAGGAAATAGGATTAGAAGATTACGATAATATGTCAACGGAAGAGATTTCAGATATAGATTTAGCAGCTGCAGTATATGTTACTTATACTCTTAGTTATAGTGGAATTGGAGAAAGTTATGTGAAAGGCAAGTTTAAAACAGAGGAAGATTATAGGAAAAGAATATTGAGATTATATGAATGTTCAGATAGATTGAATGGTTTACAGGTATGGAATATTGACGCATTACATTTTTTGTGTAATAAGGAAAAGAATAATATGTTTTATCGTTATCTAAATGATGAGAAAACAATGATGTTTCTGGATCCTCCTTATCTTAAATGGGATGAGAAAGAGAAACGGTATAAAAATTTGGGAAGTATTTATCCTGCGTCATTTGGAAAAGAGAAACATGATAAAATGCTAGAAGAAATTAAAAATGCAAAATGTAAGATATTAATCTGTAATTATAATATACATTTATATGATGATAAGTTATTAAAATCTGAAAAATGCGATGATGAGTTATTAAAATCTGGAAATTGGCATAAAGAGGTATATCCAACAAAAACAACAGTTTATAATACTTCAAAGTCTAATCATTCAAATGAGAGAATGGAAACTATATGGTATAATTATTGAATCATTAACATAGGAAGTAACAGAAAGGCTAATTGACAATATAAAGTCAGTTGGTCTTTTTTTTATGTCCATTTTTATATCAAAAGAGAAAAGATACAGAGAGTGTGCATACGATATAACAGAAATTCATAGTTAAGTAAATTAAGAAAATCAAATTGTATGAAATAAAAAAAGGAGAGGTATGGAATACATATTATGTAGCAGGATTTTATAGTTAAGTAAATTTAAAAAATCAAGTTGTATGAAATAAAGAAAAGGAGAGGTATGGAATACATATTATATAACAGGATTTTATAGTTAAGTAAATTCAAAAAAATCAAATTATATGAAATAAAAAAAGGAGAGGTATAGAGAGAAAGAAGGGGGAGTATGAAGAGAAAATAACAAAGAAGAAAAATTATTGATTAATACAATTATTATACTATATATAAATAGTATAAAAAGGAGGAGATATTATGTCAAAAAGTGTAAAAATAACTTGTAGTAACATTTTTCAAGCAAAGGAAAAAAAAGAAATGAAGGAAAAATACACACAAAAATGGGTAGAACTAATTAATTTGATTGAAAAAAATAAATAATAAAGATAACAGATAAATTACTAAAAAAGAAATAGAGAGGGTAGACAAACTATTTTAATAATGATATAATAGTACTATATAGAAATAGTCTGTTTTATCTTCTCTAAAGGGAGGATAAAAAGAATGAGTAAATTAGTAAAAAAACAAAGAGTAGCTATATATTGTCGTTTGTCCGAGGAAGATAAAGATAAAAAGTCAAAAGCAGATGATAGTGAGAGCATTCAAAATCAAAAGATAATGTTGGAAAAGTATGCGTTGGAACAAGGATGGGAAATCTATGAAATATACAGTGATGATAACTATTCTGGTGCAAATAGAAACAGACCAGCGTTTAATAAAATGTTAAAAGATGCAGAAAATCACAAGTTTGACATTGTTATTTGTAAAGACCAATCCAGGTTTTCAAGAGAGTTAGAGATGGTTGAAAAATACATTAATGGAATATTTTCAGAATGGGGAATTCGATTTATTGGTGTTTTAGATAATGTGGATACAGCTATTGAAGACAATAGAGTTATGAGACAGGTACATGGAGTTATGAATGAGTATTATTTGAATAGAATATCAGTCAGTGTTAGGGGTGTATTAGTAAATAAAAGAAAACATGGACAACATATAGGGTCATTTGCTGCATACGGATATAAAAAAGACCCTAATAAAAAGGGACATTTGATTATAGATGAAGAAGCTGCACAAGTTGTTAGAAAAGTTTTTAATCTTTTTTTAGAAGGATATGGAAAAACAAAGATTGCTCGTATGTTGAATGAAAGAGGAATTCCCAATCCCACAGAATACAAACGAATACATGGATTGCGTTACAAGCAGCCTCAAAAAAAGAATAGTACCTTATGGAAATACTTTTCTATTTCAGATATGCTGCATAATGAAGTGTATATCGGCAATATGGTTCAAGGAAAGTATGGTAGTGTTTCTTACAAGACAAAAAAGAATAAACCTAGACCAAAAGATGAATGGTATAGAGTTGAAGGAACACATGAAGCAATTATTGACCGTGAAACCTGGGATAGAGTACAAGCATTACTAGCTCAAAAGTCAAAGCCATTTAAAGGTGGAGAAATAGGATTATTTGCTAAGAAAGTTCGTTGTATGAATTGTGATTATACAATGGCTTCAAATAAACAAAGTGATGGAAGACGTTATTTAATGTGTTCTAATCGTCATGTTCATAAAGATGCTTGTATTGGGGCTTTTATCTCTGTTAATAAATTGGAACAAACTGTGATTGAAGAACTCAATAAATTGTCTAAAGTTTATCTGAACAAAGATGAGTTAGAGCAAAAGGTAGATTTTGCTAATGATTTACACAAAAAGAAAGACATTCTTGAAAAGGAAATTGTTACATATGAAAAGAAAGTTGAAGAATGTAATGAGGCTATTCGTGAAATATATCTTGATAAAGTAAAGAAGGTTATTACAGAACAAGATTACTTACATTTTTCAAGAGATTTTTCAAAAGAAAAAGAGAAGTATGAAAAATGGGTAGCAGATAGGGAAAAAGAAATACAAGCTATTGAAGAAAAAATAAAAGATGGTGACAATAGACGTCAATTAATTGAACAATATACTAATCTTGAGCATTTGGACAGAATAATAGTTGAAACATTAATTGACTACATTCGAGTAGGAAAGAAGGACCCTATTACAAAGGAAGTACCTATTGAAATACATTGGAACTTCTAAAAATGAAATAATTCTCTATATCTGATAGTATTATATATCAGGTATAGGGAATTTTTTAAAAATTTATTTTAATGTTGTTCTTATAGAATTGCACCATCTGCTGCCATGTCTTCATATAAATCTGTAATAGGGTCGCCTTTAGATTGTAAAGCAAGTGCAGAAAAAGGTACTCCAGATGCAGCAGAAGGATAGACACCTAAGCCATGATTAACATAGTAAGTATCTAAACCACTATCTATAATTTGTTGTTTTGTAAGTCCTCTTGTTAATTGTGCTACAATTGTTCCCATCATTTCTACATGAGCAAATTCTTTTGCTCTTTGATGTTGTCAATGAGTGTTAAGTGGTATTTTAGGGTACAATACAATTTCAAAGTCATCAGGATTATTATGCCATCGTCCATTTTTGCATTTTATATAAATTACTTTTTCAAGCACTTCTTTTAACATATCATTTTTAGCTTTTGGAGTAGATAATGTATTATAAACAGATAATAAATACTCTACTTTGGGTATGATATTTTTTTGATTTTGTTTTCGCATAATACTTGTATCAATATCATTTTTTAATGTTTCTAAATTTTGTTTTGTATTTTCAATTTTTTGTGATAATAAACGAGAACGTTCTAAAAAAGTATCTGTACTATATATACCTTGTTCTAAAAGAGTATGAGTATTGTCTAATTGCTGATATAGTGTAGTAAGTTCTTTTTCAGTTTTTTTGTAAGCTATTTTTTTGATATGTATTTGAGAATTTTCTTTTGATGGATTGTCTATATTCCATTGTAATTTATATTCATTAAGCCATTGTTCCAAAGAAATTAAAATATGTTGTTCTACAAAATGTAATGCACTACTTATATTATCACAGTATGTTGCAGCACACATAAGAACATCAGATTGCTTCCCAGAGTAAGGTCGTCTTACCATATTATGACCACATTTTCCACAAACAACAATACCAGCTAGAGGATTTTTTATGGTACTATGTTCTGCAATGGGGTGAGGAGGATTTTGTTTCATATATTGTTGAGCAAACTGAAATGTTGTATCACTAATAATAGATTGATGTAAGCCGTTTACAATAGTACATTGCTGTGTGTTTTGAGAAGGTCGACTGTAAATGATTTGTCCATCTACAACTTTTTTAACAGCAGGACGGTAATTCCAACGGACTTTACCAACATATACAGGATTTGTCAGTATATCACGAATAACAGAAACATTCCACTTTTTCCCTGTTTTAGAAGGAATATTCATATTGTTTAATTTTCTAGCAATAAGAGAAATTCCAAGTCTTTTATTATCATTTTGTTGTATTTCTCCTAAAGTATACCATTCAAATATTGTTTTAACAACTTCAGCTTCTTCAGGAATAATTTGTAGTGTCCAACCTTTTTGATTTTCTAAACGAATACGGTCATAACCATAAGGAGGTTTACTACCTAAATATTTTCCTTCTTTTACAGAAGTAATACGACCTCTCTGTAAACGACGATTAATTGTTTTGTATTCTCGACGTGACATAAATAAACCAAATTCAAAATATTCCTCATCAAATTCGTTATTAGGGTCATATGTTTTTAAAGGAGTAATAATTTTTGTATTGCTGTATTTGAATGCTTGTGCCATAATACCTTGGTCTATTGTATCTCCACGAGCAAGACGCTCAATTTCCATAACAAGTACACCAGACCATTTACATTGTTCTACTTCTTGTAGCATATGCTGCATAATGGGACGAGCTGCTATGGTTTCTCCTGAAACAATTTCTTTATAAATTTCAGTAATGTTTAATTGCATTTTTTTTGCAAGTTCCATTAGTATTTTTTGATGTCTTGCTAGTGTTTCTACTTCTCCTCTTGCTTCTGCTTCAGCATCTGCACGAGATTTTCTTAAATATAAACAATATTGCATTGCTGTCACTTCCTTTTGTTTTATCATATGATGAAATAAAAATAATTATCAAAAATAAAACAGCCCTAATATTATTATAAGGCTGTTTTTAGTGTTTCGTCTATTAAATTCAGATATTTTATAACAAATTTCGATAGCATAGTTTATTTTTATTGTTTTATGATGTTATAGTATAAATAAAGTTATTTTTCACTTAAACCAATTTTCATAAACAGTTTTAGTAGATTGATATTCAGTAGTAGATGGTTCATATTTATCTTTAAAATTATCATCTTCAACAATATTTTTGATTTCATTAAAATATTGTTGTTTAAAGTTTTTTTGATTTAAACTACCAGAAATATATAAGGAACAAGCTAAGTCATACATATTACAAATATCTTCTATGCTAGAGTTAATTGCATACTTTATTATATCTGGATTATTTGAATTAGATTGAAGACATAAATCTTCATATCTTCTTCTAGCAGAAGATATATCTTCACGTATTTGTAAAGCCTGTTGTCCTGCTACAAGATTATTGTATTTTATCGTTAGTTCTCGACTTTTAAAAAATACAAAAACAGAAACAACAATTGATAATAAAGAAAGAAAAAGTGTTATAACATTAAAAATCATTTTTGTTTCTCCTCTTTAATATTAGAATTATTATCCATATTAGAGGTATTAGTTGTTTGTTGCATTGATGATACTAATTTTAAAAATTCTTTGTTAGAATCTTTGACAGCATGATTAGGCATTTTAATAGATTTACTCATAAAAAACACTCCTTAAAAATAAATAAAAAAACAAAGAAAAGAGGTCATATTTATGCAAAAAAAGATTATAATAGGAACAGATGGCAAACATTTTACATTATCAACAGGTGAAAATTCTGTATATATTAAAAATATTGTTTTTAATATGCAAGAAGGAAAAGCTCACCTTGAGTTTAGTGATATTCCAATAGAGAATATAGAGCTTTCACAAAATATTGATAAAAACAATAAAGATTTACAAGAGGTAATAGCCAACCAAAAACGTTTGCAATCAATGCTAAAAATCCTTTCTGTATATGAGAGAGAAAAACCTTTATAATTTCTAGAAAGGGGAGGAATAGCATTGACTAATGAACAAATATTAACCATCTTTTATAAAATATTACTTCAAGAGAAAATAATACAAAATTTGGAAGAATTATTGCTTTTGATTGAGCTTAAAGCGAATGAACTCAATTTGAGGAGCTAAAACCTCAGTAAGAATTTCTAAATGTTTATCAGTAATTTTTTCTCCATCTTTTAAAAATCCTATTTCTACTAATTTTTTACATATTTCATTGCCCACATAATTTGGATTATTATGTGGGTCGTTTTTATTTATTTCTTCACATTTTCGTGGATTTTCTAATAAATAATCTGTACTGACATCAAACATTTTTGATAGCTTCAACAGTGTAGCATTATCTGGCTCTCTTGAACCATTTTCATATTTACTGATTGTTTGCTGAGAAACTCCTAATATTTCAGCTAATTGTGCCTGAGAAAGGTCTTTATTTTTACGTTCTTCAGCTATACGTTTCAATATTAATCACCTCTTTTTATGATACTACAATTAGAAGTAAAAAAAAATATATTTTTTGGCGTATTTTTTTGAAAAAAGTATTGACATACGCCGAATAGTAGTATATAATAAAAACTACAAAAAGACGTAAGAGGGTGTAATATGAGAGAAAAATTAATTATTGCTAGAGGAAACAGAACACAACAAGAAGTAGCAGATAAGCTAGGTATTACACAAAAACATTTAAGCAAAATAGAACTTGGACAAAGAAATCCTAGCATATTGTTAGCTTCAAAAATAAGTGATTTTTATAAGTTACCTGTTGAGTATTTATTTGATGATATTTTTTTAAAATTAAATACGCCTTAAAGTTGTTAAATGTTTTCTTTATACTCATTATACAATAAAAGGAGGAAGACAAAGAATGGTAAATCAAAACAAGCTATATTATAAAATTTGTCGTGAACAAGCAGGCTTAACACAAGAGCAGGCAATCGTATTATTGGGAATAGCAGAACCTGCTACTCTATCAAGATATGAAAATGGACACGCTCCAGTTAATCCAGAATTAGCAGCTGAAATGGTTAAGGTTTATAGAACACCATTACTTGCAAGTTGGTATGTAAGACATACTAATCCAGGATTAGCACAGTATCTTCCAGAACTAAGCAATCCAATCACTGATGGAGATATGACGCTACAAATGGAATTAGCAGATGATGATATAACAGAAGTACGAAAAACAGTAAAAATGATATTGCGTGATGGCATTGTAGATGCACAAGAAGCAGAAGAATTGAAATTAAATGCTCGTACTTTAAGAGATGTTGCTAATAAAATATTATCAGCTGCTACTTATTTGGAAAGTAGAGAGGCTGATAGCTGAAAACAAAATAATTTATGTCCAAGCGGTGTAACAATAATTAACAAATATAAAAAATTGAATTATGTAATATGAAAATTCTATTCATTATAGTATAGAAATTGGAATAGTACAAATTGTATTCAAAATATAATGTTGTAGGGGGTGCTAATTATGAAAGAAGAAGTAATACCACACATTGTAAAAGAGTTCAATATTGGACACACCAAAGTAAAAATAGCAGATAATTATTGTAGAGATAAAACAAAAGAAGAAGTTGATGAGATATTAAAAAGAATTGCAATGATAGCATTGCAAGATTATAGAGCAAATGAATGTCAGAAAGGATAAAAAGTAATATGGATATACCATTTGATACACAAAAAGAAGGGCTCAAAAAGCTAGAGGATATGGTACAGCAAAGAGAAAAAGCAAGGGGTAGTAGTTGGTATGCTGTTTGGAAAAGGGATTGTAAAAGATTTGCAGACAAGTTGTTGCAATCTGGTGCAGATAAAGAAGATATTGCTGTGGTGATGAGTTGGACAAGCAAAAAAGATTGTTATTGTGGAATAGTATGGCATTGATGTAAGAGGAATACCTTCTGAAAAAGGGATAGTTTTACATAATAATACGAACATATATTCGTAAATATAGTATAGAAAAGAATAGTGTCCAAGCGGTGTAACAAAAAATCAAAACAAAAGGAGATAGTAATATGAACGAATTAAAAGAACATATACAGTCAATCAGCGAAGTATTAAAAGGAGAATGTGCAAAAATAGCTTTTTGGAAAGAAAATAAACATTGGTATAGTTACATATTTGAGTTGACAAAAAATGATGTACTTACTGAATTTAATAAAAAATTTTTAGAAAATATTCAAAAAGACGACCCAAAGGCAGTAATTGTGGACAGTGGAGACTTTATAGAAGCAAATGGAGATGGCTCTATATTGGTTGATGATATGGTAGGAAGTGTACTATATTTATATAGCGCTGGACAAGCAAATATAAGTGATTTTTTAGAAATATATACAGATAAGAAACAGCAACAAAAAGTAGATAGAAGTAGTTTGAAGGAAGTAGTAAAGCATTGTTGGGATAGATTATGGAAAGAACGTTATTCTAAAGCAGTGTTTTGGAAGAAAGACGAATGTTGGGATTATCATATGTTTTTCTTATCAGAAAATAATGTAATTCCAAGAGAAGATGAGGTGCTTTTAAGAGAAATACAAAAGAAAGATAACAATGCGATAGTAATAGATGGACATTCATACCGTTATCTTGCTGGAGATGGAGTAGCAGAATATATAGCGAATGATATAAAAGAATATCATCAAGATAAATGGAATGGTCATAATATAGGTGCTTTTTTAGATAATTATAGTTGGGAAGCAGTGCAAAAGAAAGAAAAACAAGAACAAGAAGAACAGCAAAGGCACTGGACAATGGAACGAAGCGAAATTGTAGAAATTATGGAAAAGGAATTAAAAAAATTAAGAGATTTGAGTGCACATTGTATTGCTTTAGATAAATCTTGTATGATTTCCAATTGTATGCTAGAAATTGCAAAGTATTTGACATATCAACAGGAGTGGTAAATAGAATGCTAGAAATTGATTTGAAGCAACAAGCTATAAAAATGGGCTTACAGGTTGGTAAAAATATAAAAGTAGTACGTACAAAAAAATCACAAGGAACTGTTGTAAAAATGATACTTACAGGAAAAATAATTGCACTATATCCTTATGTATTTATAGCAGAAATGAAGTGGAAAAGAAGTAAAGTCAAAGAAAGCTTCCAATATGGACAAGTAGTGCTGACAAAAGAGGTGGAATTGTGCAAGGAAAAAGACCAACAAAGAAACAAAAACTGTTTCTAAAAAGCAAAAATCTGAATAATGAAAATTGGCTTGTGTGTAAAGATACATTACAGGAAATGGTGATAAAGCATAGACTTTCAGATAAGTACAGGACAATAAAAAAAGGAGGAGTGTAAATGAATGAGTTAATACTATTAAAAAATAATGGAGAGTGTTAAGTAAATAATGAGGGAAAAGAAAAAGTAGAATTGCAATGAAATTT
>CAJUJJ010000052.1 GCA_910586765.1 uncultured Clostridia bacterium
ATTGCATTGGTGGGGCTTTTGGCTACTGTCACTAAGCCTATTATGAATTTAACAAGGACAATCACAAAGCTGAATGATACTTGTCAAAGCTTAGAGGAGAGAATGGAAAAGTTCGAAAGACATAATCGTGACAGTCACGTCAAAATCTGGGCTCATAATGACAAACAAGATGAGCAACTAGCAGAACATGAAAATAGAATTAGTTTGTTAGAAGAAAGGAAGGTGTAGTTATGAAAAAAATTAATTGGAAGGTAAGAGTAAAAAATCCATATTTTTGGTTTGGCTTGGTGGCAATAGTGTTGGCAGCCGTTGGTGCAAAGCCAGAAATGTTTACAAGTTGGGAGATATTGATAATACAAGTGAAGCAACTTTTTGGTAATCCTTTTGCACTAGGTTGTGTTGTTGTAGCGATTGTGGGCTATATCAATGACCCTACTACAGAAGGTATTACAGACAGTAAACAGGCATTACAGTACAGTAAGCCTAAAAGGGATTGAGGTGATATAAGTGGATAATACCATAAAATTACTGCAGGGAGATTGTATGAAATTGATGAACAATATACCAGATAAAAGTATTGATTTAATTCTTTGTGATATGCCATATGGTACTACAAATTTAGATTTTGACAAACAGCCCTTACCATTAGATGAGTTATGGAAACATTATAACAGAATAATAAAATATAATGCTGCAATACTTCTTTTTTCGGCACAGCCTTTTACAACAGATTTGATTTGTAGTAATCGAAAAATGTTTCGCTATGAAATTATATGGAAAAAAACGCTTCCCTCAGGATTTCTGAATGCTAAAAAAATGCCTATGAGAATACATGAAAATATCTGTGTATTTTATAAACATTTGCCCGTTTATCACCCTCAAATGCAAATATTAAGTGAACACGAAATAAAACAAAAAGGGCTGCAAATAGGCAGAAAACGTGTAGCAAAAAAAAAGGCATCTGTAAGCAATATGGAAAATATACAAAAGGCAGTTATACAGAAAAAGGAACAAGATACCCTAAAGATGTAATAGAGTTTTCTAATTGGAATGGTGCATTATTTGGAAACACTGAAAATGCTACAAAACACCCTACTCAAAAACCTATTCCCATTTTGGAATATCTTATCAATACCTATTCTAACGAACAAGATATAATACTTGATAATTGTATGGGGAGCGGTAGTACAGGTATTGCTTGCATCAACACAAATAGAAAATTTATAGGTATGGAAATTGATAAAAACTATTTTGATATTGCAAAACAAAGAATAGAAAAAGGATATAAAAAGGGTAGGTGATACTATGAATATGAAACAGATGTTAGCACATCAAAGTAACTATAACAAAAATAGAAAGCAATCTATACAGTTTATTGTAGTACACTATACTGCTAATAATGGTGACAGGGCAGAAAGCAATGGTAATTATTTCAGTCAGCCAAATAGAAATGCGTCCGCTCATTATTTTGTAGACGAAAATGAAATCGTACAAAGTGTAAAAGATAATGACACGGCTTGGCATTGTGGAGCAAAAAGCTATAAGCACCCAAAATGCAGAAATGATAACAGTATAGGTGTTGAAATGTGTAGTGAAAAAGACCAAAACGGACAATATTACATAAATCAAGAAACACAAAATACAGCGGTTGAGCTAATAAAAGTGCTTATGGCAAAGTATAGTATTCCACTAGAAAATGTACTTAGGCATTATGATGTTACTGGCAAAATGTGTCCAGAGCCTTTTGTTAGAAATCAAGTACATTGGTTAGACTTTAAAAAAAAGTTGAGTGAAAAAAAGAAAGAAGGTGCAGAAATGATATACAACTACATTGATGAAAATATGCCAGATTGGGCAAAGCCAACAGTGCAAAAGTTAATTGATAAAGGAGCATTAAAAGGTAATGAAAAAGGAGAATTACTACTTACAGGTACTATGAGGCTATTTGTAATACATGATAGAATGGGTATATACGATAAATAAGAGGGAAAAATCCCTCTTATAGTATACAACAAAGCCGTCCTACAATTTCATTTTTGTCCTTATTTTGTCCCTTTTCTATACAAAACAACACACATATTTTTATAAATTTCAAAATGCTTTATTTTAAAAAATGCTTTAAATTCAATAGATTACACAATATTTACTTCAATACACAAGTGATATTATTTTAATATCAAAATAATATCAATCTTAAATATTCATATTTTTAAATTATAATTCATTTTTCACTTTTTGAACATTATTATAAAATTGTAGGTCATATAATCTCTTACTTTATATGACTATATACAATATGATACAATTAAAAAAATAAAAAATTACAAATCAATTTATAAATGAGGTGAAAATATGAATGAAAAATATATTGACTTGTTACATCAAACAACACAATATTCTATTAATTACATTAAAAATATAGATACTATGGAGGTATTTCCTAAATCATTAAAAGAATTAAATCATCTTGAACAAAAATTACCTCAAAAAGGCTCTGAGGCAAAAGAAGTCATACAATTTCTGAATCATATTGGAGCAAATACTACAACAGCAATGCTAGGTGGGAGATATTATGGTTTTGTAAATGGCGGTCTACTGCCTGTTGCTCATGCAGCACAATGGTTAACCGACACATGGAATCAAAACAGTGCACTATATGCAATGTCACCATTTACATCAAAATTAGAAGAAGTCTGCGAAAGATGGCTTGTAGAATTATTGGGTTTACAGCAAGGCACAGCAGCAGGCTTTGTAACAGGTTCCTCTAATGCAATAATTTGTGCACTTGCAGCAGCAAGAAATACATTATATCAAAAACAAGGATATGATATCATACAAAAAGGCATGAAAAATGCTCCTCAAATAAAAGTAGTATTTAGTGAAGATATTCATTCTACTGTAAAATCTGCACTTACTATATTAGGATTTGGACAGGAAGATATGATTATGATACCAACAAATGAATATGGCATAGTAGATTTAAAGTATATGCCAACATTAGACAGTAAAACATTAGTTATTATACAAGCAGGAAATGTAAATGGTGGTACATTTGACCCTATTGATGAAATATGTAATTTAGCAAATAAAGCAGGAGCATGGATACATATTGATGGAGCATTTGGATTATGGGCAGCAGCCTCTAAAAAACAAAAGCATTGGACAGAAGGTATCGAAAAAGCAGATTCCTGTTCCACAGACGCACACAAAACATTAAATGCAGGTTATGATTGTGGTATTGTTTTTTGTAAACACAGAAAAGCGTTGACAAGTGCGTTAATGACAAATGGTGCATATATTCCTTATGGAGAACAAAGAGATAATATGCTTTACACAACAGAAATGTCACGTCGAGCACGCTCCATTGCTGTTTGGGCAGTATTAAAACATTTGGGAAAAGAAGGAGTAGAGCAACTTATTGATTCTTTATGTGACTATGCAGAATATTTTGCTCAAAAATTAGTAAAATGCGGTTTTCATTTAGTTATCCCAGTTTGTTTTAATCAATTTTTAATACAATGTGATACAGATGAAAATACAAAAAAAGTGTTACAAATAGTACAAAATAGTGGTGTATGTTGATGCGGAGAAAGCATTTGGAAAGGAAAAACTGTAATACGTATCAGTATTTGCTCTCATGCTACAACATATGAAGATATCGACAAAAGTGTTTCTGTATTTCAAAAAGCAATCCATCAAATAAAACAATAAAAAAAAGGCATTGAGGATAACTTCTTCAGTGCCTTTTACTATAATGTGAAACAAAATTTTTAATTTCTGTTAAACCTTGTTTTAATTGTTCTGTATTTTCTGGCGAACAGGTAGCAATTCTAATATAATTATTTTTTGCATATTCTCCTACTGAAAAACGCTCTGCACCAAATACATTAATTCCTTTTTTGATTAACTCTCTTTCACATAAAACACCACTACAATTTTCAGGAAGTTCTAGCCATTGACAATAAGACTCTAAAAAAACAGCAGAACATGGAAAAATACTATGATAAATTTGATTGCGTTGTATAGACAATTCTCGTTTTTCTTTTATCATTTTTTTATATAATTCACTTCTTATCAGTTCCGCAGCAATTTCCATATTTAATGAAGATATTTTTAAATTTTGACTGAAAGTACCTTTTTCTACAACAGATATATATTTTTGAGGTACATACATATATGCAATACGTAATGCTGGACAAAGTGGCTTTGATATGCCACTGATAAATATACCATGTTCTGGTACTTCTAATGTCAAAGGTGCAACAGCATTTTTTATCAAAGCAGTATAATTATCATCTTCAATCGCAATAACATGATATTTTTTTATAATTTCTGCTATTTCTTTTCTTCTTGTTTCAGAAAAAGCAATATTTGTTGGATTGTTTCCAGTTGGCATAACATAAACACCTTTTATTTTTTGATAAATACAAGCATTTTCAAATGCTTCTGGCAACATACCATTTTCATCTCCCATTACAGAAATAAGTTGTATATGCAGTAAATTTGCAAGTCCTATAAAATTAGGATAAGTATAACAGTCTACTGCTATTTTATCTCCAGCTTCAAACAGTGATGATAATATAATTGCTAAAGCATTTTGTGCACCAGCAGTAATCAATGTATTATTTTCATTGGCATCGATGCCAAATAATTTTAGCCATTTTGAAGCAATTTGTATTTGACTAAAATCACCTAAAGGATAATAATATTCAAACAGTTTTTCTGAAAAAGGTTTTTTTAATACTTCAATAGATACATCTCTAATTAGTGTACTATGTATATCATAGGGACGTATGGTGGCAAGTTCAATTTTTGAATTTATGTTTTTTTCTACAATAGAAGTATTTACATGAACATAAGGAGAAATAAAACTTCCTTTTCCAACTACTGCGTGTATGAGACCTCTTTTTTCACATAGTTTATATGCCTTTGTAATTGTAGTAAGATTTAGGTCTAAAAAATCGGCTAATTCTCTTTGAGGTGGTAATTTCGTATTAGATAACAACACACCATTTTTAATATCTTGCTCCATCATATCTGCAAGTGTAACATAAATAGGAGATTTCAATTTAGATTTATCTGGTTTCCATGACATATAATAATTTTCAAATGAATTTACAGGCATATCATTTCTCCTAAAATAGATTTTATTAATTGTAACAAATACTATGAAAAAAATAAATCATCTATTTTAAATATTAAAATCAGAATGTTGTTTTTTTACCCATATTAAAAACCCAGTGATGATTAAAATAAATATCATTTTGTTTGTAATAAGGAAAAAATCCTGTAACTGATTTACCTTCTATGTCATCACTCATAAGCTGACGAATTTTTTGACGATTTTTTTCATTCGTATTGGTTAAATTCATCCAATTTTCAAGTGACACTGGAATTTCAGTTTCTTCTTGCACTTCAAAAGTCATATTATTTTCAGTATACAAATCTTTCATTTCAGAAATACTTAAATTTCTCACATGAGAATTATCTCTCATTTTTTCAATGGTGTTTGCAGTATCCGCAAAATCTTTGTTTGTCATATCGATTAATACTAATTTTCCACCTTGTTTCAAAACTCGTTTCATTTCTGCAAAAATTTCTTTGACATTAATAAAATGATGAAATGCTAATCTTGAAATCACAATATCAAAACTGTTATCTAAAAAAGGTAATTCTTCTGCAATTCCTTTTACAAATGTAATATTGCGAATATTCATTTTTTCACATTCTATTTTTCCAATTTCAAGCATAGCAGAAGTGGTATCTAAACAAGTAACATGAGAAACAAAAGGAGCTAAGGCACGTCCACAAATACAAGTACCAGATGCCACTTCAATCATAGTATCTGTTTTTTGAGGAGCTGTTTTTTCTATCATATAGTTTAAATATTCTTGTTTTGATAAATGGTAATTTTTAGAATCAAACGATGCTGCCTGTATTTCAAATGATTTTTGTATCATAGATATTTGTTTTTTATCTGCAATATTGTTCATTATAGTATTCCTCCTAATTTATAACGCTGTTCCCTTTTTAGGAATAAAAAATGTTGACATATCAATTTTTTCCATTGCTAGAAGTTTCTTTTTTTTATCAATTCCTCCTGCATATCCTGTTAAGTTTCCATTTTTTCCAATCACTCTATGACAAGGTATGATTAAAGAAATAGAATTATGTCCTACTGCACTTCCAACAGCTCTTGCTGACATCTTTTTAATTCCTTTTTGTTTTGCAATACTATCTGCAATTTCTCCATAGGTTATTGTTTGTCCATAGGGAATAGTCAATAAAATTTCCCATACCGCTTTTCTAAATGGCGTTGTTTTCATATGTAATGGTGGTGTAAAGTCAGGTTCTTTTCCACTAAAATAAATCGTAAGCCATTTGTCAGCTTGCTCAAAAATTGGAATTTCTTTTTGTACATAATTTTTGGAAAGGGTATCTCCAAAATATTTTTGACATTCAAACCACAATCCTGTTAAGCACTCTCCATCACTTGCTAATGTAATATTCCCAATAGGAGATTTATAATGATGTATATAATCCATATTATACCCCCCAATATTCATTAGAATCTTTTGGTGCTTGTGTTCTGTCTGTATCAGTATAAGTACGAATGGTAGAACAAACTGTAATTTTATAACTTTCAAATAGTTTTTCTCTACCCTCTTTTTGGCTCATACGATGCTGCATAACATTACGCCAACGCTCCACAGCGGACTCATCTGTCCAGACATTCATGGACAAAAGTTTTCCCTGTTCATTTAAACTACTAAATCGTTCTGCACGAATAAACCCTTCAAAACCAGAAAGAAGCGGTTTTAGCATTGCTGCTAAATCAAGGTATCTTTGCATACCTTCTTTTGTAGGTTTTACTTCAAATAATACTATGATATCTGCCATTTTTTATCCTCCCTATTAAAATATTATTTTTGTTTGATGTATCTTTTTGTATATGGGCAAACTTCAATACACTTTCCGCAAAGGTCTTCTGGTTTTCCAAATCCTTTTTCTGAACGAAGCTGAGCCATTTTTCTGCATTTTTGATAATCAAATAGTTGTTCACGTTTTACAGAAGTATTCCATAACATTCCATAAATCGCTTTTGCTGGACAAGCAGACTGACAAATGGTGCAACTACCACAAAGCGACTGATTTATTGATTTTGATGGTATGAGTGGTGCGTCTGTTAATATAGACGAAATACGTACCATAGAACCATATTGTTCTGTAATAAGAAGTGCAGATTTTCCAATCCAACCTATTCCTGCACGGGTTGCTATTGTTTTATGAGGAAGTTCTGTTATACAATCTTCACCATAATAGCCAACTTGTTTTCTTGTTTTCGCTATTGCTTGGTATCCTTTTTTTTGAAGGAATGTAGCTCCTATTGTTACTAAGTTATCTAATTGTTCATTTAATAAACCATACCAGTTACGATATTCTTGTGTAGGCAATTCAGATATTCCTTGAATAACTGCCTTTGGATATTTTATTGCAACAGCGATTCCTATTGGAAGATTATATCGTACACTTTTGGGTAATTCAGACAAATTACCTACTCCAACTAAATCTGCTCCTTCTTTCAATAGGATATTTTTTAATTCTTCTGTTAAATTCGTATCCTTTTTCATATCCATTTTGTTCCTCCAACTTTATAATACCAATATGAAACAACAGTAATATTTTTTAACAATTCCATAAACAATGCTTTAAATCAACATAAAAATTATTTTTGAAAGGAACACCTTCTTGACATAATAAATATTTTTGTTCCTGCCATGTTGTAACAATTCGTCCTGCATGGTTAACCACTCTATGACAAGGATATTCCCCATAATATTGAGCCATTCCGAGTACCTTTCCAACAAGTCTTGCGTTTTTATCTCTGCCAATTAGTCTTGCAATCTGTCCATAAGTAGCAACATATCCTTCTGGAATTTCATCTACTACTGAAAGTACTTCATAAATGAAATCTTTATTTAAAATTTGTTTCATATTAACCATCATCTCCTGCTTATTTATAAAGAATTCCATAAACTAATTGTAGCATAACTTCTCCACGGGCTCCAGTTTTCAGATAATTTAAGCAATTCTTTCTCAGAATAATCTGGTAATGCTTTTTTAATTCCTGCATCTGTTTCTAAAAAAGCATCTGTCCAGCCCATCGTTCTCATTGCAATATATTTTGCTGTCCAATTTCCAATCCCTTTTATTTGAAGCAATTTTTTTATTTCTTCTTCTGGATTTACACATTGGTTTAACACTATATTGCCATGAATTAACATTTGTGCTAACTCAAAAATACACTTTGCTCTATATTTCATTACTCCTAATTTTCCAAAATATTCTTCTATGTTATCTAAGCCTGCAATGTCTTCCACAGTAGGAAAAGTATGCGTCAATCCCTCGATTCCTGTTACAATCGCTTTTCCACATTTTTGTGCAATTTTTCCAGACAATGCAGTTGCAGTTTTTACACTGATTTGCTGACCCAATATAGCACGAACTGCTGTTTCAAAAGGCTCAAAACAACCTGGTATACGAGTTCCAGCAACCCAAATATCCTGAAAAATATCATTCATACTTTTTAGTGTTTCATTTATCTCATATGGATTGCAATATAAATCAAATAATAAACGAACCCTTGCAAGTACTTGAGATAAAACAGAAAGTAATGTATCGCTCAATGTGACTTCAATACTATTTTTCTCCGAATGATTGCTAACGCATATCCAGCCATAGACCTCTTTTTTATGATTATCTGTAATACGAACAGTTCTCATATAACTTTTATTTTTTACTATCTCAACACCTGGAATTGCCCTTACAGAAAGAAAATTCAATAATCTTTCCCATTGATAAGGTGGACGATATCCCATGCCAACTGTTATTTCTGTTGTATGTTTTTCTCCTTTTACTGCTTTTTTTCTAAGTGAAGTCGGAGAAATTTTATACTGTTTTTGAAATAAATCATTGAAACGGCGAAGACTTCCAAAGCCTGCTGCCATTGCTACATTTAGTATAGATAAATTTGTATCTGTCAGTAATTTTTTTGCAAGAAGGAGCCTACAAGTTTGCAAATATTGTATTGGTGAAACTTGATATTCTTCTATAAACACACGTCTTAAATGTCTGTCTGTACATCCCAATTTTTTTGCAAATTCTGAAAGTTTTTGACTGCTTCCACAGTTTTCCTCTAAAAATATTGCTGCCTTATGTGCAATAACAGAATGTGCATCTATTAAGGCATTTCCTGGTGCAAGCTCTGGTCTGCATAAAATACAAGGACGAAATCCTGCCGCTTCTGCTTGGGCAGCAGAAGAAAAAAAGATACAGTTTTCTTTTTTTGCTTGTTTTGCTCTGCAAACTGGACGACAGTAAATTTTTGTTGATAAAATTCCTACAAAAAAGCGTCCATCAAATCGTGTATCTTTCGCTTTAAAGGCAGCATATAGAGAATCATGTGTTTCTTTCATATCTTTTTCCTCCATATTGTACACTATATTTTATGTATATATCATACTTCTACAATAAATAGTATATCGCATATTTTATTTAAAATCTCGCTATTTTCGGACATGGTATTTATTATATTTTGCATTATCATAACTGTGATAGGCAAATTAGAACGAGTAATTGCTATAACAAAATCAATTTTATCATAATTGTTTTTTTATAAATTAACTTGTGTCATTTTCTATACTATGTTATATTTATAGTAAAGGAAGTGCGATTACAAATGAGTTTTCATGCTAATTATTTACCAAAATCAGATGTCGTTTTTACAGTGATGTTTTTAAATAAAGAACTATGCGAAAAAACATTAGAAGCAATTACAGGAGAATATATAGAACTTATCGATATTGCAGCAGAATATAAAAATGATTTGCATAAAGCTGCATTAAATTCTATTTACTTTGACATTAAAACGAGGGCAGTAGACGGTCGTATCGTTACACTAGATTTGCAAAGAGTTTATAGCAAAGATAGAATTAGAAACAGAACCATATTTTATGCTTGCAGAGAAATCGCTTCTCAAAAAGTAGAAAAAAGTAAATATGAAAATTTAAAAAGTGTGATTGTTACTTTTCTGTTGACAGAAGCTCCATTAAAGCATACTACTTTTAACAGGAAAATTAAATTAGTAGATGAAACAACTGGAAAAGTTTATAGCGATTTGCTGACAATACACGAAATTAACATCAGGCATATTTCAAAAAAACATAGTCAAGAACTTCAAATAATAAGACAGTTTTTTGAAATAGATACCGAAAAAAGTTATCAAAAATTTGTTTCGGCTTATTCCCAAACTCAGCTAGGAGCATTACTTTTGGAAGCATATGATGAGGCTGTTTCTGATACATCTGTATTAGATTGTTTAAGCGAGGAGGATAAGTATATGGTTCGTTTGAGTGAAGAAGAAAGATTGTTAGAACGTGCTGAAGGAAAGCAAGAAGGTTTAAAAGAAGGCATACAAAAAGGCGAAGAAAAAGAGCGTATTAAAATTGCAAAAAAACTGTTACATCAAAATATGGACATTGTATTTATTTCTTCTATAACTGGTTTATCCGAAAAAGAAATTGAACTTTTAAATTAAATATTAGAACAAGAAATGCTTATTATTTTGTATTTCTTGTTCTTTTATTTTGCAAATTTTTATTTTTAAATTTTGAGTATTTATTAAAAAATTTTGTTTCAAAAAAATGATATAGACATTCAATTTTTTTATCATTTTAAAATA
>CAJUJJ010000053.1 GCA_910586765.1 uncultured Clostridia bacterium
ATGTGCCGTCTTCATAACCGCCAATTCTACCTTCGTTTTGCCATTTTGTAATAGTAAGTTCTGCCCAGTGACCAAAAACGTCGTTAGATGCACCAAATACAGGTGCTACACTACTTACTGTCATTGCTGTTGACAGTAAAAATGCTACTGCTTGATACCTTTTCATTTCTTAAATTCCTCCTTAAATATTAATAATAAACGTTGATATAACATAAAAATCTATAGTTTCAGTGTTGTTCCTTCGTCCCAAAAGGTATACTTTTTGAGAAAATAACTTTTTTTCAATTTTTTTTATTTTTTAAAAATTTTCTTGGACATTTTAAATAAATTGTGTTATAATAAAGGCATAAAAATCTATAAAATTTGTATTGTTTTATACTTAGGGAAAAATTCTCAAAAAGTATACTTTTTGACAAATTTTTTTGATTTTATTGCCTAGTTTTCAACGTTTTTCCATATATTTTCTTTTCAAAAATCACACAACTTATATATTATTTTTAAAAAAATTTCACTACTCATTTTTATTTTTTGTATGTTTTTATAGTCAATATCTATTTTTTTCACTAATATCAACATTTTTTAAAATCTTGTAATTATTTTATAGTATTTATCTTTTTGTGCAATTTGCATAACTATTTTATAAAACAAAAAACATCAGCGTATTTACTGATGTTTTTCTATATTTTATATTTTTTCTATGCTATGTATTTTTAAATATTCTCTGGGGCTGCAATGATAATATTTTTTAAACATCTCAGAATAATAACTTGTACTATTAAAACCTACTTCATAACTAATTTCTGTAATAGACATATCTGTATGAAAAAGTAAATCAATGGATTGATTTAATCTATATTTTGTTAAATAAGATATAGGTGTTTGGCATACATATTTATGAAACAATGCAGAACAATTACTTTTGCAGATGTTTCCAGAATTTGCAATCATATCAAGAGATATTTTTTCTTTATAATGATTTTTAATAAAAGTAATCATTTTTTTAATACTTGCTATTTGCCTATTTTGCTTGACAATATTATTTTTTTGTTTTGGAAAATTTTTGTACAATATTTTCCAAAGCATAAATATACTCTGTTGTATTTCCAATATGTCAAAATCTTTTTCACTGTACATATAAATGTCTTTTAAAATATCTAATATTTGTTTTTGCCATATTATAGTTTGATAAAATATAAAATATGGCTGTTCTATATTTTTAATAATAGTATTTACATAAGTATTTTCAAAATACTCATTTGTACAAAGAAGCAAAGGTTGAAAGAGAATACATATAAACTCACATTCTGTAAAATCACAAGAATAACCATAATGAAACTGTTTGCTGTTTACTAATATTCCATTTTGTTCTGTTATATCTACAATAGTACCATTGATATTATAATTCATATGTCCAGATAATACGAAAATAAATTCTAAGTCTTCATGCCAGTGGCTGATACAAGAATAATTCGGATATTGTGATAAAAACGTTTTTTTAATGTAAACAGGATATTCTTTATTGTTATAATTGATATTTTCAGAATAATCTTTTTCATTTATATTATTTATACAAATAGTATTCATAGCATCTCCTATTTAAAATCAAATTTTGAAATATATTGCAATTATAGAATATTGTTATATTATTATAAAATATTTTTATAGAAATCACAACAACAATGTTATATTATGAAAATGAAAATATAAAATATTGTTCTATACATAGGAGGAAAAAATAAAAATGATGACAAATAAACAACGTAGAGAAGCTCAAATGGCATATATTACAGATAAAAATATATTAGAAGAACAAAAAATTTGTAGAGAGAAATTACAAAAATTAAATTTTATAGACCGTTGTGATTTTGATGGCATTGCAGAAATTGTAAAAGACTTATTCGGAAAATCAGAAAATGCTTTTGTCAATCCACCATTTTATTGTGATTATGGTAAAAATATAGAAGTTGGTAAAAACTTTTTTGCAAATTATAACTGTACTATATTAGATGTAGCAAAAGTAATAATAGGAGATAACTGTTTTATGGCACCTAATGTATCTATATATACGGCTGGTCACCCTATTCACCCCATTAGCCGAAATTCTCTTTATGAATATGGAAAAGAAATTACAATAGGTGACAATGTATGGCTAGGAGGTAATACTGTTATCTGTCCAGGTGTTCATATTGGTAATAATGTTGTAATTGGTGCTGGGAGTGTTGTTACAAAAGATATTCCAGATTGGTCATTTGCTGCTGGAAATCCCTGTCGTGTAATTAAAAAAATTACAGATGATGATAAAACAAAATTATTTCATAATGAAGAAATAGATGAAGAAGCGTGGAATGATATTGTAAGCAAAATGAATTTTTCATGTAAGGAGGAATAATATTATGTTTGTAGATTATCATGTGCATACCGAATTTAGTGATGATTCTATTTATGATATGGAAAATGTAGTAAAAGATGCCATTAAAATGGGTATAAATGAAATTTGCTTTACAGACCACGTAGACTATGGCATTAAATATGACTGGGACTGTGGAGATAGCATACCTTATCGTAATGGAGAACCTTTTGCAAATGTAGATTATACTAAATATATATCGAAAATAGCACAAATGAAACAAAAATATCATACTCAAATTGAAATAAAAACAGGTTTAGAATTTGGTATACAAATGCACACAATACCTCAATATCAAAAACTTTTTCAAAAATATAATTTTGATTTTATTATTTTGTCCATTCATCAAGTGGAAGATAAAGAATTTTGGACACAAGATTTCCAAAAAGGAAAAACACAAAAACAGTATAATGAGCGTTATTATGAGGAAATGCTTAATGTTGTAAAAAATTATAAAAATTATAGTGTACTTGGACATATGGATTTAATTACCAGATATGATGAAGCAGGTATTTATCCTTTTAACAAAATAAAACCAATAATAGAGGAAATATTAAAAATTGTGATTGCAGATGGTAAAGGAATAGAATTGAATACTTCTTATCATAGATACCATTTAAAAGATACTACTCCCTGTATGGAAATATTAAAATTATATAGAGAATTAGGAGGAAATATCATTACATTGGGTAGTGATAGCCATAAACCAGAACATCTAGGGGCTTATATGCAGGAAGCAAAAACAATATTAAAAGCATTAGGCTTTGAACATTTTTGTACTTATAAAGCTATGCAGCCCATCTATCATAATCTATAATCAAAATTATATTTATGTCAATAGTATTCCATAAAGCAAAAGTCAAGGGTATTTTTTTATTAATACCTTTGACTTTTTATTAATACATTAACTATTTATAAAATCCCTTATCTCCTGTATTTTGCCTTCTTCAACTCCTTTTGTTCTCAATTTAATGTAACACTTTTGAGGAGATACCATTCTTTTTTCAATTACATCATATTTTGTAAATGGTGGAAGTAGTATTTCTCTCTCGTGGTCTTGTAAAAGATGAAATGCTAAAGCAATTTCAGCACCTACTTGTGCTGTATTTTCTATTATAAATTGTATAATAAAACTACCTCCTTTAATCATTAGCTCTCCTGCTTGCATAGAAGTAGAGTCAAATTGAGGAGTAATATATTCTCCTCCTTCATTAAAATTACTTAAACATTGTTCAAATTCCTTTTTATTAGAAAAACCTATCACCCTATGTAGATTTTGTTGAATTGGCATTTGTACTGTTCTAATTTTGTTTATACCTGAGATAACTGCTTCAATTTCAGAAAATTGGCTTTTTAACAGTCTTTTTAAAAACATAGTATCTCCTTTTGCAAATTTTCTTAAATTCTCATTCCAAGATTTATATCCTCCACCTTGATAAGAATCTATTGCTTGTGTTTCTTCTGGTGTAAATTCTGCTGTCTTTCTAACAAAATCTTTTATTGCCGTTAAAATATCATTCTTATTTTTTATCAAATAACAATGTTCATCATTTGATATTAACATTTCCAACTGTTGTTTCATTGCAGATGTTAAAATAGTATTTCCTAACATTTCACAGGCTTTTTCAAAACTTAATTCTTCCTGCTTACTTATTAATTTTCTTTGTATTGTATGAGCTGAACTATTTATCATTGCTGGCATAGTTGTATAGTGAAGTGGTCTCGTTGTTTGTTGTTGTATTATTTTATTTGTTTTACTATTTAATTTTGTGTTTTTCTGTTTTTTTTCTATTTCCAAATCAAAATACATAAAAATTCCTCTTTTTTACTATTTATACTACAATATGACTTTGCATAATTTTTTTTCTTTCAAGAAAGTTTCATATCTCCTTTTTTTACCCAACCTATTTTTTGCAATACCATATTAATGGCAGGACATAATATTGCAGGCAATATAAATGAAATCATAAATAATCCTATCCAGTCCTGCATTGTAATTGCTGTTTTTAGTCCTTGTGTAATGTCATTTACCCAGCCGGTATATACACCAATTTGTCCTACAAATCCACAAGTTCCCATACCAGAAGATACAGCGGTTCCATTCATTTCTATATGAAATAAACAAGTTGCAATAGGCCCAGTAATAGCAGATGTTACTATAGGTGCAATCCATATTTTAGGATTTTTAATAATATTGCCCATTTGAAGCATAGAAGTGCCTATTCCTTGTGATACCAAACCTCCAAATTTATTTTCTGAAAAAGAAATTACCGCAAAACCTACCATTTGAGCACAACAACCTGCTACTGCTGCACCTCCAGCAAGCCCTGTCAAACCAAATGCAGCACAAATTGCAGCGGAAGAAATAGGTAATGTTAATGCAATTCCCATAAGCACAGAAACAACAATACCCATTAAAAATGGCTGTAAATTTGTTGCTAACATAATTAATTCCCCTATTTTTAGTGCTGCACGTCCTAATGATGGTGCTAACAATGCAGACGCTGCAATACCTGTTGCAATCGTTACAAGTGGTGTTACTAATATATCAATTTTTGTTTCTTTTGATACTGCTTTTCCAAATTCAGATGCAATCACAGCAATAAAATAAACTGCTAAAGGCCCTCCTGCTCCTCCTAAAGCATTGGAAGCGAAACCTACTGTAATAAGAGAAAATAATACTAAAGGCGGACAGTGCAAAGCATATCCTATTGCTACAGCCATAGCTGCACCACTCATAGCTGAAGCTAATGCTCCTACTGTATATTCTATTCCATTTACTGTAGCAATAGTTGTAGTTAAACAAGAAATATGTAACTGTGTTCCTAATGTGTTTAATATTGTGCCTATCAACAAAGAGCAAAATAATCCCTGTGCCATAGCACTTAATGCATCAATACCATACCGTTTTACAGAAATTTCAATATCTTTTTTGTTTAAAAAATTTTTTAATTTTTCCATTGTGTTTACTCCTTTTTTATTTTTTGACAATGTTATATAAATCACCACAGCACTATAAACATAGTATTACTATAATATACTATATTTATAGAAACGTCAATATAATTCGTCATATTTTTTCAAAATAATTACATTAGAAGTAAAACACTTTTTCAAATGATATAAAAAATAGAATATGCTTTATTACAAAACATATCCTATTTCATTCTTTTATTTTATACCATATCGTTTTGCTATTTCTTCTACTTCTTCATCAGAAGCATTTTTTACTTCACTTTCGTCTAATATCATAGAAGGTATTCCTGAAAATGCACCAGCATAAATATCATTTAAAACTTCCTTTTTTAATTGTTCTGTTTTTACATCATTATTTTCCATAGTTACACTCCTTTATTTTAAAATTTTTATTATTTTATAAAGTATTATATGAATATAGTATTTTACAGTTATTTTTATATTGTATATTATTTTTTTATAACAGAAATTTTATATGCTGCATTTTCATCTAATGTAAACAAGTTAACAATATCTTCTGTAATATAAATTTCTTTTTGTTCTGTAATAAATATTACACCAAAATCCTGAGATTTTCTCCACAATTCACTTCCCTTTTCCAGTCCAGCCACCATAATAGAAGTAGATAGCATATCTGCCATAGTACCATTTTTGCATACGATTGTTACAGACAACAATCCTGTTTCCGCTGGTTTTCCCGTTTTTGTATCAATGATGTGGTGGTATCGTTTTCCATTTTGTTCAAAAAAACGTTGATACACGCCAGATGTAATAACACAAGTATCTTCTACTTCCAAAACACCTGCAAATCCTTGTTCATTTAAAGGGTCTTGTACTGCTACCTTCCACTTTGAACCATCTTCTTTTTTTCCAATAACAGAAACATTTCCACCTAAAGAAATCACTGCTGATGTTATGCCTTCCTGCTTTAATATTTCATTTACTTTATCAGAAGCATAACCTTTTGCAATACCACCTAAATCAATAGCCATATCTTTTTTTTCTAAAAATATTGTATTATTTCCTGTATCAATATGCAGCTTATTCTGGTCTGCTAGCTCTAATTTTTGTTGTATTTCTTGTTCAGAAGGTACTCTTTTTTCTTCTTCTGTAAATCCCCATGCTTTCACCACTGGTGCTATTGTAATATCAAAAGCCCCATCTGTAAATTCATAATATTGTTTTGCCTTTTGTATCAAATAAAATGTGTCATCTGTTACTGCTACAGGGGATATTCCTGCATTTTGATTTATGGCATATATTTCGCTTTTTTCTAATGTGGTAGAAAGTAATTGCTCTAAATTATTTATTTTTTTTTCTGCTTTTAAAAGTGCTTGTTGTCCATTTTCTCCTGCTGCTTTTAAATCAATAAAAGTATCCATAGCAAACATTTGTATTTGTGCCATATCTTGTATGCTATTTGTATTTTGTTGACAAGCACAAAATACAAAGCATATAGTCATTATTACAGCTAAAATGCGTTTTTTCATAATAAATTACCTCTTTTATAAAAAATGCTTGTAACAATACAGATACAAGCATTTTTTATTTCTTTATTTCATTTTCATTTTACACTAAATTTATTTTTGAAACAAATTCATAAAATCAAATGTTGCAAAATAATCTTGTGGTGTTTCTGCCCTTCTAATAAGCTGGCTTGTACTATCTTCTTTTAAAAGTACCTCTGCTGAACGCAATTTGCCATTATAGTTATAGCCCATAGAAAAACCATGTGCTCCTGCATCATGAATTACTAAAATATCACCCATATCAATTTTAGGAAGCATACGGTCAATAGCAAATTTATCGTTGTTTTCACAAAGACCGCCCACAACATCATATTTATGGTCACATTCATCATTTTCTTTTCCTAATACAGTAATATGATGATATGCTCCATACATCGCTGGACGCATTAAATTTGCTGCACAAGCATCTAGTCCAATATATTCTTTATAAGTATGTTTTTCATGTATTGCTGTTGCTACAAGGCAGCCATAAGGTGCTAACATAAAACGTCCCATTTCTGTGAATATTGCAACATCTCCCATGCCAGCTGGCACTAATATCTGTTCATATACTTTTCTGACACCTTCTCCTATTGCCATAATATCATTTGGCTGTTGGTCTGGTCTATAAGGTACGCCAACTCCTCCAGAAAGATTGATAAATCGAATGTCTGCACCTGTTTCTTGTTTTAATTCTACTGCTGTTTGAAACAATATTTTAGCTAATTCAGGATAATATTCATTTGCAACAGTATTGCTTGCTAAAAAAGCGTGTATACCAAAATGTTTTACTCCCTTTTGTTTCAATTTTAAAAAGCCTTCTGTCATTTGTTCTCTTGTAAAACCATATTTAGATTCTCCTGGTGTATCCATAATATCGTTATTGATTTGGAACAATCCGCCAGGATTAAAACGGCAACATATTGTTTCTGGAATACCTGCTACTTTTTCTAAAAAATCAATATGAGTAATGTCATCTAAATTGATAATTGCACCTAATTTTTTCGCTAAAACATAATCTTCTGCTGGTGTCATATTAGAAGAAAACATAATATCTGAACCAGTAACACCTACTGCTTCAGATAAGAGTAATTCTGTATAAGAGGAACAATCTGCACCACAGCCTTCTTCTTTTAAAATTTGAAGCAGTACTGGATTTGGTGTTGCTTTTACTGCAAAATACTCCTTAAAACCTTTATTCCAAGAAAACGCTTGTTTCACTTTTCTAGCATTTTCTCTAATGCCTTTTTCGTCATAGAGATGAAATGGTGTAGGATATTTTTTTGTTAATTCTTTTGCTTGTTGTTGTGTAATAAAAGGTACTTTTTTCATTGTTCCACTCCTTCACTCTTGTGTAAAAATATAATACCTATGGTTTTTATAGTGCTTTTTTTAAAAATACACGATACATTATAGCAAAAGTTTTTTTAGTTTGCAATCAAAAAGTTATTTTCATTACTACATTACTACGTTATAATAAATTATAAATAACGATTAGGTAGGTTCAAAAATATGAAAAAATGTATTTTAAAACATATTAATATTGTCATATTGTTTTCTGATTTTTTAAAAACCGTATTTATTTTTTTGATTGCAACACTTCTTGCTTTGATATTAGTTAATGTTTCTGCAATAAAAGATAATGTTTTTAGTGTTTATATACTTGCAGTTGCATTAATTTCCGTTGTCACTTCTGGTTATATTTGGGGTATTTTTTCCTCTTTTTTAGGTATTTTTAGTGTAAACTATTTTTTTACCTATCCTTATTATGCTTTTAATTTTTTACTGGCAGGTTATCCTCTTGCATTTTTAAGTATGCTCATAATATCTTCTATTATTAGTACACTTACAGTTAAAATAAAAAAACAAGTTCTTATTTCTGCCACAAGAGAAAAACAAGCAGAGTCTTTACATGATATTACAAAAAGACTTTTAACTGCAACAGGTATGGATAATATCAGAACATTGGCACTTGACTATTTTAGTAATTTTTATAATTGCAGCGTAATTATTTATTTCGGAAATCCTTTACAGGATAAAAATTATGGCATTAAATCACTTATGCCCCATCACACCGCTTTATTTGAACAACAAACAGAACAAAATGCAGCACAATACTGTTATACTTCTGCAAACGGTGCAGGAGCAGGAACACATTATCAAATAGAAGCAAAAGGAACTTATTTACCTATTTGTACAGAAGATACTGTTTTTGGTGTAATTGGTCTTTTATTTGAAAATGAGCGTTTTAAACAACCAGAAGCATTAAACTTTTTGGGTATTATGACATCTCAGTTAATATTAGCAATAGAAAGACAAAATCTTTTTGAAAAACAACAAAAAATATTAGTAGAAACAGAAAAAGAAAAAATGAGAAGCAATTTGTTGCGTGCTGTTTCTCACGATTTAAGAACCCCTTTAACTTGCATTGTATTTTCAGCAACTACTCTTTTAGAAAATAATGATACATTATCAAAAAAATTATTAAATGACATTATACAAGATGCTCAGTGGCTGATACATATGGTAGAAAACTTATTAGCAGTCACTCGAATAAACAACGAACACGCTGTAATTAAAAAACAATATGAAGCAATAGAAGAAATTGTGTCAGCGACTATGACAAAAATTAAAAAAAGATTTCCTGATTGTCAAATAAAAGTAACTGTTCCAGAGGAATTTATATTAGTTCCTATGGACGCAACATTGATTATGCAGGTACTTATCAATTTGCTTGAAAACGCAATTTGTCATTCTCATAGTACAAAACCAATATCACTTACTGTAGTTTATACAGAAAATGATGCTGTTTTTTCTATAAAAGATAATGGTGTTGGCTTAAATTCATATGAAATAAAACATATATTTGATGGTGTATCTGTTGAAAAAACAGGCGACTCCACTCGTGGATTAGGTATAGGACTTTCTATCTGTAAATCCATTATTTCAGCCCATAATGGCACAATTTCAGCAGAAAATAATATAGAAGGTGGTGCAACATTTCGTTTTACACTACCAAAAAAAGGAGAAGATACTTATGGCAAATAAATTTAAAGTTTTAATTGTAGAAGATGAAATTTCTATCAGCAATTTTATAGCAACAACATTAAAAACAAATGGCTATACTACATTACTTTGTTCCAATGGAAAAGAAGCCCTTTCCATGATTGCTTCTCATTGTCCTGATGTGATATTATTAGATTTAGGATTACCTGACATAGATGGCTTAGAAATATTAAAACAGTTAAGAAAATGGTCTGGTATTCCTGTCATTATTGTTTCTGCCCGTGTAAATGAAGAAGAAAAAGTGGAAGCATTAGATGCAGGTGCAGATGACTATATTACAAAACCTTTTGGCACATCAGAACTCTTGGCAAGAATACGCACAGCAATGCGTCATGCCTCTAACAGCAATATACAAAATGATAAATTTTCTGTAAAAGGACTTTCTATTGATTTTGGAAAACGTCTTGTTATAATAGATGGTAAGGAAGTGCATTTAACACAAATTGAATTTAAAATTGTTTCTCTTTTGGCAAAAAGTCAAGGCAGAGTATTGACTTATGACCAAATTATTGCAGAACTTTGGGGGCCTTATGCAGTAAAAGATAAT
>CAJUJJ010000054.1 GCA_910586765.1 uncultured Clostridia bacterium
AATCTTATTTTCTTTGTCAGCAGCATTTGCCTCCACCTCATCAATCAATCGTTTTGTGCACTGTTCGCATGATACAGAGGGTATTTGCTTTAATAAATTTTTATATATTTATTGTAGCTGTTTTGTTACCCAAGTGGTCATAATTGGTATCCTCAAGCTGATTTTCAATGATAATTTTTCTGTCCGTTCCAGTTTCTGTTGCATAAATGTCAACATTGAAATCACCAACACTGGACTCGGTCTCGTTAATGGTTATTTCCAAACCGACAGCATTCGCCAATAACGCAAGATTATCTTCTTCTGCAAGCCAAGGAGTAAAGTCCAATGCTTCATGTGGCCAGATATTTCGTAAATCTTTTATTTCTTTTAATTTTCCTAAATTTATCATAGTTCGCTTCCTCCTTATTGCAATATAAACCATCTTGTTAACTTTACCTATTGCAAAATTATCTTGTACATTCAACTTTATTTGTTTACAATCTGCCAACTCCACTTTCGGTTTTTTCAGGTAGCAAAGCCTTTTGAATCCCTGAAAAAGAAAGTTGAATGTACGCCTCCAGCTCTCGGAAATGCCTTATTTTTTTTAAGGCTTTTTTGATATTCAGTTTTGTACTTTAGACATTAATACTACAGTCTCAACATGAATACTATGAGGGAACATATCCACAGGTTGTACCAATTTTACACAATAATTTTGTTGTGTTAATATTTTAACATCTCTTGCCATTGTAGCTGGGTCACAAGAAACATATACAATTTTTTTAGGATTGATATGTAGTATTGTATTTAGAACATTTTCATCACAACCTTTTCTAGGAGGGTCTAATACTACAACATCTGCTGGCACAGGCATCACTTTTTCTGCTGCTCCTTGTACAAAATCTACATTTTGAATATGATTTCTTTTCGCATTTCTTTTCGCATCTGCTACTGCTTCTGGTACAATTTCGCAGCCTATTACATATTTTGCTTTTTGTGCAAAAAACAAGGACATTGTACCAATACCACAATACAAATCTAAAACAGTTTCATCTCCATTTAATTGAGCAAATTCCAATGCCTTTTGATAAAGTTTTTTTGTTTGCACAGGATTTACTTGAAAAAATGACAATGGAGAAATTTCAAATTCCAATTCTCCAATAGTATCCACAATAAATTCTTTTCCCCATATTACAATATTTTGATTTCCTAATATGACATTTGTCTTTTCTCTATTGATATTTAATACAATACTTGTCATACCTTCTATTGATTGTAGATGTTGTATTAATATTTCTTTATGGGGTAGTTCTTTTCCATTTATTATCAAACAAACCATAATCTGTCCTGTAGAAAATCCGATTTTTACCAATATATGACGTACAAGTCCTCTATGGACTTTTTCATCATAAGCAGTAATATGGTATTGTTCCAAAAATCCCCTTATTATTTCAACAATTTTATCACTGATTTTATGCTGCAAAAAACATTTTTTTGTATCAATTATTCTGTGGCTTCTCTTTCCATAAAATCCTATTTCTAAATTTTCATTATTATTCCCTACAGGAAACTGTACTTTATTACGGTATCTCCAACAATCTTCCATTCCTAATGTGGGCAAAACGTCTATAGAATTTATTTGTGCTATTTTTTTTAGTGCCATTTCTACTTTTTTTGTTTTATATTCCAACTGTCCCTCATAACTTAAATGCTGCAACTGGCACCCACCACATTTTGAAGCAACATCACACAAATGACAAACACGCTGAGGAGAAGGTTTTAATACCTTTTTTAATTTACCATAAGCAAAATTCTTTTTTACTTTTACAATTAAAACTTCAATTTCTTCCTGAGGCAATGCCCCCTCTACAAATACGGCAAAGCCTTCTATTTTGCCTATACCTTCTCCTTCACTTCCTAAATCATCTATTGTCATAGTATAACATTTATTTTTTTCTACAGGTACATTTTCCAGTACTGTTTTTTTACTCATTCTGCTTTCTTCACCTTTCTTTGTTTTGGTATTTGCCAATAAGGACAAACTGTTCCTTTACAAACACAATATCTACAACTTGCAACACTGCAATTTGCTTTTCCCTCTCCAGTATGAAGCATTTTTCTCATATTTGCCAATGTTTTGCGTACCTCTCTCCTAATTGCTATAGTATTTCTAATATCAAACATATAATCTTTATATACTAGTCTGCCATATTTAGGACGTACGCCATATACATCTTCTATTAGCAAAAAATAAGTAGCAAGTTGCATTCTGTCTCCTGGGTGAGGGAAATTATCATCTTTAATACTTCCGCTCTTGATTTCTACAGGTATTATCGCATTACCTAATCTTTTTTGAAAAATATAATCTGGTTTTCCTTGTATGTCATATTTTTTGGAATACAACAGTTTTCCAAAGTCTTTTTCTTTTTTATTTCCTTTTTGGTCAGCATATATCAATTTATAGCCTAAAAAGCCCTGTCTTTTTTTTCTTTTTCTCAATATCCAGCATTGTTCTCTCAGCCAAAGAAAAAAAAGCAGTACAAAAGGCACATAAGAAAAAATCCAATCCATATCTTTTAAAAGAAGCATAATCATACCGTCCTTATTTTATTAGTAAAATGAATATACAAACAATTAAAATGATAACTACTACTGCAACACAAAAAAGAAATATTCTTTGTTTTCTTCTAAAATTTTGATATTCTTTGGCGTGATAAGCACGCCCTCTCGCAAAATGGGATTCTCTTGTTTTTGCTGCTGTTGCTTTCGTTTTTGACTTTGTTTTAACAGTTGGAGCAATTTGGGGTTCTGCTTTTTTTGTTTTTGACATTTGAAACAATTTGCTTCTGCCATAATATCGCTCAAAATACCACTGATAAGGACAATAGGTATATCGATTGACTTCTGAAGCAGATATTGTTGTTCTATCCCATTTTAATTTCATAATATATATTCATTCCTTTTAATAGTCAGATTTTCTGATATTTCTTTGAAGCATTTTATGATAGCCTGCCCAATTTCCCTGATTACTGTTATTATCAATCATTTCTTCGAACACTTTTGTTTTTGCATCTAAATTATCCGCACAATGCAGTATAAATGCTTCTATTGTTTTAGGCAGCTTAGGGGAGCCATATTCATATTCTCCATGATGAGAAATCATACAATGCTTTAACAAACTTTCCAATGTTTTAGGAAAACCTTCTATACTGGCAGCAGTATCTTTTATTAGTTCAGAACCTATCATTAAATGCCCTAATAGTTGTCCATCATCTGTATAGTCATTTTCTGGAAACTCCGAAAGTTCCATTAGTTTTCCCACATCATGAAGCATAGCAGAAGCAATTAAAATATCTCTATTGACATATTTGTAACGTGGTGCTACAAAGTCGCATATCTCTGTTACAGAAAGCGTATGCTCTAACAATCCTCCCATATAGCTATGATGTATACTTTTTGCTGCGGAATGTGTTTTAAACTGTTTGCTCACAACAGGGTGTTTATAAAAAATAGCTTCCAGCAATTTTTTAATGTAAGGGCTTTCTATTGTTTTAATATAAGACATCAATTTTTGATACATTTCTTCAATATTTTTTTCTGTACAGGGGATATAATCTGCGGGGTCATATTCTCCTTCCATACTACGACGTATTCTTTTTACATTTAACTGAATATCATTTTGATAAGTTACTACTGTTGCATCTATTTTAATATATTCGTTTTCTTCAAATGTTTTTATATCATTTGTCATATCCCAAACTTTTGCATCTACCATTCCAGTTTTATCTTGTAATTTTAAAGATAAGTATGTTTTGCCTGCTCTGGATTTTAAAGATTGTCTGCTTTTGCAAAGATAATGCCCTATAACAGACTCGCCTTCTCTTAATTCATTTATATATCTCATTATTCTATTTTCCTCCTAAAATACATACTTTAAAGCTATCTATATCATTTTTACAATTAATTCTAAAAAAACATACATTCTTTGTTATTATACTCTATTTTATGACATATTGCAAAAATAAAATACGTCTTTTTAGTAGTATATTCCAAAAATATTAAAAATATTTAATATTTTCCAAAATATTGAAATTTGTATTTTTACAAAACAAAAAACCGCCAATATATGACGGTTTTTATTTATCTTGTATAAGTTGAATTTGCAAATCTTGTATGTTGTCCCAGCCAAGTTAATTCTACTGTACCTGTTGGGCCATTTCTTTGTTTTGCAATGATTAATTCTGCTTGATTTTTTTTTTCAGTTTCAGGAAAATAATATTCATCTCTATATAAAAATGCTACAATGTCAGCGTCTTGTTCTATTGCACCAGACTCTCTTAAATCTGAAAGCATTGGTCTATGGTCAGCTCTTTGCTCGCAAGCACGGCTCAACTGGCTTAATGCTATTACTGGAGCGTCCATTTCTCTAGCAATCGCTTTTAAAGAACGAGAAATTTCAGAAATTTCTTGTTGTCTGGAGTCATTTCTGCCATTGCCGCTCATAAGCTGCAAATAATCAATTACTATCAATCCCAGCCCTTTTTCCAATTTCAGCCTTCTGCATTTAGAGCGTATATCCATAGGAGAAATACCTGGTGTATCATCTATATAAATAGGTGCTTGAGAAAGTGGCCCCATTGCTTCAATAAGCACTGACCAATCTTTTTCTTCTAATTCTCCTGTTCTCATTTTTTGAGCATCAAGCATTGCTTCAGAACAAAGCATTCTATTGACTAACTGTTCTTTTGACATTTCTAATGAAAAAACAGCTGTAGGTACGTTTCCTCTAATTGCTACATTTTGAACAATATTTAATGCGAATGCTGTTTTTCCCATAGAAGGCCTTGCAGCAAGCAATATCAAATCTGATTTTTGCAGTCCTGCCGTTTTGGCATCAAAATCTGTAAAACCTGTTGCTATGCCTGTTACTTTTCCTTTATTTCGATATACTTCTTCTATTTTTTCAAAAGCATTTACTGTAATTTCTCTAATATCTGTAAATTCTTCTGTACGGCGGTTTTGTATAATGTCAAATATTCCTTTTTCCGCCTTTTCCATAATAAAACTGACATCTTCTTTTGCTTCATAACTAATTTGAGAAACTTCTCCTGCTGTTTTTATCAGTCGGCGTAAAAGCGATTTTTCTTCTACAATATGAGCATAATGCTTTACATTGACAGAACTTCCTACTGCTGTGGAAACAGATGCAATAAAAGGTAATCCTCCTATTTGTTCAAATACTTGCATTTCTTCCAATTTATTTTTTATAGTTACTACATCTACTGGAACGCCTGACGAAAACAATGCTTCTGCTGCTTCAAACACCATTTTATTATCTGGACGGTAAAAATCATCAGCCCTCAATATTTCTAGTGCTGCTGCTACTGCTTCTCTATCCAGAAACATACAGCTTAATACCGCCTGTTCTGCAGTATCGTCATGAGGTGGCACATTTTGAAAATTCACAGCAGTTTGTTGTTTTTCCTCCACCCCTATTCCTCCTTTAATTATGCTTCTACAATTTTAATTGTAATCTCTGCTGACACTTTTGGGTGTAATTTAATCACAGCGGTTCTTTCTCCTACCATTTTAATAGGGTCACCTATAGATACTTTCTTTTTATCAATTTCCATACCTGTTTGTTTTACAATTTCTTCTGCAACTTCTTTATTTGTAACAGAGCCAAATAATTTACCATTTTCTCCTGTTTTTACTTTTACAGTAACTGTTTTGTTTTCCAACTCTTTCGCCATATTTTGTGCTTGTTCCAATTCTTCTTTCTTTCTTTTTGCCTCTGCTTTTTGTTTTAATTCAAAATCATTCAAATTTGATTTTGTTGCTTCTACAGCGAGTTTTTTAGGAAATAAAAAGTTTTTTGCATAGCCATCGCTTGCATTTACTAATTCCCCTTTTTTACCAACACTTTTTACATCTTCTAATAATATTACTCTCATAATTAAGTATCCTCCTTTAAATAACTTTCAATCGCTTCTTTCAATTTCTGTTCTGCCTGTTCTATTGTGCAATGAGAAAGCTGTGCTCCTGATATTGTCATATGACCGCCGCCCCCCAGTTTTTCCATAATCATTTGTACATTGATTTCTCCAAAACTTCTAGCACTAATATACACCACTTCTTCTAAAAAACAACATACAAATGATGCTTTTACTCCGACAATATTCAACAAGTCATCTGCTGCCATAGCTGCTGTTAATACAGAATTTTCTACATTAGAAGGGCAGACAGAAAAAGCAATATCTTTGTAAATCATTTTTGCATCTTTTACAGCAGATGCTTTTGCTTGATAAGATGCCATATCATTTTGAAAAAGTAGTCTAACACGGGTACTATCTGCACCGTGTCTCCTTAAAAATGCTGCTGCTTCAAATGTAATTGCACCTGTTTTTGCACAAAAATTTTTGGTATCTACTGTAATACCTGCTAATAAAGCATCTGCTTGTAATGGCTTCAACTTTATTTTCTCCCCAAAGTATTGTATCATTTCTGTTATCAATTCACAAGTGGAAGAGGCATAAGGCTCATGATAAATTAATACTGCATTATCTATAAAATCTGTACTTTTTCTATGATGGTCAAATACCACAATTTTTTTAGAAATGTCCAACAACTGAGGGCAAATTGTCATAATAGGTCTATGTGTATCTACTACTACCACAAGTGATTGCTCATTTGCCTTTTCTATTGCTTGCTGCTGTGTAATAAATACCGTTTTATATTCTTCTGTTTCTTCTAAACGTTCATACAATCTTTTTATACCTGGTGAAACTTGGTCAAGTACAATATAACATTGTTTTTCCATTGTTTGTGCTATGGTATAAATGCCCATGCAAGCCCCTATGGAGTCTAAATCTGCCTTTTTATGTCCCATTACAAATACATCATTTGTTTCTCCTATCATTTCCCAAAGTGCATCTGCTTTTACTCTTGCTCTAATGCGGGCATTATGGCTGATTTCTCCGCTTTTTCCGCCATAAAATAAATATTTTTCTCCCTCTTTTATGAGCACTTGGTCGCCTCCTCTGCCTAATGCCAATGCAACCGCTGCTTTTGCACTTTTCATTGCTGTTTCTAAATTTTCGCCATCTACACCAATACCCATACTAATTGTTACAGGAATATGTTCTCCAACTGTAATTTCTCTAATTTGATTTAACAATTCGAATTTTTTTTCTTTTAATATTTCTAACTGTTTTTGTGAAAAAACAAAAATATATCTATCTTTTTCAAATTTTTTAATAATACCTTCTACGCTAGACGCAAAATTGTTTAGTTTTCTGTCTATTAATGCTGTTAATATAGGTAATCGGCTTTCGTCAAGTGTTTCTATCACTTCCTCATAATTGTCCAAAAAAAGAAGTGACACTACTGTTTTTTGTTCTTGCAATGTCTCCTCCAAATTTTGATACTGTGTTGTTTCTATAAAACAAAGAAGTGCTGTGTCTACAGTATTATTTTTTGTTTGCTCTTTTATTTCACAAAAACTGGTATAAATATCAAATGTTCTCCCTTTGAAAGAAATTGTTTGTTTTTGTTCTTTTACATCATAATCAGGAAACAGTTTTCGAAATGCTTTTTGATTTCCTTTTAAAACTTTTTCACCAAATATTTGTTCAAACATAGTATTATAAAAAAGCAATTTTTTCTGTGTATCTATTACAGCATACGGTAAAGGAAGCTGGCTCGGCAATTCTAAATTTTCATTATTCTTTTGTATAGCAATTTGTTCTATTTTTCTGCTTTTTGAAGTATATAAATATACTCCTAATATCACTATAATACAATGTATTATTACAATAAAAAAAAGTATATCTATATCATATTTTATTTTTGCTGAATGTACAAATACAGCAATTAACAAACATAGCAGAGAAATAACAATTTGCCATTTTTTATAGTTACTATTTTGTTTCAAAATAAAACTCCCCCCATAGTAAATATTATTTTCTGTTATCTAAATGATGCAGTATTCCCAAAAGAGATGCCTTCCATTCTTCATTGTTATCTTCTTGCAATAGTCCCACTTTTATTCTGCTGATTGCTTTTTGGTCTAATGTTTTAGAAGAAACCCCCAATTTGTCTGATAACAAATATAATATTACTTCTATGTTCGCTAATATTTCTGCTCTTTCTGCTGTTGTAATGTCATTGTTTTGCATAGACAAAAATAATTGTGAAACAAAACTTAATAACTGACATTGCAGATTGTCTATCATTTTAATGTTTTTTGCAATATCCATTTTCAAACCTCCTCTCTATTTTAATACTGTATAAGAGCCTAAAAATTTGAAATATGTTGTTTTTCTTGCAATCATTTTTAATGCTGCATCTAAATCTTGCTGTACTTCTGTTTCTAAATCTACAAAAAAGATATATGTTCCTAGCTGGTGTTTCATAGGACGAGACTCTATTTTTGTCATATTAATATCCCATATTGATATAATGTCTAATACACGATATAAGTCACCTGGTTTATGTCCTGTTGTAAACACAATAGATGTTTTTTTACCTTTTGCCTGTTGTTTTGGCTTTTGTTTGGATACTACAACAAATCTCGTTTCATTTTGGTCATCGTCTTGTACTCCTTCATAAAGTGCTTTTAATTGATATACTTGTGCTGACTGTTTTGGAGAAAGGCTTGCAATACATTCTTTACTTTCAGAAACTATTTTTGCAGCTTCTGCTGTGGAATTGGTTGCTTGTAATAAAACATCTGGAAAATGTTTTCTCAAAAAACCAGCACACTGGCTCAATGCTTGAGGGTGAGAAAGTATTTTTGTGATTTTTTCCCCATTATATTCTTTTTTTACTAAAAAGTCTTCCCAAACAGGTATTACCATTTCTCCCTTTATATAAATTTCTGGCGTAAATATCAATAAATCTATAGTACTGGTAACAGTTCCTTCAATAGAATTTTCTAAGGGTACAACACATTCTTCAATTTCATTTTTTATAACGCCTTCTAATGCAGCATAAATATTATTATATTGTAATAGTGTAGTTTGTTTGTCTGTTATTGTTTTTTGATATAAAAGCACTGCTTGCTGGCTAAATGTACCATCTGGCCCAAGATAGCCTATTTTCATGTTGTTTCACCTCACTTTTGTGTTATCCGCATTATATTGTATTTTACCATATTCCGTATGTTATCTCAAGTACGAAAAGAAAGCGTTATTTTCAGTAAAATGATAAAAACAAATGGAATAAAATCAGTGACTATGATATAATTATTTTCATTAATATAACAAATAAAAAATTTGAGGAGATATATTATATGATTACCTATGAAGTGTTTAGAGAACTATTTTATATGATTGGTGATGAACCAGAATTTGAAGTATATTTCAAAAATAACGACAAAATGTATAGAATTACAAAATATAAAGACTATGTTACATTTCAAACAGCTGGCAGTGGAGAAATAAAATATAAAAATTTAGATGAACTCTATCATTCAGAATTAATTGATGGAATATGCCTTAAAACAGACTGGGAAAATATAGAAGACATTATTTTGTGGCCAATTTTTGATTTTTCATCTCCTTCAGACATTGAAAAAATTAGAAAAATGTATGAAATGTATGGGAGTGCCTAAAAAAAGTATATTTATAAATAACTTTTTAAACAAAAATGCTTGTTTAGCCACTCCTATATTTTTTATTAGCTTGTATATTATTATAGATGATAAAAATTGAAATTGTCTCTAAATAGTATTGTTATATTTTTAATCATCTGCATTTTAATGCTCTTTGACAGATAAGTATAACCTAGGGGGTAAACCTAAACAATTGAGGGAAATTTTGGTATTGTGATTAAAGCCAC
>CAJUJJ010000055.1 GCA_910586765.1 uncultured Clostridia bacterium
CAGAAAACAAAGACTATTTTGGTTTTGTGGAGATGGACAATGTTGCCTGTTGGGTAATTGCAGAAGGATATGACAAAGACACTAGCATAAGCAGTGCAAAATTGGCAGTAGATACCGTTATAAGCGAATTTACAAAAAAGCCTTCTTTATCAAAAAGAACCATAAAACGTTGTATCAAAGAAGCAAACAGACAATTAAAATTGCAGAGCAGCAAATTTCATTTGAAAGCAAGTATATTGGTGGTAGTGAGCAATTATACAAAATTGCGTTATGCTGTTTGTGGAAATTGCCGTTTTCATATATTCAGAGGTAGCAATATATTAGAAAGAAGTCACGACACAAGTTTGTATCAGGAAATGATACAAGAGCAAGAAATTGTGGATGATGGCGAAAAAGGTATTGAGGAAAGTCGTAATCTTTTACAATATTTGGGAAAACAAGGACATCTCAAAATAAAAGTGTCTAAAAAGAAAAAATTGCAAAATGAAGATATTCTTTTAATGACAACCTGGGGATTGTGGGAAAAAATTACTACTGTTGAAATGCTTGATACATTGGAAGATGCAAAAGACGCTGAAAGTTACATAGATGATTTACAAGATTTATTTTTAAGTAAACAGACCAATACGGTAAATAATCATACTATTGCTACGGTATTTATAGGAAAAGTATTTCAAGAGAAAAATTACACTCAAAAAATAATTAAAATCGCCATAATGATATTGATACCAGTGTTAATAATTGCTGTAATTACAGGTTTTGTAAACTGGAAAGCAGAAAAAAAGAGAAAAGAAATCATAGCAACAGTGGAAAAAATAGAAAAAAGAGGCGATAGCTATGTTGCAGAAGAAGATTTTGACAGAGCATTGAGAGAATATGAAAATGCAGCAGAGCAAAGTGAAGAACTCAAAAAGAAAACAGGTAAAAAAGGAAAACAAAACACAGCAATAAAAGAAAGACTGGAAGTCAAACAAAAAACAGCAGAATATTTGACAGATGGTGAAGAAGCATACAGCAGTCAAGACTATGAAAATGCGCAAAAAAGTTACAACAAGGCATTAAAAGAAGCAAAAAATAATATGGATTTTTATGATTTGCTGGACAAGGATAGCATTAAACAAAAACAGGATTTTTGTCAAGATGCAAAATATATTAGCTCTTTGATTGATTTGGCTGACGCTCAGGCAGAATTAGCAGATTATATTGCAGCTGCACAAAATTATGCTGAGGCGAAACAGATTGCAGCAGAAAATGGTGATAATACAGCAATCAATGATATCAATTTAAAAATAAAAGAAATGCAGTCTAAAATGACAGAAGAAATGAAACAACAAATAGAACAACAGCAGGCAGAAGAAGAAAAAGCAAAACAAGAACAGCAAGAACAAGAGGAGGCACTCAAACAGCAGATAGAAACAGATGGAGCAGCAATAGAGTTGGAGGCTGACGCTTTACTTGCGGAAGGTAATACAGAAACTGCAAAACAGTATTATCAACAAGCTATGCAAATGTATAAAGATGCTGGTGTAATAGAAAAAGCGTCATTAGTGCAGAAAAAAATAATTGATGCAGATGCTACAGCAAAACAACAGCAAAATGATGTTAAAACAGCAGAGGGCGACGCTTATGTATTAAATGGCGATAACTTTTTATTGGAAAATAAATTTGTGGAGGCAATAGAAGAATATAAAAAAGCAAAAGATATTTACAGTCAAGTGAAAAATACAGATAAAATGGCTGAGATAATAGAAAAAATATCAGTGGCACAAGTAAAACAAAAAGAAAATGATATTGCAGAGCAAAAAATGAATATTGGTGTGATTGAGGTAAGAGGTGACGAGGCTTTAAAATTACAACAATATGATAAAGCAAAAGAGTTTTATTTGCAGTCACAGGCGTTATATCAGGGTATTAATGATATGGATAAAGTGGCTGAAGTGCAAGAAAAAATAAAAGTGGTGCAACAGTTGCAGGAAGAAATACGAAAAGCAAGAGAGGAACAAGGCATACCACAATAATACTGATAAACAGAGCAAAAACGATAGTTTTTGCAATAAAGTTTTTGCCTCGCTTTTAGGGGAAAGCGAGTGGGAGTTTGAGGGTAAAACCCTCAATGCTTTAACAGAACAATATTTTTATTTGCAGGACGCTGTCCTGCACCTGCAAACTTTTTTGAAAAAAAGTTTGACAAAAAACTTTTATGCGAAACTACGTTTCGCTGTAATATTTCAGTTTTTAATAGGGTGGTGAAAAAATGAAAGAGTTGATACAACAACGTCTGAAACACATTTCAAATTTAGACGAAAGGCGAATGTTTCGCAAAGTATTAGAAGATGTATATACACATATTGTGGATTATAACATGGATATGTACGATAAATTAGAAAAGCGAATTTATAACGAAATTGATGACCCATTAGAAAAATTTTATATTTATACTACCATATTAGATAAAAAAGATGTTGACCCTATCAGCGAATTTTTTCACCCTATATTAGAGGAAGAAATAGAAGAATTGTTTGACCTGTCTGAAATCACTGAAAAGCTCAATGCAGGAGAAAGCATTGTATTGACCAGCATATTTTTAAAGTGTGATGCTTTGACATTTCAGGAAATATTAAAAAGTAATAGAGAATATAAGGCGTTGATACAGACAGATAAAAACAAATATGAAGTCAATGTAGCATTAAAACAGAATACAAGATATATGGAAGAAATAGAAAAAATATATCACATTTTTCAAGTAAATGGTAGTCAGTGGAACACTATAAATTGCCCTTATGCCTATAGATTTGCTGATATGGTACTACATACAGATATTGTATTTGGAAATGGAGAAACTATTACAGAAATTGCTGTTAATTTAGAGGAGTACGAAAAATACAAAGTAATCAATCATATTCCTGTTTGGAATATCAAACATATTACATTATCAGACAAGTCTTTTCCTATGCCCGCAAAAGATAGAATTAATTTTGAACATATTGTATCCATAGAAGAAGAAGGCACAGAAAACGGTTATATGGCAGATTTGGGGAATACTGATTTTGAATATTTAAAACGATATAAAAATAATGTTGTAATTGTTTCACATTATGAAAAACAAAATAATTGGGCATTAGTCAAAATTGAAAACAGCAGCAATTTAAAAGAAAGACAAAAATTTATGTATGAAGTGCTTTCTAATAAAAGAGAATTGGGATTTGCAGGAAGATTTGCTAGTGTGAAATCGCTTGTCATTCGTACAAAAGGAGAAATTGCAAGGCTTATGCAATGTTACGAAACAGCAAAAGATTTGACATTTATAGATGTAGAAATATTGGAACACTACAACAAAATACAACAAACATCAGACTGTAATCATTTTATTGATGAAAATATTCGTGTAGACAGATTTAAAAAAGTTATGCTTGTAAAATTTGAAGCAAGTAATAAAGAGGATTATTTGATATTGGATAAAATGAGTTTTATTGTTTCAGAAATACAAATATTGTTTCCAGAATATCACTGCATAGGAGAGATAGTATGAATTATATTTGGGAACTTGCCATAAAAGCAATACAAAAAGGGATTGACGAAAGTGATATTTTTTATACTATAGGACAACCTTTTTCTGCTTATATGGAGTTGAGCATGGAGTGTATGAATGAAAAAGACATACTCAAACGTGTAGAAATAAATCCCTATTACAGATATTTTGACATATTTAAACAATTATTTGAGCCTAATCTCAATGAAAATCAGGAAACAATAGAAGTTTGTCACGATTTAGCGATACATCATTTAAAAGATATTGATGTACTTATGGGTATGAATAAAAGAGAGTATTATATTCATTTTATCATAAGAGATTTGGAAAAGGGATATTTTGGGGAGTATGTTAAACAGAAAATAAATGTGTTTACACCAGATGAGAAAAAAACGCTTGCCAATAATCTATTGCGTTTGTATGAAACAGGAGAAGGGATTTATTTGCTGAGGGATACCGTAAGGAGAATATTTACAAGTACCTATATTTTTTCAAATGCAGAAGAAAAAGACGAAATTATATTTTATTTGAGAACAAAGCAAACAGAGGAAAAAGAGCAAAAACTGGAAGTTATAAAATATTTATTTTTGCCTTTTAAATGTACTGTGGAAGTGTATTGGGAAAATATTTTTGGTGTAATTGGTGTAGATGATTTGATGAAAATAGAACATATTATGAATTATTAAAGTGTAATATAACGAAACAATTCTGTATGCAAAAAGTAAAGTTTTTTGTCAAACTTTTTTTCAAAAAAGTTTGCAGGTGTGGACAGCGTCCACAAAATAATATTGTTTTGTTAAAACCTTGAGGGCTTTGGTCTACGCTTCGCTTCGGTCGGTGCAAAACGAATGTCCACTGGACATTCTGCACCCTCAAACTCCTACCAACTTTTGAAAAAGTTGGACAAAACTTTTAAAGGAAAACTTCGTTTTCCTATTGCGAACGGAATTTTACAACATTAAATACAAATAAACTGGAGGAGAGAGCATGAAATATACCTATCAACTACACAAAGGAGAAAAGCCAACACACGCTTTATACAGTCGTGAAGAACTAGAACGACTGACAACACTCCAGTTAAGAGATATTTGCAAAATAGAAAAGATTGTGATTGGTGTTGCGTACAAACTAGACAGAAAATATATCATTGACACCATACTCAAATATAGAGGACAGCAGCAGTTTGAATATATTGATTTTTATTCTGAAGACTGGAACAAAGAAGTGTTAAATAAATTAAAAAAACATTTGAATTGTATCAGTTCTGAAAAACAGTTCAGTATTACAGCACGTATTGCAGCATATTTGGATAACGATATTACAGCAGATGACCAGTACATTGTTGTGACAGATAAAAAATATGGTGGAAATGTGCTTTTGTTAGATGAGCAAAAAAATGTATGTGGTATATGGAATATGATACAACAAAACGGACAGAACTTTTTGATAAACAATTATAGAATGATGAAGTCCGATTTGCAGGAGGCAATTTATAAAAACTACAGTTTAGGTTTTTTAGATGAGACAACATCAAGGGCGTTTTATTGTTATTATTATGGTTTGGCAAAATTGCAGCCTATACAATATAACTGCTATACCAAAACAATAGCAGAACTTTTGATTAGTCGTACCAAAGAAATCAGTACAACACTCGTAATAGATTTTGGTACAAGCAATACGGCATTAGGTGCTTACATGGACGAGCGACAATATCCAGAGCATACACAAAAAGAATTACTAAAAAGAGGCATACAGTTTGGCAGCATAGACAAAATTAAATTTGAAACAGTAAATGAAAGTGACGAAAAAATATTTGCAGAAACATTTCCTACTGTTATTAGTGTGAAAGACTGTTCAGATGAAGAAAATATTACTTATCGTTATGGCTATGATGCAGTTTATACGACATCAAAAAATAGTTTTAGCGGAAAAGCAAGTGTATTTTATGAAATAAAAAAATGGGTAAACAATTATGAAAAAATAGAAGAAGTGTATGACGAAAAAGGAAATATTGCTTTTGTTTCCCGAAAAGAAATATTGAAACAATATTTTTACTACATTATTAAAGCAGCAGAACAAAGACACAAATGCAAATATAAAAAATTACATATCACAAGTCCTATACGACAAAAACAACAGTTTTTAGATATGTATACTGAAATACTTGGAGAAGATTATACTGTGTCAACTATTACTGCACTAGATGAAGGCATTGCGGTATTGTATAACAGCATTTCAAATCAGATTAAAAATAAAAATTTTGAAGAAAGAGAACAGTATAAGGCGCTTGTGATTGACTGTGGAGGAGGCACAACAGATTTAATAAGTTGTATTTATGACATAGAGGACAATAAAATCACTTATCAATTAGATTTAAAAACCGTATATGCCAATGGTGATATTCATTTTGGAGGAAACAATATTACTTATCGCATTATGCAATATTTAAAAATATTATTTTCGGCATATTATCAAAAACAAAAAGTGCCTTTTATTGGAGAGTTGCTTCATACAAGCAGTACGGAAATTTACAAATATATAGATGAATTTGGAAAAAATGCATTGTATGAACAATTAGAAAAACAATACAACGATTGTGAAAACATCATACCAACACAGTTTTTAAAATACAAACAAAAAGATACAGAAAGTTATAACAAAGTGAGAAGTAATTTTTATTTTTTATGGAATTTAGCAGAAAATATTAAATTAGATTTTTATAAAAATACAAACATTACAAGAACGGTTTTTCATAAACAAGGTATCAAAAAAAATGAAAATGATACTAAAATCATAGCGGAACAGACTTGGAAACTAAATGTCATATTAAAAAACAATACGATGCAGTTAATCACAGATTTACCTGAAATTGTCATAAATAAACAGGAAATTGATTTTTTAATAAAAGGAGATATTTATGGTATTGTTAAAAAGTTTATAGAGCCTTTATATGAACAAGATTTATTACAAGACTACAGTTTTATTAAATTGTCAGGACAAACAAGCAGTATTGATTTATTTCGAGAGGCTATGAAGGAATATATGCCTGGTAAAATCATTGAAACTTCTGGAGGAAAAAAAACAGCACAACATTACAAGTTAAGTTGTGTGGAAGGTGCGATACAATATGAAAATGCCAAAAAAATTGGTTTAATTGCTCCCATATTGACGGATGAAGTGCCAATTACACCTTATCAACTCACAACATTTACATATAATGACACTGAAGTGATTATGATGTCTAGTTTTGAAAAAATCACAAAAGCATATGGTTTTGTGTCTAAAAATATTGGTACGGAAAAAATAGATTTGATATTGAAAAATCAAGAGGGCGTAATATTGCATACTTATCAGTTGACAATACTGCCAGAAGAATTACAGCAAACCACTTACGAGCAGACAAGTGAAGAATATGCAGGCAAAATATTGCAAGATGATATTGATAATATAGTAGATGATGAAATGAAGTTGTTTACATTTTCGTATGGTGACAAATGGGGATTTTGTGCATTGCCTATTGCAAGAAAAGACGGACAGCTTTTGATGGGTGAAAAAAGATATTTCCCATTTGAAAGTGATGAGTGGGAAGGTAGTTTTTTTGATGGAACGAAGTAAATAATTCTGTTAACAATTAGGAAAACGAAGTTTTCCTTTAAAAGTTAGTAAGAGTTTGCGTGCCACGCCCTCAAAGTTTTAACAGAACAATATTATTTTGTGGACGCTGTCCACACCTGCAAACTTTTTTGAAAAAAAGTTTGACAAAAAACTTTACTTTTTGCGTTCGGAATTGTTTCGTTATTTACAAGGCATCAATGTCTTAGGAGGGAGTATATTGCAGGAAATTAGATACCCGTATTTTAAAAAAGATAGAATATTGAAAATTAGTATGCTTGAAAATTTGAGAGATTTTCCTAGAGATGTACTTGACATTTTTTGTGAAGATATGTCAGATGGCATTGTTTGTGGTTTTACACCTACTGTCAATAAAGAAATCATTACCATATCAAAGGGCATTATAAAATATCATGGTGTGGTGTATGTGATGTCTGAACCCATTACTATAACTTATCAGGAAACAGAAAGAGATGTTATGTTGAAACTATGTTTTTGTGATGAAATACAGGAAAAAGATTATAAAATAAATGAAATTCAAATCAATATAGATGATGATATGAATTTATTGCCTAACCAAATAGAATTGGGGCGTTTTCGCTTAAAAAAAGGTGCTTATTTGAGGAGCGAATATCAAGATTTATATGATTTTACAACAGAATATAACACAATCAATATTGTTCATGTGAAATATGCAGGACAACATCAACACACATTAAACAAAACAATATTGCAATATTTTGCAAAAGAGGCATTTTCTTATCAATTAAAAGATGGTGTGGATATTACATTTTGTATGCTATGTTTAAACAGCCAAAAAGTAGAACGTGCTGTGATACAACAATACATTGCTTACAAAATGGGAGAATTACCTAAAGAACTATCTAATGCAGAAATACACAAACAGCTTGTAAAAATATTAGAAGAAATCAGAAAAAACAGCAAAATGGTAAATAAAAAAAGAACGGGATTTTCTAAAATTATAATGGATTAACTGCTTTATAAAAAGGAGGATAGTCATGATAAAAAACAAAATCATTTTATTTTTTATGTTATGTATGAGCATTTTTTGTATGCCAGTTTATGCAAACGAATTGCAACAAAAAAATATCAATATTGTATTTGTTGTAGATTGTAGTAATTCTATGAATTTTAATGATAAACAAAATTTATCAGGGGAATTGATAAAACTGTTTACAGATAGTGCATTTTCAAATACCAATGTGGGGCTTGTGCTTTACGATGATACCATATTACAGAGTGTACCTTTAGGTTCTGTTTCTGATAAGACAACTGTAGAAAATATACAGCAAAAAGTGCAAAGTATGATAAGAAAAGGCAATACTGACATTGGTTTAGCATTAAAAGAGGCTGTGGATTTATTACCAGAAGGAGAACAACAGCAAAACGTTATCATACTTTTTTCAGATGGTGAAACGGATTTAAAAGCAAGCAAAACAGGCAGAACAATGCAGCAATCCTATAATGATGAAAGTTATGCTCATACAAAAGCAAAACAAACAAATACAAATATTTTTACAATCGGTTTGAGCAGAACGGGAAATTTAGATACTTCTTATTTGCAAAAAATAGCAGAGCAAACAGGAGGAAAAAGCTATACATTACAGCAATCAAGCCAACTATCCGAATTATTTCAAAATATATATTGTGATGCTATTGGAGGAAATGTAAACACTATAGACCGTTTTACAGGCAGTGGTAACTATCAAAAACAAATCAATATGATAAATGGTTTTGCTGATTGCTCTGACATTATCATACATACACAGCATGGTATCAAAGACATTACAACAGACTGCAAAAATAGCAGTATTACATACTCTGAAAACTATGTTGTGATAAAAGTGAATGAGCCTTCTCAAGATGTTATAAATATACAGTTTGATATACCTCAAAACGACAATATCACAGTACAAACAATACATCACATTACTGTACTACCTAAAATAGAACAGATACAAAACAATGCACTTTTACATTTGCCTATCACAGTGAAGTTATATCAAACAGATACAGGGGAAGTTATAACGGATAAAAAGTTGTATGAAAATATGACAGGAGAACTCACTGTAACAGATACCAAAACAGGCGAAAAACAAAAAATTACTATGGGAAATGCTGGAAATGCAATGCTTGCTTCTTTTGAAAACAGCAATCCTGAAACATATCGTTTTGAGGCAACTGTTAAAAATGGATTGTATCAAAGAAAAACAATACC
>CAJUJJ010000056.1:0-4761 GCA_910586765.1 uncultured Clostridia bacterium
AATTTTGTTTCAAAAAAATGATATAGACATTCAATTTTTTTATCATTTTAAAATATATTTTCAGAAATATAGCAAAAATTTTTAGATTATTTTTTCAAGCTCATAAAATGAATTGGAAATAATTAGCACACCTAAAAATCTGTATACACTCATAGTTCTACACCGATTGCAAGCAGGGGAAAGGGATATCCCTTTCCTCGCTTGTTGGTGTTCCCCCAAACCCCAAATGCAAATTTTTTTGAAATTTGCAAAACGCCTTTGGCGTGGCTTTTTCTTTTTTTGGAATGTCATTTTTATTGTACTATATATAAGTTTTACTATTAAAAATAAAATCATTTTTACTGAAAAATCTGATATAAAAAATTTGTTCTATCTCAAAAACTTACAAAAAATTTGTTTCTTTACTATAAAACTCAAAAACAGAAACGTGGCACGTTTTTGTTTTTAATTAACAAGAAAAAAATTAAAACAATAATGGCACAGTAATAATATATCAATAAAAAATTTTTAAAAATATTTTAATAAAATATAAAATTGTTTATACAAAAAATATCTTCTTATTTCATTTTCATTCAGCCTTATAAAATGATTTTGTTGCTACAATATTTGATTCAAATTTCAAATATTTTTAGGAGTTAAAATTTTATTTATTTATTTTTTTGCATGATGAAATCATGAGAAAAATAAATTTAAAGAAAAATGAAATAATATAAGCAAAAGTAAAATAGATTAAGTAATAAAATACTTTAATATGAAATCACTATCTAAAAAGTCTAAATAACATTTGTTTTTTAAAATCAAAAAGGAGAACACCAAATTTTAGTGTTCTCTTTTTTGATTTCAAGTGATTTAACCTGTTACAAAATTTTCGTAGAATATCTTATTCTACGAAAGTATATTTTGTCAAAAAATGTAACAAAAGCCTATTATCAATACGTTTATTCTACTATTTCCAAATAGTGTTGTCAATGTATTAGAGGAAAGATACTATAATTTTTTGTTGAATAATGAATTTTTATTGCATTAGAATGGACAATAATTTCTATTCGCCGTCAAAATTCTAGTCAAAAATAGAATCAAGAAAGGAGTTTTTCTATATGCCTCGAAAAGGTGAAAACATTTATAAAAGAAAAGATGGACGATGGGAAGCTCGTTACATCAAAGAACGTAGTCCGAATGGAAAAGCAATATACGGTTATGTGTATGCAAAATCTTATTATGAAGTAAAAAACAAAGTTGCAAGTATCGTTGACGTTCCAAATGGAAACAACGAACAAATATTATTTTCTGAAATTGCAAATAACTGGTTAGATGTAGTAAAACAACATCATAAAGAATCAACCTATAACAAATATAGAAATCTATTACATACTTATATTTATCCCACATACAAAGATACATTGTTTCATGTTTTAACACATAACAGTTTACAAAAGTTCTGCAATCATTTGTTAGAATCTAGTGGACAAAAACATACTATGCTATCTCCTAACACTGTTTTGACGATTTTAACAATTATTAGGAATATTTTTTGCTATGCTGAAAAATGTGGTTATCATTCTCCTTGTAATCTAAATGGCATAACAGTGAAGCAACCAATAAAAGAATTAACTATTTTAAGTCGTTTAGAACAGGAAAAACTCTGTCAATATTTATGTAATAATTTATCTTATCGAAATTTTGGTATTCTACTTTGTCTTTATACTGGGTTACGACTTGGCGAAATTTGTGCCCTTCAGTGGAATGATATTTCTTTAGAAGAAAAAACTTTATCTGTTCATAACACACTTCAACGAATACAGACACCAGATGACCTTTATCATAAAACAAAAATCATTCATTCTGTTCCGAAAAGTAAATGTTCTATACGAACCATTCCGCTACCATCTAACATCATCGAAATAATAGAATCTCATTTTAAGGGATTGTATGGATATGTTCTAACTGGCTCTGAAGATAAATTTGTTGAACCAAGAACAATGCAAAATCACTTTAAAAAAGTACTAAAAGAGAGTAATATAAGACAAGTTAACTATCATGTGTTACGCCATACCTTCGCTACTTGTTGTATTGAAGTAGGTTTTGATGTGAAAAGTTTGAGTGAAATTCTTGGTCATGCGAATGTTAATATCACAATGAACCGTTATATCCACCCGACTATGGAGTTAAAACAAAAGAATATGGAAAAACTTTCTGAGCTATTCGCCGTCAAAATTCTAGTCAGTTCTAATAAGTTTCCTTGATAAATTCAAGCCTTATCGCTGTTTTTTCGTAGAATAAGATATTCTACGAAAATTTATAATTGTCATCCTACTATCAACGAAACAAATTACAATATAGTTTATCTCTAAAGATTTTTAAGTATGGAGGTGAGCATCTAAACAAATCAAATAATATCGGAAAACATTGGCAGATGGGCAGAAGCAATAGCCATTGTTATCCAGCTTCCTGCCTACTGCCTCAAGAAAAGACGAGGGGGCGTAAAATGAAAAAGACAAGGAAGGTTTTAAGTTTATTGTTAACTCTATGTATGGTAACATCTCTGTGCCCACCAACATTAGCAAAGGAACTTGAGTACACAGAAGCTACACCACAAAAGCAACAAAAACAAGTTGAGTTTACAGAAGCTACATCACAAAAGCGACAAAAACAAATTGAGTTTACAGAAGCTGAACCACAAAAACGACAAAAACAAGTTGATGAAACAGAGGTATCCTCTAACAAGAAAAATACTAATATACAAAATATAATTTCTAATGAAGATGTTGTCAATGAAGGAACAAAAGATACTATTGGAGTTCCAACAACAATAGCAGATGGTGTGACTTTTATTACAGGAACAGTGTATGATTTGGAAAGCGAAGAGCCACTAAGCGATATAGTTACTGTTACATTATATGCTAAAGGAAATTTAGACAATCCACTTGCTCAATGCAAAACAGATAAAGATGGTGTCTTTAAATTTACAGGTGTTTCTGCTGATGACTATACTTTAGAATTAAGTTGTAGTATCTTTTTTACCAAATATCAAGATGCTACGATTTCTGAAAATAGTGAAGGTTATATCATTGATGTAATTTATATGCAGGAAATAGGCTATGATACTTGGACAATAATAGATGCAGTCACAGAAAATCCAATAAAGGGGGCAACAGTTGCTCTTTACTCTAAAGGAGAATTAATAACTAGTATAAAAACAGATGAAAATGGAATAGCGTCCATTAATAAACTTAAAAAAGGTTATTATGACATAATACTTAGTTGTCAAGGCTATCAAACCAAAAACTTCAAAAATGAATTATTTGCTTCAATTCCTATTCCTTTGGGGCGTACTATAAAAATGGAACCTTCAGCTGGTGGTGACAATACTGGTGGAGATGATAAAGGAACAAGAGGCACTTGCGGTAAACATCTAACATGGATATTGGAAGATGCTACTCTAACAATATCAGGAACAGGAGCTATGTATGATTACACTAGTTTAGATGATGTTCCTTGGAATGCAAATGACGTAAAAAAAGTTATCATAGAAGATGGTGTTACAACTGTTGGTGCTTCTGCATTTTATAGCTGCATGAATTTAACACAAGTAACTTTACCGAACAGTCTTACAGAAATTAGAGAAAGTGCATTTGGAGCTTGTGTTAATTTACCAGAAATTACAATACCAGAAGGTGTTACTAAAATTGGAGACAGTGCTTTCTATAGCTGTAACAATTTAGAAAAAGTAACCATGACAGAAAGTGTTATTAACATTGCAGAAGGTGTATTTGGTGGTTGTAGTGCTATAAAAGATGTTTACTATGCTGGAGATGAAAATCAATGGGAAGACATTTTTATTGGAGAAGATAATGATTTTTTAACAAATGCTACAATTCACTACAATAGTAAAGATACAGATCCAGATAATCCTGATGAAGATAAAGAGGAAATAACTTGGAATTTAGATGAAAATGGTGTTCTTACAATATCAGGAAAAAATGTTGTTTTATCTAGGGATGATCTTGGAGGTCTTCAGTTGGAAAATGTTAAGACAATTATTATAAATGAAGGCATAATTAATATTGATTACAATATTATTAAAGATTGTGTCAATTTAGAAGAAGTAGTCTTGCCTGATAGTATAACCACTATTCCTGAAGAAGCTTTTGAAGGCTGTAGCAGTTTAACAGGAATTAGATTGCCAGATAACCTTATAAATATTGGTGATTCTGCATTTCAAGATTGTGTTAGTCTAACAGAGATAACTATACCAAATAGTATTACAAGTATTAGTGGTTGGACTTTTGAAGGCTGTAGCAGTTTAACAAAAGTAGCCTTATCAAATAATATTACAAGTATTGGGTTTCTTGCTTTTTCTGGCTGTAATAACTTAACAACGATAACGCTTCCAGATAGCATTACAACTATTGGCGGTAGTGCATTTAGTGATTGCAGTAGTTTAAGAGAAATAACAATTCCAAATAATGTTACAAATATTGGTGATAGTGCTTTTTCTAGTTGCAGTAGTTTAACAAAAGTAATTTTATCAGATAACATCACAAGTATCGGTGATGGTGTTTTTAGTGATTGTAGCAGTTTAACAGAGATTATAATACCAAATAGCGTTACAAACATTGGTGATGGTGCTTTTTATGGTTGTAATAACCTAGCAGAAATAGCAATACCGAATAGTGTTATAAGTATTGAAGATAGTGCTTTTGCTCATTGCAGTAGTTTAAGAGAAATAACAATTCCAAATAATGTTACAAATATTGGTGA
>CAJUJJ010000056.1:4861-9064 GCA_910586765.1 uncultured Clostridia bacterium
ATTGCAGTAGTTTAAGAGAAATAACAATTCCAAATAATGTTACAAATATTGGTGATAGTGCTTTTTCTAGTTGCAGTAGTTTAACAAAAGTAATTTTATCAGATAACATCACAAGTATCGGTGATGGTGTTTTTAGTGATTGTAGCAGTCTAACAGAGATTATAATACCAAATAGCGTTACAAACATTGGTGACAATGCTTTTGAAAATTGTAGTAGCCTAACAGAGATTATGATACCAAACAGTGTTACAAGTATTGGTAAATCTGTATTTAAAGACTGTAGTAATTTAATGAAAATCTCAATACCAACCAGCATTGATAATAGCACTTTCGAGAATTGCAGCAATTTAATGGAAGTAATCATTCTTAATGGTGCCTTGAGTATTGGTGGTTCTACGTTTCAGGGTTGTAGTAATTTGACAAAAATTACAATACCAAGCAGCGTTACGAGTATTGGTGATTTTGCATTTGAAGGTTGTAGTAATTTAGCAGAAATTACAATACCAAACAGCGTTACTAATATTGGTAGCTCTGCATTTGAGGGTTGTAGCAATTTGATGAAAATTATAATTTCAACTAATATTAAGGATGATGTTTTTAAAAATTGTAATAGTTTAGTAGAAGTAATCATACTTGATGGTGTTTCTAATATTGGTCGGTCCGCATTTGAAGGTTGTAGCAATTTAGCAGAAATCACAATACCAAACAGCATTACTAATATTGACAATTCTGCATTTAGGGGTTGCAGCAGTTTAAGAGAAATCACAATACCAAATAGTGTTACAAGTATTGAGGAATCTATTTTTGAAAATTGTAGTAGTTTATATGAAATAGTAATACCAAATGGAGTTACCATTATCAAAGATAGTGCTTTTAGAAACTGTAGTAGTTTAAGAGAAATCACAATACCAAATAGTATTAATTATATTGCTAGTTATGTGTTTGATAATTGTAGTAATTTAAAAGATGTATATTATTGTGGCAGTAAAGAACAGTGGAGATATATATCAAATGGAAGCAATAATTCTGGGTTGGATAATGCTACTATCCACTACAACAGCACTGGACCAGATGGACCTAACAATCCTAACCCAGACAATCCAAGTGTTCCATCTAAAATAACTTGTGATGTACAGGTTGTTTTAGACAGTCGAAATATTGAGTACAACAACGGAAAATTACGTTTTGCTGGAGATACTAAATATGAAAGTAAATCTAGTTTTGAGATACCAGTTAAAGTTAAAATAAAGAATACAAGTCGTGCAGTTAGTGGGCAGCCAATTAAGAACTTTGATTTAACTGTAACAAATATTAATATCAATCCACCAAATGGCTTTAATCTTGGTTGGTTCAATGGTGGCTCTATTAATATAAAAAATCCTGAAACAATACCAATTACAGAAACAAGAGAATTTTCAGGATATATGCGAGCTGATACATTCTATGATTTAACTAGCTCTGAAGCCGAATATACTGTTACAATTAAAGCAAATACAAATATAGGTGAAAAAACTGCCGAAGGTGTCTTTAAGGTTGTTGCAAAAGCTGATGATTCTAAATTTGCAGAAAAAGCTGGTAAAGAACTATTGAAGCTGAATACAAAGGATAAAATATATCTTGCACCTGATGTTATGAGCGTTTTAGGTCTTAAAGGAAAAGAACTAGAGGCTTTTAAAAAGCAACTCTTGACAGAAGTTGTAATGAGTAATGCACCAGAAGAAGTTTTTTCTGAAAAAGTGACGAAAGAAGTATTAAGTAAACTACTTGGCTATAAAGAAGATATATCTGTAGATAGTTATGATTTCCCATTACAGTATATTTTTAATACTCCAAAATATGGAACAGTAGTCCTGAAAGTCATTTGCAATGTAAGTAATTTTTCTCTTACAGGTTCAAAATTTGCATGTAATGCTACTGTTTCGTATGAAGTAATTAGCAGTGAAAAGCGTCTTCCTGTTTCCTTCTCTCATTCAGGAACTCTAGGTATGGTTAATTTTGCAGATGTAAAGGCATTTGCAAAAGCTGCTTATGGCTTGGCGGAAGGCGTGATAAAAAATCAATACAACAGTGTTTGGGGTAATACAGCAAATGAAGTAGGTAACTTAATTTTTGGACAAACTGTTACAGATATTTTGAAAAAGGCTGATACTTCTTATTCTGATATTGTATGGAAAGTAATGACCTACCCTACCTCAAAAAAGATAAAAAATATGTGTCCTACCAATGTATATATCTACGACGAAAGTGGAGATTTATGTGGTGCAATTGAAGACAATAAAATAACAGCAAGTAGTAGAGATTTTCAATTATCGGTTGATGGTGATGTAAAATATATTGATGGTTTAGAAGATAACTATACTGTGAAATATGTTGCTACAGCAGATGGAACAATGAATGTAGAAATAACAGAGTTTTGGGGATTGGATAACCTAATAAGAACTGTAAACTTCTATGATATTCCATTAACAGTGAATAATGAATATACACAAAATATTTCCGAAGAAGTTACTCCACTGGTAGAGGAGTATCGCTTAATGTCAAATATGGGAAAAGATATGTTACCTGATAAAGATAGTCTTTTTCCATCTAATGAAGATGATTCTAATAAGCCAGATGACTCTAACAAACCAGTTACACCAAGCACACCTAACAAACCTAATATACCAACTACACCAGATAAACCAGAACAACAATTTATGATTACATTCTCTGGTAATGGCGGAATGATTGATGACGAATCTCTAAAAACTTTCACAACGGATAAAGATGGTAAAATAACAAGTTTACCTACCCCTACTAGAACAGGCTATACTTTTGATGGTTGGTTTAGTGATAGATACGATGGAGAAAAAATTACAGTAGAAACTGTATTTGCACAAGATACTACAGTGTATGCTCAATGGACAAAGAACAATTTTAGCAGCTCTGGTTCTAGTGGAGGAGGTGGCGGAAGTAGTAGCCATCGTAGTTCTTCCTCTAAATCCACAACAAGCAATCAGAAAGCAAAAGTTTCTTGTACTGCAGGTGGAACTGTTGTTGCAAACAATGATGGTACAGCAATTATTACTCCAGATGACGGTTACAAAGTTTTTGCCATCTCAGTAAATGGACAGAGTGTAACCATACCATCAGATGGTAAGCTAACCAATCTAAAGAGTGAAGATACTGTTGTAGTACGATTTGACCCAATTTCTGAAATCATTACAACCTCAACACCTTCTAACAACTCTAACAAATTTGAAGATGTTTTACCAGGTGTTTGGTACTATGAAGCAGTAAATTATGTTGTAGAACACAATCTATTTTCTGGTATGAGTGCAACTAAATTTGCTCCTAATAATACCATGACTCGTGCAATGCTTATGACAGTATTAGCCCGTATGAATGGTCAAGATGTTACTGGTGGTACTACATGGTATGAAAAAGGCATGAATTGGGCAAAACAAAAACAAATATCTGATGGAACAAATCCACAAGCAGATATTACGAGAGAACAACTTGCTGCTATGCTATACCGCTATGCAGGTTATCCAACAACAACTGGAAATCTATACCAATTTTCAGATGCTAACGAAGTAAGCAATTATGCAAAGTCAGCACTTTGTTGGGCAACAGAAAAAGGGATTATTTCTGGAAAAGGAAATAATATACTTGACCCAAAAGAAAAAGCAACTCGTGCAGAAGTCGCAGCAATGATAATGAGATTTTGTGAGATGGGACAATTCTAATCAGCTTTTTAAAATCGAAAAGGAGAACACCGATTTTTTAGTGTTCTCCTTTTTTAATGTGATGATATATATAAAATAATAAATTAGTCAAATTACAGTAAATTTATACTCAATGTAAAATTATTCCTTTTGTAGTAAATTGATTATATTAAAGTATAGTTGACTTTTAGACAAAAGGAGTTTTTTTATGTCATTCAATACAAAATTTATACCACTTGCAAAACCATATCCTCATAAAATCAAAAATATTACATTTTTTATTTCCTCATTTGGAAATAAAAATACATCCGTTTGTGCTGAAGATGTGTTATTTCATATGCTTCAGCATAAAATTATAAATAAAAATCAATAAAAGGTTATATAAAAAAGGACAATCTGTTTTTTTACAGACTGCCCTTTTTTTGTATGGATACCAATATCTTAAATTACTGTTTTCTTTTCCTATTTTGTACCACCGCAATAATGTTTTGAAACA
>CAJUJJ010000057.1 GCA_910586765.1 uncultured Clostridia bacterium
TTTTCCATGCGAGGTACACAACAGTGACTTTCTAAAACTTATGGAATCGCTCCAATATTTTTTATATTATCATGGCAATTCTTCATAATATTAAAAATCGTTTGTATACTGATATGAATTTGTCAAGGTGCAGTAAAAAGGTATCACGAAAAACCTTCTTATTATATAGGTAACTTCTAGCCCTTTTCTGCCCCCTATTTTAGAAAAAATTTTTAATTTTTTCTTCTACAGCAATAACAGATTTTTTGATACGATTAAGACCACATTTTTCCATTCTTGCAATTTCCATATAGCTGTAACCACAAATACGATTCAAATAAAATCTTCTCTGCTGTGTTTTTGTGCAAGTGCTTACAATTTTTTGGATTTCTTTTAGCTGTTCTCTATTGATGCAGTAGTCCTCCAAATTTTCAGCAACTCTTTTTTGATGTACTATGTAATCATTCAGTTCTCTATCATCAATATGTTTTCTTCTCTCATATCTTCGATGTTCTTGTTCCTTGTTTTCTTCCTGCAAAACAGCATACACTTCTTCTGATACTTCAACAGAAACCATTTTTCCATCACTGTCTTTGATTTCAACTTTTCTCATTTTTTTCTCCTCCAAATTTTGAATTTTTTTGAACTCAAAATTGTATAGGTGGAGAACGACAGTGTTTTTTGAGCAAAAAAAAGAACAAGTAAAATATAAAATTCACTTGTTCTTTTTGCTTTTTTTTCAAATTGAAAAAATAAAAAAGAGTATTTTTATAAATAGCATACATTTGACTAAAATTATTTTATAAGTATTTATAATAAAATATTTATTATTTAGCAAATAAAAAAGAGTCAATTTATTTACATAAAAATATGTAATATTAATTGGCTCTTTTGTCTTTCGTATTTTTTCAATACTATATTTATTTTAAAATAATTTGTTTTTTCTGTTGTTCTGTTAAAATAATTTGTTTCAGTTGCTTCTTAGAAAAAATACATTTTTCCAATACAGCATTTGTAAAATCAACATTTTCAATATTTGCCTTCCTAAAATCTGCATAGTTTAATACAGCATTTTTAAAACTGGCATTTTTTAAGCAACAGCCTTTAAAAGAAGTATAACAATAGGCAGAATAAATTTTTAACATAAAAAGTATATCATCTAATTCTGTAACTGCATCATCAAAACAAGCTCCTTGTAAATCTGCACCATCAAAGCAAGCATAATTTAATATCGTTTGTTCTAAATTTGACTGTTTTAAATTTGATTTTTGAAATCTTACTCCCTGTAAATTGCTTCCCTTTAAATCAATACCTTGCAAATCACTTTGTCTAACATCTGCATATCTTAAATCCATATCATTTGCAGAAATACCTTTTAAATCAATTCCTTTCAAATCAACAAAACAAAAATTTTTATCTTCTTGTTTTAAAAATTGTCTTTTCCATTTCCCATAATCTATTTCTGTATCTTGTTGATACAATTTGTCACAAGGTTCAAAATACTCACCGCTTTGTATTTCTAAATGTTCTGCTTTTTTTAGTTTATAATAAGCGTCACTTTCTGTTAACTCATTCATAGCATATCGCAATATTTCTACAAAAAAATAATGAAATATGTTCAGTTGTTTCATTATGAACATTTCCAGTTCTGGTATGGAAAAAACAGAGCGATAAGTATTACTTTGCAATAAAACTTCATTATAAAATTGATAATAATAGTGATAAATGACCTGACTATCTAAAACACCAATTTCTTTTCCTTTTTTCAAATACCAATATTCATCATATAAAAACAAATGATATTGATAAATTCCTTCTAATATATCCTGCCTCATAATATGAAATGTAATATAATTTATTTTTTGTTCGCATTGTTGTGCTTTGTAAAAAAGTTTTTCTATTTCTGTACAAATTGTTTTTTGTATTTGTTCTATATTTTGTTGTATTTCACTTTGCATAATGAAAACAGTGTTTTGCAATGTAGGAAACAATATTTCATTTTCCCATTTTTGATACATCTCTTTTTTATTCATAATCCTCTTCCTAATTTTCTAATTGTATGGATAGCAACATTTGTTTCACAATATTTATCCAATCTCTTTTTTGTGTAAAAGGACAATGAAATGTTCCCACCACCCAGTTACAATTTATCAAAAATAAAAATATTACTTCTAATATCGTATCGTTTTGTATTTGCAATGGAAATACAAATTGTATGATAGGTAGTTCTTGTTTTGTGTTGAAAATCTCTTTTTCTATTGTAATATTGCTATCCATTTCTTTTATGTCCTGTTCCAATTCCTGCTGCACTTTTAAAATATCTGTTCCAATTTGTTTACCATCTAAAAAAGAAAAAGTGATATTAATATCCATTTCCTCATTTGTATATACAAAATCCGGACAATATTCTACACCATATTTTAATACAACAGTCGGTTTTTTCATCATATCAAAAAAAACAGGCAACATCATACTAAATTCTCCATGACACAATTTTTTTCTTTCGAACTTTACTGTATTATAAAAAATTTCTGCATATCCTCTATTAATATCATTTTTTTGCAGTTCTTTCCTTTTTTTCTCTTGATTGATAATTTTTACCATATCTTCCGCATAACTTTTCAACAATCATCACTTCCTATGCTTTAAAGTGCATAATTTCATCTACAATTACATTCGCTTTTGGTGTGGTTGCCATAATTCTGTCTGTTGCCTGAAATACAATTTTATTTGCTTCTAATCTCATTAAATTTGCTGTGTTTATTTGAATACCAGCACTTCCCGTCAGTGTAATTCCGCTGCTGTAATCCATATTGACAGCACATTTTTGTTCTGAAGCAATAAAATCAATAGTAGTAGGGGATAATACCATCTCTTTTTTATGTATATTGCCAAATCTTTTTGTAGAAATATCTTGTGTTTTTGTATTTTGTTTTCCATCTGTTCTATTTACAAGTCTTACATACATCTGCGATTCATCTGTTTTAGGACTGTATAATTTCACACTGTCCCCCACTTGTGGCATACTATAATATCCTGTTTGTCCTTCTGTTGTATAAAGCGTATTATATGGAAACCAGTAACATTTTGCTACATCTTGTGTTTCATCAATGCACAAATGTAATTTCAAACAATCTTTTTTTACATCAAGCACTTTCCCATCAATGGACAAACCCATAAAAGCAGCATTATAAAATGTATTTGTAAAAACACCTTCTTTTTTACATAATTGATAATAGCAAATCATTTTTCCGTGCTGTAATATCACTTCTTTTTCTATTACAATAAAATAAAAATCTCTATATAATATGGTATCCCCTAATTCATAATCGTGCTCTGTTTCAATTTTAAAATAGGTAAAATCCAATAAACTTTTTTCATCAAAATTTTGATTTTGTATCATATATTTGTCTGTTTTTCTGATAATTCTGTAATGCTGAGCCTGCTCTTTGTATGTTTCACCATTAGGCAAACCAATATATAATTTAGGCTTGTCAGAGAATATATCAGGTATCACAATAGTATGAAGTTGAGAGGCAAGTCGCAATAAAAATGCCCAATCTGTTTCATCATACTGTATTATCACTCTGTCTTGTGTTTTACCATTGGAAGCAGTATCTATAAAATCCCCCTGATACTCTGTTTTGATAATTTGTTCCAATAAGGATTGATATTTATTTTCTGTATGTTGAAAACTTCTTCTTTTCTTTTTGATGTCTAACAAAATACTGTTGCTTTTCGCTGTCAGACTGACAATACAAATATCTTGTATCATAGAGATTTGTAAATCCATCAACACACCTGAAAACAATATTGGTTTTTTGTCGTTCCCTTTTTGAAGTAATACAACATTTGTTTTTTCATTTAGGCTGTAAATATCTTCTACTTTTTGACCATCTTCTAACATTACATCAATGGTTGCGACAGCGTGTTCATTGCATTTTTGTACTATTTTTGCAGACAATATTTTTTGCACTTTGAAAGGAATTTCTATTTCTAAATCTTTTAATAATATGCTCATTTTCTCACCGCCCTATATCATATGCTCCACTTTTTGAAAAGAAATACCTAGATATTCTTTTCGTAATATATTTTCTGTCAATACTCTGTCAAACACAAAATATTCTTGTTTCTCAAAATCAACACGAAACAAAAAGCGTTCTTCTATTTTGTCACTTTGAAATACAACATCATTTATACTTTTATAGTTTCCTTTTGCAATACAATCCAATGCAGTACAAACACATTTCCAGTAAACAACAGACTGCATATGCTCATTATCACACAAAAATATGGGGTAAAACTCTAACGTTTCGTCATAGGTTTCCAACAATTCTTTTAACCCATCAGAAAACAAATGAAATGTAGAAAACAACTTGCGAACCATAATATAATCTGCCTGTAAATGTTTTTCTCCTAAATCACACGCAATCACTTCTTCATTTGCCTGCTCTAATTCCTCTTTTGTCATATTGATATGGATTGCATTTGTAATTCTTTTGTCAGGTTTTACAATATAATAGGAAATAGTATCACCTCCTCATTATGCTGAGCAATATCTGCGAAACACCCCACATAAAAGCAAAGTGTTTCGCAATTACCCTATTTTTTTTACAATAATATTTTTTAAAGTTTTTTATAATCTTGCTGAACTTTTAAATAATCATTATAAAACACTTCAAAGTCATCGCCTAATTTTTCTTTAAGTCCATCAATCACATTACTTTCAAATATTTCCTTTAATTCTCCTTGAATTTCGGAAATATCAACATTATCATCCATTGCAATTTTTGCAAGGCTAATAAATATACAGCACTTATCCAAAAAGTCATATCCTTCATAGTCATATTCTCCTTCAATTATGTACCCTGTCATCCTTAATGGAGTATTTAATTCCTGATAAAGCTGTAAATATAAATCTTCTACACCTTCTTTACATTCGCTATAGTTTATTGACATAAAATCTTCATCATAAGATTTTTGTTTTTTAGATTCACTATGATTTATTGACATAATATTTTTCTCCTTTAGTCTTTCCATAAATTCATATTGACAAATTTTCATAATAAAAAATCCCTTATTGTTTTAGTATAATTATATATATTAAATTATAAATATTCTTTATTACTTTAATGTTTTAGATAAATATTTTCCGTCAAATCTAATTCCCCATCCTTTGTTTTCCGAAAATAATAAATTATTAATTTTTGTAAAATCTGGTAAATTTATATTGTTATTTTCTAAAAATAATATAATAGCATTTAAATTATCTAAACTTTCTTTTCCATATCCATTGATAGAAGCATATGCATGACTATTAGCTAAACTCCATACCATTTTTAAAATAGTATTAACGTCAGAATCAGAAGAAATATTTTCATATAAATTTTTTAATTCATTATATTTTTCTTCTTTTAAGTATTCAAAATTAGAATCTTCATAATTATCAAATTCAAATAAATACTCAGGAATATACTCCATTACTTCATCCATCCATTCATCCCAATAACGAAGATTTGTTACTTCCCAATATTTTTCAAATACTATATCCCAACTTTTTTTAGGATATTTTACAATTAAATATTTTTCTGCACACATTATTCCATATGCTATTCTTCCTATAACAGAAATTTTTTTAAACTTTTCAATCATTATTTTTCTTCTTCTATCCAGCCAGAATAATTTTCAAATATCTTATTTTTAAAAGTATATGTACAATTTTCGCAAGCAGGTTTCAATTCTCCAAACTTATTATCTATTGTATGTATTGTAGTAATAGAGATATTTTCTAATTTAGCTCCATCATTTAATGCTTGATTAATTGCATCTACTTCTGCACAATTCCCAATTTCACTTACCAAAAAATTCCATATCCTCCCTCTTTCATAACAAATCATCTCATTGGTTTACTATAAATTGTTTGGTTTTACAATGTAATATGAAATAGTATTACTCCCCTATAAAACTTTGTTACTGAGCAACATATGCGAAACACTTCACATAAAAGCAAAGTGTTTCACTAAAAATATCGCTCTTTTATTGTAAGTGTTTTATAACTACAATATCTAACTTTATTTGTTAAATGTAAAAACTTTAAAATAATCATCATATATTATGGATAATTAAATCATATAGTTCTTATTTTCTATACTATCATCAAATATCATTTCATACTCTTTTATTATCTTAAAATGCCTTTTTAAACTACGTGCCTCATTATAAAATCGAAAGAAAGCAAAAGAAATATCTATATCTTTTTCTATATATTTTTTTTCATTATTATCATTTAAAAAATAGATATTATATTTATATTCTTCTCTTGCATTTTCTAAATTAATTTTCATAATTTCTGGATTCATAATAGAGTAATATTCTGACTCTACATAGATAGACATTAACTTTTTTCCTTCATCTAAACTGTTTATATTACGAAATCTTTTTAAATTACTATAGTCTATTTTTTCTCCAAACAATCCTTTTATAGTCAGTGCAAGTTCTTGTTTCATTTCTTTTTCTGAAAAATATTCAGCCAATTTAGAACGCTTTCCTCTTTCAACAATATAAAAAGAATATATTTTGTCTTTTTCTTCTAAAATATAGTGTATTTCTACATCTTCATAAAATTCTATTTCATTTTCTTCTTTTATAATATCTAACTTTTTTCCTACATATTTTTCTAATTTTTTTAAATATTCATCATCTAAATTAATACTCATTTTATCCCTCCTATAAACGATCAAGATATCCCATTTCTATCAATATATCAATAAAGTCTTTTTGGGGTTGCATAGCATTTTGTATTTCCTTTATTTTCTTCACAAAATCAGGATCAAGCATATATTGTATTCCTCCTCCAGGTTCATCAAACCAAGGTGCAATTTCTCCTTTTCTTACTGGTAATTCTTTGGTCACCTTATATTGATTATACAAGCTAAAATCTGAATCTGGTGCCATTGCCCTATGAGAAATAGGCGTACCTACATCTCCAAAAAATGTGCCATTATTTTTGCCATATCTATCTAAAGTTTGGCCAGGTTGCAACATTTCATTTGTATATTTCCCATTAAGAAAACCGTCTATATTAGGATCTCCATTTTGACCAGGCCAAATAGGCCATCCTGTTTTTTGGTCATAATATTTAGGATTATCAAATACATTTTTATGTTTTAAATATAATTCATCTGATATTTTATTTTTCCAACTATTAAGTTTCATTCTATCAGCGTCACTAATAAATCCCTTTACTTGAGTTTCTGGGGTTTTTATATTATCCATATTATGGTTTGGTCTTTTCCCATTAATATTTACACTACTAGAGCCATTTACATCACTCTTTCCCCTCACTACTGTTTCTGCTGGTGCTTCATTAGGTTTTTGCTCTAGTAATTCTTCAGATTTCTGCTCTGGTGCTTCATTAGGCTTTTGCTCTGGTACTTCATTAGGCTTCTGCTCTGGTGTTCCATTAGGTTTCTGCTCTGGTGCTTCATTGGGCTTTTGTTCAGGTGTCTCATTAGGCTTTTGCTCCAGTAATTCTTTAGGTTTCTGTTCAGGTGTTCCATTAGGTTTTTGCTCTAGTAATTCTTTAGGTTTCTGTTCTGGTATTCCATTAGGCTTTTGCTCTAGTAATTCTTTAGGTTTCTGACTTATAATATCATCTGTAAATTTCTCTTTTATATTTTTTAATTTACTTGTTAGTCCATTTAATCCTCTTGCAGCATCTTCTGTCATATCACCTAAATTTGATAAGCTTTTTGTAAGGTCTACTGCTGTGTCTGCTGCATTTGCTAAGTTTTTTGTAGCATCTACTGCTGTATCCACTACATTTGCTGTCTTTCCTAGTCCTCCTACTGCTTTTACTCCTTTTCTTACTACTCCTGCAGCTTTTAGTATTTCTGTTGGAGATATTATTGAAATTACTCTTCCTATCGCCTCTGTTTTTCCTTGTATTGTTCCTTTTTGCCAATCATTTACAACATCTTCTGTCATTCCATTCAATATTGTGCCTAATGTTAATGCACCTGGTGAAGTCATAGCCTCCGCCACATCAAGTGGAGAAAGTGCCACATCTACTATTGCATTTGCCCCTGAAGCAACATCTTTAAGAAATCCTGAAACAACACCATTTACTGCAACCCCTGCTTTTCTAAAAATATTCATATTTGTTTCATCTATAGGTACATCAAACAACATTTTATCAAAAATACTTCCTTTTTCTGGATTTTTAATATAAATTTGTCTATTGTTTTCATAAAAAGATGAAATCATCTCTGCTTTTTTTTCTTTTATGTTGTCTAATGTTTCTCCTAATTCTGGACAGTATTTATCCATTAAATATTGTACGGATTGTATTGTTCCATTATAGCCTGTTAAAAGATAATCATTAACAGTAGGAATGTATAACTTCTTATCTTTCAAATATTGCTTTGTTTCATTTATTGCATTTTTATAAATTTGTGCTATTTGAACTATATCATTAGTGTCTATTTTTTGTTTTTGTTCTGTACAAATGACACAATATTTATTGACTGATGGTGCTGCTTCTTCCATCATTGTTTTAACCATTTCTGATGCTGGTATGGCAACTGCTGGGTGTCCTATATATCTCGCTGCTACTGTTGTTACTCCTC
>CAJUJJ010000058.1 GCA_910586765.1 uncultured Clostridia bacterium
AAATTTTTATATATTATTTGGTTTTATAAAATATTTATTTTATGCGGTTATCCTGTTTTTTCACTGTCTGATGGTTTTGTATTTTTTTGAACAATTTTTTCTGTCTTGGACGTTAAATTTGTTCTTGCATAAACTGTCACACATTCATGTCCTGGCATAACAGACGTAGTTATGTCAAAAGCCAACAGTAACAATATAATTTTTATTATATTCTTAAACATATAATCTGCCCCCTTTTTGTGCTATTAACTTGTTTTTATTCTACATCCATAAAAATTTCTTTTCCCTTATCTGGTTTAAATGTATAAACTGTAAAACCATCATAAGACAACACACCATCTTTTCCATTTCCATAGCAGCTTGCATAATATCTGGATTTGCCAGGGTTTCCTATAATTTTCTTCAAACCCGCAAATGGTTTTTCATATTCCGCTGCCTTACGTATTTTGGATGTCTTTCTATTATTATATTTTCCATCTGCATTAAAACAGTAAAATTTCTTTTTAATTACTATAATTCCTTTTGCCATCTCCGTATTTTCATAGAAATAATATTTGTGGTCTTCTGTCCAGCCATTTATTGCAGTTCCATCTGGCATGACATAGTATTTCTTAACCCCGTTATTAGTTTTTACACTAGTAACTTTCTTAGATACTGGCTGTATAAGCTGGCCTTTATTATTAAAAATATAATATTTTCCCTCTACTTTATGTTTTGAAACAGCAGCGTTGCCATTTTTCTTAAAATAATATGTATTACCATCTAAAATTACCCATCTGTCTGTAACTCTCTCTCCATTCTCATAATAATGATAATATCCATTTTCATACAACAGTCCATCAAGAACCATATCTGTATTTTCTGATGACATATTTTCTTCATCTGCATATGCAGCAACAGAAAATATCATTGGTTCTGCTGCCAGGATAAACAGACATAAAACAACAGTTACAATTTTTTTTAACATTTCAATACCTCCTAAATTCAATATATTATTACAAGAATACCAGTTTCTAATTCTGTATATATATGATACAAAACTTATTAGTAAGTTCACACAGCCATAGCAGCCAGTCTTTTAATATATTGGTATTATCTTGTATATCTGTTAATTATACAATATTGTTGATTTTTGTCAACAATATTGCATCTTGAGTTGCCCCATTTTTTAAGTTTTAAGTGCCATCAAACCCTATTTTTAATACGGTTAGCAGTAAATTGATGGTATGGTAAAGCTTTTTTCTAAAATAATTCATTATTCCAGAGCTTATTTTAGAAAAAAAACATCCAAAAGCATATCCCATTACATAAAAAACAAATTTGGGAATTTTATATATTCTTTTTGAACATTCAAACAGCTTGTCTATAAGTGTCTTTCATCTTTTTCGGAACAAGATATTCCCAGATAACCAACCTCTAATATTACAAACATGTTTAAGTTATATACTGGATTTAATGCTTTCATTTCCACCTTTTTTAGCATAAGGCCTGCAAGACCGCTGTTTGCTGCAATCTGGGAAACAATATGACTGGCATAGGGAAATAATTTTTCATAATATGTGGTATGTGCATGTTTCCTGTCCTCTTCTGTTTCTGACATGGTTAAATTAAATTTTGTTTGAAGGCATTACATATATGATGCAACAAAAAACAAAGAAGTACTGGAACATCCTTCTATATTTTCCAGAAATCTAACCTGGCAATACTCTGTTATAATCAATAAAAAACAAGCAGCAAAATTATTCTAAAAACAGGGAGGAGGATATATGGGAAATGTAATTTCATTTCAAAAAGCAAAGAAAAAGAAAGAGAAGAAATTTAATCAAAATAAGAAAAAATCCAAAACAGTAACAGAAAAATCAACTACAGGGTATCCAGTAGTACTGAATCCACTAAAAGAGGACAGCAGTATTAATATGGATTATGCAGAAATGAAACCAGAGGATAAGATAGAATATTGGAAAAATATAGAAAAAGAGGAGGAGGAGAGGTTTAAGGAAAAATACAAGGATGTTCTGGCAGCAGTGCCTGTTAATGCTGGTGCAAGAATGCAGTATTTTGCTAAAGTTATGTTACATCTGCTTCCTAATGTTTTTCATGGCAGCAGTTGGGATGCAAGGTTCGATACATGTATGGACTTCTGCCAGTTTTATATTACTGAATTTGATTCTGCATATAGTGATTATATCAAAGTGAACAAAGAGTTTGAAAGGCCATATCAATATAAATTTCAAGGAATGGCAGCAGAAAAATTGGAGGAGGAGTTAAAAGGTTGCCTTGAAAAATTAGTTGCATTATATCCAGAAAAAACTGATGCAGACAAAACAGCAATGATGTACCATGCTGCAAGATTGTTTGAACTGCAGGACTTGCTTTCGGATTTGTTTTGCATGGAAGTAATGAAAGAATAGCAAAAATAGAGGGGCAGCAGGATACTGTTCCTCATCTTTTTATGACCAATATTTATGAAAACATGTTTATATGTCTACAAGACTACTTGCAGACATATTTATCTGTATATATGATGACAAATTTATCAGCCTGCATGCTTATAAGACTGTATGCCTGCATGTTTATAAATCTATGTGTTTACATGTCTACATATCTGTAAAAAGGTCTTCTTTCTATCACATAATATATATTGGAACAGCATTCTTTGGTAAAAATTGAAGAAAAAGGAGCAAAAAAGAGGAGGAGGGGTATGCAGTATAGCATAACTCCACTCCTGCCTCTTCTAAAATATTAATCATAACTTAACGAACAAATATCCGAAAATGGGAATATAATGCATTTTGCCTTAGCCTGAATGTCGTCAACCGAAACATATGGGTTATTCCAAAACCTGCTGTCTTTGGAATTATTCCGATTATCACCCATGAAAAAATAACATCCCTCTGGAACTTCATATACACCATCCCCTACATGGTTTTGAGAGTCTTTTATAAATGAATCTTCTAACTCCACTCCATCGGCATACACCTTACCATCCTTTACTTCAATTGTTTCACCAGGAAGACCTATAAGCCTCTTAATATATGTCACATCTGGATCATCAGGTGCTATAAAAGTTAAAATATCATATCTCTCCAAATCCTCCTCATCCACATCATACATGGTAGAAAACACAACACTATTTGTTTTAATTGTACTTTCCATACTACCTGTTGGGATAAAACTTAACATAAACACTGTTTGAAATAAAATTAAAACTATAACAGCAAAAACTATATATATGCCAAGCACTTTCAAAATCTTTTTAGTAAATGTATCCATATTTTATCTCCTCCTCTCATCTTTCCCCCTCCTTCTTTCGTTGTTTCTTCTATATATAATAGCACAAAAAAATCAACTAAACTTCTGCAAAAACACACAATCAACAGCTTTTCCACTTTTTTCATTCATTTTTTATCATAATTTATGCGATACCGCATACACGATTAAGCATGACTGTATTTTTGCTAAATTTAATGACAAAGAAAAAATGATATAATTAGATAAAATAAAGAGGAGGAGGGATGTGATTATAGAAGAAATATGTGCATTTTGTGGGCAAAATATTAGACAGGTAGCACAAATGATTAAAAGTCCAATAAACAATAGCATATATATTTGTGATAAATGTGCCGCAATCACAGTTGCAGTTTCTAATGGCGAAATAAATAAAAGAGCAGCCAGTGACCTAAGAGGAGACTGGAAAAATGCTAGAAATATGGAAGTTATCAAAAAGAAGCAGAAGTGGCATGATATTGTATTCAATCTGACTCCGAGTGAAATACACATGGAATTAGACAAGTATATCATAGGACAGGAACATGCAAAGAAAGTTCTATCAGTTGCTATTTACAACCACAACAAAAGACTTCACGACAAGACTGGTTTAATTAAAAAATCCAATATTCTGCTGGCCGGTTCAAGTGGGTGTGGTAAAACATTACTTGCAAAAACATTGGCTAAAATACTTGATGTTCCATTCGTTATTGCAGATGCAACAGGCATGACCGAAGCTGGATATGTAGGTGATGATGTGGAAATATGTATACAGCAATTGATAGCAGTAGCTGATGGTGATATTGAATGGGCACAAAAGGGTATTGTTTATATTGATGAAATAGATAAAATTGCAAGAACAGGGAAAAACAGAAGTATTACAAGGGATGTATCAGGGCAGGGTGTCCAGGAAAGTCTTTTAAAATTAATTGAAGGCTGTACGGTTTCTGTTCCTGTATCTGACAGGAGAAAACATCCACAAGGCAATAATGTACAATTCGATACATCTAATGTTTTATTTATCTGTGGTGGTGCTTTTGAAGGGTTATTTGATGTGGAAAAGAAAACTACTGTAGGATTTAATACAGGACAGACTGAAATAGAAGATGATGAGAAAAAAACAAATGAGAAATTAACATCTGAGGCACTTAAAAAATATGGCATTATGCCAGAGTTAATAGGAAGGCTTCATGTTAAATGTGCTTTAGCTGGATTAACAGAGAATGATCTGGTACATGTGTTGACTGAGCCAGAAGATGCGATAACGAAGGAATACCAGATGTTGTTTAAACAGGATGGTATAAATCTTATTTATGAAGAGGAAGCATTACATGAAATCGCAAGGCTTGCTATTGAAAAGGAAACTGGAGCTAGAGGGCTGAGAAGTATCCTTGAAAATGTAATGCTGGATGCCATGTATGATCTTCCTGATAAAAAAGAAACCACTTCAAAATGCATAATTACAAAAGAATGTATTGAAACAAAGCAACCAACTATAGTAAAAAAGCGACAAAAAAGAAAGAATACTGCAATTGTTGCTGAAACTAGCACTGGAACAGGTTAAAGATAGTTTTTGCCAAAAAGTCCTGACAAATAATTGCCAGGACTTTTGAATGTGAATATATATAATATTATTCGGTTTTATGTTGGTTGTTCCATCTACCATAACCCTAAATATGATTTAATTTTCTGCTTTACCTGCCCAGCATAAACAGTGTCTTGGATGCCACCAGCCTTAACAAGAAGCTGGCTTTTATCCAGTGTAGTTATTCGTTCGATAATTGCAATATTTTTTTCGCACATCCCATAATCACCGATATACACATAACTTATCAATTTATCCTGTTCTACAGCATCAGTGATGGGTACAACAGTGACAAATGAAGAAACTTTGCTTTCTCTGCAATCTGAAACTACCAGAACAGTCTGTTTTACCTGATGTAAAGTACCTGTCATATTCTTTTCTGCAATGTAAATATCTCCATATGTGCACATATTAAATACCTCCATTTATTGAAATTTTTAATTCATCAAAAATATGACTTTTACAGAAAAATAAAAATTTCTATGGCAGTTAATCATAATCCTCTAAATTAAATGGAAGTTTCTCCTCCTCCTCATTTACAGGTCCGCTTTCTATATGCCTGCTCAAAATTTCATAAATATCATGTATATCACAGTCTGCCTCCGAACAATATGCTCCTGAGCAATGACAACAGTATTTTGATATTACCTCCGAAATTTCGTTAAATTGATCATAAGTTATTGAATCCATAATAATATCCCCCTTACTTATTTTGGTGCTGCCAATTACATGGCAATTAACTAATCACAATTAATATGATAGATTTTTGTATAATGAAAAGAAAAATCCAAAAAAATTTTATCAAAAAAATTCCAATCCTTGTTTCCCAAACACATTACAAGATTACCCTTATATCAGTCCTATGATGCTATGCGGTATTTTGATTCAAAATATAATTCATTTTAAAAGAAAGAAAAATAAATAAGAGGAGGATTTAATTATGGCACACAAATTGAAGTTAAGAGATTTAGGTATGGATACTATGGAAAGATTATATTATGAAAGAAAAGAAGCCAGACAAAAAGCTTATGCAGCAAAAAGGAGAAAAACAACCAAAATAAAAGAAAGACCTGATATAAGGCTTCGAAAAAAGCCGGAAACTGATGTATTTAACATTTCACTCAAAAAAGCCATTTAATTAATATATACACTAAACAGCTATGTGTCCAACTGGTTATAATAAGACAACACATAGCTGTTTTTTATTACTGAATAATCCCGTATCTGTTAAACAACTGACTGTCATTCTGGCATGACCTGAATAATACTATAATATGCACTGTTACTCCCTGAATGGAAGTTTGTCATCCTCCAAGTCTATGCCTAATTCTTTTGCAACCAAATCCAGGTCAGTTTTTTCTCCATCTTGCTTTGTATCATCCCACTCCACATGATCACACAGGATTTCGCAAATCATATGGACATCACATTCTGCCTCGGCACAATACCAATTTTTGCTGGTGCAGGGACAACAATACTTTGAAATTAAACCAGAAATCTCTCTATACTCTTCTTTAGTTATAATAAACATAATATTCATCCCCCTTTTCATTATGTTTCATCTATGTTACTAATTATTTACACCTATAATATGGTAGATTTTTTAGATACAAAGAAAATTTTTCCAAAAAAATTTATATATTAAGAGAACTTTTAAATTTATCCTTGAGCCTGTCGTAGAACCATATATCTGAAGATTTGATATAATGACACAGGAATCCAGGTTAAGAGATATTGGCTTTCCACAAAGAAAGATTTCCTCTATAAATGTGATCCAATGTATTCCCACCCTGCATAACCAGCAAAAAAATAAAATACGGAAGAAAAAATAAAGAACTGCAAAATCCCATAGATATCTTATGATAATTGTGGTATGATAAATACAAAAAAAGCAAAACCAGAACGGATGATAACTATGGATAACAAGATTAAATTATTAGATTGCTTATATAAAGATATGATAGCATATTTTGCAGGAGACCCCAAAAGGATACAGCACTTCATTAAAGTCCACAGTTTTGCAAAACTAATTGCACAAAATGAAAACCTGGCTGATGAACAGCTTCTTATAGTAGAAGCAGCAGCTTATGTCCATGATATAGGTATCAAACCTGCAGAGCAGAAACATGGAAAATGTAATGGCAAACTCCAGGAGCAGTATGGACCTCCAGAGGCAGAAACCATATTACAGGCCTGTGGTTTTTCAGAACAACAGATTAAACGGATTTCTTATCTTGTCGGGCATCACCATACCTATACAGGCATAGATGGGATTGATTACCAGATTCTGGTTGAGGCTGATTTTCTTGTAAACCTCTATGAAGACAACTGTAAAAAAGAAACAATACAGCATACATACCAGAAAATTTTCAAAACAAAAACAGGAAGAAGTATATGCAGGACAATGTTTGGCATTGATATAACTGTCCCAAAAAGTCCAAAAATTATATAAAGGTGGCAGGAATATGAAACATAAAATAAAAGTAACTGTCATAGATAAAAAATTGTATCCAGAGTTACAACACCAGTATTGTACTGACCCAGATTCTGGAGCTTGCCCTTGTTATAATGTTGGTGACGAATTTATTTTTTACCGTGATGATAAAAGGGATGACTTCTGGCATATTGGATTAGATACCCTTGTCAAAACAAATGCAAACCCAGATACCATTGCAGGAGGTCCTAAAATGCCTTTCTGTTCCGAAGCCTGGGATGCTATTGCACGGTATATCTATACAGGTTTACAAGGAGGTTCTATCATGAAAGACTGGATGAAGGATGAAAATACAATGATTACCTGCTGTTCCGATGGAACAAGGCCAGTGATTTTTAAAATAGAACGGATTGACTATAAATAACAGTATGACAACCCCTATTATCTGCAACTAATATAATTAAAAACAGAATAACCAAATATCATCAGGGCATATTGCTGCAACTATATGCTCTGTTTTTTATTCTCAAAATATCACAAATCAAAGATACTCCTTTTCTTCTATTTATAAATCTTATATATGAAACTTTACCAAATATAAAAAACAGAGAATCATGCCTCACATAATATTTAATGGCATATGTTTTAAGAACCATAAAAGCAACAAACAGAAGAGGATATCTGTTAACATTCATTTCTGCAAAAATACCAGCCATCAAATTACTGATATAATAATTTCAAATTATATAAGCAACAGTTGGTAAGAAGCTTTTGTGTCCTAAAACTAAGGTAAGCAAAAAGTGTCCTAAAAGTACCTGCTTTAACTATGAAAATATGATAATAATCCAGTATTAAAAGAAATGGTCGTTAGTTTTATTACAGGGAGGAGGAATAATACAATGGAATATGGTTACACAAGGATAAGTACATCCAAACAGAACATAGAACGGCAAGTCAGAAATATACAGTCTAATTATCCATCTGCCATCATTGTCAGAGAAATTTATACTGGCACAAAGTTCCATGGAAGAAAAGAGATGGATAAGCTGTTAAAAAATATCAAAGAGGAGGATACTATTATTTTTGACAGTGTTTCAAGGATGAGCAGGAATGCAG
>CAJUJJ010000059.1 GCA_910586765.1 uncultured Clostridia bacterium
GGGTTATACCCGCAAAGGAAAAACCACCAGATTGTCTGGTGGTTGCTTTTTTTATATAAATAAGCTGTACTATAGTAATATAGGTAAAAGCATTGCGGAGGGAAACACAATGCTTTTTTATTGTGATAAAATAAGGAGAGAGTACATACAAATAAAATAGCATTATCTTTTTGGCATATTATTTTTGCTTCTTACAGTAAAGCAGTTATTTTTTGGTGGAGTATTGCAACCACAGTTGTCATCACAGTTATTGTTGTTGCAATTATTGTTATTGCAGTTGTTGTTGCAACCACAGTCATTTACATTACCGCCAGAGGTACAGTTACCTAATCCACGACAATGTGTTACATCTGTTTTTGGTGCAAAAATTTCCATAGGGAATTCTAATTTATCAAAGAAGTCGCAAGGGTCTGGATTGGATACGCAACGGATTTCGTCTGGTATACAGTTTCCAGATGTTGGTATCAAAAGGTTTGTGGTGCGGAACATTCTAATAATAGAGAACAAACCTAATGTAACATTTACTGCAATAGGTGCACCATAAGAAACATCGTTCATATTTGTGTCACCACAGTTACATGGATAGTTGCAAGTACAGCTGTTAGTATATTTTAATTCTGCCAATAAACCTACACCAGTACCTTCTACACTAACAAATGGCCCTGCTGCTGTTTCATCAAAGCACTGATACAAATCAGATGCAACAGTTACTTCTGTTTCTGATGAGCCAGTTGCACCACCAAATAATGTTACTTTTTGATTATAGGAATTTGTTCCTTCAATCGTACCAATACAAACGCTTTCGCAGTTTCTAAAATCAAGTGTATATAAAAATGTGTATTTTACTTCTACGTCCCAGCAGCTAGAACGGAAAGGATTTTTCTTTTTGCTTATGATGTCAATTTTAGATAATGATGTGTTTTTAATGGATACGCTGACTGCATTACATGGAGGAACAATAACATCTCCTTCACAAAATGCTTCTGTACCATTTGAAATACCTCTTGCTGCTCTTGCAGGGCCTATGATAGCAGGAGAGAGGCATTTTTGAAATCTTAACTGGTCAAATATTTTTTGTGCAATAATACATTCTTCATTTGCATTATTGCCACAGCAGTTTCTACATTCTGCACTTAAATCAACCTTATTATTTTCAAAATCAAATGCTCCCATAATAAAAGCCTCCTTTAAAAATTGTTTTTGATTGTTTCTTTTATATCATATGTATTTTATAAAAATGGGTGCTACTTCTAAGTTGTCCTTTTTTCTATTTTTTGATGAAAAAAGACTTGTACAAACAAAGACAAGCAGTATTTTATAACAATATTGTTATTGTAATGCTAAAATAGTACAGCAGAATACAATTTCACAAAAATAACGGTTTAACTTGACATAATCATATAGAAGTAATATGATTACTATAATCATATGGAATAATATTTTGTTTGATAAATAATTGAACTATTTTAATTATGAAAGGAAAACGTATGAGAAAACTTTTTACAAAATACAGTATTTTATTTATTAATGATACTTTGTTGTTGCAGTATTACTGTTTCAACAAAAGCTGCGACATTTATTACATCTGTTATAGTTGATTTAAAAGGCGAAGGAAAAGAAATTTCAATGAAGTTACCAGCAAAAGAAATTCAATTTCAAAATAAGCCTTATATACAACAATATGCTGTTATGTTTCCTCTAAAAGAATTATTGGAAGCTATGGGTACAAAAGTTGAAGTAATAAATAATAAACAACAAGGAACAATGACAGTTACTATAGGAGAAAATAAAATACAATTTTTTGATAAACAAAAAACAATAATAGTAAATGGTATAGAAAAGGGACTTTATAATGCAGCGAATATTATAGAAAATGATGTTTATATTTCAGTATATGACACTTATGTATTATTTCATACCCATTTTGTAGATTGTGGCTATTTCAAAGAAGAAGATATTCATAGATTTGAAATTATTTTTGGTGAAGACATAGATGGAATAAAAGTAAGTGCAAATTTCAAACAAGAAATTCATAATTACTACATAGATACAAAAGAACTCTATGATACTATGAAAGATAGCGAATGGTACGAAACATCAAAGCGTTTTCCGCCATACAGACAAAAAAAGGAGTATTTGTTGACAAACAAAATATGTAACACTTATGAAAAAGATGGAGAAATTATGATAGCAGTAGCAGATATGAAAAAATTAACAGTACCAAATACACTTTGGGACATAAAGTGGAATGATGAACAAAATACAGCTATTATCAAAACATATAACACAACACCAAATGATGTTGTAATAACAAAAGACAGTAATATTATGAATTTAAACGGCAAAAATGTAGAGATGGCAACAGCAGCAGAAATAAAAGACAACAGACTTTATATTCCCGTAAAAGCAATGTTTGAAATATTAGATGTTCCAGAACAAAATATAATATGGATAGCAGAAAAAGAAGTGATATTGACATACTAAATATTATAATAAAAAGGCGAGAGTAATATATACTTTCGCCTTTTGCTATTTATTATAATTGTATATTTACATGATATTTTTGAAGCCAATAATTAATTTGTATTACATAGGCAATCATTTGAGGGGCAGCCATAAGCTGACCATACCAAGGTTTACCATAGTCAGAAGGGCTTTTTAAAAAGCGATTGACTTTATCTTTATCTAAAAATTGTAGCACTGGAGAACTGCTGTCATTTATAATTTCTTTTAAACGGTTAGAAAGCAGTGCTTCATATTTTGTATCATATGTTTTAGGGTAGGGGGATTTTCTACGGAATAATATTTCTTCTGGTAAAAATCCTCTGCCTGCCTCTCTTAAAATGTGCTTTACAACACCATCTTTTGCTTTGATATTCCAAGGAATATTCCAAAGATATTCTATAATATTGTGGTCTGCAAAAGGAACTCTTGCCTCTAAACCAGAATACATACTTGTTCTGTCCATACGGTCGAGAAGTGTCTGCATAAACCATTTTAAATTAAGATAAGAAATTTCACGTCTGCGAGCTTCTTCTGGTGTATCTTCCTCTAGTCGAGGTGTTTCTGCAACAGAACGATGGTATGTTTCGCTGACATATTCGTCCATATTTAATTCTGCTAAAAAATCGTTTGAAAGCAATACTTTTCTTGCTTCTAAATCCATTGTCCAAGGGAATGTATCTGCTTCAAAACATTCTTTTTTATGAAACCAAGGATAACCACCAAATATTTCATCAGCACATTCTCCTGTCAATGCCACTTTATGAGTTTGTTTTACAACAGAGCAAAAATATAGCATAGAGGAGTCTACATCAGCCATACAAGGCAAATCATGAGCATCTACAGAAGCGGTCAACAAATCAGCTTGTTTTGCTGTTTCACATTCCAAATAATGATGCTGAGAGCCCAAAAATGACACCATCTTTTCTACATAAGGGCGGTCTTGAGAAGGCTGAAAAGCATTTGCTTTAAAATATTTGTCATTGTCCACAAAATCAAATGAAAATGTGTGTAATTGTTTTCCTTGTTTTTTTAACTCTAGTGCACAAATAGCAGAAACAATGCTACTGTCTACTCCTCCAGACAAAAATGTGCATATAGGTACATCAGAAACCATTTGACGGCGTATAGCGTCTTGCACTAAAAAAGAAGTCTTTTCAACCGTTTTTTCATAGCTATCTGTATGAGGGCGACTTTGCAATTTCCAGTAACAATGAATATGTTTTCCATATGTGTCAAATGTCACAAAATGTCCAGAAAGCAATTCATCAATATCTTTATAAACACCGCAGCCGTATGTTTTAGCTGGGCCTATGCTGAATACTTCATTTAATCCTTTTTTATCTATAATTGGCTCAATACCTGTATATTGAAAAAGTCCTTTGAGTTCTGAAGCAAATACGATTGTATCATTTTTATTAGTATAAAAAAGTGGTTTGACACCTGCTCTATCACGGAATAAATGAAGTTGTTTCTTTTTGGTGTCTGCTATAGCAAATGCAAATATACCATTTAATTTTTTTACGATGTCTGTACCATATTCTAAATAGCCATATAATATCATTTCTGTATCGCTTGTAGTTTCAAAAATATAGCCTTTTTGTATTAAATCCTCTTTGATTTCTTTTGTATTATAAATTTCGCCATTGTATACAATAGCATATTCCTCTCCATACATTTTTTTAACCATAGGCTGATGTCCTGTAGTTAAATCTATAATAGAAAGGCGAGCGTGAGCCAAACCAAAGCAGTCATTCATATAAATACCACTGTCATCAGGCCCTCTGTGAGAAAGAGCCTCTTTCATATTATAGAGTATTTTTTTGTATTTTTGTTCGTTTTTTGTAAATTGCTGTTGTGGGTTAAAAAATCCTGCAATACCACACATAAAGAAATCCTCCTTTCTTATATTAAAGCAAAAAGCAAGCTGTTACAAATGTGAATATAAATCCTATAAAAACAGGCACAATATTTTTGCGAGCAAGCTCTAAAGGGTCAACATTGCATATTGCTGCAACAGGTATAATTCCCCAAGGTACGATTGTACCGCCACCTACAAAAACAGCACCTATTTGTCCTAATGCTGCAAGTATAGGCACAGAGCCATTTACAGCAGAACCAAATGTTTGAGCCAAAGAACCTGTTAGAGGCAATCCAGAAAATCCAGAACCGTCTAAACCAGTTAGAGCACCTATTACAAGCTGTATAAAAGCGGTAATATATTTGTTGAGAGGGGTATTATTTGCCAACCAAATTGCCCAGTCATTGAGTATACCAGATTGATATTGTTCTCCTAATATCGTGGTGATACCTTCTCCTCCTAAAAAGAAAAATGCACCAATAATAATAACAGGAGCAAATATTTTAATAGCAAATAAAAAACCATCTGTGACATAATCTGTTACTTTTTCAAGAGATTGCTTCCCAAAAGCTATTATAGCACCAAAACACATAAGTAATACAGCTGTTCCTGCTACAATGCTGGTAGCATCTCCGCCTTTTAAATCAAATAAAAGCATAAAACAAACATCTAATATAAATGCAATAGGTGTAATTACAGCAAGTATTAAAGCTGCTTTTGAATGTTGTTTTTTTTCAGGCTCTGTTACAGCAGAAATAGAACGAGCAATTATTGTAGTATCTGTAGTAGATAAACTTTTTCTGTTAATCAAAAATGCAAAAACAACGGTACTAACACCCATAACAATAAACAAAGGACGACCAGTTGACAACAGTTCTCCTGTAGTAATACCTGCAGAACTTGCAGAAATAGCTGGTGCTCCTTGTATGACAAAGTCATAACTTAATCCTATGCCATGACCGAATAAATTAATTGCCATAGCAGCAGCAAGTGGTTTTAAACCAGCTTTTACAGCAAAAGGCAACATAATAGTACCTAATAATGCTACAGAAGGAGAAGGCCACAAAAATAAAGAACAAATTAACATTGTAATACCCAGTATCCACCAAGTAATGGCAGGTGTTTTCATTACTTTCGCCATAGGCATCATAATTAATTTATCGCTGCCCAAATCCATAAGGCATTTTGAAAATGCTGTAACAAGTGCTATTGTGGCTATGATTTCCATAAATTCCTTACCAGCATATAATATTGCTTTAAATATAGTTTGTATGCCTCCTATAACGCTGTTTGTACCTACAATGCCTAATAGAAAAAGAAATGCAATACAAGCAATGGGGGTGTCTTTTCGTAGTATCATTACAAATAATATACAAATGACACCAATTAAATAAACATAGTGCAAAGGGGTTAATGAAATAGATAACATAATAAAAACTCCTTAAAATGTAATTCATACATTATATGAAAAAATGAAAAAGGAGTTACAAGTATACAAAAACAAAGCTATTTACATAAATAATGTATAACTGTGCTAAAGTGTTGTACTTTTCTATAAAACATGGTAGTATGGAAATAAATCAAATAAAAGGGGGAAATTTGCATGATGTTTAAACATTTGGAAGAAAACAGGCAATCAGAATTAAACTATTGTATAGGATTAACAGAAAATTTGGAAGAACCGACAAAATCACTTGTGCAAAATACATTTACGAAAAATATCAATGGTATGATAAAAAATGAAAAAAATTATTTTATGATAAGAATAGCAGAACTTTTGTTATCTTCTGTTGTAATTGCAATCAATGTCATACCGTTGGAGCTTTTTGCAGCATTAAAAATACCTATTATATTGTTAGACGCTAGAATATGGACAATACTATTTTCAGTATGTATATTATTTTGCATCGCATTAGATAGTTTATTTCAATTTCGTGATACATGGCAAAAACAGTGTGAACTGGTACAGGAATTGAAAAATGAATGTTTAAAATATAATTATAAATTAGGGGCATATACAGAAGATATGGAACAGATGGAACAAAAAGTAATATTTTTACAGAGATTTTTAGAACTAACAGGAGAGAAATATTCTTTATTTGAATATCATAAAAAACAGAAAAATGAAACACAAACAATAGAAGTAAAAAAACAAGAATTAAAAGAAATAGAAAAACAAGAGGTAGCATAATTTTAGCATAATGATAAAGCAGTTGATTTATAAATATTGGCTGCTTTTTTTCTATTTAAAAAATAAAATATTTGATATAATGTTTTAAAAAAGGAGGACAATAATATGAAAGTTGTAATTGCAATAGACTCGTTTAAGGGAAGTTTATCTTCTTTAGAAGCAGGAAATGCGGTGGCAGAAGGGATAAAAAAGGCAAACAATACCATACAAACAGAGGTATGTGCTTTGGCTGATGGTGGGGAAGGTACAGTGGAAGCATTGACTATAGCAATGGGAGGAGAAATACAAACCATTACTGCAACAAATCCTTTAGGAGAGAAAATACAATGTCAATATGGCATTGCACACAAAACAGCAGTAATAGAAATGGCAGCAGCGGCAGGTATTACACTAATTTCAGAGGAGCAAAAAAATCCTTTGTATACTACAACATATGGTGTTGGAGAAATGATAAAAGATGCTATAAAAAAAGGGTGTAGGCGTTTTATTGTGGGCATTGGAGGAAGTGCTACAAATGATGGCGGTATAGGAATGTTACAGGCATTAGGATATGGCTTGTTAGACAGTGATAACAGACAAGTGTGTTATGGAGCATTGGGTTTGTCGCAACTACAAAAAATAACAACAGAAAATGTAATACCTGAATTGAAAGAGTGTACATTTCATATTGCTTGTGATGTAACAAATCCTCTTTGTGGAGAAAAAGGTTGTAGTGCGGTATTTGGGGCACAAAAAGGTGCCACAAATGAAATGATACAAAATATGGATAAATGGCTTGAAAATTATGCTGCTTTAGCAAAAAGTGTCGTGTCTAATGCAGACAGTAATGCTGCTGGAACGGGAGCAGCTGGTGGCATTGGATTTGCTTTTTTGACATTTACAAATGCTGTATTGGAGTCTGGTATTGATATTGTATTAAGAGAAACAGATTTGGAAAGTAAAATAAAAACGGCTGATGTAGTAGTAACAGGAGAAGGAAAACTTGACAGACAAACAGCTATGGGAAAAGCACCTATCGGTGTAGCGAAGTTAGCAAAGAAATATCATAAAGCAGTAATTGCTTTTGCAGGTAGTGTAACAGCAGAAGCAAAAATATGTAATGAAAATGGTATTGATGCATATTTTTCCATATTATGTGGAGTTGTGTCTTTAGAACAGGCAATGCAACATAAACTTGCCAGACAAAATATGATAGAAACTTCGGAGCAAGTTTTCAGATTATACAATTTAAAATAAACTTTATACAGTGAAAAATAAATCTAATATTATAAAAAATAAAACATAAATATTAGTATAATAATAGTAGAAATAAATAATTATGAGTTTTATTATGTATTATAAAAATCTCATTATACATTTATTTCTATTTTTTATTGTAAATGTAAAAAAATAATGTGATAATATTTTAAAAAATCAATAGAAAATATGCACAATAAAACTTGTTTTTAGGTTTAAAAAGATAATATTTATGTTTATTTTATAATGATTTTTTAAGGGATAAAAGATGAAAATATGTTGTAATAGAAC
>CAJUJJ010000060.1 GCA_910586765.1 uncultured Clostridia bacterium
CACAAGCACCAGTTGAAATTGCAGAAGGTGCAAAAATAAATACTGTAGAAGCTGGCGACGGAGCAACTGTTGAAGTAGAAGAAAGTGCAGAAGGCGTTGACAAAGTAGATGTAACAGGCGATGCAAAAGACATTGTATTAAATGGTGAAGGCAGCACAGATGTCACAGTAAAAGATGGTGCAACTGTAGAAAATGTAAAAGTAAATGACAATGTAGCAGCAAATATTGAACTCAAAGGCGACGCAGCAGTTACAAATGCGGTAGAAGTAAGTGGCAACGCAAATGCAGATGTCAAAGTAAATGGTGATGCAAAAGTAGAAAACGTAGTAGTGAGTGATAGTGCAAGTGCAGATGTAGCAGTAGCAGACAGTGCAAACGTTGGAAAAATAGAACTTAAAGACGAAGCTACAGCAAAAATAGATGTTGCTCCAGAAGCAAAAGTTGATGAAATCAGCTCTACTTCTACAGGCAAAACAGAAGTAAGTGGCGAAGGAACTGTTGATAAAATCGAAGCTACAGACCCAAGCACAGTAGATACTTCTAATGCAGGGGAAAATGTACCAGAAGTAGATAAAAAAGAAGATACAACTACACCACCAACAGGCGGTGACAGCAGCACAACAGCAACAACAATTAAAGGTGCAGACTTAGCAACATTGGCAATAGCAAAACCAGAAGGAGTAGGTGCAGCAACAATTACAGGTGTTCCAGAAGGTGTAAAAGCATCAGGTACTTGGGCAGAAAAAATAGCAGAACCAGAAGTAACACCAACTGCAGGAGGAGAAACAACAAAAGCATACAGTGCTACAATTACATTGGAAGCAGCAGAAGCGGGAAAAGTTGTATTTGATACAGCGATTGCAGCAGCTGACTTTAAAGGTGTTACAGATGTTACTATAGTAGAAGGTAGTGTAAAAGCAACTGCTGAAAAAGTAACATTTGATGTTAGTGCTGAAGTAACAGAAGGTGGAGATGAGCAAAATCCAACAATCGGAGTTATCACAGCAACAACAGGTGCAACAAATGGAAAAATCGTATTAGATGCTACTAAAGAACAGACTGTAACAGTATCTGCACCTATAACAAATATTGTAGCTGATAAAGTAATTACATGGGAAATAGACGCAGGTACAACAAAAGTTACATTAACTAATGCTGATAATCCAGATTATACAATTACAGCAGACGATGTATCAAAAGGTGTAGTTACAACTACTTTGACTGTACCACAAGATGCTGTAGCAGGAAAAGTAACAGTAACAGCAAAATTAAAAGAAACTCCAGATGTAACAGGTACAGGAACTATTGAAGTAATTAGTGCAGATGATTTAACAAAACTTGATAAAGTTGAGTTGACACCAGCAGATACAAATGCAGTTGATGTAGGTAGTATAAAAGAAATCACTGTAAAAGTAACTGATAAATCAGGCAAAGGAATGGCTGGTAAAACTGTAGCATTAACATTAAGCAGTGAAAATAGTACAATCGCAGCAAAAGCACCAGCAGCAGGCCAAGCAGGTGAAGTTAATGTAACAACAGGCGATGATGGAACAGTAGTAGCTGTATTGACAGTAGGAGCAAATGAAACAGCAAGCGAAATTACTGTAAATGCTTCTTGTACAGATGGTACTGATACTGCAACTGCTACACCTATTAAAGTGGCAGTAAATCAACCAGTAGAAGTAAGTGTAAAAACACCAGAAATAACAGTATCTGAAGGCTTTACAGCAGGTACAGAAGTTACAGAACCTGTACCAGTTGAATTTGAATTAGTTGGTGCAACATTCAAAACTACGGCTAATAGTCAACAAGGTGAAGCATTATCAGCAGATCTTACTAATGCTTCAGGATTTAGTGCTAGGTTAGCTAAAGATCCAGTAGGTACTAACAAATTACAATATAACTTGACAGCCGATGACACTATAACAGAAGGAGAAAAAACAATTACTTTAACAATTCCAAATGCAAGGTTCGAAGTAGATGAAAATAGTGCAGATGGCAAAAAATATAAATTGCCAGCAGATGGTAAACTTACAGCAACAATAAAAATAACTGTAGCACCAAAAAGCGGCACAGGTGAAGATGATGTTACGACAGTAGCAGCGACAGCAGCAGGTACAGTAAAAGGAACACCAACAGCTGGTCAAACCGCAGGAAATATTGATAGTGCAAATAACAAAATTACTATTACATTAACAGGTGATTACAAATTCTCAGCAACTAAAGTTGGCGAAGTAACTGCTTCTAGCTTAATTAAAACTCCAGCTGATACTGGACTTAATTTTGCAGCTGCACTGAAAGCAGGCGATGATACAGCAAAAACACTTGAAATAACTGTATCAGGTACACCAGCAAATGAAATAACAGATAATATCGTAATTGATGATACAGTATTAAAAGGCTTGATTGTAACAAGCACAGATGCTGCACTTACAACAGAAACTGTAAAAACAACTTCTACTGCAAAATTTGCTATCACATCTACTGGCGATAGTGGAGATACAGATACAGCTGTTTCTTCCATCACTTTAGCAGGATTGACAGCAGATGGATTAAAAGTAGGTCAAACAGTACCTGACAAAGGTGATGATGGACTTAAATTAAGCGGAGCAACAGATTGTACTATTGAGAGTGTTACATGGACAAAAACTAGTGATAGCAGTAATGTAACTGCTGGTACTGACACATTTGCAGCAGATACTTATAAAGCTGTAGTTGTTGTAAAAACTACAAATGCAGCAGGCTTTGCTGATGCTGTAACAGGTGCTATTGATTTTGGTAGTCTTGAAGGTGTAGTACTTGATACAGATACTAATGCTACTAAAATAGAAGCAAGCAGTACTGAAGCAGATGCTGTTAAAGATAAATTAACATTTACTTTAAATATCACAATAGCAAAGGAAAAAGTTAGTTCTATAACACTTGAAGGTGTAGCAAAACCAGCAGATGAAAACAGTCTTGCCACAGGTAGTGGTATTAAAGTACCAGATAATGTAGTATATGAGTTTACTCACCCATTTCCAGCAAACTGGACAAAAGACAATGAAGATAATCCTACAAAATATACAATTGAAGTAGGTTTTAAAATCGCAGATGCAAATAATGCAGATTATGAATTTGATACTAATGTAGAGTTTGATGTTACTGGGCTTACTGATATTACAGCAAGCAATGTAACATTAGATACAGATGGAGTAGCAAAATTTACATTAGAAGTAGCTGCTGATAAAGTAACAACACAACAACCATAAAAAACAAAAAAATTGCATAAACTCAAAAATAGTATAGTTAGTGGTTAATTAGAAGTGTCCAGCGTCTCATTGATATGAGGACATCAATGAGGCAACAACATAATATAAAATATCTTTAAAAACAATGTGTATGCCCCAAAGGCAGGGGCAGCACCATTGTTTTGGCTCTGTTTCTATGGCTCGGAAACAGAGCTTTTTTTATATATCATACTTTTTGCACCATATACGGCTAGGCAAAAGCAAATGCTTTTTTGTGATGTTTTTGTATAAGTCATAAGAAGCATATATTAATATAGTAGAAAAAGTTGTCCGTTTTTTTATCAAATTATATGAAAATAGAAAGCAGGTTATAAACATTATAGCGATTGCATTGTACAATTATTACAGAAATATTATCAAAATACTATTTTAATGTTAGCATTTTGACAAAAAAATAAAAAAGTTTTCAAAATAGTACCTATTTATGTGCAGAAAAAAATAAGAAATGTAGTTTATTAAATTTGTAATTTGTGGTATACTAGAAAAGTAAAAGGTATAGAAAAATATGCCAAATACAGTTTTTTTTAAAAGAGGAGGAATTTAAAAATGGTAAAAGTAGGTATTAATGGTTTTGGACGTATTGGTAGACTTGTTTTCCGTGCATCTTTGGAAAGAACAGATTTACAAGTTGTCGCAGTAAATGACCCATTTATTGATTTAGATTATATGGTTTATATGCTGAAATATGATTCCGCTCATGGCCGTTTTACAGGCGAAGTTGAAATCAAAGGCGACAAATTGGTTGTAAATGGAAAAGAAGTAACTGTATTTAACTGCATGGATCCTAAAGAAATTCCTTGGGCTTCCGCTGGTGCTGAGTATGTTGTAGAATCTACAGGCGTATTCACAACAACAGACAAAGCTTCTGCTCACTTTACAGGCGGAGCTAAAAAAGTTGTTATCTCCGCTCCATCTGCTGACGCTCCTATGTTCGTAATGGGTGTAAACAACGACAAATACAGCAAAGATATGAAAGTTGTTTCCAATGCTTCTTGTACAACAAACTGCCTTGCTCCTTTATCCAAAGTTATCAATGACAAATTTGGTATCGTTGAAGGACTTATGACAACAGTTCATTCCACAACTGCTACACAAAAAACAGTTGACGGCCCATCTAAAAAAGACTGGAGAGGCGGACGTGCTGCATCTGCAAACATCATTCCATCTTCCACAGGTGCTGCAAAAGCAGTTGGTAAAGTTATACCTGAATTGAACGGTAAATTGACAGGTATGTCTTTCCGTGTTCCTACAATAGATGTTTCTGTTGTTGACTTAACTTGCCGTCTTGAAAAACCAGCAACATATGAAGAAATCAAAGCTGCTGTAAAAGAGGCTGCTGAAGGTCCAATGAAAGGCATTTTGGATTACACAGAAGACGATGTTGTATCCAGCGATTTCTTAGGCGATGCTCATACATCTATATTTGACGCAAAAGCAGGTATTGCTTTAAATGATAACTTTGTAAAATTAGTTTCTTGGTATGACAATGAATGGGGTTACAGCAACAAAGTTGTAGACTTAATTCAACATATGGCTAAAGTAGACGCTCAATAATATTAAAAATGAAAAGCACCTTATCCATTCGATAAGGTGTTTTTTTCGTTTTTTGGTTTTGTTTTTACAGTGGCGATTGTCCAGTATCCTTTTAATTTTTTGACAAATGATGTAACATCTGGTTTTTCTTCTTTTTCTAAATCAGCTAGTTTTTCATATTCTCTTTTTGACAATGTTTGCCAAAGTGCATATTGTTTTTTATAAAGCTCGGCAGAAAGAGGATTTTTTTGACACCACTGGTTCATTTTTTTATTATAATATTGCTGCAAACTTCTATACTTTTTATAATAAACATCTTTCTTCTTTTCTTTTTTGAAATTTTTTTCTACACAGTTTTGTGAACAAAAAAGGGCATCTATTCTTTTGCTAGTAAAGCAAGTTTGACATTGAGGACATATTTTAAAAGGCGGTAATACAGAACATTCTACAAATTTTTGATATTCTATTAGTTCTACAATGAGTGCTTGATGTAATGTGTTTACATCATATACTTGTATAAACCCAATAGAAGGCTCATACTCATAATGAATTGAAAATGATAATTTGTTTTTTTGGCTACTGTTTAATTCATACAATATAGGCAATTTTTGAAAAGAAGAAAAAGCATTGACATTACTTTGTAAATGCAAATTTTGTGAAAGTATTTTTATTGTTTCAAATATCAATGTATACAGTTGCTCTATTTGTTTCTCTGTTGTACTAAAAATTTTTTTATCAAAAAGCAATTCTTTTTTATTTACAAAGTGTAATATGGTATCTCCTAAATTTGTAGAATAAATACGTGGCAAAAAAAGTTTTTCTTGATACGATATAATAGGCATTTGCATGTTGTTTTGATAAATAGAAATATACATAAAATATCACCTCACTGTAAATTATTGTTAATAATATTATAGTGCAATAAAGTAAAATAATCAACAATATTATTACAATAATAAAGATTTTTTATCATTGTAGAAAATAGTGTTTTCTTTTTATTATAAAAAACATTTCTGTATTATATTTTACATACAATACAGAAATGTCTTATTTTTATTTGTTGTATTTATTTTTTAATAGAAAATTGATATGTTGTTTTATGCTCGTAAACATCACCTGTTTTTAATATAGGTTTTTCAAAATTGTCTACGTTAATGGCATTTGGAAAATATTGTGTTTCTAAACAAAAACCGCAACGATGAGATAATATTACATTATTTTTTCCTACATTAGAGCCATCTAAAAAATTGGCAGTATAAAATTGTACTCCAGGCAGTGTTGTTGTCATATCCATTTGTATGCCAGTTTTTTCAACATAAACAGATGCAGCAATAGGAGAGCTATTTAATACCCAGTTGTGGTCATAACCTTTACCAAAACGAATTTGTTCACAAACTGTATTATTGATATTTTTGCCAATAGGGGTAGGTGTTGTAAAGTCCATAGGAGTGCCTTTTACAGAAGCAATTTCACCGTGAGGAATAGATTCAGCATCTGCTTTTGTAAAACTATCTGCATTAAGTGTTAAAACGTGGTCAAGAATATCACCACTATCATAACCACCTAAATTAAAATAACAATGGTTTGTTAATGCACAAAGTGTATCTTTGTCTGTTGTAGCTTTATGTAATATTGTAAGTTTGTTGTCTTGGTCAAATGTGTATGTTACAGTAACGGTTAATGTGCCAGGATAACCTTCTTCTCCATCTAGGCTGACATATGTAAATGTAATACTGTCATTTTGCTGATTTGCCTGCCAAATTTTTTTATCAAAGCCAATTTTTCCACCGTGTAAGTGATTTTTACCATCATTAGCATAAAGAGTATATTTTTTATCATTTAATGTAAATTCAGAATTTCCAATTCTATTACATACACGTCCTACTGTTGCACCTATATAAGCGGTTTTTGTTTCATAACCTTCTACAGTATCATATCCTAATGACACATCTCGCAATACACCATTTTTATCTGGCACACATATAGCATGAATTCTTGCACCATAGTCTAAAAATTCTACATAAGCATTTTCCTTTCCATAAAGTTTATAGCAGTGTACCGTTTCTCCTGCTAAAGTAGTACCGAATACTCTTTGTTCTAAAGCCATAAAATATTACCTCCTTATTTTTGTAATATAAAATACTATTTATTTTGTTCTGTTTTAAATGGTTTTAATAAATAGCTTTCTGCAAATATATCAAACTCTTCTTCTGTAAAATCTTCTGTTGCTTTTTCTGGAAGATATTCACTGAAAAGTGTGATTAGTCCCAACAATCTCAATGGGTCTTTTTCTGTATATATTTTTCCATCTTTTTGTGCTGACCACATAAAGTTATCGAAATATATTTTATCTTTTTCATCTGTATTACTGATGAAAACTTCGTAGCCCCATTCATATATTTTTTTGAGTGCATAATTTTGTGTATTTCCAGCATCAGTAATATTGACATTTATCATATTTTCACTTACTTTCTTCATAAACTCTATTATAATAATCTTCTATTACTTCACCAGATTTCCAATCAGGTAATATTTGCATTAAACCTAATACTGCTAATATATCATCTGATACTAATCTATCATAAATTTTTTTTTCGTCATCAATATACTTTTTTGCTTCCCAGTAAATATTTCCATTATCATAAGATCGGAAGAGCACACGTCTGAACTCCAGTCACCGCTACATATCTC
>CAJUJJ010000061.1 GCA_910586765.1 uncultured Clostridia bacterium
AGAGAAGTCATGAAAGGGCAAAAAGAAACTGCATATCAATGTAAACATTGTGGAGGAAAGCCACCACTTGGCTATGATGTGGACAAAGAAACACAGAAATATATTATCAATGAAAAAGAAGCAGCTACTATTAGAACAATATTTCAAATGTATTTAGAAGGCAATGGCTTTCAACAAATATTAAAATACTTAAATGAAAATGGTTATAGAACGAAAAACCAAAAGCAATTTACACAATCCAGTTTGAACTGCATACTAAAAAATGAAAAATATAATGGTACGTTCGTATTCAATAAGAAAAAAGAGAAAGACGCTTTAGGGAAAAGGAATCCCAAAGCAAAACCAGAAGAAGAAGTCATAAGAATTGAAAACGGTATCCCAGCTATCATTGACAAAGAAACATTTGAAAAAGTGCAGCAAAAGATGGTAGAAAACAAAAAAAGAGCAGGAGCGTTTAAAGCAAAACATATGTATATCTTATCAGGAATGATATTTTGTGGAGAATGTGGAGAGCCTATGTTTGGGAACTTTCGCAAGGGTGGACGCCATAAACTCCCGTATGCCTCCTATCGCTGTGGAAATAGAAAAAGTCATAGGGGTTGCTGTAACAAAGAAATCCGTAGGGAATACATAGAAGACTTTGTATTAGAATCTTTACAAAAAGTATTATTTGCACCAAAAGCAAGTAAACAGATAGTAAAACTGATGAAAGAATATCACAAAACAACATTAAAGCAACAGCAACAAGAATTAAAACAACTGAAAACTGCTTTAGAAAAAACAAAAAAAGGATTAAATAATATCATAGATACCATTGCAATAGCAGGCATACCATCCGATACGTTAATGAATAAGCTAAAACAGCTAGAACACAGCAAAACACAGCAAAAAGAGCGGATTGCAGAATTAGAAAAGAGTATCAAAAACATCAATATTGATGAAAATACAATACAGAACTTGCTAGAACATTCCAGAGAATTTATCATGACAAAAAACTTACCTATCTGCAAGAATATATTAAAAGAATATATCAATAAAGTTGTAGTATATATGGATAAAGTAGAAATATACTTCAAATTGAATATCATAGAACAACAAGAATTATCAGTAATTTCATTACCTATGACAGCAGAAGAAGATATAGATACCATAAAAAAGGAATACAAGTCACTGTTAAAGCAATAAAAATATCACAATTACTATTTGCTAATGGTAAAAGCAGTATACAAAAAGAGCCTTTTCTCCAAAAGAAAGAAAAGGCTCTTTTGTTGTTCTTCCTTGCCGTTGCAACGTTAAAACCTTATAAAATCAAGGGTTTACAGCGTTGTCGAGGATACCAATCTATGGAGATGAACCGCGATGTGGAGATATCCTCGCTCTAAAGCAATTAGTAAAAGAAATAGTTCTTTTTTTGTAATGGTTACATCAGTTTTTTGATTTCTTCAATAGATAATCCTGTTGCTTTTGATATCATATTAACATCTTTAATATCTAGTATGGCAAGTAAGTTTTTAGCAATTTCTATCTGTTTTTTTATCTCTCCCCTTGTAAATCCTTCTTTTCTGCCTTTTTCAATACCTTCTTTTCTGCCTTTTTCAATACCTTCTTTTCTACCTTTTTCAATACCTTCTTTTCTACCTTCATCTTTCCAAATTTCAATAGCAGTATCCATATCAAATTCCGTAAACAGCATATTTATCACCTCACTTGAATTTTTCTCTAAAAATTCTTTCATTACATTTTTATCAATACAGATTTTGACCGCTTGAATAATAGCGTCATTTAATTCAAACCCTTTTTCCAGATAAGCTCTTACAACTGCTATAAAATAACTATACTCTTTTAGATACTGACACTGTTGCACAATGCTATGATTTTCCTTATAGTTAATATTGATAACTTTAACAGTCAGCTCCAATTCTGGAGGATTTTGCTCTACTAGAAAAGCGTCTGAAAGTTTCAATATTTTTTCTTTTGGATAATTCCTAATACCATTATATAATACATAGCAGTGTGGTGTTGGTATTTTCTGTAGTGTACTTCTATAAACGATATTTTTGTCAATGAGTTTTTCATACTCTCTAGCAATGTAGAGCAGGCATCTTAAAGGCATATTATTATTGATGGTACTTTGGTGTTCTATCAATATAATAAATTTATTGTCTATGGTAAAGCAAATATCATTTTTCTGATTCATAAAAAGCACGTCTTCTAATGTAATGATATTGATTTCTGTTTCTTCACCATAATTGGTATTTTCTAAAGCATTGTAAAGCAACCTTAGTTTATGCTTATCTGAAAAATATCGTGTAAAAACAGAATCTTTATACTTTTTATTGGTATTCATTGTTTCACCTCTTACTACATATTATATAAAAAAATTGCCATAATTACAATGGCTGTAATAATGGCAAAATAAAATATATATTATTTTATTGTAGTAGTAAATATTATTTATCATTAATATCATCATCTGAATCATAATGATGCTTTTTAAAAATTAGAGTGGACACTTTAATTCCTACACTAATTAAAAGCACTGCAACAGATAGATTTCTAAAATAGGTTAATGCTAGTATATGAAATATCATTGATGTAAACATTGCGATAAAACATATCGTTGCCAAAAATCCTAATTTTGTTGTTTTAGTAATGCAAATATAAAAATAATATATGATATTGATAATAAGACAAGCTATAGCAATTTTACAAACAAGCATACCATAAATACTAACAACATTAAATAGATATGCTAATAATATAATCACAATAAAAAAGAGCATTGTTTTTATATAAAATGGTAAGTATTGTATTTTTCTATTGTAAACAATTAAGCCAATTATCATAATCACTAAAGCAATAATAATAGCAATGATATTTGACCATGAAATATTATAAAATATATCCATTTTTATCTCTCCATTTCTTTTATGTATCTTATTGTCAATTTAACTAAAATCATATCATTTTTTGTAATAAATATGAATAGGCTGGAAGTAACTAATTTTCGTTACTTCCAGCCTATTCTCATTTTTACATTTCCATATTACAATATTTTATGACAGGGGTGTTTTGTATGAATTATAAAGATATTGGAAAAAAGATGAAAGAAATCAGAAACAATAAAAATTTATCACAAGAGGAATTTGCAGAAGAAATTGGTATTACAGCTTCCTATTTAGGACAAGTAGAAAGAGGACAAAGAAAAATTTCATTGCCAACATTAGAGAAAATATCAGAAAGAACAGGTGTACCTATTGAAATTTTTATTTGTAATATGAATACAGAAAATGAATTACAGCGATTTTGGGAATCAGCAACAAAGGATTTAGAACTAGAGGAGAAAGAAGAGTTAGCAAATGCTTTTAAAGTACTTTTAACAACGTTAAAGCATATTATGAAAAGGGATAAAGTATGAGAGATAATATATTTTTAATTACACTTTGTGTATTTTTTATTGTATTAGATACACTTATATTAGGTTATAGTATAGGTAGAATTTATCCGCCTATTCCACAACAAGTTTCTACACAACAAACGGTTTCTTCTGCAAGAAAAGAAAAACAAGAACAAAAATCAGAAGAACAAGAAGAAATTGCTGAGAACATTGAGAAAGGTCAGGAGCAAGAAGATTTATTACAGGAACAAAATATAGCAGAACAACAAAACTTGCAAAATGAACAGCAGGCAGTTACAATTACACAAGACGAAAATACTATAAATACAATAACAGAGCCAGAAATACCATATATTTATACAAGAGAAGAAATCAATGCTATGTTAGTAATTGATGATGAGTATGGAAATGGGGGTAGTCTAGTTTTAGAATCTGATTATCCAGAAGAAGCAGAAATAGATAAATATGGTATGCCAGATAAAATTATAAATGGAGAAACTTGTTATATTGGTGTAGCTAGTTGGAATGAATATAACGACCATAGAGTAGATTTTTATATAGGAAACCAATCTTTGAAAGTATATGATACTAATGAGAAATATGTTGGCATAGCAACAGAAAATTTTTTGCCTGCATTAGAATGATAAATAATACATATTATAGTAAAGCCTATAGGACAAATTGTTCTATAGGCTATTTTTATACTCGAAATTGAAACAAAGAAAGTTTTAAATATATATCATAATAAAAATCTATAGTATAGATAATTCATATTGGAAAGGAGTACAAAGCTATGAAGCAAATTTGCAATATGCAGGAAATTGAGAAGCTGAAAAAAGGAGGTGTGATAGGGGAGAAACTTGCAAAACATCTGACAGAGCAGTTTTTACATCTAATGAAAAGCATTGACACAAGCATAGCAGTCTATGATTTTGATATGACAGCATACGGTAATATCGTGATATTTGAAAAAGACGATAATCTTTTTGACTTATCAGAAATAGGATTTAAGGACAGAGCAATCACTACACTATTTCCAGAATATGTAGAAGTCAAAATATATGACAATAAAGAATATTACGAAGGTATTGTAGTGTGTAATAATGAATATGCTATTACATTTATCGCACCAAAAGGAGTGTATACAGAAGAAATAGAACAATGGTTTTTATCAGAAATTTGAAGGAGGTAGCAAAATGGATTTAGAACGACTGATTACAAAAGGCATACAACGAGAAATACCTATTGATATACAGCTATTACTTTGGGATATGCAAAGCAGACTGAGAGAACAGCACAAAAAAATAGATTATCTGCAAGTGTATCGTTTACAGGCATTACAAAAAGATTTGCAGTTGATAGAACATACAGCAGAACAACCATTTCATCAAATGTACTATTACTATGTTGTAAATAATGCTGTTACAGAAAAAGTTTACATAATAGAAACAGAGTATCCTACAAAATTGGTTGAAACAATGTTACTAGCTAAGGAATATTAAGGAGAGAGGTTTATTATGGAAAGGAAAACTTACACATTTACAACAAAAGGAATTATCGAAACAATAGAACGAGATTTTGCAATAGAGTACAAGCCATTTGCTAAGTATCAGTTAGAAAAGTTACCATTGTATGTTGCTTGTATAGACTTTATCAACAACACTGATATCATGAATAAAATGATATTTGCAAATGATTACTTAGAAGTACCACCAGTGAAAACATTCTTATGTTATAAAAAGGAAATTTCTAAAACGATATCTGACTATGACAAAAAATTTCTAGGTGCATTTTGGGGATTTCTGTTTCGCTGTCTTGGATATGAAGATAGCAGAAAGGTATCACTGGGCAAAAATTCATTATTAAAAACAGGGCTATTCTTTAGAAATAATGCCGAAAATATCGTCATAGCAGACAGTCAAGCGGTAATTACTGAATCAAAGACAGAAAAAGCAGAAAAAAAGAATGTTATTGAAGAAAAGAAGAATATAACAGAAGAATCCAAAAAATAATAATAAATGTTTGAAGGGAAACAGCCAATGCCTTTTAGGGGGCATTGGCGATTCTCTTCTTTTTTTTAGTTCAACAGAAAAATTTTTCCTTTGTAAATGCACAGCCATAGGCAGTGTGTTCGGGCTGGGCTGATACAAGAGGATTACAACAGGTAAAACAGGCAGGCTCTTAGGCAATCTCAGCCACAAAACAGTAATTTTTCTGTGAGCCGTTGGCTGTGCGACGACAACAGAAGATATTCTGAACGATAAAGGAAATGAATTGTCGACACTGTCAGCATTTTCGGCATTAGGCAAAAAATATAGGAGTTATTCCCCAATATAATATATGAAGAATAAAATATATATTATAATAATACATAGTGTATGTTTGATATTAGCTAGTAATATACAAAATACATAGGCAAAACAGTAGTGTCGTCACAGTGTCGTGAAACAGCAAAAAACTATTCTAGCAATAGAAAAGGGCAAAAGTGGCAATAAAAAAAGTTTTTTTAAAATCATATGTCCTTGATGTCCCTTTTTTTATATAGAAAATAAATATATATATGTCTAATATTAGTTAGTAATCTATAAAATACATTATAAAAGGTTTAAATAATATGCCGAAAATGCTGAAAATGTCGAAAGAATTTTTTTCAAAAATGATGACACTAACGACACTATATAAAACGAAATCAAATTTCTTTGAAATCTATATTATCTAATTGAATATAGATGAAAGGAGTTTTTTATATATGCGTGAATTAAAAAAAGCGGTTATTTATGCCCGTTATTCCAGTACAAATCAAAGAGAAGAAAGCATAGAAGCACAAGTTAGAGCATGTAACAAATATGCAAAGGATAACAACTATACAATAGTCAATATTTACAAGGATTCTGCAAAATCAGCTACAACAGCAAATCGTCCAGCGTTTCAAGAAATGATAGCAGACAGCAGCAAAAAAGAGTTTGCATATGTTATCGTACATAAGTTAGACAGATTTTCAAGAGATAGATATGATTCTGTAACACAAAAAAGAAAGTTAAAGCAAAATGGTGTTACATTGTTATCTGTTACAGAAAATATTAACGATTCTCCAGAAAGTATTATGATGGAATCGGTATTAGAAGGTATGGCAGAATATTACTCTAAAAATCTAGCTAGGGAAGTTATGAAAGGACAAAAAGAAACCGCATATCAATGTAAACATTGTGGAGGCAAACCACCACTTGGTTATGATGTAGACAAACAGACACAGAAATATGTTATCAATGAAAAGGAAGCAGCTACTATTAGAACGATATTTCAAATGTATTTGGAAGGAAATGGTTTTCAACAAATATTAAAATACTTAAATGAAAATGGTTATAGAACGAAAAACCAAAAGCAATTTACACAATCCAGTTTGAACTGCATACTAAAAAATGAAAAATATAATGGTACGTTCGTATTCAATAAGAAAAAAGAGAAAGACGCTTTAGGGAAAAGGAATCCCAAAGCAAAACCAGAAGAAGAAGTCATAAGAATTGAAAACGGTATCCCAGCTATCATTGACAAAGAAACATTTGAAAAAGTGCAGCAAAAGATGGTAGAAAACAAAAAAAGAGCAGGAGCGTTTAAAGCAAAACATATGTATATCTTATCAGGAATGATATTTTGTGGAGAATGTGGAGAGCCTATGTTTGGGAACTTTCGCAAGGGTGGACGCCATAAACTCCCGTATGCGTCTTATCGTTGTGGAAATAGAAAAAGTCATAGAGGTTGCTGTAACAAAGAAATACGTAGAGAATACATAGAGGACTTTGTACTAGAATCTTTACAAAAAGTATTATTTGCACCAAAAGCAAGCAAACAGATAGTAAAATTGATGAGAGAATATCACAAAACAACATTAAAGCAACAGCAGCAAGAATTAAAACAGCTCAAAATTGCTTTAGAAAAAACTGAAAAAGGATTAAATAATATCATAGATACCATTGCAGTAGCAGGCATACCATCAGATATGTTAATGGACAAGCTAAAACAGCTAGAATACAGTAAAACACAGCAAAAAGAGCGTATTGCA
>CAJUJJ010000062.1 GCA_910586765.1 uncultured Clostridia bacterium
GTGGCTTTAATCACAATACCAAAATTTCCCTCAATTGTTTAGGTTTACCCCCTAGTAAGCCAAATGGTGTTTGACCAAACTCTCTTTTATAATCTTCTTCATTTCCTAGTTCTTTTGTAAAAATGTTTTTTAGTGCTTCATAATCTCCAGCTTCTAATTTTATATTATTTCTTAATTTCCATATTGCTAAATGGTCTTTATTTTCTTCAATATAGCGATTTACTTTCAGTCTATAATCTTCAAAATCACAAGCAGGCTCTAATATACTTCCTTCTTTCCTATCTATTACAATGTCCTGCAAATTTGTTATCATTTCAGTTTGCTCTGCACCTTCATCTATTATAAATTTTATGAGTTCTCTCAACACAATTCGTATATTTTCAAATTTTAATATATCATTTGCATTCCAAAGTTCTTCTGTATAAATTGTATGTATCAGTGTCATATTACATTTTATTTTTGGTATAGATGACCTTTTTTGCAATTCATCTGTAATAAACAAAAGTTGCTTTTTTGCTCTTTTGATTTCTGGAGTATTTTCTATTATAGCTATCATAATATTATATATTAAATTATCAAATCGTTTTGCATATTCGTCATTATCTTGCATTGTAACAAGAGGAGCAATATTTTCTACAATGTCATATTCATCCAATTCTTTTATATGTTCAAAATTTTTGATATCTGAAAATTTTTCAACATACTCTAATTTCATTTTTACAGAAGTCAATTCTTTATTACATTGCTGTATTTGTGATACGATTGTATGAATAAGTTCATTTCTAAAAAGCTGATATTTTTCATCAGCATAGGCAACTTGTTGCATATTTTTTATGATTTTGACACGTTTTTCAAATATTTTTTCTGTCAAAGTTTTTGTTCCCTTACTTTCAATACCTTCTTTGTGCTGTCTAAAATATTCAAAATTACCACAATAATCAAATATAAAAAATCTCCTTTTATCTGTATATTCTCCGTCTTGTTTATCCACAAAAGTTTTATATTTACATAATCTTGTACCTCGTCCTATCATTTGCCAAAATTTTGTTTTAGAGCGCACTTTTTTAAAAAATACCAAATTAACCACCTCAGGCACATCAACACCTGTATCCATCATATCGACAGAAATTGCAATATAAGGAGGTTTATTTGCAATTTTAAATTCATCAATTATACTTTGCGCATAAGTGTATTCACAAGTAATTACTTTAGCGAACAAACCTTTATAGCAAGGGTAAAGTTTATCAAATCTATTTAATATAAATTCTGCATGATTTTTATTTTGAGCAAATATGATTGTTTTTCCAATTCTATCTCCGCCATCTGTTTTAATGCCATTTATCATCAAATCTTGTAAAACGATATCAACTGTTTTTTCATTAAAAATAAATTGATTTAATTTTTCAGGAGGTATCCACTCTGGTACTCTTCCATCATCTTCCACAAAATCATCTTCATATCTTTGTTTATCACTTTCTGACAAATCATCATAATAAATCCCTTTTTCTAAAAACTGTGTTGTTGTTTCTATGGTATAATAAGGTACAAGAACATGGTCTTTGTATACTGCTGTTTCATAATCATAGGCATAAGTAGGAACACCATTTTCCATTTCAAAAAATTCATAAGTATTTCTATCAACATCTGTTTTCGGTGTAGCAGTTAATCCTATTATAATAGAATCGAAATAATCAAATATCACTTTATATTTTTTGAATATGCTTCTGTGCGCTTCATCAATAATAATAAAATCAAAATGTGCTGGAGTAAAAAGCCTTTTTCCTTCTGCACTTTTCGCATTATCAATCGCATTCAGTATAGTGGGATAGGTAGAAAATACAATTCTTGCATTTTTATCATCTTTGTTGGAAAGTAAATTACAAAGGCTCATATCAGGCAAATAATTTTTAAAATCGTCTTTTGCTTGTTTTACAAGATTTTTTCTGTCTGCCAAAAACAATATATTTGTGATGTATCCTCCTCTGGAAAGCACATCAGTTAAACTGGAGGCGGTTCTAGTTTTTCCACTGCCTGTCGCCATAACTAATAAATGTTTTCTTTGTCCTTTTTCAATATTATCACATACTGCACGAATTGCTTCTTTTTGGTAATATCTATCCGTAATGTTATCATCTATTTTGATATTTTTTAAAGGTTTGCGTTGTTCTCTTCTATCCATAAGTTTTTGTAAGTCATTTTTAGAAAATATTCCGCTGACTTTTCTTTGAGGATAGCTGAGGTCGTCCCAGAAATAGGTGTCAAAGCCATTTGTTACAAACATCATAGGTCTGCGACCGTATTGTTTTTCTAAAGCATTGGCGTACAATACAGCTTGTTGTTTACCAATATTAGGATTTTTGCTAGTACGTTTTGCCTCTACAACAGCAAGAGGAAGTCCGTCTCTGCCAAAAAGCACATAATCCGCATAGCCTTTTTTGCCTTTTTCACCGCCCATATCATTGACTTCAAATTCTCTTTTCACATCTTCATCAAAATCCCAGCCGTTTAGCATCATGTCTACATCAATATAGCGTTTTCTTGTTTCATATTCTGATAAATCTTTTGAAACAAATTTGCGTTGCTTTTTATGCTGTTCTTTTTCTGCTGTAATATGAGGAGATAATTCTTTTAATTGTTTTTGGAGTGCTTCAATGATACTGTCTTTTTGTTCTAAAAGGCTTTGTTGTTGTTTTATTTTTTCAATATCTGCAAAAACCTTTTTAGTAGGAATACTATTTTCGTCAAATATTCTTTCCTCATAATACTCGCCATAACAATAGTCAATCCACTGTATCAATTCAAAAAGTGCTTTTAATGCAAGCAGAGCATAATTTTGTTTTATTTTCCTTTCAGTATGTACAGCAACATTGCCCAATTTGATAATAAAAGGGAGCTTTTGCCATGTGTTATTGTCGAGTGCTTCTTTAAAACAATTCTCATGTATCAATGATTGCAAATTATCACGATAAGGCAATTTCATGGTGTTGTCTGCGGCATATACCCATTTTATAGCAAGCTCTAAAGCCTTGCGGCAGCCTATGGCACACATAGCAGGACTAGTATTGTAACATTCTTCTGCCTCTATTGCAGCATCGCAAAAAAGAGTATATTGCTTGTTTTGCTTTAAAAATCCAAAGTTTGACATTTGTTTTTCCCTCCTGTCTGTAGGGGTTAATATCTAGACATATCTCGTATATGATTGCATAATGCTACAAAAGCTTTTTCTCCCATTAATTCTTTAAATAATTTCACTTTTTCATCATAATCAAGTTCACTGCATGACTTACTAGCCTCCAGTAAATCTTTTTTTGCTTTGTAATATTTTTGTTTTCTTTCTGCTTTAAAATAATACATTTCAACACCTCCTTATTAACCAAAATATTGCTGCATCAAAGTCTTTTTTAATACTTCTAGTTTATCAAGACTTTGATGAATAGTCAATTTTTGTTTGTCGATTTTTGTAATAAAATTAGCGAATTTTTCTTGTAAATCCAAGGAGGGTTGATAAATTAAAATTTTATAAAATTCTCCATGATTTAAGTCTGGTATTGTAGATGTACCAGCTCGACGTATTATATCAGCTTGAATATAATCAAGGTTTAAGTAGCATACAAGAAACTTTTTATTATATCGTTGTCTATCAAAATCTATCAAGAAAAAATTATTGTGAAATACTCCTGCAACGTCAGTCACAACATGCCCTGTATTTCCTGTTCTTGTCATTAAAATATCATCTGGTGTACAAATAACTGATGATTTTGGTGACTTTATATATTCCTTCTCTTTACTACCATTCAAATATGCTACTGTAATATATTCATAACAGTCATCTTCTATATTAGTTAAACGTTTACTTATTGGTATTTGTAAACCTTGTCTAACAGAACATATATCTTTAAATGTATTTATCTTCCAATTTTTTTCATTAATTTGAGGGTCGCCAAACATCTCTATAAAACAGGCTTTAACTAATTCCTCCAGCTTTTCCAGTTGTTTTTTTCGCAGAGTAATCAAGTCATTCACCTTGTCCAACACAGCAGCAATTTTTTGTTGTTCCTCCATCACTTTATTACAAATTTCAAATTGATTTATAAATCGTTCTATCTGTAAATTGTGTAAACCAGTTGTTTTATTTTGATATTTTCTTGTACCTCCTTTTATATAGTTCCAGAATAAAGCATAAAATAAATATTTTGAATGCCATTCTTTTTTATTTATTATTCTTAAAACTCCTGTAAAATTGTTAAACAAATATGTATTTTCTTCTGCGTCAAAATATACTACTCGACCAACTGGCTGCTTTTCACTTCCTCCAGATTTCTCAATAATTATATCTCCATTTTGTAAATACTTTGTTGATAAATCTTTTTTATTAATAATTCGTGTAACAATATCATTATAATTTATAATTCCATTATTTGTAAAATTTGTTGTTCGTAACACTGGAATACCTATTCCTTGTTCATCATCTTTTCCCCATTCTCCTGTAATGGGCTTTCCTGTTATATCAATCAATTTTACCCTCACAGCATTCCCTCCAATTCTATCAGTCCCGCTGCAATCTGTTTTTCCAACTCCTGCAACTCTGCTAATATTTCATTTGTAGGGGGGTATTCCACTGGCACATACTCCACTTCTTTATATTTATTGATAGAAAGGTCATAGCCATTTTGTGCAATTTCTTCTTTTGGTACAAAAAAGGATTGCTCTGTTCTTTGTCTATCTGCTTCTTTTTCTATATTATGAAAGCGTTCCAGCATATCTGGAATATCATTTTCTGCAATTTCTGTACGTTTATCGTCCAAACTAAAGCCGTCCGCCTTCATATCATAAAACCATACTTTATCTGTTCCGCCTGCTCCTGTTTTTGTAAATACAAGCACAGCAGTAGAAACACCCGCATATGGCTTAAATACTCCTGATGGCATGGATATGACCGCTGTAAGCTGATGATTTTCTACCAGTTCCTTACGAATCGATTTATGTGCCTTACTACTTCCAAATAATACACCATCAGGCACAATACAAGCACAGCGTCCGCCCTTTTTTAGCATACGCAAAAACAATGTTAAAAAAAGCAATTCTGTTTTTTTGGTGTTTGTAATGGCTTTTAAATCATCATTGATACTTTCAGAGTCAACTGTACCCGCAAATGGTGGATTTGTTAGTATTAGCGTGTATTTTGAATTAATATTATTTTGTTTTGAAACACTATCTTTATAATCAATATTAGGGTTATCTATAGAATGTAGCATAGTATTCATTGCCGAAATTCTCAGCATTGTCTGGTCAGTATCAAATCCCGAAAACATTGTTGTTGTAAAATGCTTCCATTGCTCGCTTGTCATAACAGATTCATAATGTTGTCGTATATATTCCGCAGAGGATACCAAAAAGCCTGCTGTTCCACAAGCTGGGTCACAAATATAGTCGTTAGGGGAAGGCTGTATCAAATTTACCATCATTTCACGTATATGCTTTGGTGTACGAAATTGCCCATTATGTCCTGCCGTTGAGAGTTTGTCAAGCATATACTCATATAAATCTCCTTGCATATCTAAGCCTGTAATATCTGTAGTATATAAATCCTCCAACCCTGTTATAATTTTTTGTAAAATTTGTGCTGTTGATATCATAAACATAGCCGTTTCCATGTATCTCGAAAATGCTGAGGCATTTTCGCCATTCAAATTTTTAATAAAAGGAAACACCTTTTGACTCACAATATCAAAAATATCTCTTGCATCTCTATTCTTGAATTTACTCCATCGCATAGATTGTCCTTCTTCTGTCTGCGGGAATATTTTAGGCATCTTTTCGCCAGTTAGTGCCTCGAAACTTTCGCTTTTCAATTCTTTTTCATCTAAAGAATGTATAAACATCATGTATGTAAGCTGTTCTATTACCGTCAAGGGGTTCGTGATACCGCCCGCCCACATATCTGTCCATATCTTGTCAATTTTGTTTTTTATTTCGCCTGTTATCATAGTACTCTCCTTATTTTTCCATTTTTTCAAATGCTGTTTTTAATACTTTACTGGCTATACCTCCCACAACAGGAATACCACTTTCAATTAAATCACAAATAGCATCTTTAGTAAGATTAAGAACACCATTTTTTATCAATTCTCCGATTGGTTTTTCTTCAAGTTCTTCTTCAAGAGTTTTTGTCCCTTGATATTTTTCATTTAATTTTGCTATTATCGTTTCCTTAACTGTTTCATCTGATATCGCTAAAACTAAATTAATAAAGTATTCTGGAGAGATTTGCAACAAGTGTGGATTTAGTGATACATCAATATATCCTCCATTACATTCAATAGCATTTTTTATCTCTAAATACAGATTTTTATCAGAAATATAAATTTTAATTTTTCCATTTTCATATCGAGCTTTGTCAAGGACACGTTTAAAAGACTCTCTCCAATCAAAACCAGGATATGGATATTTTAATTCCTTTTTTACTTTTAATGTGCTGATTCTACTTTGTGTAATTCCTAAATATTTTGACAAAGTATAATCATTGTATGTTTCCATATTTTGCTCTGTTTTAGCCAAAATTTGGTCAATATAAAGTGAAAACAATAGTACATCAATATCTGCTTTTTGCATTGTTCCAAAATTGCAAAGATAATATTGCTTTGCAATTTCATCAAAAGCCTTTGCTTTTGTAGCATCATCTGGAAAAAGTTCATTGTAACGTTGTTTTGCATCGTATTCCATAATAAAATTCCTCCTCTATGTTTATGTATGTTTTCAGAATACTACAAAACTTATATTTTTTCAATAAATGTTTTCATAAAGCGACTTTTTTTAGATATTATATATCATACTTGTTGAAAAAATAGATTTATTATAATATACTTATCTCACCATAAAGTGGAGGGAGAACGTTTGTTATGAAAAATATTAATATAGAATATTTAGAACATATAATAAAAGAAAATAATTGTGTGTTTTTATGTGGAAATGGATTTAGTATCAATTTTGATAAAGATTTTGCAAATATATATGATAGATTAGAAGAGGCAAATGAACAAATACAAAAGAACAGTATTTATAAAGTAACACAGGGGAAATTATTAACAAAAGCATTTGAGGAAAATTATAATAAAGTATATCAATTTGTAAAAGAATATAAACAAGGAAATTTTGAAAAATTATTTTATGATGGTATTTTTTTTGCAAAAACTATTATAGAAAATAAAAAATTATTGGAAAATTTAGATGAAGAAGATTATAATCCCAAATTAGTTTTTGATTATTCAAAAACAGATATTATAAAATCAATTGCTAATTGTAACAATTATAAAAATGTCAATATTGAATTTTGGACGATATTGATTTATGTATATTTTGCTATCAAAAAGATGAA
>CAJUJJ010000063.1 GCA_910586765.1 uncultured Clostridia bacterium
TAGAACTTTCTGACACAGCAACAGCAAAAGTTGATGTAGCAGAAGATGCAAAAGTGGATACTATCAGTTCTTCTTCTACAGGCACAACAGAAGTAAGCGGTGAAGGTACTATCAACAAAATTGAAGCTACAGACGAAAGTACTATTAAAAAATCTGAAGAAGTAGAAACACCAGTTGACAAAAAAGAAGAAGTAACACCTACACCACCAACAGGCGGCGATGTAACAGAAACAAAAACAATTGCAGGAACAGACTTAGCAAGTGTAGCATTAGAAACACCAGTTGCAGGTCAAGCAGCTAGTGTAACAGGATTACCTACAGGTGTAACAGCTACAGGAACAAATTGGACTGAAGTAGCAGGTGGTAGCGGTTCTGGCGATGCAGCAGCACAAGCAGAAGAAAGTAAAGAGTATACAGCATCAATTACATTAAAAGCTGGAGATGGCTATGCTTTCGATACAGCAATTGCAAAAGCAGATCTTACTGGTTTAGCAAGTGCTATAGATGGTGATGTAACAGTGACCGCAACAGAAGTGAAATTTAATGTAAAAGCAACTATAACAAGTGGTGGAGAAGGCCCAGTAGTAGTAAACAAAGATACGTTAACTGCTGCAATTACTGCTGCAGAAGCTGCAAAAGCAGATGTAACACCAAGTGAAAATGGTTCTGATGTATTGCCAACTAAAAAATGGGCAACACAAGCTGACATAGATACTTTTACAGCTGCAATTGAAGCTGCACAAGCTGTAGCTAATGACGATGCTGCAACACAAGCTCAAGTAGATGATGCAGTAACTGCATTGGAAACAGCACAAGCTACTTTTGAAGCAGCACAACAACCTGGTACGAAAAAAGATGCAGATGCATTGGCAGAAATGATTACTGCTGCAGAAGCATTAATTGCTGAAGCACCAATAGAAAGCACAGACGGTAAAGATGTAGCAGTAGGTACACAATGGGTAACAGCTGCAGCAAAAACTGCTTTTAATGATGCTATCACAGATGCAAAAGCTATAGATACTACAGATACAGCCGCTGTAGAAGCTGCAGTAGATGCGTTAGCAGCAGCACAAGAAACATATGAAGCTGCTATACAAGATGGTAAGAAAGTAACAGCAATATCTGTAACAGGTCTTCCAGCTGCAGCAGATGTAAAAGAAGGTACAGCACCTACAGTTAATGTAACACCTGGAGAACCTACTCAATATACAGTAACTGCCAAATGGCAAGATGGTAGCGGTAATCCAGCAACTAATCTTACAGAAGGTGAAACAGTTAACTTAGTACTTGAATTTGCACCAGCAGATGGTTATGCTCTTGATGATACTATTGCTACTGTAAGTGGAGTAACTGGAACTGTTAATAAAGGTACAAGTGAAACAGCTGGTAATTTGGTATTTAAAGTAGCATATGAAGTACAACCAGCAGCACCAGCAGAAGATGTAACAGCAGCTAATGCAGCAGAAGTAGATCCTACTGCTAAACTTACAGCTGGAACTGCTGGAACAAAAGCATATACAATAGCATTGACAGGAGCAACTGTAAAAGATGCTAATCTTTCTGATATAAAAGTAAAAGTTGGCGGAACTGAATTAGGTACAGATGCAAGTACAACAACAAAATTAAAAGCAGAAGTAACAGGTTCAGGTTCTACTATTACAGTAACATTTACAGCCGATGCAAATACAGTACAAGGAACAGAAACATTCACTGTAGATATTCCAGAAACAGCATTGACTATAGCTGATACACACCAATATCCATCAACAGCAATTTCAAAAGAGATTGAAGTTACTGTTCAACCAAGTGGTGGTTCAACAACACAAGATGTATCAGCAGCTAATGCAGCAGAAGCAGATCCTACTGCTAAACTTACAGCTGGAACTGCTGGAACAAAAGCATATACAATAGCATTGACAGGAGCAACTGTAAAAGATGCTAATCTTTCTGATATAAAAGTAAAAGTTGGCGGAACTGAATTAGGTACAGATGCAAGTACAACAACAAAATTAAAAGCAGAAGTAACAGGTTCAGGTTCTACTATTACAGTAACATTTACAGCCGATGCAAATACAGTACAAGGAACAGAAACATTCACTGTAGATATTCCAGAAACAGCATTGACTATAGCTGATACACACCAATATCCATCAACAGCAATTTCAAAAGAGATTGAAGTTACTGTTTTGGGTAAAATAGGAGCAAGTGATTTATCAAAATTAGCAGTAACAGCACCAGCAGCAGAGGAAAGTCCATCAAGTGTTAATGTTACTGTAACACCAGCTGATAATACTACTGTAGACGGAACTCCTGGATGGTGCACTGATCAAACTTGTGAAACAGCAGCTACAAAATTTGAGGCAAGTACAGCATATTATGCAAAAATTACATTAACACCATCTACAGGTTATGTTTTTGATACAGAAGCAAATGCTTTTGATAGTATTAGCGTTGGTAGTGGTGTGACTGTAGAAAGTGCACAAGTAGAAAGTGGAAATTTAGTGATTACAGTAAAAGCACAACTTTAATAATAAAGCCATAATGTAATGGCTAGTGTCCAAACGGTGCAACATTGATACAAAGATTTTCTTAAAAAAACAAAACATTGATAAGGTAATAGCTTTGCCCTATAATATAAAGCTACTCACACAAAGCATTTACATTGTCCCGAAGGTAAATGCTACACAAAACAAGTATATTGTCCTATTGCTGCTCCCCTAACAGGGAGAGGACAATATATATTGTTTTTGGCTCTGTTCCTATTGGCTCAGGAACAGAGCATTTTTTATAATAAAATGTATCACTCCCCTACCCTTTCGATTTATTTCTATTGCTGTTATCTTTTTAATATTTTATGGCTTAATTATTATAAAAATTGTGTAAAATTTATGAACTTTTATTCTTGTAATTTGGTATAAAATTATATAATATATATGTTAGTAGTTCTGTTATATTGATACAATAAAAATCAAAATATTTTATCAATACAAAATATATGATGTATGTAAAAGCAACTCATACTATAGGAGGGGGAAAAATGAGTCGTTTTCAAAAAAAAGAAGGAAAAATTCAAAGAATAGGCTATAAAGCTGGAACATTAGTAGCATGGATGTTAGTAATTAACATCATAATTATTGTTGGGTTATGTATGTTTATGTCTCGAAATCTTTCTATGGAAATGCTTCAAAACGAATGTATCGGTGGAACAAATATGCTTGCCTATTATTTAGAAAATTCACCAGATATTGAAGACAAAACAAAATTATTAGATGATTTAAAAAAGCAAACAGGCTATGAATTTACTATCTTTGATGGCGATATAAGGGCTTTCACTACTGTTGAACAAAATGAAAAACGTGTTACAGGGACAAAAATGTCTTCTGAAGTAGTTGATACCGTAATAAAACAAAGACAGTCTTATATTGGTCCAACTGATATAGTTGGTATCAGACACGTTTGTTCCTATATTCCTATTACATATTCAGATGGAACACAAGGTACTATATTTGCTGGTATTCCTGAAACAAAAGCTACATCACATCTCAATATTACAATTATAATTGCTTGTATTACTGGTTTTATTTTAATTGTAATCAGTATTATGATATTGATAGTTTATTTAAAGCGTGCTGTTTCTTATCCTCTTGCAAAATTGACAGATGTGGCAAAAACAATGGAACGTGGAGAATTGAATTTTGAACAAAAAGATTTGAATACACAATCTCGTGACGAAATTGGTATATTAGCCCACAGCTTTGAAAGTACAAGAATTCGTTTGAAGGAGTATATAGAAGAAATTTCTACTATATTAGAACAAATATCAAAGGGTAATTTAACAGTATCTACTACACAGGATTATGTCGGAGATTTCGTTTCTATAAAACAATCATTAAATTTTATTATTGAACATTTAAACAGCACTATGATACAAATTACAGAAAGCTCTGACCAAGTTTCAAATGGCTCTGAACAAATGGCAATCGCTGCTAACTCTTTAAGTCAAGGAGCAGTGGAACAAGCAAGTGCTATAGAAGATTTAGAAGGAACAATTACTAATATTTCTAGTCGTGTAGAAGAAAGTGCTAAAAATGCTGAATCTGCTAACAAACAAGCAAATGAAATTGGTGTTCAAATAGAAGAAAGCAATCAAAAAATGCAAAAAATGATACAAGCAATAGAAGAAATCAATGATAGTTCTAATGAAATTGGAAAAATTATTAAAACGATTGAAGACATTGCTTTCCAAACAAATATACTTGCATTAAATGCCTCTGTAGAGGCAGCTCGTGCTGGTGCTGCTGGAAAAGGATTTGCTGTTGTTGCAAATGAAGTAAGAAGTTTAGCTGAAAAAAGTGCAGATGCTTCTAAATCTACTACTATGTTAATAGAACGTTCTGTTTCAGCTGTAAAAAATGGTACAAAAATTGCAAATGAAACTGCCGAACAACTTTCTTCTGTAGTGTCTGATACTAACAATATTATAAATACTGTTGGCATTATAGCAAATAATTCTCGTGAAGAAGCAGATGCTATTTCTCAAGTACAACAACAAATTAATCAAATTTCAAGTGTAGTGCAAACAAATTCTGCTACTGCTGAAGAAAGTGCTGCTACAAGTCAACAGCTTAGTGAACAGTCAAAATTTTTAAAACAACTTATTAGTGTATTTCATCTAAATAAAAAATAAAAACATACAAATAAACCCGCTTAAAAGCGGGTTTATTTGTATAAACAATAAAAATGCTCTATTCTTCCGGCAAATAAGAACAGAGCCAAAAATAACTGATGTTTCTTTTTGAGATATTCCACTTGTGTTAAAATATTAATTTTAACATATATTTTCTATCTATTAAATTTAATTTGTTATCTTTACAACCCCCCTTATACTACAAAATATTGGGATATTGTTTCTATATTCTTTATTTTTTGCTCTGCATAAATATATTACCAAAAATACAAACAAAATTCATTGATTAGGGATAATTTGTATTTTTTTTAATATAAAAACATTAAAACGTAAATTTAAAATTATTGTTCATTCCAAACTATTTCATTCCCCCAAAATACAGGACCATCTTTACAAACTTTTAGATTTTCCCAATCATTTGCATCTTTCTTTTTTATTTTAATTGCACAACCTACACATGCTCCAATACCACAAGCCATTCTTTCTTCCATAGATACTTGTATCGGTATTTGTACTCGTTCAGCCCATTCAGAAACAGCTTTCAACATTACTCTAGGCCCACACGCATATATCATATCTGCAACTGGTTGTTCTTTTTGAATAGCGTCTAATATTGTCCCATGTACACCACAACTTCCATCATCTGTTGCTATAGTAACAGTCGCCCCTATTTCTTGAAATTCTTTTACAAGTATAGGGTTTGATTTTGCACCAATAAAAATATGTACATTTCCTTGTAAATTCTTTGCTAATTCTAACATAGGAGGCACACCAATACCTCCTCCTATTAAAATATGTTTTTTGTGATTTTCATTAATAGAAAAGCCATTTCCTAAGGGTCCTAAAACTCGAATACTGCTTTTATTTGATAATGTACAGAAATGTTGTGTTCCCTTTCCTACTACTTGATACAATAAACGAAGTGTTCCTTCTTCTTTATTAATTTCACATAAACTAATAGGACGAGGCAAAAGCATTTCGCTTTTACCTGTATATACATTAATAAATTGTCCTGCCTTTGCTAAATTTGCAATTTCTGGTGCAAAAAGTACCATATTATAAATATTATTTATATAACATTCATTTTTTAATATGATTGCTTGTTCTATCTTTTTCATTTTATTTCCCCTTTATCGTACACGATTTAAGTCATCACGCATATCTATTACAGCCTGTCGAGATGCCTGTGCAAAATTTTGTTCTGAAAAATCATTACTATATTTTTTATTTTTGTATGCTGCAATAATACCACGAGAAGAATTTACAATAGCACCAATACCATTTTTATCAAAACAAACAGATAAATCTTCTGCTGTACCTCCCTGTGCTCCATAGCCTGGTACTAAAAAAAATGTATGGGGTAATCTCTCTCTTAATTCTTTTGCTTGTTTTGAATGAGTTGCACCAACAACAGCACCAACTGAAGAATATCCATATTTTCCCCTTAATGAAATTCCCCATTTTTCTGTTAACTCTCCTACTCTTTCATATAACTTCATACCACCTATATCTAAATCTTGTAACTGGCCGCTATTTTTATTAGAAGTTTTTACTAATACAAATATACCTCTCTTATAATTTTCACAATTTTTAATATAAGGTTCTATGGAATCCCAACCAAGATAAGGATTTAATGTAATAAAATCTTCCCTATAAATTTCAAATTCATTTTCATCTACTTTTACCTTACCAATATGTCCATCAGAATAAGCTTCTGCTGTAGAAGCTATATCACTCCTTTTAATATCTCCAATTACAACAAGCCCCATTTGTTTGGCATAAGTAATCGTTTTAATATAACCAGCAATTCCCTCTGCTCCATACTGCTCATACATAGCAACTTGAGGCTTTACAGCAGGTATTAAATCATATGTAGCATCTATAATTGCCTTATTAAACTGCCAAAATGCTTCCATAGCACCAGCAGGTGTTTTTCCAAATTCATCATATGCTCTTTGTTTTATAAAATTAGGAATATATTCTAAACGAGGGTCCAATCCTACTACAGTAGGATTATTTGTTTGTTTTATTTTTTCTATTAGTGTATCAATTATTAATGTTGAAAAATCCTCCATATTATTTTCTCTCCCTTTCTATTACTACAATTTAAGAAATTATAGCATAAAAATATATTTTGTACAATACTTATGTAAATTGTACAAAGAAATAATATTCAAAAATATTAGAAAAACTCTGAGAGAATGTTAGATTTAATAAAAAATGATAAGATGTTTTTAAAAAAATATCAAAAATAACTAAAATAAAGTAGAAAAAAATGTCAAAAGGTATACTTTTTGACATTTTTGTTATATTTTCAAAAAGATACATTTATTATAAATTTTTATGAATTTACTATAACACAATTTATTTAAAATGTCCAAGAAAATTTTTAAAATTTTATAGAAAGTGAAAAAAATCTATTTTCTCAAAAAGTATACCTTTTGAAACAAATATTATGTAGATTTTTATAAAAGCTAAGAGAGGGACAATATTATATATTCATTGTCGATTGATTTAAGGAGGAATTTTAGAAATGAAGAAGTATCAAGCAGTAGCATTTTTGCTGTCA
>CAJUJJ010000064.1 GCA_910586765.1 uncultured Clostridia bacterium
CCTTGTTTTCTTCCTGCAAAACAGCATACACTTCTTCTGATACTTCAACAGAAACTATTTTTCTATCACTGTCTTTCATTTCAACTTTTTTCATTTTATTCTCCTCCAAATTTTGAATTTTTTCTGAACTCAAAATTGGATAGGTGGAGAACGACACTTTTTTCCAAACAAAAAAAGGTACAAACAGAATATAATTTCTGCCTGTACCTTTATAAAAAGTATTTTAATAAATATGAACAAGACCTCCACCTCTTTTGTGTGAAAATCACACAGTATTCGGGAGTGGTCATTGATTGGATTATGTAAATAAATTTGACCATTCATTCATCATGTAACAAAAAAATATTTCTAACTACAAGCAGTTATCATTTGAAAAAGAATGAATGGAATATGCTTGTATATTTTTTTATTTTATCGTAAGTAACTCATTTCAGAAAAATCTATTCAGGAAAGATAATTTTCCAATTTAGATGTTTCAATAAAATTTAACATTTCCTGTATTGCTTGTGACTGCATACGTTTTAATGTTCGTTCAGAACGACCATTTAGTACGCCCCGCTTTTGTTCAAATAATTCTATTGTTTCACTCCATATGCACTGATTGATAAGATGTGTTTCTAATATAAACTTATGAGGTTCTTTTAACAAACCTAAACATTGATTGATGATTTTTAACTGAAGTGACGCTTTTTGGCACTCCAATTTTATTTCTAAATTATCAGAAAGAATTAAACACTCTTTCCATATTTCCACTTTTGCTGACAATTGTTTATAAGATACTAACATTTCCTTAACATCTGTTTTTGTCATACAATTTCCTCCTTTGTTTTTTTCATTTATCCCAATATTCTTTTATTATATAAACAAAAAAAATCGACATTTTACTACAAAATGACACGAAAATGACACGATTTTGTCACTTAATAAAACATATAGTATGTGTTAAAATAATAATTGATACTGATGGTAATATTTCCTCCTAAGTAATTTCATTATCCCTCTGAAACAGGGGGGATAATTCATAAAGGTAAATTTATTAATACAATTATATTTAGAAACGAAACAACAAAAGTATTTTGAAGAAATTGTAATAAAATTCAAGCCATTACTTCATTGTTATTCTAAAAAATTGTATGATTTAGAGTATGAGGACAGTTTTCAAGAATTGACATTAACTTTGTATAAAGCAATTATTCATATGAAGCAAATAAAAAATGAATATTCTTGTCTTTTGTATATCAAAAAATCTATTTTACATAAATTTTATAGCCTTTATGACAAAAGTAAAAAATTACAGCATGAAAAATCAAAAATAGATAACATATATTTTTTTAATCCATTGGAATCTCAAATAGAAAACTGTTTATTTCAAATAGACATAAAACAGCAGCTCAAAGGAAAGAAAAAGTTAGACTATATTGTGCTTTATAAGGCACTGATAGGATATACAGATAAAGAAATTGCAGTTGAATTAGGGTATTCCAGACAATACATTAATAAAATAAAAAGATGTGTTTTTTACGATACAATACAAAATTTCTCTTAATTTTAATACTATTAGTTTTAATGATAACACTTACATTCACTGTATTAAAAGTAATACTTTTGGTATACTTTTTTATACAGAATATATTTTGTAATAGTATAAAATTAAATGGAGATAGTATTGAATGGATGAAAAAGAACTAGGAAAACAGATTAAAAAATATAGAAAAAAAACCGGATATACACAAGAAAAACTTGCAATGCAAATAAACAAAAGCTCTATATTTATATCTTATATTGAACGTGGTATAAAATTTCCAAGTTTGAATACATTAATAGACATAGCAAATGCTCTTGACATTTCTCTTGATATGTTGGTTGGAAATAGCGCAAATAGCAATTTAGAAGCAAATTTGTGCTATATCAATAATAAATTAATACAACTTTCTCCAAATAGACAACAAGTACTTTTCAGAATAATGGAATCTATGTTAGATATTGAACTAGACAACCAAAAAAATAGTAATATAATAGAATCATAACAAGTTACTTATTGGGGAAAAGATATGTTAATACTTATTTTTGATACGGAGCAGGAAAAATGTAAGTTTGAATTGATTTACGAAAAATATAAAAAGTATGTAATGTATACCATAAAACGTTTTATTTGTGATGATTTTTTAGCAGAAGACTTATTCCATGATGTTTTTATTGTGATTGCCAATCATTTGGACAATATCAATATGAAACAGGAAAAAGAAACCAAAAATTTTATCATCACAATCACAAGACACTACACTATCAATCATTTAAAAAAGCAGAATCATATCAAAGAAGTGTCTTTGGAAGAACAAGTTCAAGAAAAAGATATATTAGATGAAATTGTCGTAAAAGAAGCAATGGAAAAATTGAAACAGCAAATCCATATGTTAGATGAAAAATATAAGACTGTGTTAGAATTAAAATATATCATCGGTTTTACAGATAATGAGATTGCAGAACTGTTAGGTATTACAAAGAAAAATGTGCAAATCCGCTTATATCGTGCTAAAAATTTATTACGCTCAAAACTAGGAGAAAAAGATGTATAAAAAAGAATTACAGGACGAATTGTTTGAGTCTTTGCTCAAGGCTGCTGTCATCGAAAACGCATTAGAAGAAATGGACGAATGGATAGATGACGAAACAATAGTAAAAGAAATAGAAGTCCCTAAATCATATGATGATAGAGTTATGAAAACATATCACAAAATGATAAAAAAGCAAACAGTAAAAAAGTGGAATAACTACTCTAAAAAAGTAGCAATCATATTTTTGGTAGTAGTTTCTGGAGTTTTTGGCTTGCTTTTGCAGTCTGATAAAGTAAGAGCAGCCTGTTATCAGGTTATTGTAGAATTTTGCGATAAATATGTTGGCTTTGATTTTAATTCTTTTTCAGAATCTCCTAAAAAAATTACAGTGGGTTATATACCAGAAGGCTATGTAGAAATAGAAAATGATACTGATGATTTTAGAACTTCTATCATATATCAAAATGAGCAAGGAGAAGAAATTGTAATACGTTACCTTTTTCAATCTCCAAATATTCAAATTGATAATGAACATTATATTATTACTTCTTATAACAACGATACAGAATATTTCTTTTTATCTCAAGAGGAAAATTTTCCAAATATATTATTATGGTATAATGACACAGGTTGTTATAGGATAGAAGGATATTTAGAAAAAGATGAATTATATAGAATAAAGGAAGATATTAAATAAACTATTGTATTCAAATAAAACAATATCTATTTTTTAAAGTAAAGGAGAGATTTTAATGAATAGTATAAAGAGATTATTCATCTCTACAACTTTAGCCAGTATTTCAATATGTTCTTTGAGTGGAATACAGGTATTTGCACAAGATAATTTTTATGAAGCAACAATAACAGAACAATCTGTTATGCCACGTTACAAATATATTACTTCTGCTGAACTTAGTCTTAATGTTAGTAGTTCTGGAGCCAACTATAGTCTATATATACGAGGAAATGAGGTTACAAAAATTTCTGGTACACTGACATTGTATAAAAATGGTGAATATGTATCCTCAAAAAAAATTTCAGAAAATAGTAACAAAGTTGATATTTCTGGTGCATTAACTGCTTCTGGTAGAGGAAGTTATGAATTGATATTTAGCGGAACTGTTAGCACAAGAAATGGTTCAGAGCCAATTACAATATCTGAAACAGATTCTTACTAAACAGCAAGCATTGACTTACAATAGGTGAAAAACTATAATAAAGGTAGTTCTGATTAACAGAGCTACCTTTATTTTTTCATACTAAATTTCAGATGATTTATTCTTTTTCATACCAAGAATAAAATCTTACATTTGATAAAGCGGATTTTTCCCAAGCATATGTAATTTTTGTGTCATTAAAACATTTGTATCCTGCCATAGACATATATAAATCTGAAACGGAACTAGCTGTGTTTCCATGAGGATAGATAATAACAACATGGTCAGAAGTAATACCAATTGTAGTATATCCTTGATTTGCACGGCTTTGAGCGTCAGCATAATTAACAGAATACCAATGAGGAGTTTTGTTTCCCTTTAATGCTTCTAACATAGTTGCACAAGTACCACCTGGAAGGGGAGTCCCATATTCTTCAGCAACATCTTGAGCAAAAATGTTACAATGTGTTTTACCTCCGCTTGGCTGATATTTTGATGTACCCTCAACATCAATGTCGTCTATTACTTTTTTGTAGTCATCTTTAGAAATTGCCATACTGCTTTTCCTCCTTTTTTTGTTTCACACTATGATTTTTAACAAGTTAGGCATACTTTAAATGGTTAGCCTTTTACATCTAAAGTTTTTACTTGTTATATTAGATAAAGATAAAATTTTTGTATATTAGCAACCAAAATAATAAAAAAATTTGGAAATTAGTAAATAGAAAGGATAATGGATATGAAACAATTTAAAAAGATAATCTCTACTACAATTCTATGTTCTCAATTTTTAACACAAGTATGGGCAAATGAAGCAGTACAAACACCTTGTTATATTAATACAGTTGATGTAGAAAACAGTGATTTTGAAAATGGAAATTGGAAGTATCAATTTACTGCTTCTGATGGCACTTCACTTACATTAAAAGAAGGACAAAAGCATACATTCCTTATCATAAATGGTAAAATATCCTCCGAAAATGTTGTTATTCAAAATGATATTTCTTTTGTTTCACTGGAAGGAATTTGCAAAGAATTGCATTTGCAAAAAGAAGAAAATAAAAATAGTATCAAAAATGGATTAGATACTGTTACAATAGAACATTCTCTTACTGTCAAAAAGAATAACGAAATACTGCCAATAAAAGCAATTTATATAAAAAATGAAATATATGTACCTTTAAAAGAATTTGTAACTGCTTTGAATGGCACTGTTAGCTATACCACAAAAGAAGTAATGCCTTTGTACAATCCTTTGATATGTATTGATACAAGGGAACAAAAAATAACAAAAGAACAGGCATTACAAACGGCAAAACAAAAAATGAATCAATGTTATCAAAATTTTTTGCTAGAGCAAAAAAATGATAATACAACTGAAACACTCATACAAATTCAGCAAAAAATAAATGAGATGCAGTGCATAGAGGATACGGCTAGTTTTTGGATAATAGACGCTCCTTATTTATTGCTTGTAGATAAAACAACAGGAGAAATTTATTATAAAACAGGACATGGAAATGCAGGACATGGCTCTTATGTTGAAATGATTGATAAAGTAGATACTAATGTAACAAATTTTTTTGAATATGTTATTAATCATGGTTTTTAAAATAATAAGGAGAAAATTTTTTCGCTTTTTTGTTTCGTTATATTGTAATAGTTTGTATTTTTTTTAAAACAATTAAAAATTTTGTAGTATATTGATGTTTTTTATTGTTTATATAAGTAAAATAAAATAGAAAAGGAAGTGTTTTAAGTGTTGCAAAAATTATGTGTTATCTTTGTAATGACAATAATGACATCAATTTCTCCATTGCCTGCTGAAATAGTAAATTTAAACAGTATTATAGAAACGGCAGAAGAACCAATTGGTGTCACCTATAAAATGCCAGAGGGTGTAACAGATATGCCTAAAAAAATAATTCCAAACAGACAAAATATTGAAACAATTATACTTCCTAGCACAGCAGTTTGGGATAATAGAAATTTATTAGATATGGAAAATGATACAATGTCTTGGGATTGTGCTTTTCCAAAATTAAAAAAAATAATTGTTTCAAAGAAAAATCCTACTCTTTCTAGTTATGATGGTGTACTCTTTGATAAAAACAAACAAATACTATTATACTATCCTGCAAGTAAGGAAGAAAAAAGTTATATTGTGCCAGAAGGTGTTACAAAAATAAAAGATTTTGCATTTCAACAAAATAAAAATTTAGAAGAAATTATATTACCTCATTCTCTGAAAACAATAGAAACAGGTGCTTTTCGACATACAGAATTAAAACATTTATCTATACCAAATAATGTTATACTTTCTGATGACGAATTTCAGAGAAGTATTGATTTATCAAATTCTACAATATCTGTTGTAATTTCTGGAGGAGTAAAAAGGATTGGAGATTTTACTTTTTACAGACATCAGCAGTTAAAAAAGATTGGACTATCAGAAGGATTAAAAGAAATAGGAGAATATGCTTTTTATAGAACAGGTATGAATATAATTGCAATACCAAAAAGTGTAAAAAAAATAGAAACTTCTGCTTTTGAAAGAAATGATTCTTTAAAATTTGTTATTTATAGAGGAATGAAACAAAAATTTTATAATATGATACAAAAAGCTGGATTTGATGAAAGACCAGGAAAAGAAATGCCAGAGTTTGTAAAAGAAGTCAATTTGGTGATTGATGACGTTGCTATTGATTTTGATGGTTTGGCAGAAAGACCTTTTTATTATCAAAATAAAGTATATGTACCATCTCAGTATGTATGTAATTTGTGTGGCATTTCTACAAAATGGATTTCATGGTATCCTTGTATAGCACAATATCAAAAGGATGATACCATTGTAAAAGTAACAACAGGAGAAAATATGGCTACTATAAATAATGAAACATTTGATATTGGTGCAGAAGCATTACTTATCAATGAAGAATCTCCTTATACACCTGAAACAATTCTTCCTATTACTATAGAGGATTTAGAGGGAAACCAAAGTATAATTTATTGTCCTGTTGATACTATTTTAGAACAATTTGGTATAAACTGTCATTACAGTAAATTAAAAAATACACTTTATATAAATACACTTTATATTGAAACAAAATAATAAATATAAAATAAAAATGTTGTTATAATAATTTGTTATGACAGCATTTTTTATTTTTTAAAATTTTTAAAATTTAGTTTACACACACTAGCATAAATCCTCTTTCTATTATGTAAGCAGCAATAAATGGAATAAGAGTATCAGGACTATTCTTGTTCTGTTTGTCTTGATTGCTGTGGTTAAAAAAATAATGTACAAAAAAAGAAAGGATAATGTTTATGTCTAGGCGGTATACTTAAACAAATTTTACAGGAAATAACAACTAAAAAAATAGGG
>CAJUJJ010000065.1 GCA_910586765.1 uncultured Clostridia bacterium
GGTTTGGGGGAACACCAACAAGCGAGGAAAGGGATATCCCTTTCCCCTGCTTGCAGTTGATGCAAATTCTTCTTATATATAATATTTTTGCTATTTTTACTTATTTCCTAATTGATTAATTTACCAAAAAATTTTTTAATAGATACAACATTCATTAACAATTTTTTTGCAATTTTAATACGTTCTTCTTATTTGCTTTCTGTACGTTCTAGCAATCTTTTTTCACTTAAACATTATTCTTCTTACTCAAATATCTAATATTGGCGAGGCAAAATAAATTTTTGATATTTTGTTTCAATATCTATTAAAAAAATATTCTATAGAAATTATATTTATACAATCCACTCTTCATTTTCGCATTCATTTTCTATGAGTGATTTTATTATTTTTAAACCATGTTCTAATTGTGCTGTTGTGCTAGGAGAACAAATTGCAATACGAATTGCAGAAATATTATTTGTATTTCCAACTGCAAAACGGTCAGAACAAAACACTTTTACAGCATTTTTTTCTGCCTGCATTTCAAAGCGATAACCATTATAATTATTGGGCAGAGGCAACCACTGAAAAAGAGAATACATATTATTTAGTTTTGGAAAATACTTTTGATAAATTTGGTTTCTTTTTTCTGACAACATACATTTTTCATGGATGATATGATAGGCTGTTCCATTTTCTATCAACTGCGTAATAATTTCTGAATTCAACAAAGGAATTTTTAAATTGACATTGTTTGCTGTATTTAAAAATATTTTTTTGAAACGTTCCGAAAATACTAAATAAGCAGCACGAACACCAGCTACAAGCGATTTGGATAAACTATGTAAATAGATTGTATTTTCAGGAATAAGAGAAAACATAGGTGTTATTTTATTTTGTATGGTAAAGTGATAAGTATCATCTTCTATTAACATTATTTTTTGTTTTTTGATAATATCACTTATTTTTTTTCGACGTTCTAAAGGCATTGTGATAGTAGTAGGATTAGAACAGCAAGGCATCAAATAAACACCTTTTATATTTACGATGCTGCATTGTTTTTCAAGTGCTTCTGGCAGCATACCATTTTTATCTGTTTCTATACCAACAAGCTGAATAGAAAGCTGTTTTGCAAGCTGTATCAAATTAAAATATGTAAAGTTGTCTACAGCAATTTTATCCCCTGCGTGAAACAATGACAACAATGTAATGATGAGAGCATTTTGTATACCAGAAGTAATCATAATATTGTTTTCATCTGTATCAATACCATATTGAGAAAGCCATTTTTGAGCTGTTTTTTTGTGATATTGTGTGACTATAGTGTTGTCAAATTCAAATAACATGGGAGCATTTGTATGACTTAATATTTCCTTTGCAGTATCTGCTACAATATGATTAAATTGATAATAGGGCTGTATGGCTCCAAGTGGAATCAATGTGTTTTGTTGTTTCTTTTCAGATATGGTGGCATGAGCAGAAACAAATGTTCCTTTTCCAACTGTTCCATAAATCAGACCTTTCATTTCACATAATTGAAACGCTCTTGTTATGGTACTCAAATTGATATCTAAAAAGTCAGCCAATTCTCTTTGAGGAGGTAACTTTGTATTTGGAGCAATTTTCCCACTTTGTATATCTTTTTCTAGTAATTTCGCAATAGAAATATACATAGGAAATTTTAATTGATTCTTATCTGGCTTCCATGACATAGGATAATTTTCAAAAGAATTAATAGGCATAATGATTCTCCTTTACAATATTGTATTCCATACAATTATACACTTGAAAGCATACAAATACAATTATAAAATATCAATAAGAAAACAATTTAAAAATTGTATGCAAAAAGAGAAAGGAGATAAAGATGAAAGATTTAACACAAGGAAACGAATTAAAAACAATATTTTACTTTTCGTTGCCTATATTAATTGGAAATTTATTTCAGCAGCTTTACAATGTAGTAGACAGTATCATTGTAGGAAATTATCTAGGAAAGGAAAGTTTAGCAGCAGTAGGATTTAGTTATCAAATTAATTTTTTACTGGTTGCATTCTCCACAGGAATTTCTATGGGAGCAAGTGTATTGATTTCAAGGTATTTTGGTGCAAAAAAAATGAATTATGTCAAAAAAGTAATTGATACAGGGTTTGTATTTTCTGTAGTATTATCTGTATTGATTGCAGTATTGGGAATATATTTTTCCTATACTATATTAGTATCTTTTAGAGTGCCCGAGGAGTTACTTTTTATGGCAAATGATTATTTAAAAATTATATTTATTGGAGTTATTCCAACATTTGCATATAATGCGTTGACAAATATTTTAAGAGGAGTTGGAGATTCTAAAACACCTACTTACATATTGATAGCAGCAACATTTTTAAATATTGTATTAGATATTACTTTCATAAAAATTTTCCAGTGGGGTGTTTCTGGTGCAGCAATCGCAACTGTCATTTCGCAATTATTTTCATTTATTGTATGTATGATTTATATGTATTATCATTATGCTGAATTCTATATTCATGTCAATTCTTTACAGTTTGATTGGCAGCAGTTGAAACAAAGTCTTATAATTGGTCTGCCTGCAACATTGCAGCAAGTATTTATTGGTGTAGGGTTTATGTCAATACAATTTTTAATCAATGGGTTTGGCACAGATTGTATGGCTGCGTATACTGCTGCTTCTAAAGTAGACTCTTTTGCAGAAATGCCTGCATTAAATTTAGGCAGAGCATTAACTAATTTTACCGCACAAAATTATGGTGCAAATCAAAAAGACAGAATTATCAAAGGGGGAAAATATACTCTTTTTATGGGAGTAGGTATATCTTTATTGCTTTCTGTGATAATTTGTCTTTTTCCAACTATGTTTCTATCTATGTTTAATAGAGATACAAATGTACTGCAAATTGGCAGTGGATATTTGCGTATTGTTTCTGCATTTTATTTTATATTTGCTGCTATGCAGATATTAAATGGTCTTTTATTGGGATATGGCAAACCTTTTGTGCCAATGCTGGGTTCTATACTGTCATTGTGTTTGCTACAAGTACCTGTGGCAATATTTCTTTCTCATACAAGTTTAAGATATTATGGTGTTTGGATTGCTGCTCCTATTGGCTGGTTTGGTGGTTTGTTGATTCGATTTTTGTATTTTTTGAAAATTGTAAAACAGTAGCATTTTAAAATTTTTGTTAATTTTTTATTCGTAATTATATATATCATATATACAGGCTATATCGCTGTATAGAAATTAGGTTAACAATGCAGGGGAATAATTGAGGAGTGGCTAAACAAGCTCTTTTACTTATGAAAATTTCCCCAATGTATCCTCTGCTCTTTTAAAAACACGTTTAGAGTAGAAGAACATTGAGGCTTTGCATTAAACTCACCTCACTTTTGAAAAAGCGAGGTGAAACTTTTATGGAAAACTTCATTATTTTTCTAGTGATAAGCACAAATAAAGTTTATTCTTAAAATATATTCACTTTTGACATTTATAAAATATTCCTTTCTGCATTATTTTAAAAATTTTACTTTTACCACCAATTAAATAAACTGTGTCCTACTTCTAATTTTTCAATCATATTCATTTCGTGTATATCTAAATCAAATTCTAATATATTAATATTTTCTTTCATATGTTCTATTTTGGTACTTTTAGGAATAATAATAATTCCTTGTTGAAATAAAAAACGCAAAGCAATTTGTGAAACACTTTTATTGTGATTTTTAGCAATTTCAATCAGTGTACTATTTTGCCAAATTCCATTTTATCCACAAGCAAGTGGTGACCAGCTTTCATGTTTTGTTCCAATTTGATGTTCTAATTTACGAAGTCTTTTTTGTTGGCGAAATATATGAGTTTCTACTTGGTTAATCGCTGGAATGACATTGCAATGATTGAGCAAATCAATATAACGTTCTTCTAAAAAATTTGATATACCAATCGCTCTTAATTTGCCAGCATGATAAGCAGTTTCCATAGCTCTGTAAATTTCATATACGTTACCAGTAGGCTCATGAATTAATAATAAATCAATGTAGTCCATATCTAATTTTTTCAAAGAGCAGTCAATAGAATGTATGGTATCTTGATAACCATAACAAGCCCATAGCTTTGTTGTAATAAATAGTTCTTTTCTTGGTATACCAGATTTGCGACAAGCAAGCCCTACCTCTTTTTCATTACTATAGCATTGTGCAGTATCTATGGAACGATAACCAATATGAATTGCATCTGTCACATATTTTTCTGTTATTTGAGGTGGTGTCTGATATGTTCCATAGCCGATTTGAGGCATTTTTATACCATTATTTAATGTAACATATTTCATTTTTCTCTCTCCTTTTTTCTTTTCTGTTTTTATTTTAATGTGAAAGGAATTGACTTAGAAGATACTAAAATGTTAAAATGGTTTTTAGAAAATCTAAAAGCGAGTTGATATAATGTATAGTAAAGAACTTTTTACTTTTATTATAGTTGCAGAAAAAAGAAGTTTTTTAAAAGCTTCAAAAGAATTATATATTACACCAGCGTCTGTTATGAATCAAATAAATAAACTGGAAATTGATGTTGGCGTAAAGCTGATGAAACGAAATAATCAAGGAATACAATTAACTTCTGCTGGACAATCTTTTTATAAAGATGCAAAACGTATCATAAAACAGTGCGAGCAAACAGTTGCTCGTGCTCGACACATTGCAAGAAGTGAAAAACAGATTATTCGTGTTGGAACATCTATTCTTCGCCCATGTAAAATACTTGTAGATTTGTGGTCAGAAATTGATGATGGAGCATTACCTATTACAATTCATATTGTGCCTTTTGATGATAGTCCTACAAATATGAAGATTATGTTAGATTCTCTTGGAAAAGAAATAGATTGTTTTGTTAGTCCTTGTGATTCTCTCACATGGAGAGAACAATATCATATTCTTTTGTTAAAACAAAGAGAATGTTGTATTACTGTTCCGCGAAAGCATAGATTAGCTAAAAAAGAAAAATTACAATGAAGTGATTTAGATGGAGAAACGATTATGTTAGTAAAAAGAGGAGATTCTCTTGTATTAAATAAACTAAGGGACGAAATTGAATTGAATCATCCCCAAATTACTATTTTAGATATACCACATTTTTATGATACAAACATATTTAATGAATGTGAACAATTAGGCTGTATTATGGAAACATTGGATATTTGGAAAGAAATTCATCCTTCTATTACTACTATTTCAGTGGATTGGAATTATAAAATGCCTTATGGAATTGTATATGCAAAACATCCCTCTGAAGCTTTGCAATCGTTTATTGATATTATCAAAAGTAGTTTAAATAATTAAAAAATTACTTGACAATTTGTTATTTAAGCGTTATTATATACATATACTTGTTATTGTATTAAAGTTTGGAGAGAATATTATGAAAAAATGTATAGAAAGTGAAAACGAAAAATTGCACCATAGAATGAAAAGAATTATAGGGCAGGTGCAAGCCATTGATAGAATGATTGAGGAAGATGTAGCTTGTGAAGATGTTTTGTCACAAATTAATGCAGCAAAATCTGCTTTACATAAGGCAGGACAGGCTATTTTAGAAAGTCATATAAAATATTGTATTTCTGAAGGTATGAAAAATGACGATGTAGAAGAAATCATGAAAAGATTCTCGAAAGCGATGGAAAGATTTGCAAATATGAAATAAAAAAATAGAGTGATAACACTTGATTGATAACAAATTGATAACATTATTTGGAATAGACCATAGATATAGAATAATAGAGAACAAATGAAGTCAAATAAAACCAGATGTCCCATACAAAACTGTATAGAACTAAATTTCAATTTGAGAGTGGGAATGATAAGTCAATGAAAACAAACCTAGTATTTATGCGGTTTGCAAGCAAATTTGTTTAGTGATTGGCAACGAAATGGCAACATTTCTAAAATTACCCACATAATAATTTATTTCAAATTCATAAAAACCTTACTGATTTTCAAAAAGAATTGGAAGTCAGTAAGGTTTTTTTATTTTCTTACTCGTCACTTTTGTTATCCAATTCTGATGTAAAAATGTCACTGATTGCCTGCGATGGAACTTTTGCCCAACGATTGGAGGTATCAAATTTAGGGTAATTGTATCTCCATTGGTCGTACTGTTCTTTTGTAATTTCACCTTGTTCCAGTTTTGCAGACTGTTCCTGCCACGCTTGAAACATCTGAAATAAAGTAATGTCGGATTTATCTAAGTGTAAACAAATTTCATCGTTTATAGTAGTGATTTTTAGACCATATAAATCCTCTAAAGCGAAAAATGTGTGCAGAAGTCCTATATAGTTGTCTATGTTTGGGACAGTGAGAGCATTTGGACTGATACCAAATATATTTGCCATTGTTTTTACAAGTTCCTGTTTGGGTATTCGTGCCTCTGCTTCATACTGTGCTATGCGAACATCAGAAGTTTTGCCAAGAAAACCAAGCATTCTACCAAGTTGTTTTTGTGTTAGTTCTTTTTTCTTGCGAAAAAATTTAATGCGTTTACCAATTGCCATAATAAGAACCCTCCAAAAAATATATTATTTTTAGTATAGCATAGTAAAAATGAAATAGCAATAAAAAATTAAATAAAAAAAGTTAATATATTTCTCCTTAACTCATTGACTTAACTAAAAATATTTAGTAATATAAATAATATATTAAACTATTTTATTTAGTAAATAAGGAGGAGAAATTATGGAAAATAGAAACTTTATGACAGTCGATGAAGTGGCAAAAGAATTGAAAGTGTCGAAATCCTATGCTTATAAAATTGTAAAGCAACTGAATGAGGAATTGAACAAACTAGGTTATTTGACATTTTCGGGCAGAGTGAACGCAAACTACTTTTATAAAAAAGTTTGTTACACAGAACGGTAGCCAAATGTAAAGCGAAAGGAGATGATAACATGGCTGTATACAAAGATGGTAACAAGTGGAGGGTAATTTATCGCTATACGA
>CAJUJJ010000066.1 GCA_910586765.1 uncultured Clostridia bacterium
TATTAACAACTCCTTTTTTCTGTATATTTTATTGTATCATTTTATCTATTTCTTTATCTACTTTTTTAGTATAACACCAGACACTACACCTACATGGAAAAGAGAAGAAGATGTGTGTTTTATATATGAATTACCACAAGATGGCAGTTACAATGAATTAAGTGATGTTACTTATGAGTTAGACGAATCAAAAAGAGATTTTATAGAAGTAGATGAACATACAGATATTCATACAGTACTTTTTGCAAATTATGGTCCTAATGCTTATGAATGTGCTAGAGATATTAGAGATGGCTTTAAAAGAGAAAGAATACGAGAATATTTGAAAAGACATCATTTTTTTGTTGTTCCACCCATTGCAGCAATCAAAAGAGTGCCCGAACTTATCAATGGGCAATGGTGGAATAGAGTTGATGTAACAGTAATATTTAATGAATATGTTAGAAGGGAAGAAGCAATCAAATCTATAGAAAGTGTAACAGTAACAGCAATGACAGTAACAAATGGAAAGGAGTTAATCAAAAGTGTCAAATCTGAAATTAGATGATATTGTAAAAGTAATTGTTAATTTATCTCCTAAATCAGCAGTCAGAAAAGGATTTAATGTTGCGTTGATTATAGGAGATAGTGATGTCATACCAATAGAAAAAAGGGTTGTTGTATATAGTGGATTAGAAGAAATGACAGAAGCAGGATTTACAGAAGATATGCCAGAATATCAAGCTGCACAGTTGTATTTTTCAGCAGAAAAAAACCAAGTCGTTTGGCAGTAGGCAGACGATATAAGGTATTAGAAAATTCACAAGAGTTAGAGGAAGTAGAAGAAACAGAAGAAGAAAATAAAACAGAAACAATATTACAAGCATTGCAGGCTTGCAGAGCAAAAAATACAGATTGGTATGCAGTAAGTTATTGTGGTGCAACAAAACAGGAAATATTAGATATTGCAGGCTATGTAGAAACAGCATATCCTTCTTGTGTGCAATTTTTTACAACAGAGGATAGTGACACAATAGAAGGAGTAGAGGGAAATATATTTGAGATATTAAAACAAAAGAGCTATCGCAGAAGTATAGGACAGTATTCTCGAACACCATACGCTGTTGTTTCTATTATGGGCTATGCTATGGGAGCAAATACAGCAACCATAAATAGTGCCTATACACTGAAATTTAAAACAGAAGTTGGTGTAATACCAGATGATTTGACAAGCCAACAGGTGACAAATTTGGTAAAAAATAATGGTAATTATTATGTCAGTCGTGGAAGTGATGACGCTTATAATATGTTTGAAAATGGTGTTATGGCAGATGGTACTTGGTTTGATGAAATATTGAATTTGGATATGCTTGCAAACAATATGCAGATGTCTATAATGGATTTATTAAAAAGCAGACCTAAAATACCACAAACAGAAGCAGGTGTATTGTCTATTAAATTGGCAATCAAATCAGATTTAGATAAGGCAGTTAGAATTGGATTTATTGCACCAGGTGTATGGAATGGTCCTGATATATTAGAATTATCGCAAGGAGATACTATGCCAGAAGGCTATATGATATTGTCAGAACCTATTTCGGAACAAAGTCAAGCAGATAGAGACGCTAGAATGGCACCTCCTATTTATACTCCCCTAAAATTAGCAGGTGCAGTACATTCTGTAGTATTGCAGATTGATGTAAATAGGTAGTATATAGCAATTTTTGTTGAACGATATATTATTTTATGTTATAATGAAAAAACATGGTGACCATAACGGGCAGTCAGCCTCCCTCCATATTGGAAGGAGGTGATGATTATGATGACTACATATGAGGCTTTATACCTTATGATAGCGTTTGCAACGCTAGTCGTTTTAATCCTTGACTTTAAGTCAAAAAAATAACTGCCCTATTAGCTTTTAGCTAGTTTGACAGTTATTTGTTCAGCAACCATACAAAAGAGGCTGACCACCTAACACCTTCTGGCAAAAGGTGGTGGTCACCTTGTTTTAATATAGTATATCATTTTAAATAAATTTTGTAAAGCATCTGTTTTGAAGCAGATGTTTTTTTATTGTAAAGGAGATGAGAAAATGCACCACAGTACATATGCGTTTGAGGATTTATCTGTAACATTATCACACCCATCAGTGGGGCAATTTGTTTTTCAAGGTACAGGACTAGGCTCTATTACATTTGCTATGGCAAATGATTCTTCTGCACATGATGTTGCTTCAGATGGCTCTGTTATGACATCAAAAATAAGAGCTGGAAATGGTACAGTCACTATATCTGTACAACAGACATCACAAGCAAATCAATTTTTAAGAAAGATGTTTAACTATTTGTATACAGCGTCTTCTTCTGAATGGGCTCAAATTTCTTTAATGGCAGAAAGTAAAGTAATGGGAGTAACACATACAGCAACAAATATGTCATTTCAGAAAAAGCCTGATGGAGCGTATCAACAGACAGGACAACAAATTTCATGGGCATTTTTAGCTGGAGATTTACAAGAATATTGATAGGAGCGATTAGAATATGAATGGGAATACAAAAACAATACAAATAGAGGAAAGAACATTTTTCATCAAAAAAATGAATGCAAAGTCTAGTTTGAAGTTGGCAAAGACTATATTAGCAAAGTCGTTACCAGCTTTTTCTATATTTTTGGAAGAAAGAAAAACAAAACAGGTAGAAACCATAAAAGAAAATGATATGTTTTTAGCAATACAAAATTGTTTAAATACATTAGAAGATAAAGATTTGGACAAAGTAATTGATACTGCATTACAACACTGTTCTGAAGTACTTCCGGCAGGTAACGCACCTGTATTAAATGCAGATGGAAGTTATGGTGTAGTAGGAGTAGATACTGATGTTATATTGACATTGAGGCTTGTTGTAGAGGTATTGGTATTTAATTATGAGGGTTTTTTCGACGCAAGCCTTTGGCGTTCCAAGTTCAGTCCAGTTGTGGATATGTTACAGCAAAATGTGAAAATGTAGAGGATATGTTGTATGCTCCTGTGTTGGCTGGATATTGGAAACAACATGAAATTTGGGACGGAACATATACATTAGACGATTTACTGGATATTACAGAAGTAATGATTGTAAAAAATGAGAATGAAAGACGAGAATATGAACATATGGAGCAAGAAAGAGAGGTGAGAAAAAATGCCAGCTTCTGAATATATTAAGGAATATCTTGTATCACTTGGTATGCAGGATAATTTTACTGAAAAGTTGGGAGAAGCACTTGAAGAAGCAGATGAAGAAGTAGATAGTTTTGCAAAAGGATTTGCAAAAAAATTTGTAACTGCGGGTGCAGCAGTGGTTTCACTGATTGGAGCAACCAGTGTAGGGATAGCAAAATTTTTAAATCATATAGCAAATGCAGAACAAGAGGTAGCAGATTATGCAGAAGAAATAGGAAAAAGCAGAGAAGAAGCCTATCGCTTAAAAGCAGCACTTGACGCTATGGGCGTATCTATGGAAGATATAGAAGCAAGCGAAGAATTGCAGGAACAGTTTAAAATACTGCAGGAAGACGCACAAAAAATACAAATACCAGATATGTCTACAGGAGTACAGCAAGTAAGTGATATGAAAGTAGAATTTTTAAGACTGAAACAAATCGGCATGCTTGCCCTTACATGGATAGGACATTATACTATGAAATATTTACATCAGCCTCTTGAAAAAGCAAAACAACTATTTGGTAGTTTGAATGATGTCGTATTAAAAAATATTCCAAAATGGTCAAAAAGTATGGGCTTTTTTCTCTCCTCTATTATGCGATTAGGGCTTACTATTATAAGAGGAGCAAAGGCAATATTTAACGCCATCAAAAAAATATTTGATATGATACCAAAAGAAATCAAAATTGTAACGGCGTTATTAGCTGCACTAGCATTATTTATTAAAGCAGGTCCTATAGGAAAATTGATGTTTATTATTACAGCTGCATTGCTTTTGTTAGAAGACTTTTTTGTTTATATAGATGGTGGAGAGGCTTTACTTGGTGGATTTTGGCAAAAGCTCATTGATATTTATAACGCATTAAAAGAGAGTGGAGCAATAGAAAAGTTTAAACAATCTTTTGTTGACGCTATGGAATATATCAAGCAAGGGATATTAAATACAAAAGATTTTATAAAAGACCTTTTTCAACAATTTCAAGACAGCGGTTCTATAGAAAAAATACAAAAATTATTTTTAAAATTAGGAGAAATATTACTTTTAATAATAGATACTTTAAAAAATGTGGGTAGGGCGTTTTTAGATAGTTTCGGAGGAAAAGGCAAAACATTTTTAGAGTGGATAGTATCTGTTGGACTGCCAGCATTACTTAATTTGTTAAATGGTGTTGTAAGTGTTGTAAAAGGAATATTAATTGTTGTTAATAAATTCAGTTCTTTAGAAGGTGTCATAAAAGGAATTGGTATGGCTTTTTTAACTTGGAAAGTAGGAAAAGGTCTTGGAAAAGAAATTGATAACATTAAAAAGAAAATTGAAAGCACTAAAGAAAAAATAATATCCACTACAGAAAGAATGAATAAATTTGCTAAAAGCTGGGAAGAAAGCAAAAATACTCCAAAAAGTGTTCCAAAGGAAATCAAGGGCTGGAAAGAAATTTTATCAGAATATAAAAAAGCAGCTTCAAAGTATTTTGTTGCATTAAAGCAAAAAGGGGTTGCAACTGTAAAAGAAGTTACCAACAAAGGAATGTCTATTGTAAAAGGCATAGCAAATAAAGGAATGTCTGCTATCAAAAAGATTGCAGGTGTTGGAAAAAAAGCAGTGAATACTGTTGTAAAATATGGTGTCAAAGCAGGAAAAGGAGCCATCAGAGCAATAAAAACAGCAGGTACTATGATAGCAAAAGGAGTTAGTTCAGCAATTAGTTTTTTTACTTCTCCTATGGGATTGATTGTATTAGCAGTAGCTGCACTAATTACCATTGCAATACTTGTTATCAAAAATTGGGATAAAGTAAAGGCATTTTTTATTGTTTTTGGCAATAAAGTAAAAGAAGTTATGACAACAGTAGTTAATTTTATACTGCAAAAATGGAATGCTTTTAAAGAAAAATTTGCAAGTTCGGATAGTTTTTTTGGCAGAGTAATGCAAGCGATTGCTACCATTATTGAAACCTATATAGGTATTTACATAGATTTTTTTAAAATGTTATGGGAAAATATTAAATTGATTTTTTCAGTAATAAAAAGTTTGATACAAGGTGATTTTGAAGGAGCCTATCAAGCTGTTGTTGCTATTTGGAATAACATTGTTGCATTTTTTAAAAATCTCATTTCAAAAGTAGTTGCTGCAATCAAACAAGTATTTTCTCCCATTGTAAATTGGTTTCAGAATAAAGTAAATGAAATTAAAAATAAATTTGCAAGTATACCACAACATATCAAACAAAAGTTTACAGAAGCTGTAAACAATATTAAAAATGTTTTTGAACCTATTGTAGGCTGGTTTGAAGCAAAAGTTGCAAAAATAAAAGATACTTTTAGTGGCATTGGAGAGAAATTAAGCGGTGTAAAAAATTTTGTATTTGGTGGAAAGAGTGAAAATGGCTATGCAGAAGGCGGACTTGTGACACAACACCAAGTAGCAGAAATTGCAGAAGGAAATCAGCCAGAATTGATAGTACCATTAACTAAAAAAGATAGAGCAAAACAACTTTTGCAGCAAGGTGCAGATTATTTAGGGCTTTCCCGATTTCAGCCAAAGCAATTACAAAAAGCAAAGGGATTTATGGAGCAGGCAGCGAATAATATGGCAAAGTTACAAACAGTATTGACAGCGACAACATATCAAACAAATAATCAAAACGTATCTAATCAATATTTTATTGATATGACATCAAAATATACTATACATGATACATCAGGAAAACCACAGTCTACGGCAAGAGCAGTTGATAGAACTGTTCAGAAAAGAATAAGAAATTTGCAGGGAGCACTATAAATATATTTACATTGTCAATAAATAATAGTATAATAGACATATAAATTTGAAAGAGGTGTTATTTATGGCTCAAACAAATGTAAATATACGTATGGAAGAAAACCTAAAAAAACAATTTGATAATTTATGTAATGAGTTAGGATTAACTATGACATCTGCTATCAATATTTTTGCTAAAACAATGGTTAGACAAAGAGGTATTCCCTTTGAAGTATCACTTCATATACCAAATGAGGAAACACTACAAGCAATTGATGATGTTAACAATGAAAGAAATTTAAGCGGACCTTTTCATAGTGTTGCAGAACTAATGGAGGACTTAAATGCTTGATATTCTATATTCTACGAAGTTTAAAAAAGATTATAAAAATATAATAAAAAGAGGATATAATCTTAAATTGCTAGAAAATGTTTTAGAAATATTGTGTAATGAACAACCATTACCACCAAAATATAAAGACCATAGCTTATCTGGTGATTATCAAGGGCATAGAGAATGTCATATTATGCCTGATTGGCTATTAATTTATAAAATAAATCATAATACATTGATACTTACTTTAACAAGGACAGGAACGCATAGTGATTTATTTTGAAAACATCTACTTTAAATTAAGTTGGATCATAGTCAATAAAGTAGACAGAAAAAAAGAAAAAAATAGTACCAACTAA
>CAJUJJ010000067.1:0-2384 GCA_910586765.1 uncultured Clostridia bacterium
TCATGTTCCTCGTTTGCAAAAACCATGTGTGTGTTGTTGGCGCTCTGCGCCTCTGCTCTTAACGCTGTGTTGTTCATGTGTGAACCTCCTAATTTAATTTCTGATTTTTTAACCATAACAACAGAAAAAGGACACTCTCCGTATAATTGGAAAATGTCCCTTTAATAGCATTAACTATTAAGTTGTGAGTATACATCTATTCTCTGTTCACACCATATAAGTCCAAATATATCCACCAAAGACTATCAGTTTTGATGTCAAACTGATGTAAATTGAAATAAATATCTAAAATATAAGGCTGTAACCGTTGATTTTACGGCATTTCATGTTTTGTCAGCAACAACCGTTGCTAAATTGTTGCCATATATTCATTATAGCAAAATTAGTCAATAAAACAATACTATTTTTAAATTAATTACCTATTATTTTTTTAAATATATTTATATTTCTGTCTATATCTCATCCAAAAATTGCAAGGCCTGTTACAAATATACTTACACCTGTTTTTTCATTTATTCTATATTCTTTTCTGATATTCCTTTTATCTATCTAACATCTGAATAACGTTTCTAATACAATTTATTTGCAATAATAATAAAAGGAATTCAAGATTCATATACTAATGTTGATAAAACACAACAAATTGCAGATATTTTATTTTATCAAAGTAAAGTTTATAGACGATATAAAAAAGAGGAACATAAAATTCCTGTAGGGACTGCCATAGAATTGGTTAAGTACTATAATGTTTTTATGAATTATTTTTTAGACCTTACCTCAAGATATCAGCCTTTTCTAAAAGAGTAATCTTCAATTATAAATTACTATCAAATAGTAATATCACATTTCATATAATATTTTTAGATAATATAATCAATAACAAATCTTATATTTTAAATTTTTTCAACATAAATTGAAATATAAATATTAAATAAATTGATTTTATTCTTCACTTTAATATTATATTACTATACTACTATTTTAGAAATTTTTGTAGATTATTTTTTATAAGTCGTATTAGTCTTATATTTGACTATGTAAGTTTTACCAAAAATGTTAAATTCGATACAAATATCCCCCACTCATCGGTAATCAAGCGGGGGTTTTGATGTACGAAGTACATCAAAATAAAAGATATATCTTTTATTTCAATTCTCCAACACTAAATACAATTTCTAAAGTTCCTTCATTTACGCTAGTAAAATTACTAAGGCAATTACTTGCTCCAGCTCCCTGTACAGAAATAACATCAGCAAAACTTACTCCTGATAAACAACTATCTACTTCAAGTGTTGCTTTGACAGCATAGGTAGTACCTGCAACAAATGTGCTATCAGCAAGAGTTTTATAAGCATTGTTTTCTATTTTTCCCCATTCTACACTTTTTACTATATAGCCTTTATTTGCTTCCACTTCTACAGAAATTATACCATTATCTGGTGCTTCATCTACTACTGGAGTTGCTGATATACTATCTACTATAATATAATCAATAGGATTATTGATAACTGTAACATCAATGGTTTTTTCTGTGTCACTTAATACAGTGCCTTTTTCATCTACATATTGTGCTCTTATTGTAAAGTTTGTTTTTTGGGCTTTTGTAATATTCAAAGTAGCATTTGCAGAATTATCATTAATATCAACTGTTGCAACAATATCATTATCTTCGGTACTTCCACCCGTGAAATTCATATCAGCACTCGTTGAGCCGACTGGTGTTATAATAAACTTCACTTTGCTACTTGCTACTGCATTTTCTACATCTATTGATACATCTATAGATGTTCCACTTTCTTCTACCACCACACTATTTTGTGAAATTCCTTGATTGCTACTTGGTATAGTAACATTCAAATTAGAAAGTTTTGCCGGAAGTGTTTTTGCAAGTTGCATTGTCACTGTCAATGTCAATGTTTTATTATCATCTGAAATCGTGACATTTGATACAGTACCTTCGTCTAATTTTACAGTTGGACTATCAAAATGATGTTTAGAATCTGCTGTCAATGTTATACTTGCTGTATATTCTCCAGCTGTTGCTGTTTCCCAATCTGTTACATCTGTACCGCTTTTTGTCCATGTCACTGCATCAACGCTATAACCTGTATCACTTGTTGTAACTTTTGCTGATTGTGCTGTTTGTGTTGTCAAATCTGCTAAACCTGTCAAATTTACTACTGTAATTTCTGGTTTTACAACAACTGGTTTTGTAACTTGCACTGTTGTTGTAACGGTCAATGTTTTTCTATCTTCTGAAATAGTGATATCTGTCAAATCAGTTTCGTTTAATGTTACAGTAGCTGTTTTTGAAAATTGGAGTTCTTCTTTTGCAGTAAGTGTAAACTGTGCTGTATATTCTCCTGTTTGTGCTGTTGTCCAAT
>CAJUJJ010000067.1:2484-3814 GCA_910586765.1 uncultured Clostridia bacterium
TTTGCAGTAAGTGTAAACTGTGCTGTATATTCTCCTGTTTGTGCTGTTGTCCAATTCACATCACTGCCGTCTTTTTGCCATGTCACCGCACCAATAGTATAATCTGTATCACTTGTTGTAACTCTTGCTGTTTTTGCTGTTTGTGTTGTCAAATCTTTCAAACCTGTCAAATTTGCCGTTTTGATATCTGTTGGTTTTTCTAGGTCAGTGACTGGTGGCTTTTCTGGGTCAGATGGTTCAGAAGGCTCCGAAGGTGTAGATGGCTTCGATGAGGAACTTCCTCCGCCTCCTCCACTGCTTCCACCGCTTCTTTTACCACCTGGCGGTGTAATATTTGGGTTTGACAAAAGATGAGAAACATCTACTTTGCTCAAATCATCTGGATTAATCACTTTTACAGTGCCTTTCCCTTCAATAGATAACTCTCCTATATTATTTGTTTTCACAGTATCTATTTCGCTATCCTCGTCAACGGTTATTTTTGTACTTTGTACACCATTCACCATCATATCTTTTATTTTAGATTGTGCTTCTGCTGACAGTCGTGTAAATACATTATTTTTTATATCTAAAGTGTTCACTCCCGCATTTTTCATAGTTAACGTAAATTCATTGTTGTCTTTTTCTTTTGGTTCTGGTGCCATAGAGATATTATCTAGGTTGATATTTTCTAATTCTAATTCTATTTTCTGACTTTGTTCCACTGGTTCTTCTGTTTGTGTATTCTGTTTGTCGGCACCTATTTTTAATCCATTTTCATCTTTTGTAAAAGCAAATGAAAAAGTACCTGTATTTGGGTTCCACTGAATAGGTCCGCTTCCTTCACCAATACCTGCTGTAACAAATCCATCGCCAGCATTTATAGTATCAACACCAGCATTTGTAGTAATATCACCATTCAATGTTGTGTTTTCCACATTATCGCCCTGTAATAGTACACTATCACCATTACCACCAGTGACAAATTCAACAACTGCGTTATTCCCTTCAAATTTAACATTTGCCATTCCGCTACTTACAACTGGTACTGGAGATGGAGAAACAGATTCAAAAACAGTATCATCTATTACTATTGATGTTGTGCCATCAGAGTTGTTGATATTATTGCTGTTATCTATTACTATTGATGTTATGTTATCAGAGTTGTTGATATTATTGCTGTCGCCTGATGAATTCAGCTCATTAAGAATAGCTTGTATCACTTCAGCCGTTCCTTGACTGATATCACCTGATGCTAACACATCATTAATGTCACTTTGTTCCAATCCAATTGTTGTGTTTTCTTTCGTAGTGTTTTCATTTGTGGTGTTTGTGTTTTCTTCCGCAGTGT
>CAJUJJ010000067.1:3914-5889 GCA_910586765.1 uncultured Clostridia bacterium
TTTCATTTGTGGTGTTTGTGTTTTCTTCCGTAGTGTTTTCATTTGTGGTGTTTGTGTTTTCTTCCGTAGTGTTTTCATTTGTGGTGTTTGTATCTTCTTTCTTTATAACATTTTCTATCTTTTCAAGAGCTTCTTCAGAAAGAGTAATATTAGTTGGTACCTTCACAACAAGTGGTTTTTGAGTTATAACATTTATATGTCCAATATTAGTTGTTACAGATGTTTCAGGTGTTTCAGGTGTTTCAGGTGTTTCAGATTCAGCTTTAACGCCAGTAATGATCATTTTTGGCATAGATTGATTTACATTTTTTGTCACAGGAACTTCAGCATTTATAGTCCCTATATTTGATTTTCCTGTAAGATTAATAGAAACAGTGTCTTGATTTTGAACTTTTACATGAAGATGTTTTATTGTTGTGTTAGGTATCACTATATCAGTTTTGGGTCTCTGAGTTCCTTTAATTGTTTCATAGGTAGCTCCTACTGCTACATCTTCTTCAATAGAAACGTTTTCTGTTTCTGTAAAATATTCTGTTTCTATGGGAATCGCAATGACTTCTCCTTCAAAATCCACATTGGACAAAGTTAAATCTTCACTGAAATAAAGCAGTGTTTTGCCTGTTACACGTTTTCCTTGTAATTTGTCGGCATCTTGTTGATTATAGATGACAATATTTTTTGTAATCACATCAGGTAGTTCTGCTGTTTTTGTTGCTAACTCATTCGCTTTGTTTTGCTGTTGTGTCATTCTCTCCAGAGCAGAAATTGCTTCTGCTCTTGTCATGCCTTTGTCTGCGCCAAATGTACCATCTTGATAGCCAGAAAGATAACCCGCGTCAACAACTGCACCTATTGCACCCTTTGCCCACACAGGAATGTTGTCTGTAAAGCGGTTTGTAGCAGTTTCGTTTTGTTCCAGTTGTTCCGCTTTATACATCATCATAGAAGCTTCTGCCCTGGTAATCGGTTCATTAGGACGGAATGTACCATCAGAAAAACCTGTTGTTACTTTTTTGTCTACTGCCTGTGTCACATCAGCATAAAACCAATCATTTTTGTTAACATCTGAAAATGTTGTATCTGCATATGAAGTAAAAGAAGTCTGTGTAGTGTTGTTGAGCAGACGTAAAAATTCGGCTCTGGTGATGATTTTGTCAGGTTGAAAACTGCCGTCAATATAGCCGTTTAGTTTTCCATTTTCCTGCCATTTTGTAATAATCTGTTCTGCCCAGTGTCCACTGATATCATTTGCAAAAACGGGCATGGCAGTACCAGTTGTCATAATAGCAGATAATAAAAATGCCATCGCTTGCTTTTTTTTCATTTTAAAAATTCCCTCCCTCTTTTCTGTCTTTTATGCTGAAAAATAAAAAATCTTAATATATATTATAGCATAGAAGCGATACATTGTCTAAATCTAATTTAATACTTTTAAATTCTCATAGTTCTTTCCACTCCTAACCGTTTTCTCATTTATACATTATTTAGATACTACCTATTCTACATAATCTAAAACTAAAAAGTAGGAAACAGCTACACTACTTTGTATTTTTTGTTCTTTTATTTTGCAAATTTTTATTTTTAAATTTTGAGTGTTTATTAAAAAATTTTGTTTCAAAAAATGCTATAAGTATTCAATTTTTTTATTGTTATAAAATTCATTTTTAATAATATAACAAAATTTTTTAAAGCACTTTTTTAAGTGAAATAATCAATTAGTAAATAAATGAAAATTATATAAAATTGTATACAAATACGGTTCTGCAATGATTACAAGCAGGGGAAAGGGATATCCCTTTCCTCGCTTGTTGGTGTTCCCCCAAACCCCTAGTACAAATTTTTTTAAAATTTGTAAAACGCCTTCGGCGTGGCTTTTCCTTTTTCTGGAATGTCATTTTTATTGCACTATATATAAATTTGAGAGAGTGTTAAGTAAATAATGAGGGAAAAGAAAAAGTAGAATTGCAATGAAATT
>CAJUJJ010000068.1 GCA_910586765.1 uncultured Clostridia bacterium
TTCACCGGGGAGAATATCAGAAAAGCCACGGCACAGGGGAAAATGGAACGGTTAAGGGGATTGATGAACGGAAAGGAGAGCCTATGAACCATGACACCAGCAAGACCAGCACCGCCGCCCCTCTGGACGTGAAGCCCGACCTTGTGAAGCGGATAGGGAACACCACCTTTGACATTCATATCCATTTCAGCGAAACCAGCCGGGAAACCTTTACGGACAAGGTAGTGCGGCTTATTGAGAATGACAAGGACAGTGTAACCAACTGAAAAGAAGATACACTTTTTCTTATTCCCTACTTGACATTACCAAAAGGAACAGTGGTAATGGAGTGTGGTAAAATGTTAGCAGAAAATGGCTATAAAATCAAGATATTGAACACTATTGATTTTAAACAATCTATGAAATACAACCCTTTTCAATATATTCGTTGTGAAAATGATATATTAAAATTAGTGAATTGTATTATGGAAAATACTAAAGGAGAGGATACAAAAGGTGGAGAAGATTTTTGGCAAAAAGCAGAAGCATTATATTATCAAGCGTTAATTGCATACATATGGTATGAAGCACCTGAAGAAGAAAAAAATATGACAACACTTTTAGAAATGCTCAATGCTTCAGAAGTAAGAGAAGATGATGAGAGTTTTCAAAATGCAGTTGATATGCTATTTTCCACATTGGAGCAAAAAAATCCTCATCATTTTGCAGTAAGGCAGTACAAAAAATATAAACTAGCAGCAGGAAAAACAGCAAAATCAATATTGATTTCCTGTGGTGCTAGACTTTCTTGTTTTGATATTGAGGAAGTTAGAAATTTAATGACAACAGATGAATTGGAGTTAGACAAGTTAGGAGAAGAAAAAACAGCATTATTTGTTATTGTTTCTGATACAGATACGACGTTTAATTTCATTTCTGCAATAGCGTACACGCAAATGTTTCATACATTGTGTGACAAAGCATTAGAGCATGGTGGTGCATTGCCTGTTCATGTAACTTGTTTGTTAGATGAATTTGCAAATCAAAAAATTCCTAACTTTCAACATTTAATATCTGTAGTAAGAAGTAGAGAAATTTCAGCACATATTATTGTGCAAACACAAAGCCAGTTAAAGGCAGTCTACAAAGACCATGCAGAAACTATTATTGGTAATTGTTCTTGTGTATTATTTTTAGGAGGAAAAGAAAGAAGTACATTAAAAGAAATTTCTGAAACACTAGGAAAAGAAACAATAGATATATGTAATGAAAGTGAAACAAGGAGCAATCAAAAAAGTTATGGTTTAAACTATCAAAAGTTAGGAAAAGAATTGATGACTACAGATGAAATTGCAGTTATGGACGGCGGAAAATGTATACTACAAGTACAAGGTGTTCGTCCTTTTTTTTCAAATAAATATGATATTACAAAACACCCACAATACAAAAAACTGTCTGATTATAATGAAAAAAATAAATTTGATGTGAAAAAATATCTCAAACATCAACTAAAAGTAAAATCAGATGATGTATTTGAAGTGCATGAAACAAATATCGTGTAGTATATAAAAAACTGCTGCCAAAATAACAGCAGTTTTTTGTATGCTGTTATTATTTCTATAGTAATCCAATAAAAAACTCTGAAAAATCTACACCATATATTTGCTTTAAAGCGATAAAATCACTAATTCGTATGTTACGAGTACCAGTTTCTATTTTTGAATAAGTGCTACGTGACATATTACTACCCATAAGTTGTAGTTTAGCGACTAATTCTGATTGGGAATAACCAAATCTTTTACGTAAAGTTTTAAGATTGTTACCTATACTGATGTCTTGTAAAAACCATTGCATAATAGTACCTCTTTTATTTATAATGAACTATTCATTTTTTAATTTTGATTTTAACAAGTAAAAAAAATATATATGCGACTATAAAGACGCAAAATTAAAATAATAAACTTAAAAAATAAAAGAGTAGGTTTTATGGTAACTAAGAAAAATAAATTTGAAGTAAACTAATTTTTTTCTGGTAATAATCCAATAAAAAACTCTGAAAAGTCAACATTATATATTTGTTTTAGAGCAATAAAATCACTAATTCGTATGTTACGAGTACCAGCTTCTATTTTTGAATAGGTACTGCGTGACACATTGCTACCCATAAGCTGTAATTTAGTAACTAATTCTGACTGGGAGTATCCAAATCTTTTACGTAAAGTTTTGAGATTATTTCCTATGTTGATGTCTTGTAAAAAATACTGCATATTACTTCTCTTTTCTTGTGACTTATTAGTCACATTTTTTACTTGATTGTAGCAAATTAAAATGTTATAATTGGGACTATATAGTCACAAATTTAAAATATTTTTACTTATTACATAATCATAATTTTATAAAAGGAGAATAAAAATGAAAAATTTAGAATATTTTAAAGACAAACTTTTTGATGTATTGAATGAGGCAACCACTATGTATATAGAGGATATTGAAACAAATGACAAAGAAAATACTTTTCAAATCTTTCTTCAAGATGGTAGTGCATTTGAAATAGAATGTCATCAAATATTACAAAAAAAACAGCCTACAAAAAATCAAATACATATTACAGAAGAAGAAAAAAAGAACTGCCAAAAAGTGGCAGACGCATTTTCGGAATTATATGACTGTAGTGATATGATTGTTGTAAATGCTGAAAAATATGGTTTTGCTAAATTGCAGTATTATGTTTGTCCAGATTATTTTGAAGAAGTTACACTTTATACAAATAGTCAAAAATTATTTTCTGTTCTTTGGAAAGAATGGTTCCATATTCAGCTTCTTAAATTGGTAAAAGGCACATTAATAGAAGATATGGAACTGAAAGATATGTTTTCATATTTATCAAAAGAAAAGCAAAAAGAACTTTTACAAAAGAAACTCTATTTTGCAGAAAAAACAGGCATTGAAAATATCATTGCAAAAACAAAAAAAGAATTAAAAATATAATAAAACAATAAAACAACAACAAGACTGCTGCCAAAATGACAGCAGTTTTTTATATGAATTTTATAAATAAAGAAATAAAATAACTCTACGTTTCGTAGGTTGTTACTTCTGTTTTTGAATGGTATTCTGTTATCAGAAGGAGTTGAATATAAAATGAATCATTATATTACAAGCACTACAATTAAAACACTTAGAGAAAAACTACGTATGACACAATCTCAATTAGCAATGAAATTATGTGTCAGTGATAAAACAATATCAAAATGGGAAACAGGGGATTCACTTAGATAAAGATACCACACCATTCCCACGCTGACTTTTGCTCAACCGATACAGCCGGAGGGCTGGATAACAAGAAAAGGCGGTATGCGCCCCGTAGAGGGGTAGCGTACCGCCTTTTCTTGTGGGGGGTTTCCAAAGGGGGCAACGCCCCCATTTGGCACACGACTTTGCGAAGCAAAGTGTAGTGTGTTATACGCTCTGTCGGCGTTGCCGTGAAAATGCCGTTGCCGCCGGGGAGGGGCGGCAGGAAAACAGGGCTGTGCTTGTGTGGCGTGGAGCCGCAAGCGCAGGTCTGTTTTCATCAGCAGACAGGGCGTATATGAAAGCCCCCGTCCCTCGTCCTACGCTCCGACTTGTGGACAAAGTGTCCCGAAGTTGTGGCTACACTCCCGGAAAAGTAACAGGACAGCGGGTAACCGTCAAGGCTGAAATGAACGGGTTTACACCCGGCCTTGACCGCCACCCGCCGTCCCACTGAATGGGTGGACAAGGCGGCCAATCCCTCAAAGTGCTTGTCCGCGCTCTTTCTGATTTTGAGGTATTCAGTTTTTCAAAATTGAATAATCAAAATAAATTTTTTCGATTGAAAAAATTTTATTTGTTATCATCTTCAATGCCATATTTTTTCTTTTGCCGAATCACATAATTACTGATTTTTTCATCATATAGTGGATACTGGTAATCCAACTGGCATGCCACTTCTGACGAAACCTCCCGGAACAATGCCATACATTGTTCAAAGGATTCCCACATATGGGGATAGGAATCCATATTATAAGTGGACATAAGTCGTTCCCACAATTCCTCTGGGACATATTGCTTCATAAATTTATAGTTTTTTCCCAAACTGAAATGAAATCCCTGTTTGATACCAATCAGCCAGGAAATCATGCGAAGCAATTCTTTTCGTACTATATCATTCATATGGTCAATAGCAAAAAGAATTTCTTTGCGGCATAAGCCCTTTACTACATATGTTGTAGTATTCCAAAATTCATTACAGCAATCGTCAAACATTCTTTGAGTAGGCTTCTGCAAGTGGTAGTCTATATCCGTTGGTATTGGCGGCTTTACGATACGGTTGTCTTTATCCAACAGTAACTTTACCAGTTTATCCCATGTAAAATACTCGTCTATCAGTTCCAGCGGCAGCAAAGTTAAATCTATCTTAACATCATCAGTAAACAGCATTAAATATGAAAATCCCTTTTCTACAGCTGGAAATAATTCCATATCTTCCGGCTTTTGCAGAATCAACCTTTCACCAAATATATCTAGCCATTTATCATCACTTGTGAAGCTGTCCATATCCGTAACAAAAAAAGTAATATCAAAATCCTGAAAATCATCAGGCGGAATATTTGTATTTGTTCTAGATCCTTCCAAAGTAACCATGCGAATGCGTTTGTCTGTTTTTGCAAAATTCAAAACAATATCATAAACTTCCTTTTCTGATCTCATTTTTATCTCCTCCAATTATTGAAATAGGTGTGAAACCATTTTAGGGCTTTCCCGCCTTGATTACCCTTTAGCAAAGACGGGCGGGACTGTCAACGGCGGCGCATGAAATGCGCCGTTCATCTTGACCATTGACTGGCTCGGCTGGCTTTGCTATTTATTTTCTAAACTTTTATGCTTGTAGTTTTCGAGTTTCTTTCAGAATTGTTTAAGAATTTTTCAAATAGTATTCATTCAATATATCTGCTAAGGCTTTTGGATTTTCTTCATTGACAACATGGCCTGTATTCTCAATAATTTTCAATTCTGCGCTTCTAATACTTTGTGATAAGTAATCCGCTGATTTCATATTTGCACTGTCTTTCTTTCCGCAAAGAATTAAAGTGGGGCACTTAATATTTTTCACCCTATCACTGAAATCTAAATTCTTCATAGTGTCCCCTAAAGCAAATGTGTTCTTTTTATCAAATGCCATAGTTTCAAAAATAGATTTTGGTAAAAATCTGAAAATTATATTTTGAAAACTAAATGCTACTTTCGGGACTTTATATGGCGTTCCGATTAAAACTAATGTTTTCACTTTTTGCGGGAAATCCAAAGCAAAATTCAGAGCCAAAATACCACCTAATGAAAGACCGCATAAATGAATTTGTCCGTCAAATTCGTTACAATATTTTACAAATGAAGAATATAGATTTTCGTAGCTTGCCTCTTTCCCTTCAAGGATGGAGGATAAATTTGGACATACAATATCTTCGTTGTTTGTCATGTATGAAATTGTTTTTTCCCAACTTGTTGCTTTGTGTCCTGAGCCGTGAACAAATATTTTTGTTGCCATAAGTATCTCCTTTGAATTTTATGTTTTATTTTCCTGCCTGCTCAATCATCTTCTTCGCCAACTGCTGGAACAGGTCGGCAGTTTCTTTGTCCATCGGCGCAAGCTGTCCGATCTGTCCGGCTATCATCGCTGTTACATCGTCAATGGAAAGCGGGTTTTGTTTCTGCTCCGCCATAGTGTCCCGCATGGCTTGGAACATAGCGGCGGTCACAGCTTCTCCCGGCTGTTCCCCG
>CAJUJJ010000069.1 GCA_910586765.1 uncultured Clostridia bacterium
TTGGCAAAACTTCTGATGTCCGTATGGCACAGTATGAAGCAGAGGCACGAATACCCAAACAAGAACTTGTAAAATCTATGGCTAACATATTTGATATCAGTCCAAATGCTCTTACTGTTCCAAATATAGACAACTACATAGGACTTCTGCACACATTTTTTGCTTTAGAAGATTTATATGGTTTAAAAATCACTACCATCAATGACGAAATCTGTCTACACTTAGATAAATCCGACATTTCTTTATTTCAGATGTTTCAAGTATGGCAGGAACAATCTGCAAAATTAGAACAAGGAGAAATTACAAAAGAGCAGTACGACCAATGGAGATACAACTATCCTAAATTTGATACCTCCAATCGTTGGGCAAAAGTTTCATCACAGGCAATCAGCGACATTTTTACAGCAGAATTGGATAACAAAAGTGACGAGTAAGAAAATAAAAAAACCCTACCAACTTCCAATTCTTTTTGAAAATCAGTAAGGTTTTATGAATTTGAAATAAATTATTATGTGGGTAATTTTAGAAATGTTGCCATTTCGTTGCCAATCACTAAACAAATTTGCTTGCAAACCGTGTAAACACTGGCTTTGCTCTCATTGACTTATCATTCCCACTCAACAGACCTTTTTAGATTTGTAGTATTTTATATGGTATTTATTATTCATATTATATTATTTTTCTTTCTATTTGTCCATATATTTTGAGCTTAAAAATTTTTTAATATCATTTTGCTATCAGGGCAAATTTATTTATTAAGAACTATGAATAAAAATTCATTTATTTTAATCTTTATTTATAGTGTACATATATCAAATATCAATAATAAACAGTAATCAATTTAATATAGATACTATTTCAGTATAATAAATAAACTCTTATAATAATATTATTTACTTAAATTTAAGCTAGCAATCCAATCTGCTATCTCTGTTTCATCTGCTCTACTTGAAAATCTTTGTCCCTCCAGCCAAGTAGCACCACTTGTCAATGTTTCAAGATTTCTACCACTAGAACCGACACCACTAGAGGCAGAAGTACAGAAAGGAATTACTGTTTTATCTGAAAAATCAATATTTTCAACAAATCCCTTTACAATATTAGGTGCCTCTCCCCACCATATTGGATAGCCAATAAATATGATGTCATAGTTTGTTAAGTCTGGCAGTTCTCCTACAATTTCTGGGCGGAAATCTGGGGAATTATGTTCTGTACTTACACGACTGTTATCATCTGTCCAATCTAAATCATCAGAAGTATATTCTTGTACTGGTGTAATTTGGTATGTATCTGCATTGAATACTTTTGCAATGTTTTCTGCAACGGTTTTTGTGTTGTTGGTTGCAGAAAAATAAACAACTAATGTATTGCTTGTATTTTCAGTATCTTCAATAGCCTCTGTTGTTGGTTGTTCTGGCTGTGTTATAGGTTGTGCTGCTGTACTTTGATTAGAACCTAATGTCATATAGCGGAACAATATTGTAGCAACATCAGCACGAGTTGCATATTTTGTTGCCTCAAAAGGAGCAGAAACAATATGATTTTGTGTTGCCCATTGTATTGCCTGAGCAGAATAGCTATCTTGCTGTAATTGTGCTGTATTTCCAGCATATCTCCATAATATTGTTACAACTTGTTCCAAACTAACAGGGTCATTTACACCAAAATTTCCATTGTCATAACCTGCAACAATATTATTTTCTGCGACATAAGTAATTGCATTACTATACCACATATTTTCTGATACATCTGCAAAATTTACACTCTGAGATACAGCAGGATTGCCAGACATTCTATATAATATTGTTGCCAGCATCGCTCTACTTGTTTTTAAATCTGGTGAAAATTTTGTGTTGCTTGTACCGCTCATAATACCATTGTTATGCACATATTTTACGGCTTCTGCATAAGGAGCATCTTCAGGTACATCTGTAAAGCCTATGTCATTTACTGCTGCAAATGTACTAAATGGTGCAACTAATAACAAAAGCATTGCTAATAATAACGATAATAATTTTTTACCTTTTTTCATTTGTCATACTTCCTTTCTTTTTTATTAATTGATTGCAAGCCCATTTACCCATTCTATTACATCAGATTTTTCAACATTACTTGAAAATCTCTGTCCTTCCAGCCAAGTAGCACCATCTGTCAATTCTGCAAGATTTTCACCACTAGAGCCGATACCGCTAGAGGCAGAAGTGCAGAAAGGAATTACTGTTTTATCTGAAAAATCAACATTTTCAACAAATCCTTTTACAATATTAGGTGCCTCTCCCCACCATATTGGATAGCCAATAAATATAGTATCATAGCTACTCAAGTCTGGTAATTCTCCTACAATTTCTGGGCGAAAATCTGGAGAATTATGCTCTACACTGGCACGACTGTTGCCATCTGTCCAGTCTAAATCTTTAGAAGTATATTCTTGTTCTGGTATAATTTGATAAGTATCTGTATTGAATTCTTCTGCAATATACTCTGCAATCATTTTTGTATTTCCTGTGGCTGAAAAATACACAACTGCTATTTTTATAGAATCATTATCCTTTAGTTGCTCTATTTCTTTTTGACTATCTAAATTTTCTTTTACATTTTCAGATTGAGTTGTATTTTCTGATGAATTATCTACAGAAGTATTATTGCCACATCCCGCAAACATAAATATTAAAAATATAGTCAAAAATAGATAAATGCCTCTTTTTAACATAATAATTCTCCTTTCTCATCATATAATTTATTCTTTTTCAGAAAGCATTTTTAGCAAAAATTTCAATTTCATATCATAGCAATTAATGATTTACTACTTTTACTCCATTTTGTTGCAACCATTTTGTAATTTCATTTTCATCATAATGAGAGTAGGTAACATCTAAACCTTGTTTAATGGTGCTATTTGGAGCAAATTTTGCAATAGCACTGATGGTTTGTCCAAAGCGTCCTCCACCCATACTACAAAATGGAATGATATTTTTTCCGCTAAAATCATAGTGCATTAAAAAACTTCTAACTGGTGCAGGAATAGATGCCCACCAATTACAATAGCCTAGCAATATTGTATCATATTGATTGATATCTAAACCTGCATCTTCTAAATATGTTTTTAATTCTGGTACTGCATATTGTCTTTGTTCTGTCAATGCTTCTGCATATAAACCTTGTGAATTATGTGTCGCAGAATATGGTACAGCTCTTTCGATACGGAAAACATCTGCATTTGTTATCTGCTGTATTATTTTTGCAAGTCCATCTGTGTTTCCTGTTTGTGAAAAATATACTATCAAAGTTTTTGATGATGTAGTATTTGCTTTTGTATTGTCTGTACTTGTAACAGTACCAGTTCCATTTGTTGCATTTCTTACTAAACGAACTCCTATGCTATACAAAGGAACATTTGCAGGAAAAGCACTTCTATAAGCAGAACGAATATGTTTTGGAAAATCATTCCAACCACCACCTCTTGCAATTTTATCATTGCCAGAAGCAGCACCTGTAGGATTTGATGAAATACTTGTATTATAATCACTGTACCAATCCCATACCCATTCTGCAACATTACCGTGCATATTGTAAAGTCCATAAGCATTTGCTGCATAGCTATTGACATCAACAGTATGTTCTAAATAGCCATTTACCCAGCTTCCGCTTGCATCATTATTATAGCCATAAGCATTATAACAATTTGCATTTTCATCTTTTACATTACTTCCAAATGAAAAAGGTGTTGTTGTATTTGCTCTTGCAGCATATTCCCATTCTGCTTCTGTTGGCAAACGGTAGCCATTTGCACTTTTATTCCATGTAACGATGTTGCCAGAAATAGTATAACATGGTGTCAGTCCCTCTTTTTTACTCAATTCATTACAATATTGCACTGCATCATACCATGTAATATTTTCAACAGGAAGATTTTCGCCTTTGTTTTCACTTGGATTATTTCCCATAACAGACTGATATTGTTTTTGTGACAATTCTGTTTTAGATATATAAAAACTGTCAACCGTTACATTGTGTTGTACTTCGTCTGCTTCTCTTTCTGGCTCATTTGTTGGGCTGCCCATTTGAAATGTTCCGCCATTTATCAGTACAAAATCATCATTTGCTTGTTTATTTGTATTTACTACTGTATTTGTTTTTGCTGTCGTATTTGCATTTGTTTGTGTTGTAGCACAAGCTGTCAATGTCATACTAAATACAGTTATCACTGATAATAAAACAGATATTGTTTTTTTCATATTAATAAAGCCTCCTATTCGCTTAAATCTGAACCATGAGATGCAATCACCTTTTTATACCAATAAAAACTATCTTTTTTATATCGGCTCAAATCACCTTTTCCATCATTATCTTTATTAACATATACTAAACCATACCTTTTTGCCATTTCTCCAGTGGAAGCAGAAACCAAATCGGTACAGCCCCAAACAGTATAGCCCATAAGGTCAACACCATCTTTGATTGCTTCGCCCATTTGTTTAATATGTTCTCTCATATAGTCAATGCGATATGGGTCATGAACACTTCCATCTTGTTCTAGTTTATCCTCTGCACCAAGTCCATTTTCTACTATCATCATAGGAATTTGATAGCGGTCATACAATTCGTTTAAAAAATAACGTAAACCTTTTGGGTCTATTGTCCAGCCCCATGCACTTTGTTCTAAATAAGGATTTGCTGGACCTCTCATCATATTACCTGCTGCAATAGGTATCGTTGGGTCATCTGTTGCGGTAGTGCTAGAATAATAACTAAATGTATAAAAATCTACTGTACCATTTTTCAGTATTTCCGCATCTTCTGGTGTAACATCAATATGAACACCATTCTTTTCCCACAGACGTTTTGCAAAAGCTGGATATGCTCCACGAACTTGCACATCACCACAATAATAATTTGCCAATCTTGAAATATCTTGTGCCTTTAATACATCATCTGGATTACAAGTATGAGGATATACTACACGTCCCAACTGCATACAGCCAACTTTATTTTCAGCAGAAATATGATGTGCTAATTGTACTGCTTTTGCACTTGCAACTAGCTGGTGATGTAATGCTGTATATCTTTTTTGGGGAACGTCCCAATTTTCGTCAATCCCTGCAAGTACACCAACTGCTACATCATCTCCTGGAGGAAGTATGCCTCCTCCCATAATATTACCATAAACCCCCATAAGAAGTATATTGATTTCATTAAATGTTAGCCAATAATGCACTAAATCTTTATATTCTGTAAAAAGTGTTTCACAATACTTTAAAAAGAAATCAATCAGTTTTCTATTTTGCCAACCGCCATATTCTTTTGCCAAATGAAAAGGCAATTCATAATGACTGATAGTAACCAATGGCTCAATGCCATATTTTTTACATTCTTCAAATACTTTTCTATAAAAATCAAGTCCTTTTTGATTAGGCTGTTTTTCTTCTCCTGTAGGATAAATACGTGTCCAGTTAATTGACATTCTAAAGCATTTAAAGCCCATTTCTGCATATAATGCAATATCCTCTTTGTAGTGGTGATAAAAGTCAACTGCTTCATGGCTTGGATAATGATATTTT
>CAJUJJ010000070.1 GCA_910586765.1 uncultured Clostridia bacterium
TGTCAAGCTCCAAATCGTCCGTTTCCATAAGCTCCCGTAGCTCTTTAATGTCAAAGGGGGCTAACCTTGCGCCGCATGAAATCAAGATAGATTTAGCGGTCTTGCCCAACGCGAATTGTCAAGGACTTTTTAATCAATTTTACAACTAAATTTTTTCTTCCTTAATTAAACGTATGATTTTATCATATATTCCCTCTTGGCTTTTGCTATCAAAATGAAACAAAACCTCGTAAGTAGTGCCATTGATAACTTTTACTAATTTTTGTTGTTTTTCGTTTATTTTCTTTTTTGATTTTTCTATATTGTTTCTTTCTTTATTTGTAGTCATTCAGTCACTCTCCTTTTTATACTGTATATTGTTATTATTTTTACCTTTCAATATCTTTATTTTTTTGTTTTATTTGTTTTATAGGTTCAGAGGGTTCTCGTCCAAGTCGTACAATTTCATTAATTGCATTTTTTGTTCTTACTGGTGCAAGCTCTTTTGCTTTTTGATATTCTTTTGTATCTTCTTTTAACAGTTCTAAACGGTTTTTATATATTTCAGTATCTTTATTTGCAGAAACAATTTTCCGTTGTAAATCTTTTATATTAGCATTTGCAATAACGCCCTTTTTTGCAAGTTCAGAAACCTGTTCCCAATCTTTGGCAGTTAATTCTATTTTGCCAAATAGTTTTTGTTTTGCCATACTCTCTATATCGTTAAATGTTCGAAAAATGGTGTTTTTAACTACTATTTTTTTGTCAAGCATTGAAAGGTGTTTTTCTTGTGCTGTTATCTGTTCGTTAAATTTGATTGCTTTTTGTTGCTTGTCTTTTATTTCCATAGAAAGATTATTTAGTTTTTCCGCAAGTGTATTAGCTTTTTCAGTTTCTTGTTGTATTTTATATTCTAAATCGTTTAAGTGTTCTCTTGTGCTACCACGCTTTCCTCGTTCAATATCTTCATATCCTGCCATTTTCATATGATTATAATAACGGTCTTGTAATAAAGAATAGGAATTGACAAGTATTGCTTTTCCTTTGTCGTTTCTGATGATTTTACCATTTTCATCAATTTGTGCTTGCCGTGACCATTTTTTACTATGGCTTACTTGTTTTATTGTTTTTTTCAGTGTTCCTGCTAATTCGGTGTTTTTGTTGTTTTTACGATAATAGACCGCTTTATCCACAACAGGAACATATACAACGTGCAAATGATAATGAAATACATCATATCCAAGTCGTTCAGTTTCAACTTTGTTGCGTTCATCAGCGTGCATAACTGCTGATAAAATATATTGTTCGCCACCAACCTCTTTTACTGCAAGTTTATAAGCTTCGGTAAAAAAGTCCTTTGCATATTCATAACCACCATTGCGTTCAAAATAGCTTGTATTTACATCAAATACAAATTCATCAAATACTTTTGGGTCTTTGCCTAAACCTCGTAAACTAATTGTTCCGTCCTCAACCATACGCTCAAAAGCTTGCTTATATGTTCCATTACATTTTTTGAAATGTATGTTTAAACGAGAACGGTCTTTTACAATATCACCATTGCCATATTCTTCATTTTTTCGTTCGTTATGCCTTTCCCTTATACTAAATTCACCGCCTTTATATGCTTGATTGCGAACAACACAATGGTCTGTTTTTGCCATACTCTCACCTCAATTATAAATAAAAAAACCGCAATATTCTGAATAAATAAAGCGGTTTGTCATAATGACAATAGATTTAATTTTTAAATTGCTAATGATAATGAAATAGAAAAAGTTATACTATTATATTAGTTTTGAAGTGATATGAACTTTTATAGCTATAAATAACACAATGCTTTTCATATACTTGCTAAGTATATAACCCACTCTGACACTTATCGCTATGCGAATAAGATGTCATCGTGGGCACTACCGTGAGTTTTAAGCTGAAAAGCAAAAAACGCTACTTTAATATAGTTGATATTTTTTTCTATTTATTGATTATCTGACCTACCAATTAAATAATCAATAGATACTTGAAAATAATCAGCAAGTTTTATTACAGTATCTAAGCTAGGCTTTCCACCGTATTCCAATCTTTGTATTGTGGTTTCTTCAATACCACAAACATTAGCTAATTCCTTTTGTGTAAGTTGTTTTTCTTTTCGTAAATATTTTAGTTTATCTGCAATATTCACCATAAAAATAATTCCTCCTTAAATTTTTAAAAAAGTATTGACACCGCACGTATTAGGTGTTAATATAATCACATAACACCGCATACATTAGGTGTTGATGTAATTGTATTTTACAAATACCATAAAGAAATTTATTTCTGTTTAAAAATAGACATACATAATTAATTATATCTGTCTGCTCTTTATGTGTCAAAGACATATAATAAAGGTTTTTTTATTATGCAAAGAAAGGTGTTGATATTCTTTGATGAAATTTTCAAAAAAAAGAAAAAAAGATTGTATGAGGCTTCAACTATGGGCTCAAGATAATATGGCTGATTGGCTTACCATTTGTGGTGTATATCAAAAAATCAGTAAAGCAGAATATTGCCGACTAGAACGGCTTTTATATGAAAACAACTTTGACTATATTGTTTTAGTTTTATTTACGATACATAATTATGTATTTAATGAAGATGATGGCGATTTTCGTATGGTTATAATGGATATGCTCATACGAGTGTGTAAAAATAAGGGTATTAAATTAAGTAAATATCCGTCATTTGAAGAAATAATGAAAAAAATGAATATGTCAGAGGAAACAAAAGACAAAATTTTAAAGGAATGGAACTCTTTAGCAGTAAAAGATGAAAACAAAGAAAATTAAAATATATTGGCTAACTTTCACTTACTTAAAGAAAATCAAGGGTACTTCAAAACTTTTTAAAGAAAAACACTTTAAAAACTTTTTAAGCTTCCCCCTTGACTTTCTTTATTTTTTCTGCTTTTTTGTAATTGCGACGGACGACAACGGGGAACATTGATATATTTTGACGTTCGTCGTCCTTTTAAGTATAGCAGAAAAAAATCGTTCGTTTAGGCTATTGGCTGTTTTAATTTCTTTTGCTCTGAACTTCTTCAAAGAACATTGATAAAAACGCAAAAAACAGGCTGTAATCAACCTGCTTTGCTATGATTTATATAATATTTGAGAGGGCAATTTTTTTCATTTCTTTTTTTAAGGCATATTGTTCTCGTCTTTTTTGTTTTTTTGCATTGTATTTTTCTAATTCTTCAGTAGTTAGAAGTCCTTCTTTTTTTCGTTTGTTAAAATCATCTTGTCGCTCTTTTCGTCTTATTTTTAGCCTTTCAGCCGTTGCTTTTTTCTGTTCTTCACGTTTTCTCTTTCTTTTTTCTTCTTCCTCTTTTTCCCATTTTATATATTCAAACTCAGATAGAGTTTCTTTTAAATATCGTTTTAATTTTTTACGTTCCATATATTTTTTATTCATTTGTTGTTGTGAGCCATTTTCTTTTCGTTTTAAATAGTTTTGATGTAGTCTATCAGCAGTTTCTAACTTTTTACGACGTTCTTTCTCCTGTATTTCCAATATTTCAATGTTTACAGGTTCTTGTGGTGCAGTAAATTTACCTATAAAGTTAAAATATATTTCAACAGTTTGTGTTGTATTCACACGACCTTTATGCTCACGTTCATGTACGACAATTTTTTCAACAAATTCATTTATCATATGTGTGTCTAATTCTTCAAAATTTTCATATTTTTTAACTAATTCTATAAAATTTGACGCTCTTTTCTTTCCTCCCTCAAAATTTTTGACTGCTTCTTTAAGTATAAGTATTTCTTTGTCAAGTTCTTCTTGTTCTGTTTCATATTGAATGCTTAATGCTTCATATCGTTTATCAGGCAATTTTCCAAGAGCGTTGTCCTCATATATTTTTCTGATTAACATTTCTAATTCATTAGAACGCTTCTCACAAATAGCTAATTGTCTTTTTTGTGCTTTTACTTCATTTAATTGCTTTGTTGACAATGTTTCTTGTACCGCCTTTGTAAATGCCTTTTTATCCTCATTAGCATATTTTACAATGTTTCTAAGTGTTTCAGCTATTAAGTCTATCACATTTTGTGCTGTGATAAGGTGAGCTGTTTTACATAGTGTGCCAACTGGTATTTTTCCATAAGCAGAACATCTATATTTTGGAATATTTTTATAGTTACTATTACGATGTACGTACATTTTACTGCCACAATCAGCACAATACATTAATCCTGTTAATGGGTGATATTCTCCCCAACCATCAGGATAGCGTTTGACATTGGCTCGTATTCTTTGTACATTATCAAATGTCTGCTGGTCAATAATAGGTTCGTGTGTATTTTCAAAGATAACCCATTCATTTTCAGGTACATAGTGGCTTTTTTTATCTTTGTAGTGTTTTTGAGTTTTAAAATTTATTGTATGTCCTAAATATTCACGTTTTTTTAATATATGGACTATTGTGGAACTCCCCCAACCATATATATCTTTGAATATTTTATTTTTATTTACTCCTTCACCATGTTGTGCTAAATGATAGGCAGGTATTGGTATTTTTTCATTTGATAAAATACAAGCAATTTTATAAGGTCCGTATCCTTCCATTGTTAATTTGAAGATACGACGGACAACAACAGAAGCTGTTTCATCAATTATCCATTTTTCTCTTTTTTCATCTGCCCATAAATAACCATAAATAACAGTTCCCGTCATATGCTTTCCCATCATACCTTTTGTTTTAAAAGCGGATTTCATCTTTCGGCTTGCGTCACGTGCATACCATTCATTCATTATATTTCTGAATGGAGTAAAATCATCATCATGATTAAATGTATCTACACCATCATTAATTGCAATCAATCTTACGCCATTTTTTCTTAAAGTTTCCATATATAAGCCGACTTGTAGATAATCACGACCAATACGACTCATATCTTTAACAATAATTACTTGAACATTTCCAGCTTCGACTTCTTTTGTCATTTCTTGAAAATATTTTCGTTCAAATGTAGTACCGCTTACACCATCGTCCCAAAAATGCCGAATATTTTTAAAATCGTTTCTAATGGCGTAATCTTCAAGTAATGCTTTTTGATTTGATATACTATTGCTTTCACCTTGTAATTCATCATCACGGCTAAGCCTTTCATATAATACTGTAACTTCCCTTTTGTTCATAATAGACACCTGCTTCCTCTACACTACTGCTATGATTATTTTTGTGATTACTATGATTAATATGTCTATTACAGTTTATATCTCCCGCCGCAAGTTTGTATTTTTTATACTGCTTTACGGCAAAGTGTTCCGGGTCTT
>CAJUJJ010000071.1 GCA_910586765.1 uncultured Clostridia bacterium
ATCTACCATTTGTAATATGGCGTGGTGTTGTTCTATTTCCTCCTGTCATAACATCTGGTACTGAAATACCTTTTCCGTCCTCTTGCCAGCCACCTTCAAATTGATTTGCTGCTGTTGCTCCTCCCCATAAAAAATTTTCTGGAAATTTGTATGTACTCATAATGATTCCTCCTTTATTCAACTGCTTCCATTATTTTTTGACCTGCTTTGATATCGCCTTCTGGCGCAAATGTTATTTCTGTATAATTATCTCCATTTAATACTACTACAATAACGGTGTCTGGGTGTCCTGCATTTGCTACTGCTTTTCTATCAAATACAAGTAATGGCTGTCCTGCTTTTATAGCATCTCCAGATTTTACCTTTAGTTCAAATCCTGTTCCACCCATTTCTACCGTATCTACACCAACATGAATTAAAAGCTCTACACCATCATTACTTACAAATCCTAGTGCGTGACCTGTGTCTGCTGCGTGTGCGATTGTTCCATCAAATGGTGCATATACAATACCATCACTTGGTTCAATCCCCATTGTTTTGCCAAGTACACCTGCTGAAAATGTTGGGTCTGGTATATTTTCCATAGCAATTACTTTGCCATTGATAGGAGCATATACTGTATTTTTTTCGATATTCTCTATTGTAATTGCTTTTATTTCTTTTTCTGCATTTTCGTATTTTAATGAAAGTATAAATGTAATGACTGCTGATGCAACTGCTGAAATCACAAGTGATATAATGATATTCCAGAAAAATGTCATAGTATCATTTCCTATGTAAAGTAATATCGCTGGAATACCAGAAGAACCTGTTGCAAAGCGGTGTGTATGTGTAATACCTGCATAAAGTCCGCCCAAACCGCCACCAATCATTGCTGCAACTAAAGGATATTTTTTAGGTAAATTCAAACCATATAATACCGGTTCTGTAATACCCATCAATGCCGTTGTACCAGTAGAAAGTCCTAATTGTTTTGTTTTAGAGTCTTTTGTACGAAATCCTACCACCAATGCTGCTGCACCTTGTGCAATATTAGAGCATACACAACCTGGACCAAATATACTATCAAATCCTAAACTTGCCATTTGCATACTTCCTAATGGTGCAACAGCATGATGTAATCCAAACATAACCATAATAGGAAGCAATCCGCCAATCAATACCGCAGGTGCCCAGCTTGCATTTGTGCTTAACCAATCAAATACTAATGCTAATCCTTCTCCTACATAATCTCCTATAGGACCTAATGTAGATAATGCTAATGTGCCTATAATGAGAAATGTAAACATTGGTACAAATACTAAGTTGACTGATTTTGGTATGATTTGATTTAATTTTTTCTCTACAAAAGATTGTACTAATATTACTAATATAATAGGTATTACTGTTGATGTATAAGAAATTAAATAAAATGGTATGATGCCAAAAAATCTAACAGGTTCTGCTGCTGTAACAAGTGCTGTCCAGTTTGGGTGACACATAATACCTGCTACTGTCATAGCTAATATGACAGTACTTTTCATTCTTTTTGCAGTAGTATAAGCCAATAATATAGGTAAAAATGCAAATGCTGCGTCTGCAAAAAAGTTTAATACATAATAAGTTTGAGAAGTGCTATCTACTAAATGAAACACGGTTAATAATGCCATAAGTGCTTTTAACATACCTGCACCAGATAATGCTGGTATACTGGGTTGAAATACACTTGATATAAAATCAATTATTAAATTGATAGGGGACATTTTTGCTCCATCTGTTTGATTTTGTTCGCTGTCTTTGTTTGGTATAAATTTTTCTACTTCTTCAAAAACTTCTGCTACGTGCATACCGATGACAACTTGAAACATACCGCCACTTTCTACTACCTGAGCAACGCCATCTAAATTTTGAATTCCTTCTTTGTCTGCTTTTGTCGTGTCTTTTAATGTAAATCTTAAACGAGTTTGACAATGACGTACTGCATTAATGTTTTCTGCTCCACCAACTTTGTTTACGATTGTTTCTGCAAGACTTGTGTACTTTTGACTCATTCAAATTACCTCCCTTAAATTCAAATTTATTTTTCATTTGTTGTTAATACAAGTCTAGCATAGCGTGTTTATAATGTCTAATACCTATTTTAAATTTTTAATAATGCTTAAAATGAATAAATTAAATGTTATAGATATAAAAAAATAAGACATAACCAAAACGGTTATATCTTATTTTTAAATGATTATATCAATTCAAAATTTTTCCATTTTCCTTTTTTAAAGCGGATATAAAATAGAACTGCTCTAGTACACCAATCTAAGCACATAGCACAAGCGATGCCTATTACTCCCCAGCCTAATATAATGCCAAACAATATGGAAAATAGTAATCTTATTCCAACTGTTGTAATGATGGAAATTGTCATTGTAAATTTTACATCTCCTGCTGCTCTCAATCCTTTTCCAAGAGAATCTGCAAAAGGGAAAGCAATGGTATTAAATACATTGTGAATGAGTACAAGTATAATAACTATACGCTTTGTTTCATTTTCAATGGTATAAAAATACATCATAACGGGTGTAATCAAAAATATCAATACATTCCATATAACAGAAAACATGATTGTAATTTTCATTAGTTTTTTAAAATAGCTTTCTGCCATTTGTATTTGTTTTGCTCCCATACACTGCCCAATTACTGTGATAAATACAGGTCCCATTGTCACACATACCAATGCTGCAAGTGACCATATACTTTGTGCAATACCATTTGCTGCAATTTGATAAGTACCAAATAGTGCAACAACGCTACTGAGTGCTACTTTTACAAACTGAAATATACCTTGTTCTATGCCATTTGGTACAGCAATGCCTAATATACATTTTAAAAGTTTTGTATCCCAGCAAAATATATATTTTTTAATATAATAAACTTTGTTTTCTACATGAAAACATAACATAGTAATTGCTACAGCAGAAAATATCCTTGCTATTAGCGATGGATAAGCAACACCTGAAACACCCGCATGAAGTACAAATACACCTAATATATTTCCTATCACATTGATGATATTTGAAATAACCGAAATATACATTGTTGTATTTGTCTTTCCAATACTGCGATAAAGTGCTGCACCTGCATTATAAATAGCAAGTGCTGGATAAGAATAAGCGGATATTCTCAAATAAGTTACACAAGCAATCATAACATCTTCTTCTACTTTACCAAATATAAGCCTCATTAAACTTCTATTAAAAACCAATGAAAATATGGTAATAATAATCGAAAAAACTACTGAAATCATGAAGAGCTGGCTTGCACTTTTATTTGCCTGTTTATATTTTTCACTTCCTATGTATTGGCTAACAATAACTGCTCCACCAGAAGCAAGTGCAGTAAATAAATAGATAAAAATAGTGTTAAAAGAGTTTACTAGTGATACACCAGATACTGCTGCCTCTCCTACAAAACTAATTACAAAAGTATCTGCAAGCCCCACTAATATTGTTAAAAACTGTTCAAAAAATAATGGAATAATAAATTGTTTTAAATCCTTATTAGAAAACAGCATATCTGATTGTTTCACTTCCTTTTATTTTATAATTTTGCTTTAAGTTTTTTGAATTTCATATTTTATATAATCCAAATATTCAATTTGCTTTTCCCTTTTGTGAATTTCTTCCAATGTATTGCTACGTTTTTGGTTGAGCATAGAAATTCTTTTTTCTTTTGTATTTGTGTGAAGTGATAATAACATATATTGTTTTATTTCTTGATTGCAAAATCCAGCATCATATAATGTCATAATCATACTAAGTTTTTCAATATCTTGTTCATCATACTGCCATTTTCCAATTTCTTTTTTCTCTGTTTTATATAATTTCCAGCTTTCATATTCTTTTAATTGCTCAATAGGAATACAATATCTTTGGCTTACTTCATAAATTGTCATACTATTCCTCCTAACAAAAAAATATAGATGCCTTTGACATCTATATTATAAATCTCTTTTATTAAAATATCTAATACTTATACTGTATTGCAAAAAATGCTTAAGAAGTATAATCATTTTCTAAATACGTTTTAACATGGGAAATAAATTTCACCATAGAAGGAGAAAGTGTTTGATTTTTTCTCCAAACTAAAACACTGTTATTTGTGATTTCTGGTTCCATAGGTTTAAAACATAAATCCGTATGATTATTTTCTCCTTTAATAGTGATTGCAACACCAACTTTATTTTCTGTCATAATAAAAATATTATTTTGTGACAAATTGCAAGTACAAGCTACTTTCATTTTTTCTCGTTCTTCCTCAAACCAGTTTTCTATTTCATTCAATACAGATTGTCGCTTTGGAAGAATGAGAGGTACATCAATTAAATCATGTGGCGTAATTTTTTGTTTTTGTGCTAATGGGTTATCTTTCCTCATTAGTACATTCAATACTTCTTTAAATGGCATTTTTACAAAATGATATTTGCTAATTTCTACTGGCTCTAATAAAAGCCCCATATCTAATATACCATGATTCAATTTTTCTTTTACATCATCTGCAATCGCAGTATAAATATCAAAACTAACATTGGGATATTGTTGTTGAAAAGAGGCTATCATTTCAGAAAGTGGTTTCATATTTTTCGTTTCTCCACAGCCTATGGCAATTTCTCCCACAATATTTTCTTCTTGATAAAGTAATTCTTTTTCTGTTTTTTCTGCTAAATCTACAATTTCCTGTGCTCGCCGACGCAACAACATACCCTCTTCTGTTAGTACTATACTATGCTTGCTTCTGCGAAATAATTTTATGCCAAGTTCTTCTTCCATTTGCATAAGCTGGCGAGAAAGAGTAGGTTGTGTAATATGTAATAATGCTGCTGCTCTTGTAATATTTTCTTCTCTTGCTACTGCAAGAAAATATTTTAAAACACGTATTTCCATCATAAAAATTCTCCTCTTTTCATTTGTTTTTATTATTATATCAAATGTTTTTTATACTTTGTATATATATTAATGTAGAATATAGAAAAAGAAGAGGGTGTGATTAAAATAATGAAAAAGGAAATACTAATAACAAAGGAGATGTTATTAGTATGGA
>CAJUJJ010000072.1 GCA_910586765.1 uncultured Clostridia bacterium
GGCTTTAATCACAATACCAAAATTTCCCTCAATTGTTTAGGTTTACCCCCTAATAAACTTGTTGACATACCAGAAGAACACGCTAATAAAATTTTCATAAATAAACACTCCTTTTTTCATTTATTATTATAAATTCATAGTTATAAATTATATTGATAATTACCAATTTCTTTGATGGTTATATTATAGCTTCATTTTGGTAATATTTCAAGTAAAAATTAGCATTTTAATACATTTCATTGCTTTTTTACAAAAATACTGCTTATTTTATAGGCAATCTGCTGCCTTTTTTGTATATTTTGGCAAAAAAATAAAACCATTTCTTTTTATAGAAATAGTTTTATTATATTTGTTTATAAACGAGATATAAAAAAAGGGCATAAGCCCTCTTTTTAGTTTTCGTAATCATAATTAAATTGACCTGTTTCTTGTGTATGTTTATAATTTTCTTCTGCCTTTTTAATAAATTCATAATCCCCTTGTTTTTCTGGTGGAATATATGCTTTACCTGGCTGACGTTTTCTTAAATTGAATTTCTCCATTTCTGCTTTCAGTAAATCTGCATTTTTCTGCATTTCTTTACTAGAATTTGCAGAATTTTTACTAATATCAACATTGTTTGATGTTTCTCTCATAATGCCTGAAATATTTGCTCTAATATCTTCTATACATTCTAACTGTGTAGCAGAAGAACGGGATTCTTCTTGTATAATAGAAGTAATGTTATTGATTTCTTCCACAATCGTTTCAAACATAGCTAATGCTTCTACAGAAATTTTACTTCCCATAACTGCCTTATCAATGGTATTTTGAATTAATGTTTTACTTTCATCTGCTGCAACGGTACTCTTTAAAGCAAGCTGTCTTACTTCATTTGCTACAACAGCAAAACCTTTTCCTGCTTCTCCTGCTCTTGCAGCTTCTACAGAAGCATTTAACGCAAGTATACTTGTTTGGAAAGCAATATCATCTATTGTTTTAATTACTTGTGAAACTTTTTGAGATGCTGCTTTCATTTCTTCCACAGAGCTTGCAAGCACATTCATCTTTTCATTGCTTTCTTGTGCATTTGTTTTAATAATATCAGAAATGGAAGAAGCCTCTGCCATATGTTCTGAGCTTTTACTTATTAAATCTGCAGTACTGTTAATAGAAGAAGATAATTCGTTTACCGTTTGTGCCTGCGTATGAGCATTTTCTGCTAACTGATGACTAACATTAGCGATGTAAGTAGAACCTTCTGCTACTTTATGTGCTACCTTCAATATTTCGGAGAAAAGTACGTCATTACTTTGTACCATTCTGTATAAATTTTTTCCTAAAGTATCTTTACTAGAGCGAATATCAACAAAAACAGTCATGTCACCATCTGCAACACGTTTTACTACTCTAACGTTTTCTTGTATGCTGTTTGCAAGTTGTTTAAAAGAGTCAATCATAATTGCAATTTCATTATTTTGGTCAATATTACCATAATCAAAATTGAAATCTAATGTATCGGCACCTTCTGAAAGTTCTCTTGACCATGCTGCAATAGAAGTCATAGGAGCTGATATTTTTGTAGAAGTAGAATTTGCTAAATATGCACTAACAATAATAGCAATCACTGTAAGTACCAAAATACATACAATAGAAATCACAAGAAGCATACTCAATGCGTTTGCAGCATTTTGTGCTATCACAGTATATCTGTTAGCAATTCCTTTTAAATTATCAATTAATGTACTGACTTTTGGTTCATACACCGTTATAAATTCATCATATTTTTCTAGTCTTTGCTGTTCATTTAATGAATTAACATCACTAGCAAAAGCGTGTATTTCAGAGTGAACTTCTTTAATCAGTTTAATTCTTTCTGCAATTTCTTCATCTGTAATTGTTGACTCATTATTTGCAAGCCATGTGCCGAATGAACAAGTATTTGGGTCAAGATTTCCTTCAAATCTTTCTCCTGTGTGTAAAGAATTTGTTAATTTTAGCACCCAGTCATAATGTGCGGAAACCATATCTTTTGAAACATTCTGCGAAGTGTAACTTTCTGACACAACTTTGTATCTTCCATATATCAAAGCTTGAAAAGCAAATAATACTACTACAACAAGTATTGTAATAGATGTTATCATTAAATACCCTTTCAATATTTGATATTTTGTTGTTCCTTTTGTACTTTTTTTACTTTGCTTTTGTGCAACTTCTGCATTTTCTACATTTTCCATGTTTTCGTCATTTTGCTTCTTAAACAATGTTATCTCCCCCATCATAGTGCATTTTATAGTATTTTATATTATATATATTATATTACTTTAATAATGTAACATCAACAAATTAAAAAATAAATAATATATTTTTTGAAAATGATTTGACAAAAACGATGTTTTTTTGAAGAAAAATCTATCTTATTAATTTATCTCAAAAGGTATACTTTTTGAAGAAATAGATTTTTTCAATTTTTATATATTTTTTTTAAAATTTTTTAAACAATTCTAATAAATCACATCGTAGTAATAGCATAAATATTTATAACAAATATACTACTTTGGAAATATAGCAAATTTTCCAAAAAAGTATACTTTTTGACAAAATTGGTATCTATCAAATATGTAAATTTATCTATATTTTTATGTTTTTTTATTACATAATTTCAAAAAAGAACAATATTTTATTAAAAATTAGACAATTTTAAAAGTTTTGTACTTTTATAGTTGTGTACAGAAGTAGATATTGCAAAAATTTCTCCGGTACTTAAAAATTCTGTACTTTCTATAATGAGTGCAGGTTCTCCTTGTTGTAAATGGAAATACTGTGCATTTTCTTCATCTAATTTGTCGGCATAAATTACTTTATCTGCAAATCCTATATTATGACCTAAATCATCTATAATATAACTATATATTGATTTTTTTGCAATTTCTTCACTCATATAAGGAATTACTTTTTTATTAAAATAAGTATATTCTACTGTAAGAGGATTGCCATCTACCAATCTCACCCTTTTTAAAAAATACAAAGGACTATCCACATTACATTTCATTATAGCAGCTTTTTGTTCATCTGCTTGTACTAATTTTAATTCTATCACATTGCTTTCTACTTTTTTGTTAGGATAATCTCTTGTCAGTCCTTTTAAACTTTCTAAACTCAAATATCCTTTTAATGCAGATTCTCTCAAAAAAATACCACTACCTTGTATTTGATAAACATATCCCTTACTAACTAATATAGAAATTGCTTTTCGAATGGTTGTTCTGCTGACTTGATACTGATTTATCAAATCTTCTTCTGTAGGCAATTTTTTAATCTGATTATATTTTCCTGCTAATATATCACTTTCTAATTCTTGTAATATTTTCCTGTATTTTGTACTCAAAAAAAAACCACCTCATTGCTAAAATATCTTCTTTCCATTATAACAAATAACATAAATAATTACAAATCATTTCTTGTTTTTAAATAGAAACAACACATTTAAACTACATTTTTGTCAAAATTTGCTTTTAAAAAATATTGTCCCCCTTTTGATGCTCCTTTACAATAATAGTAAGAGGTGATATAGTATGAAACTATTTCGTATCGGCATTGTTGTTGCAGTAATGCTTTTATGTATTCCAAGAAAAGTACAAGCCTTTGAAAATACATTCTGTTCATTTCATTATTTTCATTGTATAATAATGGATATAAAATATATGCATTACACAGTACAACAAGAAAAGGAAGTAAATAATTATGAAACAGATTGTATTTGCAACAAAAAATAATGGAAAAATAAAAGAAGTAAAACAAATATTGTCAGATTTGCCTTTTGAAATTGTTTCTATGCAGGACGCAGGCATTACAGTAGACGTTGTAGAAGATGGTAAAACATTTGAAGAAAATGCTATCAAAAAGGCACTTGAAATTTCAAAAGTATCTGGCAATATCACTTTAGCAGATGATTCTGGTTTAGAAATTGACTTTTTAAACAAACAACCTGGTGTTCTTTCTGCACGATATTTAGGAGAAAACACTCCTTATATTGAAAAAAACAATCATATATTGCATTTAATGAAAGATGTGCCTGAAAAACAAAGAACAGCAAGATTTGTATGTGCCATTGCAGCAGTATTTCCTAATGGAAAAGTGCTTACTGCTATAGATACTATAGAAGGCATTATTGCACAACAAATAAAAGGAGAAAACGGTTTTGGTTATGACCCTATATTCTTTGTTCCAGAACTAGGCAAAACAACAGCAGAATTATCTCCAGAACAAAAAAATGCTATCAGCCACAGAGGCAAAGCACTTCAAAAAATGAAACAATTATTAATGCAGCAGGAGGAGATGAAACAGTGAAACTTTTGGTTCTCAGTGATACACATGGCTATTTGTCAAATGCCAGAGATGTACTCAATCGCATTGGTAAATATATGAATGGTGTCATTCATTTGGGTGACCATGCCTATGATGCGGCTGATTTGCAGACAGAATACCCTGATTTACCTTTTTATATTGTAAGAGGGAACAATGACTTTGGTGACAAAGCCCCTAATAAATTAATGATTACAATACATGGCAAAAGACTGCTTTTAACACATGGACATATGCAACAAGTATATTGGAGTTACGACACAATATCTTATTGGGCAGAACAAGAAGGAGCTGATGCGGTACTTTTTGGACATACTCACAGCCCTGTAAACGACAATAAAGGGCGTGTTATGTTATTTAATCCTGGAAGTATTTCTCTTCCTAGAGGTGTCCCTCAGCCTACATTTGGTATATTAGAAATCGCCCAAAATGGTATGATTTATGGCTCTATTATGGAATATATTAACTCTCAAACATTTTTAAGAAAAGGCTAATATTATAAAAATATTCACCTAATTTTTATGGTGAATATTTTTTTACAAAAAATTTTAAAAAAAGTATTGACTTTATACTTAAAATATGGCATAATATCTTTCGTTGATTATAGTATCTATTTTGCGGGTGTAGTTCAATGGTAGAACGTCAGCCTTCCAAGCTGAACACGTGAGTTC
>CAJUJJ010000073.1 GCA_910586765.1 uncultured Clostridia bacterium
CACAAGCACCAGTTGAAATTGCAGAAGGTGCAAAAATAAATACTGTAGAAGCTGGTGACAACGCTGTTGTTGAAGTAGCAGAAAATGCAGAAGTTAACAAAGTAAATGTAACAGGTAATGTAAAAGATATTATATTAAATGGTGAAGGCAAAACAGATGTTATAGTAAAAAATAGTACAGAAGTAGAAAATATTATATTAAATGATAGTACAAAAACGAATATTGAACTTAGAGGTAATGCAGTAATTACAAATACAGTAGCAGTAAATGGCAACGCAAATGCAAATGTAAAAATAACTGATAATGCAAATATAGAAAATGTAATGATAACTGATAATGCAAATGTAGATATTGCAGTAGCAGATAAAGCAACTGTAAATAAAGTAGAACTTAGCGACACAGCAACAGCAAAAATTGATATTGCACCAGAAGCAAAAGTTGATAAAATTACATCTACATCAACAGGAGAAACTTCTATTTCTGGTACAGGTACAGTAAATAAAATTGAAGCAACTAATCCAAGTACAATAAATAAGTCTGAAGAAGTAGAAACACCTGTTGATAAAACAGAAACTACGCCTGTTGTGCCAAATGTAAAAGAAGTAACAGCAAAAGCAGAAAAAGAAATTATTAATTGGTCAATAGGTAGTATGCCTTCATGGGGAAATCTTCAAAGTACAATTACATTAGATGGTGCGAAAGTAAAACCTGATATAACTTATGCTGATTTAAAAATAGAGCAATCTAATGAGGGGATAATTGGAATGCCAGAATGTTCAGAAAAAGGAGAACTTTTCATATTCTTCCATGAAGAAAACGCAAAAGAAGGAAGTTATAAATATACTTTAACTATTCCAGCTGAAGTTTTAGAAGCAGAAAGCGGATATACTATACCAAAAGATGGGCTTAAAATAGATATTACTATAAATGCTTCCATTCCAGTGCCAACAAAAATAGAAGTAGATAAAACAACAGTTACTATCAAAAAAGGCGGTAGTGCAAACATTGAAGCTATATTAAAAGACCAAAATGGTTACGAAATAAAAGCAGACAATAATGATGTATTAATAGAACTTGAACCAGATGAAAACTTTCCAGATGAAATATTTATTTTTTCTGGTATCCCTAATGGTACAACAATAAATACAACGATTTCTGTGCCTACTAATTCTTCTTATGAAGAAAATATGACATTACCAATAACAATAAAAGTAACAGATAAAGTAACAGCAGATGTACCACCAATTATAGTAAATGTTACATTATCTACAGATGACACAAATATTTCAAATATTGAATTGAATTGTTTTACTGGTGATTTTGACAAAGCTGAACCTGGTGATGAACTACATATTACAGCAATAGGTAAAGATGGTGATATATCTGTATCTCCATTAGGTGATGTAGGTACATTAACATGGACATTAGAAGAAAATGGAAAACCAGTCGATGAAAATGTTGCAAAAATTGATGTTATAGAAAATTGTGATAAGTGTATAGTAACAATTGGCGAAGGTGTTACATCAGACAGAACATTTACTGTAACTGCTAAATTTGTACAAAATGGTAGTACTAATGAAGTGACAAATAAAGTTACAATAAATGCTAGAGCAACATCTGTACCAAATGAATTGGATTTAATTTGTGTAGATGATTTTGCTTCAGATAGACCAATAGAAGTAAAAAATGGTGATGTAACACTTGATACTAGAATTAGTAATCAATATAATGATAAATTCATAAAAGGACATATAAAATGGAGCATTGATAATGCAAACGTTGGAAGCTTTTCTGAAGAAATAAGCAATATATCTGATGAAGGGGAAGGAGCAACAACTACATTTACTGTAACAGGTAATGATGGTGATACTGCAACTATTACAGCTACTGTTGTAGATGAAAACGGTAATGCTATAAAAGATACAGATGGCAACAAAATTGCACAAACAGTCAAAATTATAGTAGTAGCATCAGATATACCTGTTGCCTCACCTACTCCCGATGATGATTATGAAAACAATAACCCTGATAATACTGGTGATAGTAACGGGGACAATAACTCTGATGATGGTGATGAAAACAACAACTCTGATAGCTCCAATGATGGTAATGAAGATACTAACTTTGATAATGGTGATAAAGATACTAACCCAGAAATATAAACTATTTTTAACATTTTTTAAAATTAGTAATATTTATACAAAAAGAGAACAGGTATATTTTTGTACCTGTTCTTTTTCTTTTTATTATGCAAATTCTTTTGTTAATTCTCCATTTTCTACTACAATATTTCCATCAACAATAGTATACATAACCTTTCCTTTTACTTCAAAACCTCCAAAAGGTGTGTTTTTACTTTTTGAAGCAAATGTATTTGCATCAATTTTATATGTCTTATTTGGGTCAATAATGGTAATATCTGCTGATTTTCCTATTGTTAATGTACCTTTATCAATATTTAGCATTTTTGCAGGATTATATGTCATTTTAGTAATTAATTCCATAGGTGTCAACCAGCCTCCTTCTACAAGTACTGTAATGCCTAAAGGTAAAGCTGTTTCTAATCCTACAATACCAAACGCTACTTTTTCATATTCACAATTTTTTTCATCTATGCTATGTGGTGCATGGTCTGTTGCAATAATGTCTATCACATTATCTTTTAATGCTTGACGAATTGCTAATACATCTTCTTTAGCACGTAAAGGTGGGTTCATTTTTGTATTTCCATCATAATCCGTTATAAAGTCATCACTTAATGTAAAATGATGTGGTGTTGCTTCTGCTGTGACAGTCTGACCTGCTAATTTTGCTTGACGTAATAATTCCACACTACCCTTTGTACTCATATGACAAATGTGTAATTTAGAGTTTGTACTTTTTGCTAATATCATATCTCTTGCAACAATTACTTCTTCCGAGTCATTTGAAATTCCCTTTAAGCCTAAAAGCTGGGCACTTGCTCCTGCATTCATAGAACCACCAGCTACTAAGTTAATGTCTTCACAATGAGAGAGTACAGGAATATCAAACATTTTTGCATATTTCATAGCTGTTTTTAGTAATCCAGAAGATGGTACACTTTTGCCATCTTCACTAATAGCACAAGCTCCTGCTTTTGCCATTTTTCCAATATTAGACAGTTCTTCTCCTTTTTGCCCTTTTGTAATTGCTCCAATAGGCAGAACATGTACAACTCCTTCTCTTTCTGCCTTTAATTTAATGTATTCTATCATAATATCACTATCACATACAGGATTAGTATTTGGCATAGGGCATATTGTAGTATATCCACCTTTTGCTGCACTTCTTGTACCTGTTGCAATCGTTTCTTTATATTCATATCCAGGTTCTCTTAAATGTACATGAACATCAATAAAACCTGGTGTTACCCAATTTCCTTCTGCATTAATAATTTTGTCTGCATTATCTGTAATACTTTTTTCTATTTTTGAAATAATGCCATTTTCTACTAATATATCCATTACTTCATTTGTTTGAGAAGCTGGATCTATTACTTGTCCATTTTGAATTAAAAGTTTCATTTTTGTCCTCCTTGATATAATAATTTTAATATTGCCATTCTAACTGCAACGCCATTTTTTACTTGTATGTTAATTACAGAATTTTCACCATCAATAATATCTGTACTCAATTCAATTCCTCTATTCACAGGGCCTGGGTGCATAATTAATACATCTTTCTTTGCATATTTTAATATCTCTTTATTTATTCCAAATAATTCACGATATTCTGCTAAGTCAGGAAAAGCTGTTGTTTTTTGTCTTTCAAATTGTATACGTAATCCCATTACAATGTCAGCATCTTTTACAGCATCTTTTACATCAGGTGTTGTTTTAACGCCAAGCAAACCAGAACCACCTAATAATGTAGAAGGACCTGCTAATGTAACATTTGCTCCCAATTTAGACAAACCAAATACATTGCTTCGTGCTACACGACTATGAGAAATATCCCCAATAATCGCTATTTTTAAGCCTTCAAAATATTTTTTATACTCTAATATAGTAAACAAATCTAATAAAGCCTGCGTAGGGTGTTCATTAGAACCATCTCCAGCATTAATAACATGGGATGATACATTTTTTGCTAAAATATGTGGTGCTCCTGTCATACTATGACGCATTATCATTACCTTTACACCCATTTGGTCTAATGTTTTTCCTGTATCAATTAAACTTTCTCCTTTATTTACACTACTTGTACTTACACCTAAATCTTGTACTGTTGCTCCTAAATATTTTCCAGCAAGAGAAAAAGATGTTTTTGTTCTTGTACTATTTTCATAAAATAAACTAACAATGCTGCACCCCTTAATTTCATTTACTCTCTTGGAACTGTCATCAATACGAAGTTTCATCTCCTTTGCTGTTTGGAGTATTTCTAATATTTCCTCTTTTGTCATATCCTTCAAACCAAGAATATCTTTTCTGTTCAGCATAATAATCCTCCTTTATTTTATTACAAAAAGAAAGACAATCAAAAGAAAAATGCTTCTTTTCATTGTCTTATGTATATAAAAGAAATAATACAGAAAGTAATTTTTTAAATTTTTTTATATTCTTTGCCATATCTAAATCCTCCACATACAATTTTTTATTGTCTTTTATTTTAACACATATTTCTATAAAATTCCATAATAAAATAATAATTGCATATAAAAAGCCTGCTTTTTTTAAACAGGCTTTTATATTTTTATGTATTAGCTAAATAATATGTTAAAAGCATCATAGCATTTACTTCAGCATACTTTTTTTCTTTTACTTTTTTTATGTTATTTTTTTTTAATTCAGATTGATTTTGTATTATATCTTGCTTTTTTTCCTTTTTTTTCATCAATTCTTTCCTCCTATCTAATATATCAATCAATATATTTTTGAAGCAAATATTACTATATTATCCTTTTTGGTATATTTTTATTATATCTC
>CAJUJJ010000074.1 GCA_910586765.1 uncultured Clostridia bacterium
CTATTTTTTTAGTTGTTATTTCCTGTAAAATTTGTTTAAGTATACCGCCTAGAACATTAATGATTGATGGACAACCTTATTTTGTAGGAAAAGATGTAGCTGAAATTTTAGGGTATGCAGAGCCTAGAAGTGCAGTATCTAAAAAAGTAGATGATGAAGATAGAGGTGTTGCTAAAATGGAAACACCTAGTGGAGTGCAGGAAATGACAATAATCAATGAAAGTGGATTATATAGTTTAATATTATCTAGCAAGCTAGAAACAGCAAAAAAATTCAAGAGATGGGTAACAAGTGAGGTATTGCCTTCTATCAGACAGACAGGCAATTACATAAGTGAAGTAAATCAATACAGCATAGAGGACATTGTAAGAGAAACAATCTGTCAAGTAGTTCCAATTATCATAAAGGAGTTAGAGGATAGGACAGAAAGAGAAAAACAAGCCGAAAAAGAAATGGAAAAGCTAGAGATAAAAGCAAAGCGAAAAATTGAAAGGCTTATTTGTGCTGGAAATCACAGTTATTCTAGCATAGCGAGAATATTGACAATGGACGGAATTGAAATTTCTCCTGCAACGGTGTGCTTTTATGCGGAAAGTATGGGGATTGGTGATTAAAAGTGGAAAAGGAAAATATAAAAATATCTGATGCTGCACTATTTGAAACAGAAAGGCTAGAAAAAAGAGTGTACGAATTAGAAAGAAAGATGAAGCTGTTAGAAACAGAAGAACATTATTTTGAAATATACAGAGAAGCAGAAACAAATGCAAGAACAGCAATCAACAATAAAATAAAAGAAATAGAAAGTTCATTGGAAGAATGTGCAAAATGGACACTATTTTTGACAGTATGTGTAATTGCTATATTAATGATTGAATTATTGTGACAATATCAAATTGATGTAGTAAAGAGAAATGGAGCAATAAAAAATGAAGAAATATTATTTTTATGAAGACGAATTAATACAAGAAATACAAAAAATTGTAGAAAAAAACAACAGAAGCAGCAAAGAACGAAACTTGATTGTAATTGTAGAAAATCAAAACAAAAATGGGACGGTTCTTATCAATAAACATATTAGCAGAGATGCTGCAATGTCTTTGTTAACATCAGCGATTTGCAATATTTTATATCATGAAAAAGCGGATTTTGTTACACTTGAAATGATTGCAGAACACTGCAAAAAAAATATTCTTTATGTTTTGAAAGAAATAGAAAGAATAAAAGAAAATAAATAAAGTGGTATGAAAAGGCGGCTGTTGGAGAAAGGAGCTCCGTTCAGCCGCTCATAAAATATCTGAATTGGATAGAGTATACCACAAAAAATATATTTTTGCAAACAAATTTTTAAAAATGATTTTTTTATAATATATATGAAAAATCGTACTAAAAGGTGGTAGTTGGTATGGGCGTAAAAGAAACTTATTTAACAGTAAAACAACTGGCAGAAATAAAAGGCTGCACAGAAAGATATATCAGAAATTGCATTACAAAAGGAAAAATGGAAGCAATACAAATTGAAGGGAAAGTTGGCGGAAATGCTGGAACGCATTACAATATACCCCTTTCCAAGCTAGACGAAAAAGTACAACTCAAATACAAAAGATATTTGAAAAAGCTACAAAAAGAGGCTGAGAAGAAAGTTCTAGAACAAGAAACAGAAGAACAGCAAAGCAAAACAATAGCAGATTTAACAGAAAAAGAGAAACAAAATGCGATATTTTGGCGTAAGCTATTGGAAAGCTGGCAAAGCTACAGAGGAAAAGAAGCAGACAAAGAAAAAGCAGACAACATATTTATTCAAGTAATGAATGTACAAAATGAAGGGCTACATTTAAGCAGGAGAACACTTTACAGAAAATGGAATACCTACATTATGGAGGGAGAAGCAGCTCTTGCCGATGGGCGTGGCAAGCACGGCAACCACAACTACAAAATGACAAAAGAAATATTTGATGTATTTGAATATTATTATCTAAACGAGAACAAGCCCAGTATTAAGCAATGTATGAGAGAAACAGCACTTTATTTTGAAGGGCAAGAGATAGAATTACCTTGTTACAGCACATTTAAGAGAAGTGTTGAGAAAATGCCAAAAGCTATCAAAATGTATTTTAGAGAAAGAGAAAAGGTATTTATAGATAAATGTGCACCATACATCAAGAGAATGTATGAAGATTTGGAAAGTAATGACATATGGGTAGCAGACAATCACACATTTGATATTATGGTAGAAAAAGAAGGAAAACCAGTCAGAGTGTATTTGACGGCATTTATGGACGTGAGAAGCAGAAAAATGATGGGCTGGTGTGTGACAGATGCACCAAGTTCAGACGCAACAATATACGCATTAAAAAAAGGTTGTGAAAAATTTGGTGTACCTAGAAGTATATATACAGATAACGGACGTGAGTTTTTATTTCATGATTTAGGCGGTAATGGCTTCAGAAAAAAGAAGAAAAATGGAGAAGAACTGAAATTACCTTCTATACTTGATGATTTAGGAATAGAATTTCGCACTGCACTTCCTAGAAATGCAAGAGGAAAAGGCATAGAAAGAGCATTTTATACAGTAAAAGAACATTTTAGCAAACTATTTGAAAGTTATACAGGCGGTACGATATTAGAAAGACCTGACAAGCTGAAAAAGATGGTAAAAACAATGAAAGGACTACCTAGTATAGAGGAATTTATACAGTATGTGGACATTTACATAGAAGGTTGGTACAACAAACAGCCTCATGAGGGTATGGGAATGAAAGGAAAATGTCCTGATGAAGTGTTTTCAGAAAATATGATAACAAAAAGAGTATTGCCAAAAGAAAAAGCAGATTTGATGTTTATGAGATATGCAAAAAGCAATACAGGTATGTTAAAAGTAGGAAAAAATGGTATTACATTAACATTTTATGGCAAACAACTACAATACTGGAATGAGGAGTTGTGGAAGGGATATTTTGGACAAAATGTATATGTAAGATACAACCCAGAAGATTTAAGCAACATAAGAATATATGATGAACAAAAAAGATTTTTGTGTATTGCAGCATTGAAAGAAGAATTGAGTTATACGGCAAGCAAACAAGAAGTGAAAAAACAGCAGCAACAAAACAGAAATGCAATAAAAGAAGTGGCAAATTATAAAGCTAAAAAAGAAATGGAGCAAAAAGACGCACTTACAATGCTACTAGAAAAGGCATTAAAAGAAGAAAGCCAAAACAAACCAGTGATACCAAAAATCACGCAGCCAGTATTTTATAATGAAAATCAAATAAAAAATACTGATAATACAGCAGAAGTAGTTGCACTGCCAAAAGCAGCAGGAGGAGAAGGAATAGACTGGAGCAAAGGAATAGAAAGGTTAAAAAAAGTAAAAGAATTGGAAAATAATTTATTTTAAAAGTATTTTAAAAGGTGTTTAAAAATGTTTTAATAAAGAGGAAATTTTTTTCATGCTACGCATGAAAAACCGTTCGCACTTTTAACATTCGTATTTTTCCTGCATTTCCTTCGGAAATTGCTAGGTCAATCACTTTTCCTACGGAAAAGCCAGCCTTCGGCTGTCCGGCTAGTCTTGCCGGTGAGTGGTCAAAACACTTATAACCGTTAAAAGTGCTCACTAATGGGGAGGTAAATGAAAATGATAGAACAAGAACAAGCAATACAAAAGCTATTAACATATAAAGAAACAACAGGAAAAACACAATCAGAGATTGCAAAAGAATTGGATATTTCTGACCCACAGCTTAGCCAATTTTTAAAGGGAGTATATAAATCTCCTCATATTATTATACCCAAAATAGAACAGTTTTTTGAACTGAAAGCACAAAAGGAAATCGCACCAAAAGCACCAGAATATAAACAAACAAGTATTAGTAGTAAGGTATATAAACTGATAGAGTATTGTCATATACAAGGAAAAATTGCAGTTGCGTATGGTGATGCAGGAGTAGGGAAAACAATGGCAATCAAACAGTATGCTAAAAAACACCCTGAAGGAGCAATTGTAATAACAGTGTCCCCTTGTTTTGCAAGTATTACAGGGGTAAATGAATTGATAGCAGAACAATTAAGAATAAGAGAAAAAATAGCAAGGAAAATATACAGCGAAGCCGTAGCAAAATTAAAAAGAAGCAACAAAGTGCTTATTATAGATGAAGCACAACACTTAACCGTAAGAGTAATAAATCATTTAAGATGTATGAGCGATGAAAGCGGTATTGGTATTGCATTTATAGGAAATGATGAAATTTATTTAAAAATGAGAGGAAGCGGACAAGCCTCTTATGCACAGCTTTACAGCAGAATAGCATACAAAGAACACATTACAACAAACAGCATTACAAAAGAAGATATTACATTACTTTTTGAAGAGAATGAATTAGAAGAAAATGTCATTGAGTTATTACTTGCTATTAGTAGAACAAATTACGGTGTTAGAGGAGCAGTAAATGTATTTGTAAATACAGCAGCAGTATTTGGACAAATAAACAGTAAAAATATTGCAGAGATGGCAATAGAAATGAATATTAGACATTAAGGAGAAACGAAAAATGATAACAGTAAAAATGAAAGATAAACATTGCAGCGTAACAGTAGAAGGAAGCGCTACAGAAGCATTAGAAGAACTATCGGAAATTACAAAAATAATGCTACAGAAAACATTGACAGAATTAAATATTAGACCGCAATATTATGCAGGTTGTGTTAGATATTTTATAGATATGTTAGAAAGAGAGTTTTTGTAAAAATAAGGAGGAAAAATATGGGAAAAAAAGTGGTTTGTGATGAAAATTGTTTTGAATGTCAATTTGCAGATTGTATTGTAGGTACTTCATTAAAGGAAAGAGAAAGACAAAGACTTGGATCATAGTCAATAAAGTAGACAGAAAAAAAGAAAAAAATAGTACCAACTA
>CAJUJJ010000075.1 GCA_910586765.1 uncultured Clostridia bacterium
ATTTCATTGCAATTCTACTTTTTCTTTTCCCTCATTATTTACTTAACACTCTCATTTATATTATAGAAAGAGATGTGATTTGTCAATTTATATTGATACTTTTTTAGACTTTTTAAATGAGATGATAAAAGAAATAAAAATATGTCGACATAGTATCATCTGTGTCTAGTCCGTTTCATTGTGATGAGGTTGGTTAGATGTGGGCGTAACAAAATCTGTGTCTGGTTCGTTTCATTGCGGTGGGGTTGGCTAGATGTGGGTGCAACAAAATCTGTGTCTGGTTCGTTTCATTGTGATGAGGTTGGCTAGATGTGGGTGTAATTCTGTGTCTAGTTCGTTTCATAGTAATGAGGTTGATTAGGCGTGGAGAAAGGAATGATGTGATATGAAAACAGGAATAGATTATTTCCCATTAGATTGTTATACAGATAAAAATATAGAAATCATAGAAGCACAATTTGGATTAAAGGGATTTGCAATAATGATTAAATTATATCAAATGATATATGGAGAAAAAGGATATTATTGTAAATGGAATGAAGAAACGGCATTGTTGTTTAGTAAAAGAAATTGTAATTTAAAAGCAGGAGAGAATATTGCTTTGGAAATAGCAAATGCAGCAATCAAAAGGGGAATTTTTTCAGAAGAAAAATATAAACAATATGGCATATTGACAAGTAAAGAAATACAAAAAACATATTTTGAAATTGTCAAAAGAAGAACAAAAGCAGAAATACAAAAAGAGTATTTACTTGTTTCGCAAGAGCAAATTCCTCAAAATGTATACATAAATGATAAAAATGTATGCAGAAATGCAAAAAATGTTAACAGAAAAGGACAAAGTAAAGAAAGTAAAGAAACAAAAGAAAATATATCCCCTTTTGAAAAGGGGTGTGGTAATGCTGTTGAAAAAGAAAAAGAAATACTTTCACAAAAATACTTTGCGTTGTTCTGGGAAAGCTATCCTAAAAAAATGGCAAAAAAGGAAGCACAAAAGGCTTGGAAACAGTTGTCTGTAAATGAAACATTGTATCAAGAAATTTGTGATGCAGTAGAAAAACAAAAACAACAAGAGGAATGGCTGAAAGAGAAAGGAAAGTATGTGCCGTATCCTTCTACTTGGTTAAGGGGGGAAAGATGGAAAGATAGCACTTGTGTGGAAATCAAAACACAAATACCACAAACTCCTAAAAAAGATGAGCAATTAGAACAGTGGAAAAAGATGGTAAATGGGGAGTGATGGTAATGGCAAATGAAATACCTTACAGTGGCGAGGCAGAACAGGCTGTATTGGGCTGTATGTTTTTAGACGAAAACAGTGCAAAAACCGCACAAACACTATTAAACAGCGATGACTTTTTTCAGCAGAACAATAAAATACTATTTGACGCATTTGCAGACGTACTAAAATCTGGAAAAGTTGCAGATGTTGTAACAGTTTCGGAATGTTTAAAACAGCAAAATAATTTTGAAAAAATAGGCGGAAAAGAATATATTGTGCAAATTGCTATGAACGTGGCAACTTCTGTAAGAATAAAAGAATATATCAAAATATTGAAAGAAAAAGCGTATTTCAGAAGAAAAATCGCACAAGGCAGGGCATTGACAGAAGCTGCATATCAACAGGATAAACAAAAATTACAACAGATAAGCAAACAATCAGAACAAGATGGCGTACAAACAGAAAAGTTAGATTGCATACCAGATGTATTAGCAGAATATATTACTGTTCTGCAAAAAGATAGAAATTCTAATAAAAGATTTGCAGGATTGCCTACAGGTTTTGACGATTTAGATTATTATATTGGGGGATTGCAGCAGGGAAATTTGATTATTGTGGCAGGACGTCCTGCTATGGGAAAAACTGCTTTTGCATTGGATTTGTTGAGAAATGCCGCTAAAAATATGGACAAAGGATATATTGCTATGTTGTTTTCGCTTGAAATGGATAAAAATAGAATTGCAGCAAGAATGTTTTCAGCAGAAAGTAGTGTGGATAATACTTATTTTAGATTGTGTATAAAAGATAATGAAAAATGGGACGAAATCATACATCGCATACAGCAGGAAGCAAAAGAGTTCGAACAAAATACAAGTGATATTTATATAGATGATACCGCAGGAATTACACTAGAAGAAATATATGAAAAATGCCATAATCAGCAGGTGTATACAGGTAAAAAAATAGGGCTTGTGGTAGTAGATTATTTGCAGATTATGGGGGTAGAAAAAACAGCAAATAGAGCAATGGACGTTGCGTATTTGTCTATGGGACTGAAAAACTTGAGTAAACAGTTTAGCTGTCCAGTGGTGGCATTGAGCCAATTAAGTAGAGAAAATGAAAAAAAGGCTGATAAAAAACCAACATTGGATAATTTGAGAGACTCAGGAGCAATAGAACAAGATGCAGATATTGTGCTTATGTTGTATAGAGAAAAATATTATAATAAAGAAACGCCAGAAGGAAATGGTGCAGAAGTGATTGTAGCAAAAAATAGAAATGGTGCAACAGGAAGTATAAAATTGAATTTCTTAGAAAAATATACGACTTTTAGAAATTGTATTCCATAAAAAAGAGGTGATAAAAATGTCATTGCAACAAACAATCAATGCTATTGTAAATGATAAAAGAAGTAAAAAAATAGAACAGATACAACAGCGTTTTGATGAAATGTCTGAACAGTGGTTTCATAAACAATGGCAAAAAATATTTGAAATAATGGATTATTATTATAAAAAATCTGATGAATATGCACGACAAAAAGTGGCTGCATTGGAAATGGAAAAATTGAGCGATATTTGGTATGGATATAAAAATATATTGGAACAATCAAAATCAGATAGTGATTTTGATGTGTTTGTTGCATTAAAAGAACTCAAAAAAAATATTGCTGAATATGATAAAGAAAAACAAAAATGGCAAAAACAGTTTCATACTTATGAAGGAAGCGAAAAGTATCACTTGAGAGGATAAAAGGAGGTTCAGGCATTGCAGGAAAAAGAAATTAAAATATTGCTTTTTGAGGCAGGACAAAAAGATTGTGCTATCAAAATATTAAAAGAAAAAATCATTTCTTTGCAGTCAGAACAGCAATGCTTGTATTCTTTGCAGTCTATTTGTCGTGATGGAATGCCTAAAAGTAATGCTAAAAAAGATGAAACAGCAAATAAAACTGTAAAATTGTTGGAAATGGAACAAGTCATAAATGAAATGCTTTTGAAATTAAAAAAGTGGATAATAGAACAAAATAAAATAGAACTGTTGTTGTCACAAACTTTGTCTGAAGAAGAATATCGCTTTGTAAAGTTGAGGTATTTTGATAGAAAATCTTTTCGCTATATTTCTAAAGAATTGTTTTGTAGTAGAAGTACTTGCTATGCAATACAGCAAAGAATACTAAAAAAATTAAAAGCTGTTTTGTAAAAAAAGGATTTTTATACCTTCTTGTCGAAAAAACATAGTAAGATGTTGTAGTGTGAAGTTCGATGGGAAGGAGAATGGAAATGGAAAATATAGAAGGTTTAATGAAGCTTGTAGATGGATTAATAGATAATACTTTGAATAGTTGTGAAAAAGGATTAAATGATGAAGCAAGTAAACTAGGGCTAAAAGCAGCAAATTCATTAATAGGTAATGGAAAAAAAATACTTAACATTAACGATTTAAAAGAAATAGAAAAGATAGTTAAAGCAGTTGAAGAATTACAAAAACAATATTTAGAAATCTATTATAAAAAAAATAAATATATGAATACAATTGCCTTAGAAGGAATAGCTACAACAATAGAAGATTTATATATTCCTTTAACTTTAATGGGTAAAAGAAGTTGCCTAAATTATTATATTAATGAAAATGGAATGGATATTTTTCAGCAATATAATAAAATATTAATAGTAGACAATCAAATAATGGGAAAATCTACTCTTGTAAAATATTTTTCAATATTAAATTCTCAAAATATAGAAAAAATGCCCATTATAATAGAATTAAGGAGTTTAAACACAGAACAATCCATTGAGGAATATATACAACAAGAGATGACTGCTATTTATAACAATTTTCCATTGCAAGATATTAAAAATCTTTTAAATGGAGGTAATTTTATTATTTGTTTTGATGGATTTGATGAAGTGGCAGAAAATGAAAGAGAGAATGTTATAAAAATGATAAAAAATTTTGTAGCAAAGGCAAATGATAATATTTTTGTATTGACATCAAGAGAAGATAGTACACTTGCTAGTTTTGGAGAATTTAATCAATTTTATATAAAAAGATTAAGTACACAAGAAGCATATCAATTGATTAAAAAATATAGTGACATTGATAAACACCCAAATAGTATGAAAGCAGGGAAAGAATTAAGAGAAAAATTAGAAAGAGAAGAAATATGGAAACAGGAACAAGAATTAATAAATGAATTAACTAGAGGACAAGAATTGATTAATAGATTAATAATGGAACAAAAAGGAATAACTAGATTAGAAACAAAACAGAAATTAGCAACTAGATTAGAAATCAGAAAGGAACTAATAAATAAATTAATAGCAGAACAAGAATTAATAAATCAAATAAAGGAACAAAAAATGATAAACAAGTTAATGACAAAAAGAGAATTAATATATAAACTAAACCAAGAAAAAGAATGGATAAATGGATTAAATACAAAAATAATAGAAAATAAATTAAAACAAGAGGAACAAGAATTTATAAAAAAATTAATAGAAGAAGAAAAAGCAAAAGATAATTTACCAGAAGAAAAAATA
>CAJUJJ010000076.1 GCA_910586765.1 uncultured Clostridia bacterium
TTGACAGCAAAAATGCTACTGCTTGATACTTCTTCATTTCTAAAATTCCTCCTTACAATATGTAAAATTATTTTTGGAACGAGACCCTCTCTGTTTTTTCAGAAGCTCCGCCTTCCCATTTGTTGCCTAAAAATCTATAATATTGATTTGTCCCAAAAGGTATACTTTTTTGGAAAGTTTGCCGCATTTCCAAAAAGATACATTTGTTATAGATTTTTATGCCTTTACTATAACACAATTTGTTCGAATTGTCCAAGAAAATTTTTGAAAATATACAAAAAGTGAAAAAAATCTATTTCTTCAAAAAGTATACTTTTTGACAAATTTGCTGCCCTTAGATATACGAAATCACCTATTTTTTAATGCTTTTTTCTATTCTATTTTTCAAAAAATTAAATTATTTTATTACTTTTTTTCAAAAAATCGTATATTTTAACTATTATTTTTCCTAAGTCAATATAGTCAATGTTCTACTTTATTGTAAATTCAACATTCTTAAAAAAATTGCTTTTTTTTCCATAACAAAAAAATTTGTTTAAATTGCACAAACATTTTTGCCATATTTTACAAAAAAAAGACAGCTTGTAATAAGCTATCTTTATAAAACAACTATAAACACCATTTTTGGAATAATCTATGTAACATTTTTTCTACCGTTGCCTTTTTCATATCGCTTGCCGTCACTAAATCACATCTACCTGCTTCTGTACCGTTGATATAATAAACCAATTCCCCTACTTTTGTATTTTGGTCAAATGGTGCTTTTAAGGAAGGAAGCATTTCTTTTTGTGTTTGTATTTCTGCATTTTCTCCTTTTTGTCCCAACATTGAAATTTCTTCTTTTACTACAATTTCTACACTATCCTCCATTCCTTTATACACAGGCAATTCCCCTACTACTTCTCCTTGTTGCAGCCCTTTTTTGATTTCATATTGAGAAAAACCATATTCAAACAATTTTATTACTTCTTGAAAACGTATTTTAAAATCTGGTGCTGCCATAACAACCCCTATTAACTGTAAACCATCTTTTTCTGCTGTACCAGAAAGGCAATACAATGCTTTTCCTGTAGAACCTGTCTTCAATCCTGTAGCATAGTCAGGATACCATTTTAATAACTTATTGGTATTTGTCAAACCAAATTCCGACTCACCTTTTCTTGTTTTATGTACAATACTATCTTGCCATGTTTTTGTAAATTCAAATATTTCAGGGTGTTTTGTAATAAGTTCTTTTGACATAAGTGCAATATCATAAGCACTTGTAACGTGTCCATCTGCATCTAATCCGCAAGCGTTTACAAAATTGGTATCATTCATACCCAACTCTTTCGCTTTGCTATTCATTTTTTCAACAAAACTTTCTTCACTTCCTGCTACAAATTCAGCCATACTTACAGCTGCATCGTTTGCACTCGCAATAGCAATACATTTTGTCATATCTCTTGCTGTTTGCTGTTCTTGTGGTTCTAAAAACACCTGAGAGCCTCCCATAGATGCTGCGTGTTCACTTACTGTCACCATATCATTCCAATCAAATTTTCCTTCCTGCTCTGCTTCATATATTAAAAGTAATGTCATTACTTTTGTAACACTTGCAGGAGGCAATTTTTCATGACTATTTTGTTCATATAATATGGTACCTGTTTGCGGTTCCATGAGTACAGCACTTTTAGACTGCAATGCTAAATCTGTCAAATTTGGATATTGCTGCTGAGCAAATATTGTTGTGATTGTTGTCGTAATGCCATAAAGCAATGCCAGAATAAAACAAAACCATTTTATTTTTTTATTTCTCATAATAACCCTCCTTTTGTCTACTATAAATTTATGTCAAAAAAGTATGCAATATGAAAATTTTAATAAAATCGCTTTATAATTTTTGAAAGTTAGGACAATACTATAACAAATAAATATTTGGAGGTATTATTTATGAGAGGTCTTGACACACCTGTTACCAGATTAAGAAGACAAGTTTTTAAAGAAATTGCAAAAGTAGCATATTCTTCCCAAAATATAAATGACGATATTGAAGCAATTCCTTACATTATATCACCTGGAGATACACCACATTACAGAGAAAGTATTTATAGAGAAAGAGCAATCGCTTCAGAACGTGTTCGACTTGCTATGGGAATGTCGCTTCGTCCAGAAGACCAGCCTGTACATATCACAAGCGGTCTTGAGGAAAGCAATATTTCACAAAAATATTATGAGCCTCCTCTTATGCAGGTTATCCCTTCTGCCTGCAATGCTTGTGATGTAAATAAATATGAAGTAAGTAATCAATGTTGTGGCTGTGTGGCTCACCCTTGTCAAGAAGTTTGTCCTACAGATGCCATTTCCAGAATAAATGGTCATGCTTATATAGACCAGCAAAAATGTATTAAATGTGGAAAATGCAAAGCAGTTTGTCCTTATGATGCCATTGCTAAAAAAATACGCCCTTGTGCTGCTGCCTGTGGTGTAGATGCTATTGAAAGTGATGATTTAGGCAGAGCCTGTATTAATACAGATAAATGTGTTTCTTGTGGTATGTGTATGGTAAATTGTCCTTTTGGTGCTATAGCAGATAAATCACAAATTTTTCAGCTTATCCGTGCTATGAAAAAACAACAAAATGTTATTGCAGAGGTTGCTCCTGCTATTATAGGGCAGTTTGGCGAAACAATTTCCTCTGCCAACATCAAAGCTGCATTATTAGAATTAGGTTTTTATAAAGTTTATGAAGTGGCAATGGGAGCAGATATTGGTGCTATGACAGAAGCACAGCATTATGTAGAAAAAGTAGTTTCAAAAGAATTACCTTTTTTATTGACTTCCTGTTGTCCTTCTTGGTCTATGTTAGCAAAAAAATATTTTCCTGAAACTATAAACAAAATTTCAAATGCACTTACGCCTATGGTAGCCACTGCAAGAAGTATCAAACAAAAATACCCTGACTGTAAAGTTGTATTTATAGGCCCTTGTGCTGCCAAAAAACTAGAAGCATCACGAAAAAGTGTCAGAAGCGATGTTGATTTTGTTATTACATTTGAAGAATTGTGGGCAATGTTTGAAGCCAAAGATATAGATATGGATACATTTACAAAAGAAATACCTATGAATGATGCTACTGGTGTTGGACGTGGTTATGCAGTATCTGGTGGTGTTGCAAAAGCGATTGAAAAATGTATCCATGAATACTATGATAATGTAGATGTGTTAATTGAAAATGCACAAGGACTATCAGAATGTAGAAAAATATTAGCAATGGCAAAAGCAGGAAAAATGGACGGCTGTTTGATAGAAGGTATGGCTTGTCCTGGAGGGTGTGTAGGAGGTGCTGGTACAAATATTGTTATTAATCGTGCTACAGCAGAAGTCAAAAAATTTGTGAAAGATTCTAAAAAAGCAATTCCTGAAAAAGAATTAGCAGATATAGAGTTGCTATAATAAAATTTTATATATTTCATTTATAAAAAGACTTTGTTTGCAGACGGAATATCGTATTGTTTTTTCACATTTTTAATTTTTATTAATTAATATTATATAGAAATTACAAATCTATTTTATTAAAAAATATCCCAAAGGTTGGGAATATCAAAACCTTTGGGAATTGTTTTTATTTAGTGTTATTAATTAATACTTAAACCAGCACTTGCATAACCTACAACGGTATTGAGTAAAGATACTCCACTTGCCGTTGCTGAAAATACTAGCATTAATCGAGTTTGAGGCGTTACTGGAATATTAAGTCCTGTAAGTGAACCATTTAGTAACGTACCAACAGATATTACACCTGAAAGTGCTGGTGTTAAATTTATTAGTGTTCCAGCAATAGGAGAAAATACATTATTTGGTGTTGTAGATTCATAGATTTGTGCTCTTACTGTAACAGTAGAACCTACCAAAGAAAGTGCTATTGTTGTACTAAAAAATGCACTAAATGATGTAATAATACCATTTCTTGGAACTTGAAATGCAAAATTAGAAAGTGTTCCACTTGCATTTGTAATATCAATTGTTGAACCTAAAACTGTAAGCCCTTGTACATTGCTTCCAAATCCAACAAAAGCAGGAAGTCCTGCAAGTCCTCCAGCAATTGTTGTTAGTGAAACTGGGAGTCCTGAAGCGAAAGGAATGATTGCTCCTGAACCTGCAATTCCAGTTGCTCCAGTTATACCAGTAGCACCAGTTGCTCCAGTTGGGCCGATTGCTCCGACAGCACCAGTTGCTCCAGTTGCACCAGCAGAACCAGCTGCTCCAGTTGCTCCGGTTGCACCAGCTGCTCCAGTTGCTCCGGTTGGACCGGTTGCTCCAGTTGCTCCAGTTGCACCGGTTGCCCCAATAGAACCAGCTGCTCCAGCAGGGCCAGTTGCTCCAGTTGCACCGGTTGCCCCAATAGGACCAGCTGCTCCAGCAGGGCCAGTTGCTCCGGCTACACCGGTTGCTCCAGTTGGGCCAGTTGCTCCAGCAGAACCGGTTACTCCAGTTGCACCAGTTGCACCGGTTGCCCCAATAGGACCAGCTGCTCCAGCAGGGC
>CAJUJJ010000077.1 GCA_910586765.1 uncultured Clostridia bacterium
TTTATAAAAAAACAATTATGACAGTATTGATTTTGCCATAGCAATACCAACTTGCGGATACAGTTGCTGTATTTCTTGATATTTTGTTTCTATTAATTCTGGTTCGTTTTCCCAAACGACTTCATAAATTTGAATAGCTTTTTTGAAGTGGCTTGTTGCTTCAGAAATATTCCCTTGCACCAAGCAAATGTTAGCCATTGCTTCTTGTATTGCAGCATAATCACTTGAAAATTCTGTATTGCAATTTTTTACTATTCGTGCAAGTTTCCGTAATGCTGTTAATCCTCGTTCTGCTTCCCCTAATTCTGTCAACAAAATAGCATAATTGCAAATTTGAGCAATACTGTCATTCATGTAGTTTAAGCTGTACTGTTCTAATATCGTAATACCTATTTCCATATGTTTTTTAGCAAAAGTTGTTTGTCCAACTTCTCTATACAATGCACCTAAATTGGCATGAATATTCGCTGCTAGATGTGCATTATCAACATTGATTTCTGTTAGCAAAGAAAGAGCCTGTTTTTCTAATTGAATTGCTTTATTTGTCTTTTTTTCACAAGCTGCACAATAATCTAAATAGAGAGCCTTATCTTTTATTTCTCCAAATGGTATATTCAAAATTTGATGGATTTCGTTTAATATTGTTTTCATTCCTATCTCATAGTGATATTTTTCCATATAAGGAAGCACATCTTCCAAAAAATGCAGATAATATGCCACATCATCTTTTTCAGCTAATGAAATCAAATTTTCAATCGTTTGAAACATTGTTTTGAAATAAGAAAAATCTTTCCCATGAAGTAAACAAGTTTCTTGTAAACTTTGGCAAAGTAGCAAACATTTTTGAATAGATGGCTTTGTGTCTGCGATAGCAATTTCTTGTATCATAGGGTGCAAAGCAATAGCTTGTCCTGATTTTGGTGCAATAAATCCCATTTCTATTAAATCATTCACAATGTTTAAGTTCGATAATTTCAACCATTTTGCAAATAATCTTGCAGAAATTCCAGTAAATGGTATCATAGCAACATTGCACATGACATTTTGTTCTTGCTCTGATAATTGATATAGCGAAAATAGTAGGTGAATGTGTCCATAATAGGTATTTTTTATTGCTTTTCCATCTTTCGTAATGCCGATTTTATCAGAAGTATTGAGTGCAGCTTTTTCTGACTGTAATTTCAGCAACAAATCAGAAGGCTCTAAAATTCCTTTTTCTAACAATCTGGCAGCAAGTTCTACTGCTAGTGTGTGGCTATGTATTGTTTCAATAATCTGTAATAATATGGAACGATATTTTTCTGCACAAGAATAATAACAGCTCATTAATTGAAATAAGGTTTCTATTTCTGTGATTTCGTCCAACTGCATACAAATATAATTATCAAATCTACTTCGAGTTGTAAATACAACCCTGCAACGATATTTCATAACAATAGGTAATAAATTATCCCTTTCAGCAGTTACATTGAAATTATCAATAATGAGCAAGGTATCCTCTTTTAAAGACCTTAAAAAACGATTGTGTTTGTGAAAGCGTTCTTCTTCATTATCCTCTTGTAAATCATCAACAAAATCTAAATTCGTAATATCCTGTTTTAAACTTCCAGAATAGGGAATATAAAGAATGTTTCTGTAATTCTTTTTATACTTTTTGGCATATGCCTTTACCAGTTCACTCTTTCCAATACCTGCAATACCATGCAAAAATACTTTTCTTTCTTTTACAAGCAATTCATGTAGTTGCTCTATTTCTTTTTCTCGTCCACAAAAATAACGACAAGGTTTTGGTACATCTTCCTCCATAATAAAATCTGAAATGGTTGGAGAAAAATTTCCACTTGATAACAACTTTTTGTTTTCTGTCGTTTTTTTGAGAAATGTTCTAGCCATACCAAAACAAAGTGCTTCTGTAATAAAATTTGCTTCGTCAAAAGTGTCTTTACAAGGATAATACTTTGTTAGTTTTTGCTTCTGTTTTTCTGAAATATCACTATCATATAGTATTAAATCATAAATTTTTTGACAAGCCATGCTACTATCATACATCATTGGAATCATCTGTTGTTGTATATTATTAACTAAATTTTGCTTATTTTTATTATCCATATAGTGTGAAGTAATACGAGGGCTTACTCTTGCTATGCCATTCAGCCAACGGCATACTAAACCATTATCAAAATCAACATCTTCTTCGATATGTGATGTAATAAAATCAGCAAATAGCAGATAAACAAAATCAAGCTGATTCAATTCTTTATCTTCGCTAATATAATGGTTAATTATTGTTGTAACAGCACTAAAATCACAACGTTCCATAACATCTCTCCTTCCTATTTTGTCAATTTTCATTCAATATTAGCTCAATGCTTTTTTGAAATTGTATTGATAACATAGATAATAAAACATTAAATATTATATCACTTTTTGTAAATTGTGGTAGTAAGTGATGTAAATATATCATAAAAGACAGCAATATTATTTTGTTAATCTCTTTATAATTTACCAAAGATATGCTATACTGATATTATAAAATATCTTGAATTGCTGTTTGGAAGGGAGAAACTATGAAAAAACAGCAACTCAACTATGACAATAAAATAACAGCTCTTTATTGTAGATTAAGCCGTGATGACGAATACAACGGTGACAGCATGAGTATACAAACACAAAAGGCAATGTTAAAGCATTATGCAGAAGAAAATAACTTTTTTAACTGTATGTACTTTATTGATGATGGTTATTCTGGTACAAACTACAATCGCCCAGACTTTCAAAAACTTCTTTCAGAAATAGAAGTGGGCAAAGTAGCAACAGTTATTGTAAAAGATTTATCTCGTCTTGGACGTGAGTATTTGCAAACAGGGTATTATACAGAAGTATTTTTCCCTCAGCATGATGTCAGATTTATTGCCATCAATGACAATGTGGATACTTACAACGGTGACAATGAATTTGCTCCTTTTAAAAATATCATCAATGAATGGTATGCAAAAGACATTAGCCGTAAAATAAGGTCAGCATACAAAACAAAGGCTTTAAACGGTGAGTTTACAGGTATGAGAGCACCTTATGGCTACAAAAAGTCACCAGAAAACAAACACAAACTCATTCCAGATGAAAATGCACCTATTGTAAAACGTATGTTTCGCATTGCTATGGAAGGTAATTCTTGTGGTACAATTGCAACTACTTTGAAAAAAGAACTCATTCCAACACCAGGTGCTTACCTTAGAGGAAAAGATGGTGTTTTACGAAAAGATGAACGTGTAAAATATCCTTATGGCTGGCTTGCGTCAACAGTTAGAGATATTTTAACGAATGAAGTTTATATCGGCAATATGGTAAGTCTGTGCCACACTTCCAAATCTTTTAAGGACAAACGTATTGTAGAACGTCCCAAAGAGGATTGGATAAAAGTAGAAAATACACACGAACCCTTGATTGACAAAGAAACATTTTATACTGTTCAAAAACGAATCAGTATAAAAAAACCTCAGAAAAAGCCTAATTCTGCAAATATTTTTCGTGGTTTGGTATTTTGTGGGGAATGTGGTTCTAGTTTGGTTTACAAAAAAGAAAACAGTAAACTGGAAACAGAAAAATACCAATGCAATCTCTACACCCATAGAGGAAAAAACTATTGTACAAATCACTCTATCAGTGCAGAGGATTTAAAAGTGATTGTTTTGACAGATATTAATAGACACATTTCCTTTTCTCAAAAAGATAAATCTGCGTACATACAACAGCTTGCAAATCAAGCAAATAATAACTTGAATGGCGAAAAAAAATCCTATCAAAAGGAGCTAAATCAAATTAGTCAGCGTTTAGAAGAATTAAATACTATTTTACAATCTATGTATGAAGATAAGGTGTTTCATAAAATTTCAGAGGAACGCTATGCAGCAATGTCTGCAAATTTTGAAAAAGAAGAAACAGAGCTAAAACAACGTTATAGCGAAATTAAAACAAAGTTGTCACAGTATACACAACAAAGTAAGTCTGCAAAGGAATTTGCTGATTTATTAGAACAATATACCCCTATTGTTAAACTTGATGCAGTTTTATTAAATACATTAATTGAAAAAATCATTGTTCACGAAAAAAGAGAGGAAAATAGACAAAAAATAATGCCTATTGAAATTTACTACCGTTTTATTGGAAAAATAGGCACAGATATCACATAATGGGCGGTTTTGGCAACCGCCTTGTTAAAAGAATTTTGCCACCTCAATAAACATTCCACTTGTTTCAT
>CAJUJJ010000078.1 GCA_910586765.1 uncultured Clostridia bacterium
CCGGAAATGCCCATTTTATCAGCATTTCCGGGATTTTATCCGTTACTCGAACTCAACTATTATTAATTTTTATTTTCTGTAAACTCCCTTTTTATGCTATATTCAGACTTGAAAATTCCCCCATTTTTGTAGTATTTTTTTGTTTCTACAATTTTTTAGTTCCATTTCAGTTCCAGAAAAATTTATATATCTTATTGCCATTAAAGCCAAAAACACTACCAGACTATTTCATGAATAAATTCCATTCAATCTTTTTCATGTGGTACATATAATTTAATAATAAACGTAAAATCGCACTTATCTGACATTCCAAGGTATATTCCTTATACCTTGGTAATTTAATGGCACAAAATTGAGCCATGAAAACTTGCTATTATTATATTATCATCTATTTTCGGAAATGGCAATTAAAACATTTTATCGTAAAAAACTGGGCTTTTTCTGGGCTCACCTGACCCGCAAGGAAAATTTTGCCCTTTCAAAGAACCTATGTTCGGTATTTTGTTCGTGTTTTTTCTGAACAAAAATACTGGATTTTGCATATTTGGGAATATTTTCAACTGAACACATAAGCATATTCATCAGATATTTTGTTGCACCACTCAACTTGTCATATCTTAACATACTGTAAACTTCATTTTGATTGTATTCTTTCAATTAAGTGCGGATAAAAACATTATATTCAGTTTTCTTTTACGCAATATGTCAAGTTGATTTTTGTTATATTACTTCATTTCCGTTTTTTTGTTTTAATTTAATTTTAACTATACCAGGAAGTTTCCATCATTATCCAGTTTTACTAATCTTTGTTTGTTTTAATGTTTTATATGGCTTTTATACAACTTCCTGGATATATTTTACAATACAGGCAATAATATCCATCCTGCTTGTTATATTGTCTATTGTCCTGCATCCAGCCTGTTTATTTGTTAAAATTGCATTTCTCCTTTTATTGATACACATTTTTCCCCATTTAAAACCGTAAAAATCAATTTTTCTAGTTCCTTTATTCTGATAAAAGTGTCAATTAAATCATTTATTAAAATGTTTTTTATAAAATCATCAAAATATATTGACAAATAGTTTAATTGATAGTAATATATTAGTATCAAAATAACTAAAGTTTATTTGACATATTGAAAGGCGGTAATATTATGTGTAATTTTTATAGTTATATGCGGATTAGTACAGAAGAGGAACGAGGATTACAGAAATTTACAAGACAGGCAAATGCCTTACAGCGGTATGCAAAGGAAAACAATATTGAATATCTTCTTGAGTTCCAGGAAGATAAAAGCGGTAAAGATTTTACTAACAGGAAGCAATGGCAGAAATTAGAGAATATCGTACAATCTGGCGATACTATTGTATTTAAGGATGTATGCAGATTTACAAGGCAAGCAGAAGAGGGTTATTCAAAATATATGGAACTGCTGAATAAAGGGGTGGAACTGATATTCATTGATAACCAGACTATAAGCACCCCATATATTAAACAGCTTCTAAATATTGCCAAAGAACAAAACCTTGTTGCTAAAACAAGCCTTGAAAGCACGGTAAAACTATTGCTGATAGTAGAACTTGACAGGGCAGAACAAGAACGTGCTACTACCGTACAACGGATTAAAGACGGTATTGCAGCAAGCAATAAAAAAAGTGGCAGACCAGAGGGAAAGCTTGATAAAATGACAGATGAGTTAAAAGAAGATATACAATTATTTCTTAATGACAGGTCTGTTAAACAAATTGACTTAATTAAAAAGCATGGTTTAAGCCGAAACACACTTAAAAAATATATTACACTTGTTAAAGATGGCAGATTATAAACCAAAAAAGACAAAGGGCATAGTGCGCTATGCGCCCTTCTGCCCTTTACTGTCCTATGTTTTACAAATATTTTACTGTTGTTATTTGTCTTTTTCCCTGTTTATGGGGTTTTCTCAAAATTGGAGAAAACTTAATTTTATCTGCATATGTTTTTTTACATCTGCCTTTATTAATACCAGCCTGAAAATTAATGGTAATAAAACCTTCACTCGGCTGACTTGTCAGCCCAGTTAAATTACTTTAAAACGCATTAACTTATTTTCTTTTTTAGCCCTGTCTTTTAGCCATAGCTTTGTATATAACACGCATCTTTTCTCCTACATCCCAAAATGTATGTAAATCTGGTTGTTTAAGTTCACCATAAATCATTTCATACGCTTCCACTACATCATATTTGGCATAGTCACTGTTTGCGCCGCCATTGGAAGCATCCATATGATAAATTATATTTATGTGTTTAATTTCCTCTATTTCCTTTTCAAGCGTTTTTTTAAGGTTTTCTAGTTCTTCTAAGATTTCTTTGTAATGTGCATGTATTTTCCCCTCTTCTTTTTTTGTATCAAAATAAAGATTATACAATTCGTTAAACGATTTTCTGGTACTTTCATTGTCACACCCAACAATTTTAGAAAATGTTTCCTGCCTTAATGCCAAAACATTTTCCTGTCCTGTCATTTCCAGTAATTCCTTTTCTATTTCTTTTGTTTTTTCCTCATTTGCTTCCTGTATACTTTTATTATACTGCTGTTTTTTTAACTCTATTTTTATGCGTATTCTTTTTAATTCTGCTTCGGTTTCCTCTTGTTTTTTAACCAGCTTTTTTCTTTCACCTTTAATGTTGGAAATAATTTCTTCGGATGCACTTTTAAAACTTTTTTTAAGCTTCTCCTCTTCCTGTGTATGCTCCTGTGCGATTTTTTCAACGCTTTTCCTCAATTCAACTATTTTATCTTTCATAGATAATACTTCTCCTTTTTCTGTTAATTGTGTTTTTTCATTTTCCATTATTGGCATTTCCTTTCTTTTAAATAATTTGCTTGTTGAAATTTTCATAATGTAAACCATCCTTTCTTTAAAGTTATTTTTAAAATTCTTCTTGTGTTATAGAACGGCTTTTAAGCACTCCCATTTAAATACACGAAGAATGTTCTTCCATTCCAAGCATATACCCATACAGGAACGCATTTTCTGCCCCTTTCTGGTAATCTGTTTTCCTTTTTTCCTCATAAAGTCCAAAACCTATATCAAACAATTCCCTAATGATTTCACTGTTCTTTCTTGCTTTACTGGAAAGTCTTTTACTCTTTATTTGCTTTATTATATTTTCAGCCTGTGAGTGTAACTCCATCTGAATTACTTTTTCTCTCCATTTATGCCATATTTTAAATATATAATTGTATGTTTTTTTATCTACTAGTTTTTCAACTTTATCAAATATTTTTTCTGTTCTCTTGTTTAAGTATTTTTGTTTAAGCAATACTGGTATTATTTCAAAAACCTCCTGGCTATTTTCTGCTTTTGGATTTATATATATTTTTTCCTCATCCCTGTATAAAATAGTATATTTATTGTTTTTTTGTGTTCCGAGAAGTTCTAACCAATCCGCAAAATTTAATAACTCCTCTTCCATAAATTCCACAATTGGTTCTTTACTTAGTAATAATTTCATGTTTTTACTTCCTTTCTGCCAGAAACATATTGTTTTCTGCCAGTTACCGTCATTTTGCCGATTACTGAAAACTTATCTAACCTACACTTGTGCCTGCCATATATTTTACATTCCAGGAAAGGTTATATTGAAATATAATCTTTAGCTTGTATTTTGCCATCATTTTAAATTTCCTTGGAATTGGGGGTATTTTGTAATCTTCATTAAGACAACTAAAAATAATACCCCCGAATTTCCGAGGCTGTCTGAAATTAAAAAATATCTACAAATGTTTTAATATTTGCCCCTTTCTTTTCCGCAAAAATATGTTATATTCCGCCTGTGTATAGTATAGTTCTGGCTACACTGTTGCCATTAGACAACCCTTATTGTCTAACATTTTTTTAATTTACTATTTTGAAACATAGCTGTTTCATTTTGAAATGATGCTGTTTTCTCCCTGCTGCACCAAAGCTTTTTTATCCTGCTTATATCCATTACCCACTGTAAGGCGTTTATTTGCCTTTATTTGGCTTTTAAACCCTTTAGCCTATTTTATACCTTTTTGGCATTTCCGTTTAAATTTGACCCCTTTAACGCTGTACAGGGGGTATGTGCTTTATGACATACAAGCATTATTTCCCCTGCATCCTCTTCACCTGATGTTTCTTACAGGTTTTACCCTGTATGTATCAAGTAAGTTCCATTGTCCCACAACACGTTGGACGTCAGTCCGACAAACAGTATCGTTAGATACTGTTAAATTATTATCTGTGTTTATA
>CAJUJJ010000079.1 GCA_910586765.1 uncultured Clostridia bacterium
CATTAAAACTCATTTATAATAGCACTTCCTTTATATTATAAATATAACATAGTATTAAAAATGACACAAGTTAATTTATAAAAAACAATTATGATAGTGTTAATTTTGCCATAACAATACCAACTTGAGGATACAAAAGTTGTATTTCTTGATATTTTGCTTCTATTAATTCTGGTTCGTTTTCCCAAACAATTTTATAAATTTGAATAGCTTTTTTAAAGTGTCTTGTCGCTTCAGAAATATTTCCTTGCACCAAGCAAATGTTAGCCATTGCTTCTTGTATTACAGCATAATCACTTGAAAATTCCAAGTTATAATTTTTTACTATTCGTGCAAGTTTCCGTAATGCTGTCAATCCTCGTTCTGCTTCTCCTAATTCCATCAGCAGAATAGCATAATTGCAAATTTGAGCAATACTGTCATTACTGTAAGTTAAGTTGTATTGTTCCAAAATAGTAATGCCTTTTTCCATATGTTTTTTAGCAAAAGTTGTTTGTCCAGTTTCTCTATACAATGCACCTAAATTGGCATGAATATTGGCTGCTAGATGTGCATTATCAACATTGATTTTTGTTAGTAAAGAAAGGGCTTTCTTCTCTAATGAAATTGCTTTGTCTGTCTTTTTTTCACAAGCTGCACAATAATCTAAATAGAGAGTCTTATCTTTTATTTTTCCAAATGGCATATCCAAAATTTGATGGATTTCATTTAATACTGTTTTCATTCCTATTTCATAATGATATTTTTCCATATAAGGAAACACATCTTCCAAAAAACACAGATAATATACCATATCATCTTTTTCAGCTAATGAAATCAAATTTTCAATCGTTTGAAACATTATTTTGTGATATGCAACATCTTTTCCATGAAGTAAACAAATTTCTTGTAAACTTTGACAAAGTATTTGACATTTTTGAATAGATGGCTTTGTGTCTGCAACAGCAATTTCTTGTATCATAGGGTGCAATGCAATAGCTTGTCCTGATTTTGGTACAATAAATCCCATTTCTATTAAATCATTTACTGTGTTTAGATTAGAAAGTTTTAACCATTTTGCAAATAATTTTGCAGAAATTCCAGTAAATGGTATCATGGCAACATTGCACATCACATTTTGTTCTTGTTCTGATAATTGATACAGTGAAAATAGTAGGTGAATATGACCATAATAAGTATTTTTTATTGCTTTGCCATCTTTCGTAATACCAATTTTATCTGAAATATTTGGTGCAGCTTTTTCTGACTGTAATTTTAGCAACAAATCAGAAGGCTCTAAAATTCCTTTTTCTAACAATCTGGCAGCAAGTTCTACTGCTAGTGTGTGGCTATGTATTGTTTCAATAATCTGTAATAATATGGAACGATATTTTTCTGCACAAGAATAATAACAGCTCATTAATTGAAATAAGGTTTCTATTTCTGTGATTTCGTCCAACTGCATACAAATATAATTATCAAATCTACTTCGAGTTGTAAATACAACCCTACAACGATATTTCATAACAATAGGCAATAAAGTATCTTTTTCAGCAGTTACATTGAAATTATCAATAATAAGCAATGTATCCTCTTTTAAAGACCTTAAAAAACGATTGTGCTTACGAAAGCGTTCTTCTTCGCTGTCCTCTTGCAAATCATCAACGAAATCCAAATCTATAATATCTTGTTTTAAACTTCCAGAATAGGCAATATAAAGAATATTTTGATAGCTCTTTTTATACTTTTTAGTATATGCCTTTACAAGTTCACTTTTTCCAATACCTGCAATTCCATGCAAAAATACTTTTCTTTCTTTTACAAGTAATTCGTGTAGTTGTTCTATTTCTTTTTCTCGTCCGCAAAAATAACGGCAAGGTTTTGATACATCTCCCTCCATAATAAAATCTGAAATAGTCGGAGAAAAATTTCCGCTTGATAACAATTTTTTGTTTTCTGTCGTTTTTTTGACAAATGTTCTAGTCATACCAAAACAAAGTGCTTCTGCAATCAAATTTGCTTCGTCAGAAGTATCTTTACAAGGATAATATTCTATTAGTTTTTGCTTTTGTTTTTCTGAAATATCACTATCATATAGTATTAAATCATAAATTTTTTGACAAGCCATACCACTGTCATACATCATTGGAATCATCTGTTGCTGTATATTGTCAATTAAATTCTGTTTGTTTTTACTGTCCATATAATGTGAAGTAATACGAGGGCTTACTCTTGCTATGCCATTCATCCAACGGCATACTAAACCATTGTCAAAATCAACATCTTCTTCTATATGTGATGTAATAAAATCGGAAAATAGCAGATAAACAAAGTCAAGCTGGTTCAATTCTTTATCTTCACTAATATAATGATTGATAATTGCTGCAATAGCAGCAAAATCACAACGTTCCATAATATCACTCCTTCCTATTTTGTCAATTTTTGCTCAATATTCACTCAATGCTTTTTTGAAATTGCATTGATAACATAAATAATAAAGCATTAAAAATTATATTTATTATATCATTGTACGCAAAAAATTACAGTAAGTGGCATAAATGTATCATAAAAAACAGCAATATTATTTTGTTAATCTCTTTATAATTTATTAGAAATATGCTATACTGATATTATAAAATATCTTGAATTGCTGTTTGGAAGGGAGAAACTATGAAAAAACAGCAACTCAACTATACTGATAAAATAACGGCTCTTTATTGCAGATTAAGTCGTGATGATGAATACAATGGCGACAGCATGAGTATACAAACACAAAAAGCAATGCTAAAGCATTATGCAGAAGAAAATAACTTTTTTAACTGTATGTACTTTATTGACGACGGCTATTCTGGTACAAACTACAATCGCCCAGATTTTCAAAAACTTCTTTCAGAGATAGAAGCAAACAAAATCGGGACTGTCATTGTAAAAGATTTGTCCCGTCTTGGACGTGAGTATTTGCAAACAGGCTATTATACAGAAGTATTTTTTCCTCAACATGATGTTAGATTTATTGCTGTTAATGACAATGTAGATACTCATAATGGCGACAATGAATTTGCTCCTTTTAAAAACATCATCAATGAATGGTATGCAAAAGACATTAGTCGTAAAATAAAGTCAGCATACAAAACAAAGGCTTTAAATGGTGAGTTTACAGGTATGAGGGCTCCTTACGGCTACAAAAAGTCACCAGAAAACAAACACAAACTCATTCCAGATGAAAATGCACCTATTGTAAAACGTATATTTCGCATTGCTGTAGAAGGTAATTCTTGTGGAGCAATCGCGACTACTTTGAAAAAAGAACTTATTCCAACGCCAGGTGCTTACATTAGAGGAAAAGATGGCATTTTGCGTAAAGACGAGCGAGTAAAATATCCTTATGGCTGGCTTGCGTCAACTGTCAGAGATATTTTAATGAATGAAGTTTACATCGGCAATATGGTGAGTTTGTGCCACACTTCCAAATCCTTTAAAGACAAACGTATTGTAGAACGTCCCAAAGAGGATTGGATAAGAGTAGAAAACACACACGAGCCATTGATTGACAAAGAAACATTTTATACTGTTCAAAAACGAATTAGTATAAAAAAACCTCAAAAAAAATCAAATCCTGCAAATATTTTTCGTGGTTTGGTATTTTGTGGAAAATGTGGTTCTAGTTTGGTTTACAAAAAAGAAAATAGTAAACTAGAAACAGAAAAATATCAATGCAATCTCTACACCCATAGAGGAAAAAACTATTGTACAAATCACTCTATCAATGCTGAGGATTTAAAAGCGATTGTTTTGACAGATATTAACAGACACATTTCCTTTTCTCAAAAAGATAAATCTGCATATATACAACAGCTTGTCAATCAAGCAAACAATAGTTTAAATGACGAAAAAAACTCCTACCAAAAAGAATTAAATAACATTAGTCAGCGTTTGGAAGAATTAAATACTATATTACAATATATGTACGAAGATAAAGTGTTTCATAAAATTTCAGAGGAACGTTATACAGCAATGTCTACAAATTTTGAAAAAGAAGAAACAGAGCTAAAACAACGTTATAGCGAAATCACAACAAAGTCGTCACGGTATACTCAACAAAGTAAGTCTGCAAAAGAATTTGCTGATTTACTAGAACAATATACCCCTATTGTCAAACTTGATGCAGTTCTACTAAAAAAAAAAAAAAAAAAAATCATTGTTCATGA
>CAJUJJ010000080.1 GCA_910586765.1 uncultured Clostridia bacterium
TGGCTTTAATCACAATACCAAAATTTCCCTCAATTGTTTAGGTTTACCCCCTAATTTCTCCAAATTCCTTATTCTCAAATAACATTACTTGTTGCATAATATACTTCCTTTCTTTTTTTATTTTTTATTACACCGCTTGGACATATAGTGTTAAAATCATTACTTTATTTATAACAATTTTTAACACTAATTAAATTTTGTTTTTTTACTTTCTTCTTGTTGCATAAAATCTGTTAAAATTGTTACCATTCCTTCAAATTTACCTTGTAACCTTTCTGGAAGTTCTTCCCAATACTCCATAATAAACAGAATATCCTTTAACCTTTTTTCTTTTTCTTCAAAAGTCATATTATACACTTCCTTCCGTTGCTATGAGCCAATATTATCACTCTTTGAACCGTTTGTCAACACTTTTTTCAAAAAAATAGTTGCAAAGAGCCGTTTTGTGTGTTATTCTTTTAATTAAGAAATAAATTGAAAGGAGAGTTATTCAATGAAAGAACGACTTAAAAATTTACGATTGATACTAAATCTAAGTCAAGAAGCCTTTGGAAAACGAATTAATATAACTCGTTCTCATATTTCTTCTTTAGAGAATGGTGCAAGAAATATAACAGATAGAATTATTTCTGATATTTGTAGAGAATTTAATGTAAATGAACACTGGTTTCGTACAGGTGAAGGTGGAGACAGTAATATATTTCTAAAAATGAATGCTACTGAAATTACATTTAACCATTTTGGATATATAATGGAAAATGCAATCCCTCAAAAAAAAGCACTTTTAGTTGCCTTAGTAGAAATGGCTTACTCAATACCAGATGAAAATTGGGATTATATAGTAGAACAATTCCAATCTTGCCTTATTGAGTCAAAAAAGCAAAAAGGAGAGACCTATTAAAAGGTCTTTCCTAATAATCCTAATATTATGTAATATACTCTCTTTAACTGTTTTTCACTTAATTGAGCAAGTAATTTATATATTTCTTTTCTATAATCCATAAGTCTTACCTTCCTTCTATATTTGAATTTTTTCTATATTCTCCACCTTCCAATAATAGTACCCTTTCATTCCTCCCTTTTCATTTTCTTTATTAGACATATTTCTATGTCTATTTTCTTTATCTAATTTTTTGCCTTTTTTGTCACTTTTCTGCTTTATATTTATTATTTTTCTTTTTTATATAGACATTTTATATCTATTTCTGCTATACTTTTTTACAACATATGACATATTTTTAAATAGAAAGGAGCTTTTTTATGAGTTTTTTTAAAAGTATAGAAACACTCTTTCACAAAATTAACGAATGGAACGAAACACAAAAAGAACTAGCTAGACAAAGACAAATATCACTTAACCAAAAATTTGAAAAACAAAAACAGTTAGCTAAACAAAAACAAGAAGCACTAGAACAACAATACGAATTACTGAAACAACAACGCAAAGAGATATCACAAAGATGTAAAGAAGAAAATAAAGAAGCAAAACAAGATTTTATAAAAACAGCAACATTAGGTCTTATAAAACCACATAATGCTTCTTCTAAAAATTTAACTACTCAAAATAATGGGTTAGAAGTAAAAATGTTTACTGTTTTTCCAGATAGTACAAATCAAACACCTTCTCCTTTTGAAGAAATGTATTATGCTGACCATGAAGAATATGGTATATTAGAAAAAGAGTACACTCGTTTTTCTGCTCGTTTTCAGTCAAAACAATGTCCTTACTGCCAAAATGTGATAGAAAAACTGTCTACTCGCAGCCGTGTTTGTCCTCATTGTAAAAAACAACTTTATATCAAGCAAAATTTCCATTCTGATGAATATATGCTTCTTTCTTGGGAAGAATTTAGACCATTACAGCAAGAACGTCTTTCTTTTGATTGGGACGAATATACAGCAGAAGCAGAATTTCATCTAAAACGTAGAGATTTTGGTTTAAATCGTAATGCAAAATATCATCTGTTAGAAACAGGCTATGCCCTACATAAATTTTCTCCTTATGGAATGCTTGTAAAATGCTTTGAACTTTATTATTTAGATTTTTCTGGTCCTAATAATGTTCATGACATATCCCCTTCTATTTGCCCAGCATTTAAACAAGATACCTTTATTGCTCCTGCTGTATCAGGTTGGATAGAAGCTGCTATTAAAAATTATCCTCAAACTTTAGAACAATACGAACAAATTTTTTTAACTGAAATGGAAAAAGTTCGACTTCCCGAACAAAAAACATTACCTAAAACTGCATGGAATAAACTAAAAAAACTTATAAAAGAATGTTTAGAATATTCTGATGAAGAAGGGATTGATTAACACTTTCCCTTTTTTCTTTTGCTCTTATCTTTATATAGTCATTATCATTCTTTTTTTGTTACCATTTTTTAAATTTTTATTTTTCCTGCTTGTTGATGCACACCTAATCTCTCTATCAACAACCATATTAAATTTTTTAATTACATCTGTACAACGAGGAGATAAAACTAAACCTCCTCTCTGGATTGGTTTTCGTGGTTCTGAAAGCTTGAACGATTAGTACCGCCTGATTTTGTCATCTGTTTATGCCACTGACCACATAAAATACTAAATATTTCTAATGGCTGTTGTTGAACTTGTTTTTCAATGTCAGCCATTCTTTTTTCCATGGTTTCCCATTTCTTTTTTGAAACCCACATTATTTTTATCTCCTATTGTTTTCTATTTTTTATTACACTGTTTGGACACACCTTCACCTTCTCAGTGTTCTTATTATTATTGTTTTTATATTTATTTTTTTATTTCTACTTCTTTTTGTTCTCCTGTTCTATTTCACATTGTATCGGAGTACACTCATACATTTTTCAGAGCCGCAATTTGTATTTTTTACTGTTGTTTTTTTCTGCTTTTTTGACGTTTTTACCCCTTTCTGCATTGTCAAACTTTTTTAAAATTTCATATTTTTTTCAACACGTATTTTAAATACGTATTATTTTATTTTTTCTGTATCATAATACACTGAACTATTTTTTATTCTTTTTCATTTTTGCACTTTGCCATTCTTTCTGAACCATTTTTTTGCTTTTCTTTTTTTCCTTCCTCTCAACCCCTTGATTTTACTAGCTTTTCAGACTAAGGAACAAAATGCCTTGTTCCTTAGTGTTTGTTCCTTAGTATTTTCCTTTTTATTCCATCTATTTTTTTATTTTTTTCCCTTTTAAAAAACTGTTAAACCTTGATTTTACTAGCTTTTAAAGAAGTTAAAAAAAAAGTTAAAAAATCCCCATTCTTTTTTTAACTTCTCTCTTTCGCTCCTGTTTTTCCTTTTTTCCCTGTCCATAAAGAATGACAATCAATTTTTCTTTTTTCTCGTAATCCCTTGCTATTCCTACATTTCCCGCTTTTTTAATATTTTTTCCACACTCTTTTTTTTGCCATTCTTTCTACCCCATTACAATTGTAGTCGGCAACTGTGCCTTTCAGCTTCCCTCTGGAAGTCCAGTCAGCACGTTCCCCGCTCCGCTGTTCCAGATACTGAAAAAGCAGCTCCGGAAGTGTCAGTTCCTTGGCCTGTTCCAACGCTTCCAGCAGCACGGCCTTTTTCTCTTTCAGGTCTGCAATCCAGCCTTTTAAGTGGCGCACCATCTGGCGGATGGACTGCATAAGGGAGTTGGCGGCTCTGATGTCCCGGTTCAGGTTGCCGATGTTGGTCTGGATTCCCTTCTTCTCCATCT
>CAJUJJ010000081.1 GCA_910586765.1 uncultured Clostridia bacterium
CATATCGTTTTGAGGCAACTGTTAAAAATGGATTGTATCAAAGAAAAACAATACCTTATGATATAGAATTGTCTAATACATTACCTTACACAATAGAAAAAAAGGAAATCAATTTATTACAAAAAAAACAAACACAACAAATCGATTTAGACCAATACTTTAAAGACGATGATGGAGATACATTAGTATATCAAACAGAAAATACAGATTGCAATATAGATAAAGATATACTTTACTTAGATACTGAAAAAGAAAAAACAGAACAAATATCATTGTATGTTTCAGACGGTAGGGGTGGTGTAATAACAGAAATGCTGACATTTCACATATTACCGTTTTGGGTATACTACAAAAATGTTGCACTGATAGTATTACTTTTATTTATAGTATTACTTTTATTTTATTTACTTGTTATCAAAAAACGTCCTCAACCAAAACAACAAATACAACAGGAACAGCCTATATTTTCAGGAGAAACCATTTTTTCAAATGCGGTATTTGAGGGCTATTTTTTAAGTACGCTGAGCGGAAATGAAATACCTGTATTACATTGGGGAGCGTCTTATATTGACAACAAAAAAAGCATTACATTAGGAGAATTGTTCCATATATTAGATGTCACGGAAAAACTACCAGAGGCACACAAAATTTATATTGGAGCAGGTAAAAATGGAACAGTGTTATTTTATCATGATACAGATTGTGTAATTACATATAAAGGTAAAGACATTCCCAAAAAGAAAAAAGAAATATTGCAGTATGAGGACAAAGTTTATATTACATTTGAAGACAATGTGACAGAAATAGAATTGCGTTACAAACGAAAAAGAAAAAGATATTAAAGGAGGCGACAATATTGTCTATACAAGTTCGTATTGATGGAGGCGGCAAAAATATTATATTGACAGAAAGAAGTATATTAAAGAGTGAATATACCATAACAGAGGGAACACAAACAAGATATATGGAGGAAAGTGTAGATACAGTAACACTGATTGGGGAAATTGATTTACATAGTGGCGGTGTGGAAACAGTAAATATTTCAAAATTAGCAGAATGGGCGTTTTGCCCTAGTATAGACGAAAATTGTTATAGAACATTTTCTATGGAATTATTTGATTCTTTGGGCGAAAAAATACAAAAAGTGAATTTTGAAAAAGCATTTGTTGTGAAATATAAAGATACTTTTTCTTCTAAAAAAGGCAGGGCACGCTATGAAATTGTGATACGAGAATGTAAAGGAACACATTAAATTTGATAGGAGGTTTTTGATATGGGAATTTATTTTAGTGTGAATGGCGGAGGAAAAAATGTAGAACTATCTGTACATAGCGTCACACATACTGCTTTAGAAGTATCTACAGGAGAAAATACATTAGCAAAAGGAAATGATGTTAGTTGCAAATTGTTTGTGATAGGACAAATCAATAAAGGCAGCAACAGTACAACAGCAGCACTGAATGAAATTGAAAAATGGGCAAAACAATGCAATCAAAAACAAGACAGTTATAGAGAAGTCACAGTAGAGCAGACTTATGCAGATTTCTTTCATAGAAAAGTGATATTTCCAGATGCAAGAATAGTGTCATTTCAAGAAATATTTTTAACAGATAATTCTAAATTTATGGAAATTTCGCTCATAATAGAACAAAAAGAAAGTAAACAAAATGCAATTCGTATTTTATACGTTTAAAAGAAAGAAGGGAAATGATATGGCTGATATATGGATGGTAACAGAGGGAGCAACATTAGAATGTACATTAGGAACGATGACAAGTAAATTACAGGTACCTATGTCGCATGGTTCTGGTATTTCAGGAAAGACGCAAGCTACCATATTTGATAATGTAGTAGGAAAAAATATACTCCCGTTTCAGTTATGTAAAAAAAGTAATCCTCCCCTCCCTTGTACTCCTGTGGTATGTATGCCCTGGATAAGAGGCAAAAAGGATTTTAAAGTGAAAAATGAATTAGCACTTTTAAATATTTGTATTGTGCCTTGTATGTTGGGTGGTGTGATAAAAATAAAAAGTAAATAAGGAGTGAATTTGATATATGAATTATACATATTTACAGTTAGGAATACAGCAGTATACCATAAAAGCATTGCAGCAATTAGAAATCAAACAGCAATTAAATGAGCATACCAGTTTACATATGACAGCATTGCTTTATGATGAACAAAAAGATAATGACATTTATGATACAAAATCAGGCACACAAATTGCATTGCAGCAAAAAGGAGAAAAGCCAAAACTTTTATTTCAAGGTGTTGTTACAAATATTGAAATAGAAAAACAAAAAGGTGTTTATTTTCTGGAGATACAAGCACTTTCTAATACTTATTTGCTTGACATAAAAAAAGTATCTCGTTCTTTTCAAAATGTAGCTATGACTTATATTGATATGATTAAAAAAGTAATAAAAGAATATCAGGGCAGCGATGTGATAGACAATGTAACAAAAGGAAAAGCAATAGAAAATTTTATTATGCAGTATCAGGAAACAGATTGGGAATTTATAAAAAGAGTTTCCTCTCATTTTCAAGCGGCACTTTTTCCATTTCATTTAACAGACAAGCCTAAATTTACAATAGGTATGCCCAAAGGAGAGAATAGAGGAAATTTAAACCAGTATCATTATCGCATTTCAAAAAATGTAGAACAATATTTAAAATCATCACAAAATGAGAATAAAAATTTAAAAGAATTAGATGCAGTAGTATTTTATATTGAAACAGATAAAGATTTTGAAATAGGCGATACTGTGATGTTTCAAAATATTCCACTTTATATCAAACAAAAAACAGCAAAAATGCAGCAAGGTGTATTGGTATATGAATACATACTTTCCAATGAAAACAGTTTTACACAGGACAAATTGTATCATGAGGGCATTATTGGCTTGTCTTTGAAAGGCAGAGTATTGGAAGCAATACAAGATACTGTAAAAGTACAGCTTGAAATAGATGCAGAGCAAACAAAAAAAGAAGAAGCATATCCCTTCCCTTATACCACGAGCTATACCGCAGAGGGTAACAGTGGTTGGTATTGTATGCCAGAAGTAGATGATACCGTTATGATTTATTTTCCGACAAAAGAAGAAAAAGACGCTGTTGGAGTAAACTCATTGAGAGTTTTGGAAAAAGGTGGCGACAGAATGAGCGACCCAGCAGTAAAGTATTTCAGAACAAAAAACGGAAAAGAATTAAAATTCAGCCCAGAAGAAATATTGATTACTTGCTGTAATGGAACAGATGAGCAAACAGGAGAAAAGCACGTTATTTATATTAGACTGAACGAAAAAAATGGTATTCAAATCATTAGTACAGAACCTATACTTTTAAAAAGCGACCAGAATATTGATTTTCAGGCAGGTGACCAGATATTTTTGGTGGCAAAAGAAGAAATTGTGTTTAAATGCAAAACCAGCCAGATTACAGTAAATCAAATGGTGGATATTGCAGGAAAAGAAGTTCGAATTAATTAGTATTGCAATGAAATGACCTTTGGTTTACTATGAAGGAGGGGGAATATGGGATTTTTTAGTAAGACATTACAAGCA
>CAJUJJ010000082.1 GCA_910586765.1 uncultured Clostridia bacterium
TAACATCTCCTTTGTTATTAGTATTTCCTTTTTCATTATTTTAATTACACCCTCTATTATTTATGTCGTTTGCGTAATGGGGAAGAATTATTTTTAAAAGAATATATATATATGAAGAAAGTCCAGCATTTCATGTTTGTAATAAAAATGGAAAATGTTTAGGAAATTTAGCAGAAGATATTGCACGAAAAATAAAAACAAAATATGACGAAAAAGAAAAAATTGTATTTGTAGAAGAAGTTGGCCGTTTTGACAGAAATGAGCTATATGACAGAGAAAGAGAAGAAGATTATATTTACTATTGCAAAATTGTAATTTACTTTAAATCAAAGCCACTAGTAAACTAGTGGCTTGACCAACCCCTAGAAGGGGTATTACTTGCTAATCCCCTAAAAGGGGATACTGAAGGTTTAACATCGCATTATTATTCCGGGCAGCCACTTCAAGTGGCTGTTTCTTTTTGCCTTATTCTCTCTTGTTACCCGTAAACGGGTCTATGTATTCTTTTAACGATATTTGATCTACCATATAATCTTACTCTAATTGATTTTTTATATATTCTTTGATCACTTTTTCGTTTCTTCCTACTGTGTCTGCATAATATCCTCTTGCCCAAAACGTTCTTCTGCCATATTTATATTTTAAATTTGCGTGTCTATCAAATATTTGCAATACACTCTTACTCTTGAGAAAACCTACAAATTGTGCTACACTTAGATAGGGTGGTATGCTTACTAGCATATGGATATGATCAGGACATGCTTGGGCTTCTATTATTTCTACCTTCTTTTCATTACATAACTTCCTTAGTATTTGTCCTATATCTTCCCTTAATTCTTTATAAATTATTTTTCTCCTATATTTTGGAGCAAAAACAATATGATATTCGCATCTATATTTTGAATGTGATGTTGATGTGCTTTTTATTTCATTTTTCATGTCAAAAACCTCCTGTTATTTTTCTATACGGTTGCCAAACCCTCATTTATATTATAACAGGAGGTTCTTTATTTTATATACTAAAGTTTTTTGTTTACCCCTAGTAGAACTAGGAGTTTTATTACGCTAAAGCGCCAATCAAAAAAGACAGCAACAAGTTGTTACTGCCCTTTTTGATTATCTATACATATCATAGTTAACTTCTGCCTGATAATAAGCGTCTATTGTTTCGGGAGCATTATATAATGCGGAAATATAGTAGGCTCTTATGTTATGTATTTTGTTTTTTGTTCTGTTCAGACATTCCAATACATATGTTATGTGTTCGGAATTTAATTTCAATAATCTTTCTTTTACCATTTTTTGAGGAATTTCTTCTCCACTAATGCGTATTGTTGTTTTATTGCTTATTATCACGCTTACCATAATGTCTACCATGTTGTTAATTAACTGTATGTTATATTTTGTTCTTTCATTTTCTGCCAAAAATCGATAGTTAATATTTCTCAAAATGGTGGCTTTACACATTTGTTCCTGTAAACCTTTGTCAATAAAGAATTGTTGTTTTTTCTGCTCTTTTTTCTCTGTGCTGGTTGTATCATTTATTTCGTCTGCTTTTTGCTGTTGTTCTTTTAATTTTTTTTGTGCAACTTCTCTTTGTAAATTAATTAAATATTTTGGATTTTTATTTTAATCATCTACAAAAATTGTACTTTATATAGATGATGATATTAAATAAAATACTATATTTTATCACTTAAATGTTTTTTATTATTGTTCAAATTTTTTAGAATCCTTTATATTAATAATTTTATATAATACCCAACCTGTTATACATGAAATCGTTTCTGCTATAAGTAATGAGAAAATAACTCCATTTACTTTAAATAGATAATTTCCAATAATAATTGAAGGTATTAGTATAAGACCTCTCGTAACAGACATTACAATGGCTGGTGTTCCATTTCCTTTTGCTTGAAAGATACTTGTAAGAATACCTGCTCCTGCAGCAAAGAAAGAAGAACAAAGCTGAACTGTTAAGATAAAAGTTCCTATATGAATAACATTTGGATCATTCGAAAAACATTGAACAATAAAGTTTCTAAATATAAAAAGTACTAGAAACAGTCCGGCAATCAATAAAGCCAGATACATTGTAGTTTTTTTGATAATTTCTTTCATACGTTCATTGTTTTTCGCACCATGTGCCACAGCAATCAGTGGAATTACTCCTATATAAAGTCCCATACCGATTAAATCAACAATCTGTACAAGTTTTTGGGAAATTCCAAATCCAGCAAGTACATAATCTCCATATTTCAGTGCATAATAGTTAAACATGATACTTGAAATAATTAAAAGAATATCCAATAACATTGCAGAAAAACCAACTGAAAAAATTTCTTTTAACATCATTTTTTCAGGTTTAAAATATTGAGGCATAGCAGATAATTGTTTATTTGCACGTTGAATACAAATAACATAATAAACAACAGCTGTAGCATTTCCAAGTACTGTAGCAATGGCAGCACCTCGAATACCAAGTTTTAATCCAAACATAAGAATAGGATCAAGAACAATATTTGTTCCAACACTTATAATCATACCAATCATGGATTCAACAGACTCGCCATCTCCTCTAATTAATTGTTCTAATGTAAAATTAGCAATAACAAATGGTGCACCTATTCCATAAAATATTAAGTACTGCTTAACATAGTCAAATGTATTTGCATCAGTACCAAGAAGCAAAGTAATACGATTTCTAAAAATCAATGATATTACCATAGCCAATAGTCCAAAAACAACTGATAGCCATAATGTGGTAGCAGAACATTGTCTTGCTTTTTCATCATTTTTGCTACCTAAAAGTCTAGAAAACAAGGTACTTCCACCTGTTCCAAACAAATTTCCAATAGCCATTAAAATTGTTGTAAATGGCAAAAGAAGTGTAATTGCTGCTAAAGCTGCAGTATCATTTAATTTACCAATAAAAAATGTATCTGTAATATTATAAATAATATTTACTGACATTCCAAGCATCATTGGAATTGCCATATGCCATATAGCTTTTGTAACTGGTGCGTCTAAAAGCCAGTAATTTTCATTTTTTTGTTTCATTTTTTCATCTCCATTTCATAAAATTTCTAATAAATATAAATAAATAAGCCCTACAGATTTTAATCTCCATAGGACTTATCGCTATAATGTTTATAGTGCCTTTTCACTATTTATTTTTTTATATTTTTATTTTACTTTATTTATAACAGGTACCTTCAAATAAAATTATACAAGTATCTGTTAGAAAAGTCAATATTTTTTTAATTTTTTAGGAGTTGGTTTTTAATGTGCATTTTCATTATCCACTCAAAAATAATACATTTTATTCTACTTATATATTGTAATTTATTTTTCTAGAGGGTAAACCTAAACAATTAAGGGAATTTTGGTATTGTAATTAAAACTACAGCAAGTTGTACTAATGATAAAAATGAAAATAGTAGTTTGTTATATCTTGTTGCTATTCTTCTAAACTGTTTTAATCGGTTGAAAAAGCGTTCTATT
>CAJUJJ010000083.1 GCA_910586765.1 uncultured Clostridia bacterium
TTATAAAACTCAACACTTTATATAGTTTTTTATAAGTTTTTATTAACAGTTATATACCTCCTATATTCCATTATAGTGTATATTATAAGCAATATCAAGTAATGGCATCATATGGATAAGATAAAAGGGAGTATCAAAAAAAAGTAGTTTTAAAAATAATTTTTATTTCTGTTTGTTATTAGGAAAACGAAGTTTTCCATAAAAGTTGGTGGAGTTTGAGTTGCAGAACAAACGTCCAGTGGACGTTTGTTCTGCAACGACCGAAGCGAAGCTGAGACAGTGAGCAAAGCGACGAGGGAACTTTTCACAAGTGAAAAAAGTTCCCCTTTTAAAATGCTTGTTTAGCCACTCCCAGATAAAAATTAGTATTGACAAAAAAGTATTGTTTTGTTATGATGAATACAATATTTAGTAAAGGAGTTGACAGTGTGATAATTACATTTTCTTGCAGATAATAATTGTATAGTAACAAAGAAGGTTTTTTTGTTGGACCTTATTTTTGTTATGCACAGCAGGAAAATGACACGTTAACTCAATAAAATAACAGAGCATAATTTTATTTTTGTATGGGCATTGTTATCTCTTGAGCATTTTCTCAAGGGATTTTTTTTGTGTTTTTTGCTGCTGTAGAGTGTTTTTGATGTGAGGAGGAGATACAATGTCTTTGATACAAATTTCTCATTTAACATTTGGATATGATGGCAGCTATGATGTCATATTTGACGATGTTTCATTACAGTTAGATACAGATTGGAAGTTAGGTTTTACAGGAAGAAATGGCAAAGGAAAAACCACTTTTTTAAAATTACTTTTAGGACAATATGAATATAGAGGAACGATTTCAGCTTCTGTTATATTTGATTATTTTCCTTTTGACATACCACAAAAGCAAAGAAATACTATTGAAATAATAGAAGAAATTGCACCAGAATGTGAATATTGGCAAATCAAAAAAGAATTGTCATTATTAGAAGTAGAAGAAGATGTATTATGGAGAGCATTTGATAGTTTGAGCAATGGAGAACAGACAAAAGTGCTTTTAGCAGTATTGTTTTTAAAGGAAAATCATTTTTTGCTGATAGATGAACCTACAAATCATTTAGATAGCTTAGGACGAAAAACGGTAAGTAAGTATTTAAAAAGTAAAAAAGGATTTTTGCTAGTCAGCCACGATAGACAGTTTTTAGATGATGTAATAGACCACATACTTTCTATTAATAGACAAGATATTACATTGCAGAAAGGTAATTTTAGCACTTGGCAGCAAAATAAACAGAGACAAGATGCTTTTGAATTGGCAGAAAATGAAAAACGAAAAAGAGAGATAAAAACATTGGCTGCAGCAGCAAAAAAAACAGCAGAATGGTCTGATAAAGTAGAGAAAACAAAAAAGACAGGTAGAGATAGTTCTGGAATAAAGCCTGATAAGGGTTATATAGGGCATAAAGCAGCAAAAATGATGAAACGTTCTCAATCTATTGCAAACAGAAAAGAAGAAGCAATACAACAAAAATCAAAATTACTTCGAAATATAGAAAAAGAGGAAATTTTAAAATTGACTCCTTTGCAGTATCATAAACAAACATTGTTGGAATGTAAAAATGTGTCATTATATTATGGACAAAAAAGAGTATTTGAACCTATTAGCTTTTGTATACAAAAAGGGGATAGAATAGCATTGCAAGGTAAAAATGGCACAGGAAAAACAAGTCTTTTAAAATGGATATTGGGGGAACAAATTGCTTTTGAGGGAGAAATGCAAAAAGGAAGTGGATTAAATATTTCTTATGTCAATCAAGATACCAGTGATTTAAAAGGCACATTACAACAATATGCAGAAAAAGAAGATATTAGCTATAGTTTGTTTTTAGGGATATTGAGAAAACTAGGTTTTTCAAGAGAACAGTTTGATAAAAAAATAGAAGACTTTAGCGGAGGACAAAAAAAGAAAGTGCTTTTGTCAAAAAGTCTTTGTCAAAAATCTCATTTGTATATATGGGACGAACCTCTTAATTTTATAGATGTGCTTTCTCGTATACAAATAGAAAAACTTCTTTTGCAATATCAACCAACGATGCTATTTGTAGAACACGATGCCGCTTTTACACAAAAAATAGCAACAAAATTTGTAGAATTAAAATCGTAAATATACTATTATAACGATTAACTTTTTTTGGTAATGGTCGATATTTTTATAAAGTGTTTCGTGTATAAAATAATACAAAAAATGTAATACAATATAAAGGGGGCATATATATGGCAATTACAGGAATTGGAAATTATTATAATAATGCGTATAAAAATTCATATATTTCACAGAAAAATGAAACAACAGAAAAGTCAGAATTAAATAAAAAAGAAGAAATACAACAGAAAAGTAGCAATGTTTCAGATTATTCTGATTATCTGTCAAAAAAATATAATTGTGTAAAAAATGGAAGCGTGGCAATATCAGGAGCATATTTGAGGGAATGTGCAAATAATGCAGAGAAAGCAAAAGAATTGGAGCAAAATCTTTCTTTTTATAATGAAAGCTATCAAAATGGCTATGCAAGTGCAAAAGCAAATGCAAGTGCTATTGGTGCGAAATTAGTAGATTATTCAGAAAGTTGGAGCATTGATAGTACAGGAAATATAACAATGATAGCTTCTACAACTGTTACTTCAGGTGATGATGTAAAGGGTTGGAAGGAATTGAAAGAAGAACAAACAAAACGCTTAGAAAACAAAAAGATACAAGAGAAAAAACAAGAAGCAATAAAACAGAAAAGACAAGAACAAAAACAAATACAACAAATGCGTATTGAAAAAGCAAAAAATAAAAACAATAATGGCAATATCAATTTAAAAATATAAGAAACAAAAAAGCAGCTTGAGATGAGATATGAGCTGCTTTTTTGTAGGTTTCACCTAATCTATGTTTTTAATGTTTTAGTGTTTCGCCATAAATATTTTAATAAAAAATGTTGCAAATTCTTCAAAAGTGGAGACTTTTCCCTCTCTTGGGACAATATCTTGAAATAACTTCTGTTCTTCTGTAGGATTTTCATAAGCCTCGTTTAATGTTTGTTGCACCATTTGCTTTATTTTATCTACAGAATATACTGAATTTTTTGCTACTTCTTCATAAATTTCATCTATATCTATATTATATATCTTCATATCATAACACCTCTTATATTTTAAAGTATACTTTTTTCCGCGTTTCAGATTTCTCAAAAAGTTTTATATATTTTTCCTTCTTAATCAATAATAACAACTTAATATTAAAAAAATATATATTATATAATAATATACTATATATTTATATACTATAAATATATAAAGTTATTT
>CAJUJJ010000084.1 GCA_910586765.1 uncultured Clostridia bacterium
ACTGAAAAGAAAATGCAGATATGTACCTATCGCTACTGGGGAATTTAAGCCTATGGAGTATTATATCAAACGAAAGTAGCTTTGGCAAAATCGGATACGTTGAAATAGGAAGGTATTTTGTGAGAAATACCATAGTATAAATATTATAGATTTTTACAGATTTGTACATATTTATTGTAGCGGAAAACTGATAACCTATGCGTCTGGCAAATCTGCTGATATTGTGATTTGGGTTGTTAAAAGAGCCAGAGAAGAACATCAATCAGCAATTGAATGGTTGAACAATCACACTGATGAAAATATTGCATTCTTCTTGGTAGAAATCAAATTATATCAAATTGGAAGTTCTGATATTGCGGTTAAATTTGAAGTGGTAGAAAAGCCAAATGACTGGACGAAGCAGATTAAGCGAAATACAAGTAATTCTCCTACGCTACAGGCAAGATACGATTATTGGGTTGCTTTTAATGATTATGTATTTCAAAATAACACATTTTCAAAGCAGTTTAATAAGAGAAAGGCAAGCACAGACCATTGGATGACAATGAGTGTTGGCTCTTCTGCTTGCCATATCAGCATCAATCAGATTCGTAAAGATAATTTGATTGTAGTTGAGTGGTATATTTCTGATAATAAAGAGCTGTTCCATAAATTCTACTCTCACAAAAAAGAAATTGAAACAGAGATGAACATGGAACTTGACTGGCGTGAATTGCCAAATAAAAAAGCCAGCAGAATACTTATAACACATTCGGCTAATTTCGAGGATAAGGATAATTGGTCTGAACAATTTGACTGGATAATGGATATTGCTTTGAAAATGAAAAAAGCATTTAGAAAATACCTGTAATTATCAAAAAATTGAATACTGAAATAGATTTGAAAATATTGCATTTCCGAGAATTGAAGCTATCCTTTTGCTTCTCGAATTTTTATTTATGTATTCTTGTCAGCATCAAATTGACAACTACATTATATTTAAGGTGATTATTTTTTAGCGTAAAAAAAGTCAGCTTATCAGCTGACTTTTTAACAGACTAATATACAGTACAACTAAAGATTTGTATGATATTAAAAAAACAATCTAACACACCCAATTAAAAAAATAAGTGCATTTTAATTTTTTATTACATTATTAATTACAGTACAAAATGAATTATAATATAAATTTTTCTATCACTGCTGCAATACCATCTTCATCATTAGATAATGTAATATAATCTGCGGCAGCTTTTGTTTGTTCTGTAGCATTTTCCATCGCTACACCAAGCCCTGCAAATTGGAGCATTGTAATATCATTATAGCCATCACCGCAGGCAATGACTTCTTCTTTTGAAATACCTAATATTTTAATCAGCTTTTCCAAGCCATATGCCTTATCTACCCCCAGTGGCAAAACTTCTAAAAAGAAAGGGTCTGAACGAAATATATTCAATTCTTTAGAAAGTGCTTGTTTAAATATAGTTTCTGCCTTTTCTACATTTTCTGGTTTTCCAGCCAACAAATATTTTGCTACTGGAAATGTAACATATTCTATTATATTCTTTGGTGTTATTCTTTCTAGTTCATTTACTCTTAATTCTAGTTGTATATATTCATTATCATCTTCTGTTATGAGTTTATCATTTCCTTCATATGTCATTAAACCAATATTACACTTTCTGGAAAGTTCATATACTTCTTGCAAATGCCCCTCTGGCAAATCTGCTTCAAAAAGACATTCTCCTGTTGTAACGTTTATAATTCTTCCTCCATTAAAAGCAAGTATATAGCCATTATTTTTGTCTAGTTCTAACTCTATCGCTTTAGGCAATACACCTTTTACTGGTCTGCCTGATGCTAAAACTACTTTTACACCTTTTTGTATTGCTTTTTGCAATGCCTTTTTATTTTTTTCAGAAATCTTTTTTTCTGAATTGACTAATGTGCCATCTAAATCCAGCACAATCATTTTATAACACAATGAAATGCCTCCCCTTTTCATTTGTATTGTTTCATTATTTTAATTGCTCTGAAAACAGTTTTTGATATAAATATCCTTCTCTAACACCATAAGGACTCATAATAATATCTTTACATTCTACATATTCACATACTGTATTCATTACAATCATACCTGGTATGAGCGTATGCACACGGTCTGGTGACACTTTTAATACAGTTCTCAATACTTCACTTTCATCACCTTTAAATTGTTTTAATAATTTTGGCACATCTTCCGCAATAATTACACTGTTATCTTTTGGTTTTTCAAACATATCATTGTTCATATTTTTAGCTGCCCTAATAGAGCCACCTATACCTATGACATTATCAAATGTTTTGTTATTTAAAAATTTTATTTTTTTCAATTCTTTTTTTACAACATCTTCTATTTCTTTTTTCTCTTTTTTAGTAGGAAACAGTCCAGATACATAATTAGAAAACATAGAAAGAGAACCAAATGTCAAACTAACTGCATTTTGTATTTCTCCCCTTTCATACACTAGCAATTCTGTACTTCCGCCACCAATATCCAGCAAAAGTCCCCTATCCAAATTGATAGAGTGTGCTGCACCAATAAAGTCAAATGTTGCTTCTTGGTATCCTGTTAGCACATCTATAGAAAGTCCTGTTTCCGTTGTAATAGTTTGTAATGCCTCATCTGTATTAGAAATGTTTCTTAATGATGCTGTAGCAAATACAAAAAGTTCTTTTAGTGGGAAATGCTCTGTCATTTCTCTATATTTGTTTAAAACATCACAAGCCTTTTGAATACCTTTTTTGCTCATTTTCCCCTTTTTTACATAACCTGCAAGTCCTGCTGTTGTTTTATTATTCAGCATAGGATAAATGTCATTTCCTGATACATCATAAATACAAAGGCGAATGGTATTAGAACCTACGTCAATTACTCCATACATTCCACCTTCTTTTTGTTGAGATTTATCCAATATTGAAAAATCTTCCATTTGTTTTTCCTCCTCTTTTTTTATTACTATAATTTAAAAATTATAGCACAAAAATACATATTATTCAATGTTTATGCAAATTGAACAAAAAAATAGAATGAAAACAAAACGTACAAATATTGGTAAAATGCTGATTTTTAAAGCAAAATAATGATATTTACTATAGAAATGTATAAATAACAAAATGTGTAAAGGAACTTTTTTTAAAATAATACATAAAATAGAGTAATTTTGTGTTATATAGAAGTGAAAAAAGCATTGAAAATTAAGGTAATGCCATAGTAAAAATTGTCAAAAAGTATACTTTTTGAGAAAATAGATTTTTTTCACTTTTTGTAAAATTTCAAAAATTT
>CAJUJJ010000085.1 GCA_910586765.1 uncultured Clostridia bacterium
CTATTTTTTTAGTTGTTATTTCCTGTAAAATTTGTTTAAGTATACCGCCTAATATTTTTTGAATATCTATCAGCCATTTTTGTATTGTAGTGTGTACTGCAATATTGTCAAAATATGCTTTACTTTCTTTTAAACCATTCTTTTTACACATTTTTCTATATGCAGAGTATGTTTTATTTACATCTACTAAATATTGTTTTATTGAATTTATTTCATCATCACACAGCATTTTAAACTGAGCCTGAACATAGCAATTCATAACTGTCATATATTTATCAGAATTTATTTTTTTATGACATTTTTCGAAATAATCCATTACATAATTATCAATATCTTTTTTTATTAATTCAAACAAATCATTTAACTGTTCTGCATTATTTTCAATACTATGCCAACCAATAGCAGTATTATAAGTATTTTTTCCTGTTATAAGTACTGCTATGTCTGTATCATAGCCTACAATAAAATGAGGTATTGCTCTATAATTTTTGTTGTAACAACTTGCAACTTCTGTAATTATAATAGAAAGTATTCCTTCAAAAAATTCTTTTTGAATTATAATATAGTCATAAATTCCGCATTGATTTTCACGACGAAAAGCATAAAAATTGCTGTAACTTCCTACAAACAAAAAATCTGAAAAGTGTTTTGACATATAACTTGTCAATTTCTTTTTTATGGAAATACATTTTTTATTTGACATAATTTACTCCTTATTATACTATTGAATGTATACTAAAAAAGAGGACAATATGTCCCCTTATCAAAAAACAGTTTTATTTACAGCTATTTCCAGAGCAATGGTGCTTATTTTCATTACAATGTCCTTTATGTTCATGCTCATGATGGTCACAATGAACATTTGCATCAAATTTTAGATTTCCTGCAATATAATCTTTTACAGCATTGTCAGCCTCTCCTGATACCCCACCGAAAAGTTGTATTTTTGCTTCATTCAATGCAGATTTTGCTCCTCCTCCAATACCGCCACATATCAATACATCTACTTTTTTATCTGTAAGAAAATCTGCTAATGCACCATGTCCTTGACCATTTGTATTTACAATCTGTTCTGTTTTTATTTGATTGTCTTCCACATCATATAACTTAAATTGTTCTGTATGACCAAAGTGCTGAAATACATTTCCATTTTCATAAGTAACTGCTATTCTCATTTCATTTACTCCCTTCTGATTTACAACTTCTTTTAAATTGTTTGATTTGATACAATTTTTATGACAATAACGGTTTGCAGAACCATCACAAATGCGATAATGGCCACCCAATATAAAAAGTGGCTTTCCGTTTACAATACTGTCTGCAATTTTTTGTCTTGCAGTTTGGTAGATTTCTGTTACAGTAGTTCTGGAAATATCCATTTGATTAGCACATTGTTGGTGATTTAATTTTTCTAAATCAATCAGACGAATTGTTTCATATTCATCTACTGTTAATGTTACTTTACTATCACAGCAAATTCCATATGGAACAAAATTATTGTAAATAGGTTCTTTGCAAATTCTTCTACATCTGTGTGGTCTTGCCATTTGATTTCCTCCATTTCCGTCATATGTCGATAATATTGTAATACTTTATGCGTCAAAATACAATACCAATAATTTTCATAGTTACTATGTAATTTATTAGTAACTATTGAATTTACTAATGTATTTTATTTTTAATAAACTTTATTTATAATAAGAAAAAACAAACAAAGTATATAAAAAACGGAGGTTATTATTATGAAAATGAGTGAAAATGTGGTAAAACTTTTAAAAGAACAAATTTGGTATATTGCAACTTATTCTGACGAACCTAATGCTGTTCCTGTCGCATTTAAAGATGTAACAGAAGATGGCAAGTTATTAGTAGGTGATGTATTTTTAGAAACAACATTAAATAATATAAAAGCAAATGGAAAAATTGCAGTATCTGCTTGTAATGCTTCTAATTTAGAAGGCTATCAAATTAAAGGAACTGCTGAGTATGTGACAGAAGGAGATGTTGTAAATACATTTAAAAAAATGGTTGAAGATATGTTCAAAGGGGCAGTAACAGCAAAAGGTGCATTAGTGATTACACCAGAAAAAGTGATTGTTACCACTCCTGGCGAAAATAATAAAAAAGAATTATAAATTCAAACACTTGGGCATTGCCTAAATCTACTAACTTTTTTGAAAAAAAGTTGGACAAAAAACTTTATTGGAAAAACTAACGTTTTTTCTTGTAAAATCAATACTTTTTAAGGAAACATAGTTTCCGTTTAAAGTTCTTTGCTTCTTTCTTTTAAGAAAGAAGTGAGAGTTTGAGAGCAACGCTCTCAATGTTTTTCAATAAGCTGATGGGCAGAGTATTCTGTCCATTTTTTATTAAGAAATATTATACATTATACTGAAATAAATAAAAATTATAAAAAACAAGTTCTTTTTATGAAAATTTTAATGATAGAAATACTTGATTAAAAGCTTATAACATAAATAGAAACAGAATACAATTTTAATGTTTAATAATATGGCCACACTTTTGGAAGTATGTAACAAATATTTTGAACAAGCATAAAATATCTATATAAAAGATGTGTTTTAAGTATATTTTCATACAATTCGAAAGGGTGTATTTTTTATGGATTATAGAAATTTATGTAACAATCATCAAAATCAATGTCATACTATTTGTTGTGAACGTGGGCCTGTAGGACCACAGGGTCCTATGGGACCGCAAGGTGTTAAAGGAGATACTGGCTGTCCTGGCCCTATGGGACCACAAGGTATACAGGGTATTCAAGGTGTTCGTGGTGATGTTGGACCTCAAGGTTCTACTGGAGCAACTGGTCCTGCTGGAGCAGCTGGTCCTATTGGAGCAACCGGTCCAACTGGAGCAACCGGTGTAGCCGGAGCAACTGGTCCTGCTGGTGCAACTGGCCCAACTGGAGCAACCGGTGTAGCCGGAGCAACTGGCCCTGCTGGAGCAGCTGGTCCTATTGGGGCAACCGGTGCAACTGGTGCAACTGGCCCTGCTGGAGCAACTGGCCCTGCTGGAGCAGCTGGTCCTATTGGGGCAACCGGTGCAACTG
>CAJUJJ010000086.1 GCA_910586765.1 uncultured Clostridia bacterium
GAGGAGTAACAACAGTAGCAGCGAGATATATAGGACACCCAGCAGTTGCCATACCGGCATCAGAAATGGTTAAAACAATGATGGAAGAAGCAGCTCCAAAGGTAAACTATTTGGTGCAGTTAGAAACAGGAGCTAAAAAAGAAAATGCTGTAAAGGAACAAAAAGAAGGCAACATTTTAGAGTATGCTAAAAAAGGTGCAGAATATGTTGAAGGATATTATGATAGTTATTGGAAAGCGTTCAATGGAGAGCAGGTAATAGATGAAAAGTATACATTAGAAAACTTGTTTAGTGGAAATTTAACAATAGAAGATATACCAGATATACCAGAGCTTATCAATATGGTGGGAGCAACAAAAGGAGCACTTTCAAGAGGTGTATGGAATAGTGCAAAAGGTACATTTGATACTGTAAAAACACTTGTGACAGAACCAGGAAAAGTATGGGATGCAGTTTCAAGTGGAGCTTCAGATTTTATAGAACATCCATGGGAGAGCACAAAAGAATTTGTTAGTGGAAAATTTAATGATGCAGTAGACGCAGTATGGAGAAGTACACCGCAGGATATGGCAGAAGATGTAGGAGAAATTGTTGGAGATGTAGCAGTAGATGCTTTAACAGCAGGCAGTGGAGCAGTTATTGTAACTGGACTAAAAACTGGAGCAAAAAAATTAACAATAAGTGCTGGAAAGACGGTCACCAAAACAGTTACCAAAACTGCTGGAAAGACAATCACCAAAACAGTTACTAAAACTACTGGTAAAACAGCAATAAAAGAGGCTGGTAAAAAAACGATAAAAGAACTGATACCAGATGTAAAAACAGTGAAAAAGTGGATGCCAAAAGATTTGCCTATGAATGAAGGCTGGCTAAAAAATATGGTAACAGCAGGAGGAAATATCAATGTTCTGAAAAAAAACAATTATCAAGCAATACTTCCTCCTAATGACAAAAAGTCTATAAAAGATATACTGCAGAAAACAAGCAAAAATACAGCAAAAGAAACAGTAGGGGAATTTGCAGAAAATAAGGCAGTAAATTTAACAAAGGATAAAATAGTAGAGGAAGCAAAGAATAAAGCAATAGACGTAACTGAAAATAAAGTAAAAAATGCTGTAAAAAATGAGATAAAAGATGATGTAAAAGATAAAATAGCAAAAGAAGTAAAGAATAAAACAGTAGGTGAAACTAAGAATGAAGTAGGAGATGCTACAAAAAAGGTAGTAGGAGAATACAGCAAAAAAACAGGAGATGGCGTACATACAAGTCCTGCTGTAAATGAAACTAAGGTAAAAGACATAGAAAATAATCTGAATACACTAGAAGAACCTATAAAAGAAATTGTATGGGATAATATAATTGCTACACAACCAAATTATCCAAATACTAATATTCCAAGATCGTTTGAAGTTGCAGTAAATGAACAAAGAATGTGGGTACATGGTAATGCTACAGAACATATATATGAAGATGTAATAAGTAAAATGAGTATTAAAAATAAAACTACTTATGTTAATGGAAGTGGAACAGCATATACTAATCCTAATTTGTACACACAAGAACTTATTAGTGATTTTTATGGTTCTTTAGAAAAAGCAACAATTGGAAATATTAAATATGAAGAAATAATAATACAAGGAAATTGGGAATTTATTTTTTCTAAACCTAGGAAAAAAGGACAGTTACCCGTAGTAAAACATGCACAATTTAATGGATGGCATTAAGGAGGAGAAAATGAAATACACTTTAATAAAAAATATAAAAATAACAACAAAACTTATTTTAGAAGAATATATACCATTAAAAATAATATTTAATGAACAAAAAGAAGGAGTTAAATATATTTCATATTCTAAAGGAAAAAAATCACATTTAGAAATTGTAATAGGTATGCAAAGTTGTTTTATAAAAAAAATCACATTATTATTAAGTGAAAAATATAATTTTTTTCAAAAGAAACTTATAATAGAGGAATCTAAAGTTACTGTTGGAAACTTAGACATTGAAATAGATTCATTAGTTGAAAAAATTGAGTGTTCTAATTTTTTTACATATTTATTTTTAAATGGTGTTAAAATTATACTTTCTGATGAAAAAAGTATTACTTTTGTTAAAATAGATAAGGTATATATTGGAATATCTAAATCGAATGAAATAGTTGAAATTTGTATTATAGGATTGAAAGAAGAAGAAATATATCATATAAAAAACGAGTTGGATTTACAGATATTATAAAATTTCGTAAGTGTTAATGGCAGCAAAGTTTTATAGGGGAGTAATACTATTTCATATTACATTGTAAAATCAGACAATTTATAGCAAACCAATGAGATGGTTTACTATGAAAGAGGGGGAATATGGGATTTTTTAGTAAGACATTACAAGCAGCTATGCCAAAAATGATAGGAAATCCTATAACAACAGCAGTAGCAATGGTATCAGTGGCGTTATCAGTGGTGAAAGGAAAAAAAGCAACAAAAGCAACAAAAAATAAAAAAAAGGCAACTGTTAAAAAAAGTAAAATTGTATCCAAAAAACAAAAAAAGCAAATGGAAGTAATGGAGCGTGTTTGTCAGTCTGCCTATGGTATCTACATCAGAGGAGTAACAACAGTAGCAGCGAGATATATAGGACACCCAGCAGTTGCTATACCAGCATCAGAAATGGTTAAAACAATGATGGAAGAAGCAGCTCCAAAGGTAAACTATTTGGTACAGTTAGAAAGAGGATCTAAAAAAGAAAGTAACATAAAAGAAGAAAAAAACAGAATTGATAAACATACTAGTGGACGTTTTGAATATCTAAAAGGCTGTACGAATGGATGGTATACTGGTTTTACAAAAGCTATAAAAGGCGAACAAGTAATAGATCAAAAATATACATTAGAAAATTTATTTAGTGGAAATTTGACAGTAGAGGATATGCCAGATC
>CAJUJJ010000087.1 GCA_910586765.1 uncultured Clostridia bacterium
ACATAGCAAAACAGTATGAAGTCATTGGAAAAAATACAGAAGAATTAGCAGCAAAATTGTATGGATTGAAAAAGTCAAATGAACAATCATACAATGACTATATCGCTATGTTAGATGAAATGGTAGAAATGACACAAGCAAGCGGTATATTTAAAGAGTATGGCAGTAATAGAGCAGGTGCAGGTAGCCAAAAACAACAGGCAGAACAAAGAATACAAGAATTAATGAAATCAGACAGCAATTTAACCTATCAACAGGCTTTTGTACGAGTTTGTGAAGAAAGTGCAGAATTGAAAAAAGCATTAGAATATTGAAAAAAGTTTATATAAATAAATCCCCTAATGATTTTTTAGGGGATTTATTACATTAAGCGTTTAGTCTATCTTTTAGTGCATCTTGCAATACACGAGATAAACTCAATCCAGCTTCTATGGCTTTATCATCTAACCATTTTGGTATACTTACAGTTCTTTTTACTGCACGATTGTCTTTCATATCAACACAAATAAAATTTACAAATTCTTCTGATGTGACTTCAATACTTTTTAAATTACTTGCAGAAGGAATGACTTGCTTTTTATCAATAATGTATTCTAACCATTGTGTCAAAGCAGATTGTGCCATATACATAGCATTTGCTAACGATTTGCCTTCTGTAATGCAACCTGGTAAATCAGGATAGGTAACAGTAAAAGAACCATCTTCATTTGTATGAAATATAGCTGGATAAACATATTCTGCCATAGTAATACCCTCCTTATCTATTAATAACTGTTTAGCAAACAGGGCTTATTTTAGCCCTGCTACTTTTAGTATTGCTTTTGCTGTGTTTTCGTTGATTTCACGATGTCTTGGGACTTGTACTGGACGTGCATTTTCTTTTTCGTATATGGTATGATTTCCATCATCTCGGTCTATGTGGTATCCAGCAGCTTCCAATTTTTTTATTAAGTCCCTGCGTTTCATTTGACCACCTCCTATAACAATATTATATTACGTAATTTACGTAAAGTCAACAAAAGTTATGTAATTTACGTAAAAATATTTTTTTAAGTAAAAAGAAAAAAGGAATTTGAGGTGATAATTGTGAAAATAATATTAACAGAAAGCGACACAGGGAATTTTATGACATTTCCTATGTTACCAGAAGAAATAAAAGTAGAGTGTGCTACAAGATTTCAAAGTTACGATATTATGAATATTGGAGAGGTAATGCAGCCTCTAGGAGAAGAATTGACAAGAATGTCATGGAGCTGCAAAATACCAGGTGAAAAAAGACAAGTGAAAAATCAAAATGGAAGTTATCAAAATCCCTACATTATAGTAAGTCACGGCGACCCTTTAAAGGTGCAGTCGTGGTTTTCTTATTTGAGAAATAGAGGGAAGAAATGCAGATTACTTATTACAGAAACACCAGTCAATCACGATGTCTATTTAGAAAACTACACTATGACATATGCAGGAGGATTTGGAGACTATGATTGTGATATTTCATTTGTTCATGCTAAAGAATTAAAAGTTTGTACAGAAGGAAATGAGAACGACAATGAAGATGGCACAACAAAAGCAGTAACACCACAGGAACAACAAAGACCAGAAAAAAAGGCAGATACTTCTTATACAGTAAAAAAAGGAGATTGTTTGTGGGATATTGCACAGTCAAAACTAGGAGCAGGAAACAGGTATCAAGAAATTGCAACATTAAATAACATTTCAAATCCAAATAAAATCAGTGTAGGGCAGGTATTGCTATTACCAACAAATGGATAAGTATATTGGGCATTAATAAAGGTTGTGATAATTATGGCAGAAGTGGATATTACAAAACTGAAATACAGCATAAAAGCCTTTTTTTATACTGGTGAAGTGATGGATTTAACAGGATTATGTACTTCATTGACGTGGGGAGACGAGAAAAACAGCATAGCACAAAAAGCAGAAGTTACACTTGCAAATATCAAAATTGATAAAGGATATATCAGTGATTTGATAGAACTTTGTACACAAATAGTAATTTTTGTAAATGAACAAGAATATTTTAGAGGAATTGTGTGGGATTGGAGTTATACCAGTGCATTAGAAAAAGAATTATCATTTACAGCTTATGACAATATGATATATCTAACACAAAGCAAGGGGAATACATACTATTCTAGTGGAAAAAGTACACAGTTTTTAGTAGAGGATATTTGTAAAGAATGGGGCATTTCTGTTTGTTATGAATGGGAAAGTTGGACACACGGCAAAACACCATTAAAAGATATGGAAATCAGCAGGCAGCTAACAACGGTATTAGACGAAGCACAAACAAAGTTAGACAGTAAATATGTTATGCTTTTTGAAAAAGATACATTGTTTATCAGAAAAAAAGGAAGTAATACAGATGTTTATTACTTTCATGGTAAAAATGTAGAAAGTACCACAAACCGCTTGACATTACAAGGGCTGGTAACAAAAGTGTTAGTATATGGAAAATCGGAAGAAGATAAAAGACCGCCTTTATTAAAAACAATAGATGGAGATTTAGACTATGGTGTATTACAGGAAATTGTAACAAAAGACAGTAATAAAACACTAGAGGACGCTGAAAAAGAAGCACAAAACATATTAAAAGAAAAAGGAAAGCCAGAAGAAACCATAACAGTATCTACTATTGATGTACCTATGATAAGAAAAGGAGACAAAATAAAATTAGTAGCTGGGAATTTATCGGGATATTTTATTGTAGAAGGAGTAACACACAATGGCTTTGAAAAAACAATGGAAATGGAGCTGGAGAGGATATGAAAGGGTTCAATCATTTAGGAACTGTACTAAGACAAGAAATACAGAACAATACAAAAAGTCCTTTGGTATTAGGGGGTAAACCTAAACAATTGAGGGAAATTTTGGTATTGTGATTAAAGCC
>CAJUJJ010000088.1 GCA_910586765.1 uncultured Clostridia bacterium
GCACGCCGCCAGCGTTCATCCTGAGCCAGGATCAAACTCTTATATTAAAATCCTACCTCATCAGATTATACTGACTTCTGGTTTTGACCTACAAATATTATAGGTCTTTTATACTGATATGAGGTTTGTCAACCTCTGTCAAAGCATCTGGCACAAGTTCCTTCACTTGTGATTGTAAATAATCTTGACTTACGTCAAACAAATCTACAAATATTTCCTTTACTTCATCTTTAATATCAGCAAACATTTTAAAACCTTCTTTTCTTTTTTTGTTAAATAGTATAGTTTTTGAAAAACTATAAAAACATTGAATAGACTTGGGTTGTGTTTTATTTCTACGTTATTTTATTTTCAAAGTTCACAGTGCAGTATTTATTTTAACAAACAGAAACTATTTTGTCAACATTAATTTTTCTTTTTTTCAAAATTTTTTATATTACTATTCTGATATTTCTGTTACTGCTCCTAAAACATCTCCTATAGCATCAGAAATAATTAAATTTGCACTCTTATCATACTGTGTTGCTGATTTATTTATCAAAACCAATTTATTTCCTTTATAATATCGTATCAATCCAGCCGCAGGATATACATTCAATGATGTTCCACCTACTATCAACATATCTGCTTTTGCAATTTCATCAACTGCTTCCATAATTGTATTGTCATCTAATCCTTCCTCATAAAGCACTACGTCAGGACGTACTATTCCACCACAAGCATCACATTTTGTAACACCTTCCTGATTTGTTACATATTCTAAATCAAATTTTTTATGACATTTTGTACAATAATTTTGATACAATGTTCCATGTAATTCTAAAACTTTTTTACTTCCTGCTCTTTGATGTAAATCGTCTATATTTTGTGTAATAACACAACGCAATTTTCCCTCTTTTTCCAGTTTAGCTAGTGCTTTATGTGCTTTATTTGGTTTTGCATCTGGATATAGCAAATTCTTTTTATAATATTGAAAAAAGATTTCTGGATTTGATAAAAAAAAGGAGTGGCTCAATATCCTTTCTGGTGAAAAGCCATATTCATTCATTGTCATAAAAATACCATTTTCACTTCTAAAATCAGGAATACCGCTTTCTGTAGAAACGCCCGCCCCTCCAAAAAATACTATTCTATTACTTTGTTCTATCCATTGTTTTAGGTTTTGCCACTTTTCGTTCATATCAATACTCCTTTTATTCTTTTACAACCTTCAAACACATAGGTTGTTTAAAACCATGCCCAAATATTTTTTTTATTTTTTTATTATCTAATTCACATAATTTACAATATTCTATATTTGGTTTTTCTTCTTCTCCCAGCCAAATTTCCCATAATTCTATTTCTTTTGTTTTTTCTAAATGTTTTTTTATATAATTTATCAAGTGTTCTGCTCTTTTTTCTGTATAATCCCAGTCCAATCTACTACGATATTTTTTATTAGTATAATCATCAGAATATATTTTCATATCTTCTGCCTCAGGCCATATATCAATTTCTCCTAGGTCTTCCTTTTTTTCAAAATACATTATTACATCTTTTTTATTTTCATCTACATTTGCAATTAATTTTTTATTTAATACAATTCCTCTTTCCAGTGCCTCTTTTACAGAAAAAAACATTACTTTATCATTTTTTACATTTTCTAACATTACATCGCTTGCTAAAAAATTATATACACTCATATATTATGCCCTTCTTTTTTCTGCTTCCAATACTTCTATCTCTTTGCAATAAAAAGAAATCGCATTACTTTCATAATCTATTATCATGAATTTTTTTTCTGTGTCAAATTCATAATCTGGATTTTTGTCAATATCAAATCCTCCTACAGAGTCCAATCCTGCCATATAAAACAATGAAACCCCTTCAAACAAAATTTTTGCTCTCATAGTACGGTCCATATTCTCTAATTCTAATATAACAGTCTTTTCCAATTCTCCAGTATTTTCATCTGATTTTACTTCCGCCTGTAAAAAAATAATGTGATAAAATATTCCCCAAAATGAAAACTCTGGTTCTGCTGCGTACATCTTTTCCATTCCTCTTATTTCCGCATATCTCTCTTTTTCCATAAAATCACATTTCCCTCTCTTTAATATAAAAAATGCAAAAAATTTTTATCATTATTTAAAGTGGTTTTTATGTTTTTTCTTACTAAAATCTAGTTTACGCCCTCTGCTGTGTTCTGTCAATTTACTTGCAAAAATTATATATTAAATTTATATTTCATCTTTTTTCCCTACACTAAAGATTATATCATAATTTTGTTTTTCTTTACACACAAAATTTATAGTATATTATGTACTCTTTTTTATACAAGTGGTAATTCCATTTCACTACTTAAACCATATGCTCCTTCATCATTATAATCATACAAATCTTGAAAGCCTAATTTATGCAGTTGCTCACGGTTTCTACTTACAACAGTTTTTATTACAGTACAATTTCTTTTTCTTGCTTCTTTTACTAACATATCAAACAAATGTTGAAGTATATCATTTTCTCTAAATTCAGGCAATATATAAATACCAGATAATGTAGCTTCTCCCTTCGCAATATCTTCTTTCCAAACATACATTCTTGCCATTCCTACAAATGTACTTTCTTGATACAATAAATAAAATACTAATGTTTCCTCTTTCATCAATCTAGGAATAGACTCCTCGTAATTTTCTTTAAACTTTTTCTGCATATTAATATCCCAATGAAAATATTCAAGTAATTCCTTCATACTAGGCGGTATACTTAAACAAATTTTACAAGAAATAACAACTAAAAAAATAGGGTATACTAAGCAATAAAAAATATAAAAAGGTAGGTTGTTATGATGCAAAAATGGGAATTAAGTGATTATCAATGGGAGCAAATC
>CAJUJJ010000089.1 GCA_910586765.1 uncultured Clostridia bacterium
GAGATATGTAGCGGTGACTGGAGTTCAGACGTGTGCTCTTCCGATCTTTCTATATTGTATCGTTATACACAGTATAAAGGCAAAGATGTCAGTGTAGCACAAAATATGGTATTAAACTATGAAGATGTAAATGATATTAGCAGTTATGCCTTAGAAGCTATGAAATGGGCTTGTGGTACTGGTGTGATAAATGGAACAAGTAGTACACAACTTTCTCCTAAAGGAAATGCAACACGTGCTCAAGTGGCACAAATGCTAAAAGTTTATCTAAATCAATAATAAAATATAAAAAGCTCCCTTTTTATACAAAAAGGGGGTTTTTTAATAAAAAAAATTAAAAGTATGCTATTGACTTAAAATAAAAATAATGGTATACTGTTTATAAAAAGGGAGGTGATATAGTTGGAGCAAAACATAGACTGTGGAATATTGATAAAACAAATTCATAGTTCTTTAGAAAAAAATGCAAATAATTATTTACGTAAATTAGATTTAACATTTTCTCAAATGGAAACACTTTTAATATTACAGAATATTACAGAAAAGCAGCTTTCTTTAAAACAATTAGAAAAACAGCTTTATTTAGCACAATCTACTACTGCTGGAATTATAGCACGATTAGAGAAAAAAGGTTTTGTGACAAGTTTTTCAGATGTTTCTGATAAAAGAATAAAATATGTGAAAATAACACCATTAGGACAACAATATTGTCAACAGTCAGAACAACACAGAAAAAAAGCAGAACAAGAAATATTGTCTGGATTGACACAAACAGAACAAGAAATATTTTGTGCTCTTTTAAAAAAAGTAAAAGATACTTTAAAATAATGCTTGTACAAATTGTACAGGCATTATAAAAACATATATCAATAGCATACTTTCAATAGTAAGCGTTTAAAAATAATTATAGTGAGGTGCATTTTTATGGAAAATAAAAATTCTTTTGCAATGTTTCAAAATATGTCTGTTTCAAAGGCAGTTATAAAAAATGTTATACCAGCAATGATAGCAATGCTTATGGTATTAATTTATAATTTAGCAGATACATTTTTTATAGGGCAAACACATGATGCTTATCAAATAGCAGCAGTATCATTAGCAACACCTGTTTTTTTAATATTTATGTCAGTAGGTAATATTTTTGGTATTGGAGGTACCTCTGTAATATCAAGAGCACTTGGAGAAGGACAACAGCAATATGCAAAGAAAGTATGTTCATTTTGTATGTGGATATGTATTATTGTTGGCATTTTAATGACTTTTTTGTTTTTAATATTTATCAATAATATTTTAAAATGGATAGGGGCAAGTGAATATACTTGGGATTTTGCTCGAAATTATTTAATGATTGTTTCTTGTAGTGGTGTATTTGTATTGATTTCAAGTTGCTTTTCTAATATTTTACGTGCAGAAGGGCAAGCAACAAAAGCTATGACAGGGCAAATAATAGGAAATTTAATTAATATTGTACTTGACCCTATTATGATTTTAGTGCTTGGCTGGAACATTACAGGAGCTGCGATTGCGACTGTAATTGGAAATATATTCGCTGCTATGTATTATATTGCATATTTTTTAAAAGGTAAATCATCACTTAGTATCAAAATAAAATATTTTACTTTAAATAAAAAAGTATGTAGTAATGTACTTGCAATAGGTATTCCTGCTTCTCTTGGTTCTATGTTGATGAGTGTTTCTCAAATGATTATGAATGGTATGATGTCAGAATATGGTGATATGGCACTTGCTGGAATTGGTGTGGCTATGAAAGTTACTATGATTACAAGTATGATTTCTATGGGAATTGGTCAAGGCGTTCAACCATTATTAGGTTATTGTGTTGGTGCAAAACAATGGCAGCGTTATCAAAAAATTATAAAATTTTCATTATGTTTTGCATTTGCTGTTGGTGCTATAATGACACTTCTTTGCTATATTTTTACCAATCAAATCATCAGAGTTTTTTTAACAGAACAATATGCTTTTGATTATGCAGTTCATTTTGCAAAAATATTATTAACTACAAGTACATTATTTGGTGTGTTTTATGTTTTAATAAATGCTCTACAAGCTACGGGAGCAGCAGTATCTTCTTTTATTGTCAATATTAGTAGGCAAGGCATTATTTATATTCCAATGTTGTTTTTGTTAAAAACAAGTATAGGAATTACGGGGCTAGTATGGGCACAACCTGTTGCTGATATTTTATCTTTTATTATTGTTTTATGCTTGTATAGTATTGTATTTCAAAAAATGACAAAAAATGATGTAGGAGAAGTAAATTTTGTTTCTTAAAAATAAAATATATAGTAAAAAAGCGACTGATAATAGTTATTGTCGCTTTTTTATTTTTTATAGTATAATTATTTTATGTTATAGAGAATACCAATACAAATCCATAAAAAATATTCTTTTGTATAATGATAAGTTTCTGTATTTACTTTTTATCCAAATATTGTTAAAATGGGTTCTACACACAATATATAAAATATGATTAATATTATACTAACAGAAATACAAATTAAAATAGTGTTACCAATGCTTTTATGTGTATAGTCTTTCTAATTTGCTCCTGAGCGAATACTTACAAAAGTACAGAAATAAAAACAATATAAATTATAAACTTTTTTGCAAAACTTACGATAATTATATGAAACAATATTTTTACTGTTTTGTGAAATAAAATGAAAACAGTTGTATAAAGCCATCATAAAATAATTATTATAATATTATCTAATTCATAAAAAATATATACATTAAAAAAATAGT
>CAJUJJ010000090.1 GCA_910586765.1 uncultured Clostridia bacterium
CGACCACCGAGATCTACACTCTTTCCCTACACGACGCTCTTCCGATCTAAACGTCACTCCCTTCACGGGAGTGTGGATTGAAATAACATTTGTATATTTGTTGTTGCCGTCAACTATTGTCACTCCCTTCGCGGGCAATGTCATCAACTTAAGGATTGCAAAAAGAATTAAAATTGATTTATTCTGCTAATTGACAAAGAAAAATAACCAGTATAATTAAATGAAGTAAAATGTTTAGGAGACCAATTTGATTATGCTAAAAAAATTTATAGAATTTACAAAATTAATTGTTCATACAACTGAATTTATGGAGAAATCCAGAAAAAACAAAAAGGATTTTATACGAAATAGAAAGGTTTCTTTTGCAATGAATATATTACTAATTTTTGCCTGCTTAAAGCGTAGTATTCAAACAGGTACAGACCAGTTTATTATAGATATGGATACTGAATTTAACACTTATTCAAAACAAGCATTTTCAAAAAGAAGACAATGTATTTTACAAGAAGCATTTCAGGAACTTTACAGACTTTCAACTGAATTTTTTTATAAAGAAGCTGATTATAAAACGTATTCAGGTTATCGTATTTTAGCCGTTGATGGAAGCAAAGTAAATTTGCCCTGTAATAAAGAACTAATGGAAATATACGGATGCCAAAAACCAACTAATAATCTTATACAATCATTAGTTTCTTGTCTCACAGATGTTCTTAATAATGTTATTCTTGATGGAATTATGGCACCATGTAATGGGAATGGACGTGAACTAGCAAAACAGCATATTCTTAATCTGTCCAAAATAAAAACAGATAAAGATATAATACTCTTTGACCGTGGTTATCCTTCAGCAGGACTTATGCAATACATTGACCAGTCAGGTTTTAAATATATTATGCGCTGTAGTACAAGTTTTGTTGCCAGCATTAACAAAAAAATTTCACAAACGATGGTATTATTAAGCATAAATTTAAGAGAAATGGAAAAGAAGTAACTTTTCGTATACTTAGATTTTCTATTTCCAATAATACTATTGAAGTACTGGTAACAAATATTTTTGAAGAATTTAGCACCAGTAATTTTAAAGAACTTTATAACATGCGCTGGGGTATTGAAAAAACATATAACTGCATAAAAAATAGATTTGGTCTTGAAAGTTTTTCAGGAACAAAACCTGTTTGTATATTACAAGATTTTTATGCCAATTTATATCTGTATAATGCCTTGGCAATGTTAATGTATGAAAGTAATAATAAAACACCAGAAAAAAAAGATATAGAAACAAAATATGTTTACAAAATTAATGAAAGCCAGGCAGTCAATAAGATACGTGATAACCTTATTAAAGCTGTTATGGCTGAAAGTAAAATTGAACGCAATAAACTCTTTATGAAAGTATATAAACAACTTCAAAAAGAGCTTGTACCAGTGCGTCCAAACCGCACTTACAAACGTAAACGCAAACATCCAGGTGTTAAATTTCCACAGAATCAAAAGTCTTAATTTGGATATTCTTAAGTTGATGACATTACCTTCGCGGGAGAGTGGATTGAAATTTTGAATAATTGTACTAAGAGAGATTTTATTTCCAGCTTTATTATACATACAGAAATTTTTTGGTGTGATTCACAAAATTACATCTTCCTGGTGTTCCTGTGCATAAGTATAATTATGTGATGTTCCATATGCTTCATCTGCCATTACAAGACCATCTTTTTTAATGAAAAATGTGTAAGGGATTCTGATGTATGTTTATCTGTAACTTTTACTTTATACATACAGTCCTGATTAAAAGAATAACACATATGAATCTGCTGTTGTTCCTGTTTTTTTACATTCTGGCAGACAACAGAAGCATCCAACGGAAGTACAATTTTTATTCTTCTAAAGCCAAACATGTCTGGTTTTGGAAGAAATGATGATAAAAAGAAATACAAAATTTCATATAAAAAACAAGATGATTTTGGAAAATATTTTCTCCATGAAGTATCAGAAATATCTGATATCCCAAGTGCATAAGCAGTTGTAACAGGGATACGGAAAGAGATATTAGAACATGCATATAAAAATAAGATTTTTAATAAACATGATGCAGAACATATCCCTCTTTTTCTTTGTATATCCCATGTTTTTTTTGCAAGCCCATCCAAGTATACTGATAAAAAAGAAAGTATTTTTTTGTCATATTTTTCAAGCAGGATAACCACATAAAATAAATATTTTATAAAATTAGCATTACCAGAGCATTTTTTAGCAATAAAGAATTGAAAATTAAAAAATTTTAGTCTAAAAATTGTTCATGGAAGCAATATTTAATACTTTTTTAATTTTATGAAGTTATCCTGTTTTTCAAGAACTTATTGTAAATTTTTATCTAATTGGGTAAAATTATTTTGTAAATTCATAGCAGTTTTCTTTTATGTAAAAAGTTCCAGGTAGAATTATTTTACACCAAAAAAAGGGGTTGTCATGGATTTTTTTGTTTTTGTAATTTTTCTTTAAAACATATTTTTCAGTCATTTTTTGCTTAAGTCTGCATTTATGGGTCACAGGCTCTCTGGAGAGGATATAGTCATTCAACTTGAAAAAAAGAACAAATAGCATCATCAAGAGAAGAAAAATTATGAAGAAAAATTTCGAAGAAACTTTTTCATATTAGCCCATACCTTTTCAATAGGATTCAATTCCGAAGAATATGGTGGAAGAAATATCAATGTTATATTATTATTTCCAGCAATTTCATCCA
>CAJUJJ010000091.1 GCA_910586765.1 uncultured Clostridia bacterium
CTCCACAATGTTTACATTGATATGCAGTTTCTTTTTGCCCTTTCATGACTTCTCTTGCCAGATTTTTAGAGTAATATTCTGCTATACCCTCTAACACTGATTCCATCATAATACTTTCTGGTGAATCGTTAATATTTTCTGTAACCGATAGCAATGTAACACCATTTTGTTTTAACTTTCTTTTTTGTGTGACAGAATCATATCTGTCTCTTGAAAATCTGTCTAACTTATGTACGATAACATATGCAAACTCTTTTTTGCTGCTGTCTGCTATCATTTCTTGAAACGCTGGACGATTTGCTGTTGTAGCTGATTTTGCAGAATCCTTGTAAATATTGACTATTGTATAGTTGTTATCCTTTGCATATTTGTTACATGCTCTAACTTGTGCTTCTATGCTTTCTTCTCTTTGATTTGTACTGGAATAACGGGCATAAATAACCGCTTTTTTTAATTCACGCATATATAAAAAACTCCTTTCATCTATATTCAATTAGATAATATAGATTTCAAAGAAATTTGATTTCGTTTTATATAGTGTCGTTAGTGTCATCATTTTTGAAAAAAATTCTTTCGACATTTTCAGCATTTTCGGCATATTATTTAAACCTTTTATAATGTATTTTATAGATTACTAACTAATATTAGACATATATATATTTATTTTCTATATAAAAAAAGGGACATCAAGGACATATGATTTTAAAAAAACTTTTTTTATTGCCACTTTTGCCCTTTTCTATTGCTAGAATAGTTTTTTGCTGTTTCACGACACTGTGACGACACTACTGTTTTGCCTATGTATTTTGTATATTACTAGCTAATATCAAACATACACTATGTATTATTATAATATATATTTTATTCTTCATATATTATATTGGGGAATAACTCCTATATTTTTTGCCTAATGCCGAAAATGCTGACAGTGTCGACAATTCATTTCCTTTATCGTTCAGAATATCTTCTGTTGTCGTCGCACAGCCAACGGCTCACAGAAAAATTACTGTTTTGTGGCTGAGATTGCCTAAGAGCCTGCCTGTTTTACCTGTTGTAATCCTCTTGTATCAGCCCAGCCCGAACACACTGCCTATGGCTGTGCATTTACAAAGGAAAAATTTTTCTGTTGAACTAAAAAAAAGAAGAGAATCGCCAATGCCCCCTAAAAGGCATTGGCTGTTTCCCTTCAAACATTTATTATTATTTTTTGGATTCTTCTGTTATATTCTTCTTTTCTTCAATAACATTCTTTTTTTCTGCTTTTTCTGTCTTTGATTCAGTAATTACCGCTTGACTGTCTGCTATGACGATATTTTCGGCATTATTTCTAAAGAATAGCCCTGTTTTTAATAATGAATTTTTGCCCAGTGATACCTTTCTGCTATCTTCATATCCAAGACAGCGAAACAGAAATCCCCAAAATGCACCTAGAAATTTTTTGTCATAGTCAGATATCGTTTTAGAAATTTCCTTTTTATAACATAAGAATGTTTTCACTGGTGGTACTTCTAAGTAATCATTTGCAAATATCATTTTATTCATGATATCAGTGTTGTTGATAAAGTCTATACAAGCAACATACAATGGTAACTTTTCTAACTGATACTTAGCAAATGGCTTGTACTCTATTGCAAAATCTCGTTCTATTGTTTCGATAATTCCTTTTGTTGTAAATGTGTAAGTTTTCCTTTCCATAATAAACCTCTCTCCTTAATATTCCTTAGCTAGTAACATTGTTTCAACCAATTTTGTAGGATACTCTGTTTCTATTATGTAAACTTTTTCTGTAACAGCATTATTTACAACATAGTAATAGTACATTTGATGAAATGGTTGTTCTGCTGTATGTTCTATCAACTGCAAATCTTTTTGTATTGCTTCTAAACGATATACTTGCAGATAATCTATTTTTTTGTGCTGTTCTCTCAATCTACTCTGCATATCCCAAAGTAATAACTGTATATCAATAGGTATTTTTCTTTGTATGCCTTTTGTAATCAGTCGTTCTAAATCCATTTTTTCACCTCTTTTAAATTTCTGATAAAAACCATTGTTCTATTTCTTCTACGTATATTCCTTTTGGTGCGATAAATGTGATAGCATATTCATTGTTACATACTACAATACCTTCGTAATATTCTTTGCCATCATATGTTTTGACTTCTACATATTCTGGAAACAGTGTAGTGATTGCTCTGTTTTGAAAGCCTATTGCTGTTAAGTCCAAAAGGTTATCATCTTTTTCAAATAGCACAATATTTCCATATGCTTCCATATCAAAGTTATAAACTGCTATGCTTGTGTTGATACTTTTCAGTAGATGTAAGAACTGCTCCTTCAGATGTTTTGCAAGTTCCTCCCCTATCACACCTCCTTTTTTCAGATTCTCAATTTCTTGCATGTTACAAATTTGCTTCATAACTTTGTACTCCTTTCATGTATGAATTATCTATACTATAGATTTTTATAATGATATATATTTAAAACTTTTTTTGTTTCAATTTTGGGCATAAAAATAGCCTATAGAACAAATCTGTCCTATAGGCTTACTATAATATGTATTTAAGAATAGTTTTTATTTATTTTTCTTTAAAATAGGTT
>CAJUJJ010000092.1 GCA_910586765.1 uncultured Clostridia bacterium
TTGGAGCGATTCCATAAGTTTTAGAAAGTCACTGTTGTGTACCTCGCATGGAAAATGAGGGATACTGCGAATATCGTGTGCAGACTTGTCAACTGTGTTATAACACGTATCGGTGGTATTTGTGACAGCTTTTTAGCAGTTTGTATATTCCGTACTGGGGAACGAGCTAAAAATATAATCTTGTTATATTAGAATACAGTACAAAAGAAAAAAATTAAACATACATTAAAGTATATTTCTGTCAGGTTGTACTATTACAGTCTGACAGAAATTTTCCCTGAAAAAACAGGACATTTCAAAAAGTGTTTTGTCTTTTCTATTAAAAAAGAGGAGGAATAAAAACATGAAAAATAAACCAAAAGTAATTGATAGAGATAAATTAGTGGATATTAGAGATGTTGTTATCAATACAGATTTACCCAAAGAGGAAAGAATAAAAGATTATGTACGACAAATTAAAAATCCTTATTGTTTTAAATGTGGCAAATATGTTGTCATATCCAAATTTTCAGAAAATGGCTTATCATTGGAGGATTGTTTGAAAGGAATATTATTGTAATCAAATTTGTAGTAGACTTCTTGTAAAAAGTGTGATATACTCATATTGGAAAAAGGTAAAATGTATAAATTGAATAAAGAGAAATTGTATCACTCTTGAATTTACGGGAGAAGTCTGTAAATTTTTAAGGAGTGATTTTTTTATGCCAAAATATAAAGCAATTAGTTATACAAGACTTTCCTACACCAATGAAAAAGACAACGAAAGTAACAGCATTTCCAATCAAAAAATGCTAATTAGAGATTTTGTAAAAAAACATTCTGATATTGAAATTGTTTCTGAAAAGGTTGACGATGGTTATACGGGTGTTTTGTTCGACAGACCAGCATTTCAGGAAATGATGGAGGACATTAGAGCAGAAAAAGTGAATTGCATTATTGTAAAAGATTTGTCCAGATTTGGCAGAGATTACATACAAACTGGAAAATATTTGCGACAAATATTGCCGTCGCTGGGTGTTCGTTTTATTGCCATCAATGATAATATTGATACTTTAAAAGAAAATTGTACTGGTTTAGATGTTTCATTGAAAACAATCATCAATGATGCTTATAGTCAGGATATTTCTAAAAAAATCAGGAGTGTTTTGGAGCAAAAACGAAAAGAAGGACTGTATGTAGCTGCCTTTACACCTTATGGCTATCAAAAATCAGAGGAAAATAAAAATCAACTTGTAATTGATGAACAAACAGCACCAATTATAAAAGACATTTTTAAAATGAAATTAGATGGTATGAGTGCAGCAAAAATTGCTGATGTGTTGAATGAAAAAGGTGTCCTCTCTCCTATTATGTACAAAAAAGAAAAGGGATATTCCTATGCAAAAGGCGGATATGCTGCAACAGAAAATGCAAAATGGTCTGCAAAAGCAGTATTGAGAATATTAAAAAATGAAATTTACACTGGAACAATGGTGCAAGGCAAAAAAACAACATATAATTACAAATTAAAAAACATTATCCAAAAGCCAAAAGAAGAATGGATATATGTAGAAAACACCCACGAAGCAATCATTTCAAAACAAGAGTTTGATTTAGTACAAAGTATTCTTCTTTTGGATACCAAAACAGCACCTCATAAAGAAAGTGTATATTTATTTTCAGGGCTGCTGATTTGTGCCGATTGTGGAAATCGTATGACAAGAAAAAGTGTTACTTACAAAGATAAAAAATATTTTTATTATTATTGTCCAACGGGCAAAAAAGGCTGCACTTCTTCTCATATGATAAAAGAGGATTGCTTGATAGCTTGTGTTTTGGAAAGTGTCAAAAAGCATATCAGTAGTGTGATTTCATTAGAGAAATTGCTTAACAGCATAGAAAAAGAGAGAATGAACCAAAAAATTGTACAAAAATATGGAAAAGAAATTACACAAAAAGAACAAACAGCAGAAGAATTAAAAGAGTTTAAATCTTCATTATATGAAAATTATATTAAAGGAATTTTGCCAAAACAAGATTATAGAATGTTGAAAGAGGAATATACAACAAAGTTAGAAACAGTAGAAAAAGAAATTTCTGCTTTAAATGAAAAATTAGAAAAAGAGTTATGGCATGACCGAAAAGAATGGATAGAACATTTTAAAAAGTTTTCAAATATTACAGAACTAGATAGAAACGCAGTCATTCAACTGATACAGTCTATCAAAATTTTTGAAAAGAAACAAATTGAAATCACTTTTCGTTATCAATCAGAATATGAAGAAACAACAAAAATGTTCCATTCCCATAAGGAGGTTATTTGACATGGCTAGAAAAAGCAGAAAAAACAATATTTCAAATGAAAATGATGTTTCAAAATCAAATTTTACAATCAATACTGCTTTTTATATTCGCTTATCTGTTGAGGATAACAAAAATAGAGGAAATTCCATAGAACACCAACAGATGTTGTTAAAAAATTTTGTTGCAGTCAATCCAGAGTTTCAAGTAATAAAAACATACATTGATAATGGTAAAACAGGTACAAATTTTG
>CAJUJJ010000093.1 GCA_910586765.1 uncultured Clostridia bacterium
TAACATCTCCTTTGTTATTAGTATTTCCTTTTTCATTATTTTAATTACACCCTCTTATTTTTAAGTTCTAATAGTCCTTCGCTTTCTTGAAAATCAATTTTCATAATTGTTTCGTACAAATCTAAAAACTTTGTCATTGAAGTTTTTAATACTCCCATTTTTCGGTTTGCTAATTTTGTAATACTTTCATTTAACTCCTCATTTGCTTGAATCAATTTTGTATTACTTTCTTCCATTTTTTTGAAGGCACGCATTGTTATTCTTGCTGCTTCTTCATTATTTTTATCTGCCTTCATAATATTAGAAATACCATATAAAATGGCTGCTGTTTCTAATAACATATCCACACACCCTTTTTAAAAAGTTAGTACATTACTTTCGTCCATAAAAAATTCATTGAATTCTTTTTTTGTTTGGAATCTAACATCTTTTTGGAATAAGGAAAGAATTTCCTGCATTCCATCACTCATACCTTCTGCGTCAAATTGTAAGCTAGAATTAATAATTTTGGAAAAACCTTCCTCAGCTGTTTCGTCCCATCGTTTTGCTTTATTTACAAAAGACTGTTTTAACATTTCTCTTTGTCTGTCCATTTCTCTTAATGCATAATTTGCTAAATTATGATAATTACGCATTTTTTGTTTTTGCATTGTTTTTTCTCTCGCAGCAGATTGATATAAATTGCATAACCCAGAACAAACCCTTGAAATAATAATAGGTGCAATAAATGGTGTAATTGTTGGCAGAGAGGTTAATGTACTAGCAGACTTTATAACATTTTTGAACAATGAAATTCCATCTGTACTAATTAATCGAAAATACTGCATTTCATCTATACTACCGTTTAGATATTTTAAAGTATAATCTTTTAAAATTGTTTCCAAAGAAAACATAGAAGAGGTAAAAGTGTCATCTGTCTTAAAAATAACATTTGAATTAGACAAATTTTTTAATATGATATCTGAAACTTTTTTGCTTCCTTTTACAAGGATCTTTTCTGTTACAAAATTATTTATTTCATCAGCAGCGTCTTCAAAACTCTTTTCGCCGTTTGCAACTTGTATTAATTGAGATACGCCTTTAGACATAAGAGAGATACCTGCTTCAGCAAAAAAATCATCTTGTTTTTGTAATTCCGAACCAATATTTTTTATTGTTATTTTTGTACTAGAAGAAGTAATTTTACTAACTGCTTTTATATTATCTTTTACTATTTGGATTTTCCCTTTTGGAGGAAGGCTATGAAACATAGAAAAATCGCTTCTTTCACCTTTTGCTATGTTATATGCTTTTGAAGTTTCTCTATAATTACTTGGGTCATTTAATATTGTTTTTACATTTTCATCAAATAAAATAGAGTTATATTTTAGTAATTGATGCCCTTTTTTTAATGAAATAATATGGTCTGTTTCAAAAGCGTGTTTTGTCCAACTTGTAGAATCACTCTCTCTTTGATATTTTTTTCTTGCAGCTACATGGCTTTTATGTAATATTTCTCCTGTTAAAGAATCTGTAATTGTTTTTTTATCTCCAAAGCAATTTTCTTTGTAATGTTTTCGGTTATTTATATCATCGAAAAGATATTTTCGTGTATCTTGATTATATTCTTGTGTTACCCCTTTCGATTCACTCATATGAATATTTCCCCCTCATTTATTGCTTGAGATATTTGTGATATATCAAAACAATATTTTACGCTTTTACCCAACTATGTACTCCTACATTTGAGCCTTTGCATTTACCACATCTGGTAGCACCTGGTTTTTCTTTCGTTGGTGTACTGCATCTTGTTCTGCATTTTCTGCAAATCCATTGTGTACTCATAATTATCCTTCTTTAAATTACATTTTCTTTATTATACTATCACTTTTTTACATTGTCAACTGTATTATAGGTTAAAAAAACTGTATTATCTCATAGAGTTTTAGGGAATACTTTTATAAACTAACATAGAGGTGTAAAAAGTGAATGATTTCGATTTTAAAGAATTTGGTTCTCGTATTCGTGATGCTAGAAAAAAGAGCAATTTAACTATAGAAAAGTTATGTGAAATGTTGGATATTTCTCCCTCCTTTTTAGGATCTGTAGAAAGAGGAGAAAGCAGAATTAGTATTGAAAAATTATGTAAATTATCAAAAGTATTAAATATTTCAACGGATTATCTTTTGAAAGGAGAAGATATCTATATTTCATATCTTTCTTATTTATTTGAAAAATATCAGTTAGATGATATTTCTGATAGTAATGAACTATCAAATGAAAGTACAGAGTTTTTAATTTGTGTGTTAAAATTTCTTTTATCTATTCAGAAAAAAAATAAAAAATTGATTTAATATTAATCATAATCATAATCATAATCATAACAATAAAGCCTATAGGACAAATTGTTCTATAGGCTATTTTATGCCCAAAATTGAAACAAAAAAGGTTTTAAATATATATCATAATAAAAATCTATAGTATAGATAATTCATATTGGAAA
>CAJUJJ010000094.1 GCA_910586765.1 uncultured Clostridia bacterium
TGCATATAAAAACCTCCACCTATAAGCACGGCAGAGGGTAAAAGTTTCGGTTTTTTTTGAAAATTTTTTTAATTGTTTGCATTTTGAAAACCCTCAGATTTTGATTTTTTTGTTAAAAAATCGCTGTCGGCGGTTTTCGCCGTATATAGAAAAGCCCCGACAGCGTGCAATACGCCGACGGGGTGCAATAGCCCATAAATGAAAAAAGACCGAACGAAAGCAAACCCTATTAAGGCGGTATTGCTCCGTTTCGGCACTTTCTTGTATGCTGAATTTGGCTCGAAAACAGATTAAAATATTCTGCGGTATTTATGCATAAAAATATAAAATCCGCCGTTCGGAGTATAACATTTCTAACAGCGGCAAAAATAAAAGGCTTTGTCAGATTATCACTTATTTTATGGAAAAAGAACGCCCGTTTTAGGCGTTCTTAATATTTGTACTTACAATTCCGTTATTGATTGTAACGTGTATGTATTTTTCGCATTTCGGACATTTTATATAGCCCTCTAAACCGTTTTGTGCTTGAATGAGAACGGCTTTACAATTCGGACAGCAAGCGTAAAAATACGACGCTTTTATTGTTTTGTTTTCGTCCATATTCCCGCCTATTCAAATTCGCCCAAGATAGAGCCTTTTTGCAATATGTGATTATGGGCTATTTTTAGAAAGGCTTTTTTGCTTTTATTTGCACTTAATTCGATTGTGCAGTCAAGCGAATAAACAGTAAAACGATAGATATGCATTTTTCCTTTGGGCGGTTTTGGTCCCGCATAGCGGTGCAAACCGTAAGCAAATCCTTGTATGGCGTATCCTAACGACGGCACAATTTTTCCCTTTGGTATACCTTTTTCAATTCTATTATCAGCCGCAATATTCCAAATGCACCAATGTGTAAAGTCTTTAATTATATGTGTGGTGTCCTCTAATGTTATGGCTATTGTTTTTGCTTTTGGCGATAAATTATGTATTATAATTTCAGGCGAAATATCTTTTCCGCGCCCCGTATATTCAATAGGGAATTTGCCGCCGTTTTCTAACCCTACAATACTAAATTCCAGAAGTGAATAGTTTTGTATAGCGATATTTTTCATTTTTGCTCCTTGTCGTTTATCGTTTAAGTATTCGCAACTTTATTCTTTCGAGATAGCGCCTGTTCTTTTTCAAGAGAGCAATATCAAAAGGTTTACCGTGCGCGGGGTAGATTGCTTTTATCTTTTCATTGTCGATTAACTTGTCCCAAGTGTGTTTATAATCGTCAAGATTTTCAACAAAAATAATGATTTTATGTTTGCTCGGAAAACCGTTCATCGCCGCATCGCCGCAAAATAAAGTTCCGTCGTCAAACAATAAACCCATTTGGTCGTCCGTATGACCTTGTAAAAAAACTATTTCGGCGTTTATTCCGTAAGTGCGTAAATTATCAATATTTTCACAATCAATAGTTTTATGACTTTGTAAATTCACAATCGGAAAGGTGTGTTCGCCTTTCCCCATTAAGCGCATAAATTTACAAAACAAGTATGCCCGCAGAGTAGTACACCCGCCTACAAAGCGATTGTGCCCCTCTGAAAACCTATTTTTACTTAACAAATTAGTTATTAAAGTTATGTGCGGAAAATTATTTAACAGTTCGGCTAAAAAGCCTATATGGTCGTCGTGGGCGTGTGTAATAAATACATATTTTATTTGTTCCTTTTGAATACGGTGTTTAGATAGATTTTTAATAAAACGTTTATATCCGTTTGAATAGCCCGTGTCGATTAACAAAAATCCGTCGTTTAATTCGACCAAATATTGATTTACAACTCTATTTCCCAAGTTTAATATTTTCATTTTCTTTAAGTCCTTTAAGAAGTATGCCAACACCGACATTAAAACTGTCTCTTATAGACACAGAATTACCAAAACTATCGTGCTGAACTAAATAAACATAACCTTGTAAAAAACTGCGGAATACTCGTATAGTATGAACTTCGTATTTTTCACTTAAATTATAGGCGGATAACACTTGCCGTATAGTTTCTATTAAGCCGCTTGTAGCCGCTATTGTTTCTTGCGATATATGCTGGTTATAAGATTGCATAATGTTGAACAGCCCTAAATGTTCCAATGTAAAATTCAAATATGCGGCACACATAGATTTAATAGCGTCGTCTTTTGATTTGCCGATTGCTGCTTGCATTACTCTATATTCAAGTTGTTTCCAACCGTAAAGCATAAGCGCAGTATGCAAATCAGATAAACTGTTAAAATGGTTATATAGAGAGGGTGAACGTACTCCCAATTTATCTGCCAATACTTTTAGAGTTAAATTTTCTGCGCCTATCTTATCAACTATTTCCATAGCCGATTGCAAAATTATGTCTTTGGTTAATCCTATTCTTGACATTGTTTGCTCCTTATG
>CAJUJJ010000095.1 GCA_910586765.1 uncultured Clostridia bacterium
TTTTTACATTCTTCTATTTCATCTACTTCTTGCTGTAAAAAAAATTCCTGTTCTTGCTCTGATAAAAACTCAAATAACATTTTCTCATAAATACCATGTTTGAGATGATTTTTATTGCCCTTAGGAGCACCGCCTTTATTCTTTTCTGGTTGCAACTTTTTTGCTGTTGTGGTTGCAACTTTTTCTTCGTTGGTTGCAACCTTTTCTGGCTCATTTTTCTTCCAATAACGTATCGCCCAAGATTTTACTGTACTCAATGAAATGCCGTATTTTTCAGCAATTTCTTTATATTTCATACCGTTTTTCCAGTCCTCAAAAGCCTGTTGTTTTTTGTCCACTACATCATCACCACCCCCTTATGTTGAATTTGAAAAATTACTTTTTCTCTCTGGTAAAGAAATAAAAAAACGGCGTATCTATCAACGCCATACAAAACTTTACAACATATTGACTAACTATCATTAAAAATAAATCTGGTACTGTACCATAAAAAGCAATGGTAATAAATATTGCTGTATCTATCAGTTGACTTGTCATAGTAGAAGCATTATTTCTTAGCCATTTATATCTGCCATTAAATTTCTTTTTAAAACTATGAAACAACTTCACATCACAATATTGCGATACACTATAAGCACAAAGAGACGCAATTACAAATCTTGCACTATTAGAAAGCACTGCTTCAAACTGTATTTGAAATTCCTCTGCAAATGGTGCAGGAGGCAATAACATTGCAATATACAATAACAACAATGCAAATATCTGCACAATAAATCCTTTTTTTACAGTGTTATTTGCTTCTTTTTCTCCCCATATTTCTCCTATCACATCTGTACATAAAAATGTAATAGGATAAGCTACCACAGCAGCAGGCAATACAAAATAACCTATTGAAACCACTTTACTTGCTACTACATTTGCTATGAGCAAACTTGTTATAAAAAAGCAGTTCAACCATATTAAATTTTTTTCTGTTTTACACATACTCTTACTCCTTCCATATACTTTTGATACAATACCCATTGACAAAAGTTATAAGCACAAACTTTTCCTATTTTTACTTTTTTGCCATAATTATTTATTTTTTTTGAAACTATGATACCGTTTTGAAATGTATGTTTTTGCTTTCCTCTTGCAGCACCTGTTAGCCAACTGGAACTATCTACACTATAAAAAGGATATTCCTGTAATATTTTTGTTTTGGTAAATCCCAAACCATGCACTTTAACTCCTCTAATAGTAGCATATTCTACTAGCTTTTTATAATAAGGATATTCTTGTTTTTTCGCCCCCAGTACAAGCCCTCCAATAGCAATATAATCATATTCTTTGCACATTTTTTTCCAATACTCCACACCTCTTTGTTTATGCCATACTGGAATACACTTTTTACCTGTTTGTGTTTCTATTTGTTTTCTCCACTGTTCTACTGCTTCTATTCCAAATATGCTATCAACGTCCATTTCAAAAAAATATTTTACATCATACTTTTTTATAAAACAGATATACTTTTTCACATAATTATCCATATCTTTTTTGGTAATCTGTTTTCCATTCATATAAGAAAATGCTCCGCTATCTAATAAAAACCCCTCATTTCCTACTATTTGCATTGCTTCTAAACAAGCCTTTTCTCCTTTAAAAAACGTTTCCAATATATATTTTGGAGGATATTTTTTTATCACTTCTGTTTTCTGTGTTCTTGTCATACCACTATTTGTTGCTGCAAGAAATATTCTCATATTTCAAACTCCTTACCACAGTGGGGACATATTACTGTTTTTGCTTTTTTATTTTGAGATAATTCACTTTCCTGCAAAAAATCATCATCTGATACCTCTATTTCTTCCGCTGAAAAGTCTGGAAAATGAAAAAGTATTTCCATATCTATAGCAGCAATATCAGAAAGTTCTTTTTCTAGTTTTTTCATATTCCATTGTGCAAACTCTGCTGTTTTGTTATCTGCTAAACGAAATGCTTTGACTTGTTCTTCTGTTAATTCCTCTGCATAAATACAAGGAACTTCATTCATATTTAATTGTTCTGCTGCCTTTTTTCTGGTATGTCCTGCAATAATAACATTGTTTTTATCCAGCAATATAGGTACCAAAAATCCAAAATTTTCAATAGAATGTATTACAGGTTCTATTGCTTGCTCATTCTGTCTAGGATTGTTTTCATATTCTTTTATTTCATTTACTTTTTTATAAATAATGTTTCGCTTCATATTATCTATTCCTTTCTGAAAAATAAAAAAGAGATAACCATTATTCGCTATCTCTTTTGAAAAGTTTGGGGGCTTTTGATAAATCTTTATGCTATTATCATAACAGAAA
>CAJUJJ010000096.1 GCA_910586765.1 uncultured Clostridia bacterium
CAGGCAAATTTATAGGAGCAAGACCACCTTATGGTTATAAAAAATCACCTGATGATTGTCACAAGTTAATTGTTGATGAAGAAACAGCACCCGTTGTAAAACAAATTTTTCAATGGGTGTTAGAAGGAGTTTCTTATGATAAAATAGCAGTTATGTTAAACGAAGCTGGTGTTATGACACCTAGCCATTATATGAAAAAACAAGGAATAATTTCAAGTCAAAATTTGATAGGACAAGGTTATTGGCAAACATTTACTATCGCTAAAATTATAAGAAGTGAAATTTATACAGGTGATATGGTACAAGGGAAATCTGTCACCATACAGCATAAGCAAATAAAAACAGATAAAAAAGATTGGATTGTTGTAAAAAATACCCATGAAGCAATCATATCAAATGAAACTTTTGAAAAGGCACAACAATGTCGTATAGAAATAGATAAAAAAAGTAAGTCCAAAAATAAAATACCTTACACGGAAAATGTTTTAAAAGGAAAGATTTTTTGTCAATGTTGTGGCAAAAATCTAAATCGTGGTAGAAAAATAACAAAAACAAAGGGAGAAATATATTATTTCTTCTGTATTACAAACTGGCGTATTAAAAAAGGAAATTGTGAAGGAGTTCGTATCAATGAACGAAAACTTTTTCAAGAGATACTTTTTCTACTTGATGAAAAAAGAAATTTGTTTTTTGAAAAAGAGCAATATTTACAACAACAAATGCAATCTATGCAAAAAAGCATAACATTATGGAAACAACAACAAACTGCATTAGAAATGCAGATGAATGAAAAAAGATTGTATTTACAAACTTTGTATGAAAGCCTTATCAACAAAGTGATTACACAAACAGAATATAAGGAACTGAGAAAAAACTATCAAAATGAAATTGAAAATTTGTTGTCTGAAACCACTTGCCTAGAAGAAATACAACAATATAACAGTCAAAAAATAGAACATATTTTGAAATTGAAAGAAGATTTTCAATCAACACAAATTTTAGAAATGACAAAAGAGTTTGCAGAACAATTCATTAAAAGAGTAGAAATTTCTCCAGATAATACTGTAACTGTAACTTTTTATTTTGATGAACTGTTAAATAAAATAGGGGTGAGTGATATTGAATGATTATGTGATTGCCCTTTACATTCGCCTTTCTGCAAATGATAAAAAGGTAGAAAGTAACAGTATTGAACATCAAAAACTATTACTGACAAAATATGCAGAAAATATGGAAATACCAAACATCAAATTATTAGAGTTTGTGGACAATGGGTATAGCGGTACAAATTTTGAACGTCCTGCAATACAAGAATTATTAGAACTTGTCAAAACTTATCAGGTAAATTGTATTATGGTAAAAGATTTTTCAAGATTTGGAAGAAATATCATACAAACAGGATATTTTTTGGAACAAGTTTTTCCTTTATATCATGTTCGATTTATTTCTGTTACTGAAAACTATGATAGTGACAAAGCCAAAAACAATACTGGAGGCATACCAGTTACCATACAATTTTTAAAAAATGAATATTACAGCAGAGATTTATCACAAAAAGCAAAAAGTGCAAAATATTCTAAAATGGAAAAAGGGGAATACATTCAAAAAAACTGCTGTTATGGCTACAAAAAAGAAGATAATACATTGAAAATTGATGAGTCAGCAGCGAATACAGTAAAATTGATATTTCAATTAGCATTACAAGGCAATAACTATACAAAAATCGTAAAAGAATTATACAATAAAAAAATAGTGATACCAGAAATATACAAACAAGAAAAAAGAAGGAAAAAGACAGAATGTTATAATCCTTATATTTGGTCAACAACAACTGTAAAAGGAATACTGGTTAATGAACAATATACAGGTACTTATATCATGAGAAAATCTATCATAAAAGAAGTAGGTGGAAAAAGTATCAAAAGAGAAGAAAAGGACTGGATAAAAATTCCAAATCATCATGAAGCAATCATTGAAAAAGAAGTTTTTGAACAAGTACAAAAACAATTATCTCATTCTAAAATAAAAAAAGAAAAAAAACGTATTTTAAAAGGAAAAGTTTATTGTGGTTACTGCCGTCATGCTATGTTTGAACGTCTTAATAAAAATACTATATTCTTATGTAGACATTCTGAAGTAGATACTTCTTTTCCCTGTTATCATCTAAAAATAGCAGAAAAAGAAGTAGAAGAAATTGTATTTCAAATGATTTTAAAACAAATCGAAATCATAAAAGATAGAAAGCAAATAAGTAATATTGATGTGCAAACAACTCAAA
>CAJUJJ010000097.1 GCA_910586765.1 uncultured Clostridia bacterium
TGCTTGTAATGTCTTACTAAAAAATCCCATATTCCCCCTCCTTCATAGTAAACCATTTCATTGATTTACTATAAATTGTCTGGCTTTGCAATATAACATGAAATAATATTACTCCCCTCGTTATGCTGAGCAATATCTGTGAAATACTCTACCTAAAATCAAAGTGTTTCTCAATTACCCTACTTTTTTTACAATAATATTTTCTAAAGTTTTTTATACTCTTGCTGAACTTTTAAATAATCATTATAAAACACTTCAAAGTCATCGCCTAATTTTTCTTTAAGCTCATCAATCGCATTATTTTTTAAATATTTCTTTTAATTTACTTTTTCTAAAGTTTCAATATTTTTTGTCTAATCATCATTATATCAGTTGTATTACTACATATTTTTATTATATTATCAATAAAAGATTTTCCATGTTTATTACATTGTAGAAAATTTTCTATTGTGTGCTCTATCAAAGCATTATCCACTATTTCTATTGCTTGTGGAAAAAACCTTTGTCCTTTTAATTCATATGCCTTTCTTGAAATATATGCAACAGCATCTATAATACAATTCCAGGCACAAATTTCTTTTTCATCATTTGTATTTTCTTGAAAGGTAACTAATCCCTTTTCTTCATCATCAAGTAACTCATAAAAGTAATTTCCGTCCTTTTCTTTTGTTTTTATCCAATTCCAGCAATCTAATACAACATTTTGTACCATTTTTTTTTGTTCTTCATCTTCAAAAATATGAATTACATTTTCTGCAATTGATAGAAAAATAATATCTTGATTATTTATAATATTTGTATGATACATAAATTTACTCTCCTATTCTATATATGTTCCATTTTGAATTATAACAGTGGATCTACCTGTTACCTTAATATTAGGTAAAGTTTCTGATGTCACTTCAATTCTTAGATGTGGGTATTTTTGACTCAACTGTTTTAAAACTCCAGGAAATACTGAATTATTTTTTAAACCTTGTATGCATTTTCTACATACACCTGTTGGATTTGATTGATGAATTTTTAATATTCCAATAACATTTTCTGGTAATATATTAGCTTTTTCTACCGCTTTAATAAATTCATTTGCTATATCTTCTTCTGCATGTTTTTTAAAAAGGTAATTTTGACCTGGATATTTAATTTCTCTATTAGGATTAATTTCGTCTAAATCTTTTAGTCCTACTTCCTGTCTTACTTTAGGTGATAGTCCCTCAAATTCTAAATCTTCTAATCCAGGAACATTTGTTTTTCCAACAGCTACAGTATGCGTTTCTGGAACATTTAATTTTTTTCTAATTTTATCTATATCATCCTTTCCTACCTGGAAATTTTTATTTTCTTTTTTTATTAAATCTTTAGTGTCTAATTTTTGCTCCCTACTTATATTTTCCACTGTATTTACTTCAGTTGAAGATACAGCAGGACTTGTATGTACGCCATCTCCTGTTTTTTTACTGTATTCTCCTACTACCTTTTTTGTAGCATCTCCTACTTCATTCTTAGTTTCACTCACTGTTTTATTCTTTACTTTTTTTACTATTTTATCCTTTGTTAAATTTACTGCCTTATTTTCTGCAAATTCTCCTACTGTTTCTTTTGCTGTATTTTTGCTTGTTTTCTGCAGTACATCTTTTATAGACTTTTTGTCATTAGGAAGTATTAATTGATAGTTATTTTTTTTCAGAGCATTGATATCTCCTCCTGCTGTTACCACATTTTTTAGCCAGCCTTTATTTATAGGCAAATCTTTTGGTATCCACTTTTTCACTGTTGTTGCGTCTGGCATGAGTTCTTTTATCGTTTTTTTACCAGCCTCTTTTATTGCTGTTTTAGTAACTGTTTTGGTGATTGTCTTTCCAGCAGTTTTGGTAACTGTTTTGG
>CAJUJJ010000098.1 GCA_910586765.1 uncultured Clostridia bacterium
CTATTTCTTCTACGTATATTCCTTTTGGTGCGATAAATGTGATAGCATATTCATTATTATATACTACAATACATTCGTAATATTTTTTATTGTCATATATTTTGACTTCTACATATTCTGGAAACAGTGTAGTGATTGCTCTGTTTTCAAATCCTATTTCCGTTAAGTCAAAAAGATTGTCATCTTTTTCAAATAGCACAATATTGCCGTATGCTGTTATGTCAAAGTCATAGACTGCTATGTTTGTGTCAATACTTTTCATTAGATGTAAAAACTGCTCTGTCAGATGTTTCGCAAGTTCCTTCCCTATCACACCTCCTTTTTTCAACTTCTCAATTTCTTGCATATTGCAAATTTGTTTCATAACTTTGTACTCCTCTCTAATATGAATTATCTATACTATAGATTTTTATTATGATATATATTTAAAACCTTTTTTGTTTCAATTTTGGGCATAAAAATAGCCTATAGAACAATTTGTCCTATAGGCTTTCACTGTTATTTACAAAAATTTAATGTTCTTCTAATTCATATGCAAAGTCATCTGTTACCATACCAACATATGTTTCATCAATAGCATATACCTTTAAAGATTGATTTCCTACATAAAACATTCTTGTACGATTACCATTTCCCCATACAACATTGCCAATGTAGCAAGTTTCTCCATTTATTATTGTATCTTGTATATCTCCTTCTAATTCAGATTCCATATATAAACTACAGCCATCTACCCAGTCCATAGTAAACATAGCATTGACTTCTTCTCTTGTATAAATATGAGGAGTTGTCTGTTGTATTGTATTATCTTCTTGTTGTACTACAGCATCATTTGTATTATTTTCCTGCATTGTAACAGATATTATTTCTCCACTATATTTATCAACTACATATTTTGCTCCTGGCATATTATAATGAAGTTCTCCTATATCTTCATCATAATATCTTTCTCCAAAACAATCTATAATATAACTTTTTTCATCTTCACCTGTTACAATGATATGCTGTCCATTTGATAAATAATCTAACGACACAATTTGTAACGCTTCTTCTTGCGTAAGTAAAGTAGTTCTCTGTTGTTCTTGTTGTGTAATTTGCTCTGTAATATCTGATTCCTGTTCTGAATATTGTTGTTCTTGACTTTCCTCAACATCTTTAGAGATTTCTTCCTGTTCTTTTAATTTTTGTTCTTGTTTTTCTTTTCTTGCAGAAGAAACCGTTTGTTGTGCAGAAACTTGTTTTGGAATAGGCGGATAAATTCTACCTATACTATAACCCAATATAAGTGTATCTAATACAATAAAAAATACACAAAGTGTAATTGAAAATATATTATTTCTCATATTTTATCCCTTTTCATAATATGCTTTAACGTTGTTAAAAGTACTTTAAAAGCATTTGCTAACTCTTCTTTCTCCTCTAGTTCTAAATCCTTTGTTGCTGATTCCCAAAATCGCTGTAATTCATTTTCTGTATTCATATTACAAATAAAAATTTCAATAGGTACACCTGTTCTTTCTGATATTTTCTCTAATGTTGGCAATGAAATTTTTCTTTGTCCTCTTTCTACTTGTCCCAAATAGGAAGCTGTAATACCAATTTCTTCCGCAAATTCCTCTTGTGATAAATTTTTATTGATTCTGATTTCTTTCATCTTTCTTCCAATGTCTTTATAATTCATTCAAAACACTCCTGTCATAAAATATTGTAATATGGAAATGTAAAAATGAGAATAGGCTGTAAGTAACGAAAATTAGTTACCTCCAGCCTGTTCATCTTTATTACAAAAAATGATATGATTTTAATTAAATTGACAATAAGATACATAAAAGAAATGGAGAGATAAAAATGGATATATTT
>CAJUJJ010000099.1 GCA_910586765.1 uncultured Clostridia bacterium
CTAATTCGTATCTATGAAAAATTTTCAAGCAAAAGGCTGTTTTTTCGGAGGAAATAATATAAAGAATGTGGACTGGGTTTAGATTACTAAATAGAAAAACAATAAATAACGGCATATGGATGTATTTGCTTCAAATTTTTAATACAATAGTTCCATTATTAACATTACCTTATATTACAAGAGTTTTAGGAGCATCTAAATATGGGATATTTTCTATAGCCTTAAATGTAATTGGATATTGCCAAGTGATAGTAGAGTATGGGTTTGGAATGTCAGCAACTAGAAAAGTTGCATTGTCTGACAAAAATCGTAAGGAAATTAATCATACCTTTACTTCTGTTTTGTTTTCTAGGTGTATACTATTTTTAGGATGTGTATTTTTGGTAATGTTTTATATGTTTTTAGAACATGATGATTTGATTCAATGTATATGCTTAATCGTTTTATTTGTTGGTTTATTTGGATCGTGCATTCAACAAAATTGGTTGTTTCAAGGAATGCAGGATATGAAATATATATCGTTGATTAATATTATATCACGTATTATTTCTGTTGTATTAATTTTTACCTTTATAAAGTCAGAAAATGATCTTGTCCTGTATTGTATCTTATATACAGTGTCGTCTTTTATAAGTGGTTTTTTAGGTTTTTTATTTGCATGGAAAAAATATCATATATGGTTTGTGCGGATTGGTATAAATGATATTATACAGGAATTGAAAAGTGGTTGGTATGTGTTTACAACAAGTTTAAGCTCAAAAGTATTTGGTGCTATTGGCATTACCTTTATGGGATTTTTTACATCTTCTATGGAAGTAGGCATATATTCTGCCATTCAAAAAATTCCTAACATAATAATGTATGCTTGGATACCAATAGGGCAAGTTTTATACCCGATCTCTAGCAAAATAATGCAGCAATCATTTCCAGTGGGGAGAAAGTCAATATATAAAGTCAGAAATATAATATTGCCAGTATTTATTGGAGGCTCAATTTTTGTTAGTATATTTTCAAAATCTATGGTAGGAATTATTTTCGGAAAAGAATATGCAAGATTTTATTACTGGGTTATTCCCCTTTTGGCTTGGCTGATTGTTTCAATCGATAATAATTTTAGCGGAATTCAAATTTTATTAGGTAGTGGACATGATAGACAGTATAGTAAATGTTTTCAAATTGGGGTAATATGTACAATTCTTTTAAATTTAGTATTGATTTATTTTTGGGGTGGAAATGGTGCTTCTGTAGCACCTGTACTGTCTGAAATTGTGTTAGGAATATTACTGAGGATTGAAATAAGAAAGATAGTAGAATTAAGTAAGTAAAAAGGCAGTACTCTGTGTAATCGTAGACGAGAAGTAAAAAATGCATGGGAAGAAAACAAAATTGTTGTAAAAAAGTATTTTTAACAATGTTGCACCAGTTTACAACTTTTTGACTTTTGAAAAATAAAGAAATTCCAAGGGAAGCAAAGGAAACAATACACGATGAAAAAAGTTATGTTAGTCTTCGGTACAAGACCAGAAGCAATCAAGATGTGCCCGTTGATACTTGAATTAAAAAAGAGGGATTCCATTCAGACAATTGTAACGGTTACGGCGCAGCACCGCCAGATGCTGGATCAAGTATTGTCTGCATTTGGCGTGATGCCAGATTATGATCTGAATATCATGAAGAATAGGCAGACACTGTTTGATATTACAACTAACGTTCTTAGTGGCATCAAGGAAATTCTTGAGAAAGTTCAGCCAGATGTTGTGCTTGTGCATGGAGACACAAGCACAACATTTGTAACAGCCCTTGCTTGTTTCTATTTGCAGATTCCTGTAG
>CAJUJJ010000100.1 GCA_910586765.1 uncultured Clostridia bacterium
CATCTCCTTTGTTATTAGTATTTCCTTTTTCATTATTTTAATTACACCCTCAAATAATGATGTATTTACAACAAGTTTAGTGATTGCAGAAGGTACAAATGTAAAACATAAAAATATAAAAGAGTTAGTTTCTAAATATGAAAATGACTTGAAAGATTTTGGAAAGGTACGCGTTTTAAACGCGACCCTTGATACAAATGGTGGAGTACAAAAAATATCGTATTATTTACTAAACGAACAACAAGCTACTTTTTTAATGACTTTATTAAGGAATACTAAAATTGTTGTTGAATTTAAAAAAGAACTAGTAAAACAGTTTTATCAGATGAGGCAGATATTGCTAGAAAAGCAAACTGCACTATGGCAAAACACCAGAATAGAAGCAAAAGCAAACAGGTTAAAAGAAACAGATGAGATAAAAGCATTAGTTACTTATGCCAAAGAAAATGGCAGTAAAAATGCTGAAAAATACTATATTACATTTAGTAATTTAGCAAACAAGGCAGTAAGGATAGACAGCAATCAAAGAGATACTGCAACAACTAATCAGCTCAATAATTTGATACTGATAGAAAATATTATAAACCACGTGATACAAGAAGGATTGCAGCAGCAAGCCTATTATAAGGAAATATACAAGTCTTGCAAGGAAAGAATAGAGCAGTTTAAGTACATAGCTTATCTGGAGAAAATAGCGTAAAAAGGCTGTCAAATGACAGCCCCAAATAACAATAAAGAAATATATGTTATTTATCATCATAATGTGAACGACAAGACAGAATTTCCAATGTGTCATTATTTATTCGATAAAGCAATCTATTTGTATCATCAATACGACGGCTCCAGAAACCGCTTAATTCACCTTTTAAAGGTTCAGGTTTTCCTATACCATTGAAATAATTGCGTTCAATATCTTTTAGTAAAGCATTGATACGTTTGATTGTTTTTTTATCTTGTGTTTGCCAATAAATGTAATCGTCCCAAGCTTCATCAAACCAAATTTTTTTCATTCTTCGTCTACCTCAATTATATCATGCTCTATGCCTTTTCCAGCATTGAGTGCTGCAATACCACGACGTAAATGTGCCATATTACCCTTAGAGTAAAAAGGGTCAAGAGAAACTTCAAAAGGAATTCCTTGTTGGCGTACCATTGTTTTTGCAAAAATATTGAAAGCAGTAGACATAGTAAGACCAAGTTCATTGCAAAGGGTATCAAATTGTTGTTTTAGAACATCGTCCATTCTGATATTGACATTTGTTTGAGCCATAATTTGCACCTCACTTATATTTTGTTAATTACATTGTATCAAATATTATTTACAATGTAAACAATATTTATAAAAAGTAAGTTAAGACTTGTGTGAGTTAGAGTTATTAGATTGCATATCAGAAGTAATAAGTTCAACAACATAAGAATTTAAACTTTTACCTAATGATTTTGCATATTCTTGAATAATTGATTTTTGACCTTTAGGAACACGAATTTGAAAAGTATCAACTTTTTCTTTTAGATATTTTTCATTAGCTTTTAATTTTGCCTCACTTGCCATAATAATCAACCTCCTAAGCAGACATGACATCATGTATATATTTTACAAATACATGACAACATACTTGTGAAATATGCTCATTGAAATACATGACATCATGTAGTATAATATAATCAAGTTAAGAAATTAACTTACATTATACCATAAAAGGAGGGACAAAACAAACTCATTACAAAACCAGAAAGGAGGCAAAGGCAATG
>CAJUJJ010000101.1 GCA_910586765.1 uncultured Clostridia bacterium
TTATCATATATATGCTATTAGGTATATATAGCATTGCTCTGATGAAAACGAAAAAACGCTAAATTCCAGTTTTAGGGAGGATTAGATGTTAAAAAACTGCAAGTTAAGTTTTGAAATTTGGGGATTGCTGCTATTCTTGATTGTTATGATACCGAATTTTATTTGGTTTGCTATCCCTGCGCCAAACGATATACTAAGAGCAGAATCAATTACAGAAATGGTCGATACAGCAGCTTCTGTATGTCAAATATTGATGATTGTTTCTATATGTATTTTTAGAAACAGAGAGAGTAAAAAGTTGTGTATATCCCCTTTTGTTATTATGGTAACAGTTTGCTATTTGCTGTATGTGGCAAGCTGGATAGCTTACTATAATGGTATGACAAATGCGGTTGTAATATTAGGATTGACTGTTCCGCCCTGTTTAACATTTTTGTTTTTTGCGATTGATAGAAAAAATAGTATAGCTTTAATCCCTATTTCAATTTTTACAATTTGTCATTTGATATATGGAGTAGTAAATTTTATAGTTTGATAAATTTCAAATTTGGAGGCACGAAAAATATGAAAAAGTGGGCATCTGTTTTGGCTGTTTGCGTTGTTGCCTGTATTTGCTTTATTCTTTTCTTAGACGGGCATATTCGCAGTGAAAACCTGAATTTATAAGCGTTACTGATACAAATTTTCGGAGGGAATGTTTATGTTTTTTTCAGTAGTATTAATCTTGTTGATTGCCATTGTATTCAGAAAACGGAAAATGGACAAAACAGGACAACAGAAATCTGATGAAATAGAATATTTGTCTAAAAATAAAAAGGAACTCATTTTCGGCTTAGCATGGTATATATTCTATTTTATGCTGTCTTACATAAGCTGTGCTTTTCAGGTCGATATAATAAGTGAATTATCAAACTGGTTGTTTCTGGTTCTCTTTCCCCTCCTGATTATCGCTGTTTTGAGAAAAGAGAAAGTGATACAAACCCTGAAAGAATCAGGCTTAAAACATTTTGACAGAAAAACAGTATTAAGGATACTATTGATTTGTGCTGCATATCAAGGTGTTATTATCCTTGTCTTTGGTTTAGGGGGATTTTGTTTTAATATAACGAATATTCTCCACATATTAGTAAAACTTCCGGTATTTTTTTGCCTGATGATACTTACAGCAGCGTTTACGGAAGAATTTTTTTTCAGGGGCATTCTGCAAAAAACTATGATGGATTCACTAAAAAAGCCATATCTGGTCATACTGCTTACGGGCATTCTGTTTGGGTTGTACCATTTTCCGTTTGCATATTATCTATGGGGCGATACGGCAGGGAGCATTATGAATTCACTCAAAATGGTTATGACGGAACATGTTCTTACTGGCTGCGCTTATGGCTTTCTCTACTATAAATCCAATAAAAACCTGTGGAGCAATATCATTTTGCATGCTTTCTACAATGCGGCTATTATGGCTCTCGGCACTGTATTTTCGACATAAACAGAGTATTCAGAACTTATGACAGAGTTTTTAACAGCACAGACCAATCAAAATCAGAATTGATGGAGGAGATAAGCCATACGAGGAATGCAAAAATAATGACGATTTGGTTTTGTTTCTTTCAAAGAATTTGTGAGGTGACAACTTCCAGTTGTGCGCCCAGCAAAGGGCAATTAACCTAACAGGTGCAAATCCTG
>CAJUJJ010000102.1 GCA_910586765.1 uncultured Clostridia bacterium
AACAGTGATACCGCGTCATTTCATTAGAAGATAAAAAGAAACGGCGGCTTTGATTTTTCAAAGCTGCTGCGGAAATCAAAGAACGACAAGCAACAGTTCTGATTTTGCTCCAATATGGTTATTAGGGGCACAAATTAAAATCAAAAAAGAGCCGATAACAGCAGTATTTCAAACTGCATATTATCGGCTCTGCGTCTGTGCGTCTGGCTCTTTTAATTAAATTATTTCTGTTGTTTTTTGGCTTTATTATATGTATTAGCTAACTGTCCACAAGCTGCTTTAATCTCTCTACCATGAGAAACTCTCATGGTAACTTCAAGTCCTGTTTGCTCTAATTGATGTTTGAACGCAACCATTTCTTGTTTTTGTGGTGCTCTAATTTTTGAATTACTCGTCGGGTTGTATTGCAGCACGTTAATCATAACATTTTTGCCCTTAAACCATTTTGCAAGTTGCCTTATATCTGAGGAACGGTCATTTATACCTGGTAAAAGCAAATACGCAAATACCACTTTTCGATTATGCCTTTGAGAATAGGACAATGCTTGCTTAACAACATCTTCAATAGCGTACATGTGCATATGAGGAATGATACAGTTTCTCGCAGCCTGTGTTGCTGCATGTAAAGATATTGTCAACTGAATTTTTAGATGTTCTTCGCGCAATTTTTTTAATTGATTAACTGGACCAACTGTTGATACGGTAATGCCGTCGGTTGGAAAGTTAAGTCCATTTCTATCTCGAAGAATATGGATTGCTGCAATCAAGTTGTCGTAATTGAATAAAGGTTCTCCCATTCCCATAAAAACGATACGATTTACTTTTTGACGTATCAATACAACCTGCTGCACAATTTCAGACGGTGTTAGATTACGAACAAAACCATTGCGTCCGGACTCACAAAAAATACAGCCAACAGAACAACCAACTTGCGTACTTACGCAAACAGTCCCACCATCTCGCCGTTTAATAAAAACCGTTTCAATATACCTGTTATCTTTCAATTCATAAACATACTTTTCAGTATCGCTACTTTTATAGACTTTTTTTGTTGATATTGATAGATTTTCTTTGTGAAATGGCTGTTTATACAATTCCGTATATAAGGCTCTTGCTTTATCCTCTCCAATTACTTCCGACATTTCTTTGTAAGTAAATCCGTATGGGTCATTCAATATTTCCGTAGGTGTACTTTTAGGTAAGTGTTTCATTTAAATATCCTTCCTTTTCAAAATTAAAAAGTTTGTTTTTCAGAGTTTTTGATTATGATTTCTAGTTTTTCAACATCAACGATATGCGTTAATTTACATTTAGGGCAGAAAAGAGGAAAATTTCTTAATACCGTATTATAAAATACTTGAACCCTCGTCTTTCCGTTACAAATTGGACATTTTATCCAATATTTTTCAAGCATAATATTTCTCCTTTTGCGCAAAAAAATGCAGGTCAATTCTCAACATGAGCATTGACCTGCATTTATACATATAATACTACAACAAAATTAAGGCATAGTTTTTATACTATGTCTATACGTCGTTAGTTTTGTTGTATAGCATACGCAAAATAAGCATGACAAAAAAGCCCATATTGAAAATGGGAAAAATCTTTTTTGATTTCAATGCTTATCGAATACGCATGCTATGTAACATAAACATT
>CAJUJJ010000103.1 GCA_910586765.1 uncultured Clostridia bacterium
GACCACCGAGATCTACACTCTTTCCCTACACGACGCTCTTCCGATCTAAAAAATGTCAAATTTATTAAAATTAGTTTTGTCCCCTTTCCATATATATTTTTTTGTGTTACTATAACCTTTATCAAACATACAAGGAGGTTTATATTATTATGAAAAAATATTTTACTTTACTTTTTTCTACTATGCTCATTTTAACAATTTCTGCTTGTAATAATGTAGAAAATTCTATACAAAATACAGCAAACGATACTATACAAAATGATAATACAGAAACAAATATAACATCTGATTTCGCTATAGAAGCACAAAAAAATATGGAAAACGCTACAGAATTAACATTAGATTGTACATTTGGAGAAATGGCAGGAATTTATTCTGGTGAAACAAAAAATGGTATTCCTCATGGAAAAGGCAAATTTGTTTCTCAAAATCAAAATCAAAGTGGTTGGTATTATGAAGGTGATTTTGTAGAAGGACATTTTGAAGGAACAGGAAAGACTGTTTTTGAAAATGGGCAAATACAACAAGGCACTTATGTAAAAGATATTTGGCACCCTAATACCATACAATTTTTCGAATTTATGCAAACATTACCTGGAAGCGATTTTATAATCAATCAAAATGCAAGAACAATTTTAACAGCAGAAAAAAATTACTTTCCAACACAATATTCAGAAATACCTTCTAATATGATAGATAAGAATATTAATTATGAAGATATTATAAAAGATAGTAGTAAATATGGTGATAAATTTATGACTCTATCTAATTTATCAATTTCTACTTGTTCTACATTTTCCATTACAGAAAATCCAGAAAGTCTTCCAGAATTAAGAGGAGCTTATATAGAAGCCTTTTCTGATAAAAATGAAAACTTTGCTTTGTATTATCGTGGAAATATTGAAGGCTTAAAGGAAACAAGTATAATAGAAAATGCGATTGGTATTCCCTTAGGAATAATGAATAAAACAGATAGCTCTGGTATAGAAAAAACATATGTTATTTTAGCGGTAAGTGATATATTATTACAACAAACTGAATCAGAATAATAATAAAAAATGGCGGCAAAATAGTGTCGTCATTTTTTATTTTATAACAACTTTTTTAAGTAAATCATATCAACTAATTGTATACCACACTCAATAATAGGAGTATCATAATGTTCTATAAAAAAATTTTTGATTTTATGAGAATATACAAAACCGCAACTTTTATAAAATGGAATGGTCAAAGGACTGTCGCCTGTTCCCACAAATAATATATCACATACTTTTTTATAATAATCAAAAATATATTCTAGCATTTTTGTACCATATCCTTGTCTTTTATAATCAGGGTGTACTGCTAAATTTTTTATTTCATAAATTCTTTCTTTCTCTTTTGTAACAACACAAACACATTTTACATATTCTTGCTCATACAATACAAACAGTGTCCCTCTTTTTAAGTAAGTATCAATCATACTCTCTTGTTCGTCTGCTAATAAAAGCAAATCAATAAATTGTTTTTTGTTTTCTGAAATTATATCAATTTTCATAACTATACTCCATATTTTTTTACAAAAAAAAGCAACCACCAGACAATCTGGTGGTTTTTCCTTTGCGGGTATAACCC
>CAJUJJ010000104.1 GCA_910586765.1 uncultured Clostridia bacterium
CCCATGGGTCAGTTGCCTCATCAAGAATAACTCTCATTTTTGTATTTACTGTATCACGTGAAGTAAGAGTTTGGTCAAGTTCTAGTTCGCCGACAATATTACGTAAAGTTGTTGCTGTCAAGTTTTCAATAGCTTTGATTGGTGAATCAACTCCATAAGAGAAAAGTTTTGCATCTGTTATTTGAAAATAAACTACTGTATCTATTTGCATAGTTACATTATCTTTTGTAATAACTGGTTGTGGATTAAAGTCTGCCACAATTTCTTTTAATGATATTGCTTTGCTAGTTCTATCAAAGAACGGCAAAATCATATGAATACCTGTTTCCAAAGTTTTTCTATATTTTCCAAGTCTTTCAACTACCACTGCTGTTGCTTGTTTAACTATTCTTATTGAACAGCAAAGTATAATAAGTGCTAATACACCAAGTACTAAAAGTACAATTCCTACAACGCTCATAATTCCTCCTTAATTTTTTTAGTTTTTTTTGTTTTTCCTTTCTCTTCAATATTATCTTGTACTGTTTCTTCTGTTTTAATCTTAACAACTAGCTTATTGCCACACACTTCAACAATTTCTACTATTGTATCAGCTTCTATTGTTTGATTTTCAAATGCAACTGCACTCCAGACAACATCATTGATTTTGACTGAACCAGTGGTTTCGAAATCAGCACGAGTTAGCATTCTCACTTGTTTGCCAATATATGCATCAACATTGGATTTAAAATTTGCATTTTTAAGTAAAAGTTTTCTTGTAATTCTTCGCAAGAATATAATCAGTAAAGCCGATACCACAATGAAAACTGCTAATTGCCATTCCCATCTTATCCCTCCAACAGCCGAAAGGATGAAAGGAATGATAGCACCAGCCGTAAACCAAATTGATGTCAAATCACATGTAATAAATTCAACTACAGCGGTCACAACTATAACGCCTAGCCATACCCAAAACATTACATCCATAAGCCCTCCTCTATGCTATAGAATAGAAAAAAAAAAAAAAAATGTCAACAAATAGATAAACAAATACAAGCCATTAATAATACAATTATATGCATAGATTGTCTTCAAATTGTTTTAATTTTTTTAAAAACTTCAATTTATGCAAAAAAGAGAAAATGTTCTTATTTTTTTAAATAAACCAATTTTATACTCTATTTAATTTTTTCAAAAAGTGTTTTCTTGTTTTTATAGTTTTCTATTTCTTTATTATAATTTTGTATTAACTCTTTAATATTTTCTTCATTTTCATAACATCGATAAATTGTTTTAAAAGCTTTTTCACCAACTTTTTTACAGATATCAATATTCTTTATACAATAATACATTGTGTCACAAAATGATACTGGAGTATTCTGGCATAAAAAACCATTTTCTTTATCTATTATTCCTTCTGCTGCAGGATAATTTTCTATTGTTATTGTTGGCTTTTTGAATGTAGAGCCTTCGACTGGACCAAGCCCAGCCGCTTCAATGATTGATGGAAAAAGTATAATATCACTAGCACAAAAGTATGATGAAAGAAGATTTCTATCTTTTATAGAGCCAGTAAAAATAAAATATTCCTTTA
>CAJUJJ010000105.1 GCA_910586765.1 uncultured Clostridia bacterium
AATATAAAGATATGGCAGATGCTTCTAGTAATGGATTTGCAGAGTTGACAAAAGGCAATACAGCTATTGTACCACCAAGTTACTTTGCTGATAGAGATAGAGAAAATGGCTGGATATGAACGCCCAGTATTCACTGCCAAGAAATTTGTAATTGTTTGTTGTTTACTGCACAATCTGTAAGATATAAATTGATAAGTGTTTGATAAGGGATACCAGATATATCTGACTGTTTTTTGAAATATTCTATTGTATCAGTATCAATATTGATTGTGATTTGTTTTTTTAATTTTTTTGCATAAGGATTTTTTTTTGCATTAGAAAAATCATATTCTTCTTTCATATAATCACCTCATTGTTGATAATATTGCTTTGTTTCTGTTTTAGTAGCTTTTCGAGCAGATATAATACGTATTACTGTTTCAGAAGCTCTATAGCAATGACATACGACCAATAAATTAGCTTTTTTGCTCAAACCTAATATAATAAATCTTTCTTCCTCCTGTGAATGTTCTGGGTCATCAATTACCAATGCTTCTTCATCATAAAATACAGTTTTTGCTTCTTCAAATGCTATATGATGTTTTTTCTTGTTTATTGTATTTTTATTTTCGTCCCATTCAAATGTTATCATATATATCATTATATTGTAATTATAATATAATTGTCAAATATTTTTAGTTAAGGTGGTGATAAAGTTGGATATATTTGGAGAATATGGACGTATAGGACAAAGACGATATGCTGGTGTATTTTTTGAGGAGTTTTTAACGGAATTACAAGGGCAAAAGGGCATTGAAGCATACAAAGAGATGTCTGAAAATGATGATATTATAGGGGCAATGCTTTTTGCTATAGAAATGCTTATGAGACAAGTAGTGTGGGATATAGAACCAGCGGGAAACACAAAAGCAGATAAAAATGCAGCAGAATTTATAAAAAGCTGTATGAATGATATGGAACAGAGTTGGCAAGATACTATTTCTGAAGTCATATCATTTTTAGTTTATGGCTGGAGTTATCACGAAATTTGTTATAAAAGACGATTAGAAAACCAGAGCAAATATACAGATGGATTGATAGGCTGGCAGAAATTCGCATTGCGTTCTCAAGACACACTGTATCGCTGGGAATATGACAAAAATGACAAACTGCTAGGAATGTCACAAATAGCACCACCAGATTATATCATCAGAACAATTCCCATAGAGAAAGCATTACATTTTGTAACAAAAAGCAGAAAACAAAATCCAGAGGGACGTTCTATACTACGAAATTGCTATACAGATTACTATTATAAAAAGAGATTTCGACAAATAGAAGGTATAGGGGTAGAAAGGGATTTAGCAGGATTACCATTGTTACAGCCACCAGAAGGAGTGAATATATGGAATGATGACCCCGACAGTATGAAAGCATTAGTGTATGCAGAAAAGCTAGTCAAAAATATTAGAAGGGACGAAAAAGAAGGCATTGTGTTGCCGTATGGCTGGACGTTCAGTTTAGTAAATGGTGGCAGCAAGCGACAGTTTGAAATAGGCAACATTATAGAAAGAATAGACAACAGAATGG
>CAJUJJ010000106.1 GCA_910586765.1 uncultured Clostridia bacterium
CAACATCTCCTTTGTTATTAGTATTTCCTTTTTCATTATTTTAATTACACCCTCATATTTTGTTTTTATCAAACCATTGTTTCCTTTGGAAAGCTGATTTTTTAGCATAACAACATATTCTTTGCGAATACCATTAAAATCATCTTGTTGTTCGGGTATTTCAATAGATTTTTGATATTCTGAAATATCAATACTTTGATTTAAAAAAGATAATTGAAACTGTATAGAAGAATCAAAATAATTTAAAAAATCGCAGTAGTTTTCAAATATCAATGTTTTATCTTCATTTTGTGCTAATTGATAGTTGATGTCATAAAACTGTATTGTTTTGCTGTATCTTCCGTTTTCCAACTTGCATATCCCATCAGAAAATAATTCTTGATAGGGTATTGTCTGCTGAGCAGTTATAGGTACTGATTTTTTACGGAATATATCTAAAAAAGAAAAAATACTACTCTTGTGTGTTTTGCTTTTTTCGCTTTTTAATTCTCTTTTTATTTTTTTCTGTTTTTGTTTTATATTTTGTAATTTCATTTCTTGTCGGATTTGTTTTTTTGTTCTCATATATTCCCTCCTTTGAAAGAACAGAATACAGATTATTTGTGCTGTATGGACGGATTCGAGGGCAAAGTATTTGCGAACGAATGATATTCCATAGTATTTTTTCCATAGGTAGACCATCTTTTTCATACATAGCAATAAAGAAAAATGGTAACATCACTGCTACCATACACAATACTGCTGTTTCATTACCGATTGCTTTTTTGGAGCAAAAATATAATGGTATCCCAATGACTGCAGCAATACTAAAGCACACTAACTGTCTTTTGGTTAAATTCAATGCAACTTTTGTTTTTACTTTGTCTAAATCTTTTGGTACAGATACAAAAGGCATATTTATCTCACTTCCTCTTTTTTGATATTATTTTTTTGTGTTTCTTTTTTTTCCTTTTTTTGAGTGTTTTGCTGTAACTGCTTTTTGATAGAAGGCTTTTTTATGTTCTGGAGCGAGGGCGATACTGTTTCTTTTTCAATATTAACATTTTTGTTTTCCAGCCTTTGTATGTATTGTTTGATATTCCCTCTTTGAGTAGTTTCTTTTTGTTGTTGCAATGTTTCCAATACTCTTTTTGTTTGTAATTCTTGTTTTGATTCATAGTGTACCTCCTTTATTTGTCCATATTTCTGCTGTAATTGTTCTACATTTTGAAAATACTCCTCACTTGAAAATACTTGTTTATTCCCATTTTCAAATGTGACTGTAATATTTTCTAATAAAGAGCAATTTTTTTGTCTGAATAAGCATTGTGATAAATAATCTATTTCATAAATATTTCCTTTTATTACATTGTCTTGCATTTCTTTTATTTCTACAGAATAAGCAAGTACATCTTGATTTTTATAAAACATAAATTTGTTGTATTCGGGAGTGTCTACAATAAAAGAATTTCTCTCATTGAAACAATGTGTACCTTTTTCTTTTGAAATCCATATATAATTTTTGTCATCAAGTGATGTACTTTCTGCTGCTTTTTT
>CAJUJJ010000107.1 GCA_910586765.1 uncultured Clostridia bacterium
AAACTGCCCATCATTCATTAATACCTTCGACAATTTCTTTTCTCAAATAATTACTTCAAAGATCAGACATTCACTTAGTTAGCATTTCATCTATTCTTTATCTGTTTCATTGATATTACCACACATTTAGTCTGTTTTTCTCTAATTGTAAAAAAAAACACTATTATTGTCAAAATTTACATTTATCATCATTCGGTATCTAACAGAACAATCAGATTTTGTTTCCAAAACAGAAAAAATACCATCTGTTTCTCCAATAAATGTTAATCCTTACTCCATATTTTCAACAAACAAATACAACAAAATATTCACATAAAAATACCCACCTTTTTCTTTCATTTCCATTTCTCCATGATATTTATGAAGTATCGCCTTCATATTCAAAATCCCAAATCCATGTCCTTCTTTTTCTTGCTTTGTTGTTCGAACCATTCCATCTGCCAGAATCTCTACCCTTTGACTACAGCTATTTTCTACTTCTATATACAATATTTCTTTTTCCAACTCCATTTCCAGGTTTATCGATCTATTTTCTGCATGCACTGCAGCCTCAATCGCATTTTCCAGTAAATTACTCAATATAATGTTAATATCATAAAAATCCAACTTCATCTGCATTGGAATTTTTATATTACATCCTACCGTTATCCCTGCATCCTTCGCTTTTTTAATAAAATAATTTACAATACTATCTATTTCCCTGTTTCCAGTTTGCACATAATCTTTTTTACAATATATGAATTCAGACATATTTGTTAGGTATTTCATAATCCTATCCCGATCGCCACTTTTTGCCAATTCTTTCAATGCCCGGATATGATGTTCAAAATCATGCCTGAAACTTCCCATTTTTTTCCATTCCTGTTCCATGAGTTCTATCTGGTTCTGATACTCTGCTATTCGTCGCTCTAAAATCAGATTCTTTTCCTGCGTTTCGTATTCTTTGGCAATGGCATCTAATAAAACAAACACAAACAGATTCGTATACAATATTCCAATAGCGACAATTACTACTATTTTTTCTTTTTGAATTTTATTTATAACCAGAATGCCTAGAATAAACATGCTGAAGCCAAAAACTCCAACAGCCTCCATTCCCCGCTTTTTAAAAATATTCCTATCATCTCTCAACCTCATACAATATTCAGCTGCAACTTCGATAAGAAACAACAACAAGTAAAACATAATATGATTCACTAACTCAAATACCTGCCCAATTATATGATCACCAACTAATGTTGCAACAATCAAATCAAACAAAAAACAAACTCCATAAATCAAAAATACAGATATAATT
>CAJUJJ010000108.1 GCA_910586765.1 uncultured Clostridia bacterium
CAGGAACAAGTAGCATAACAGTACAAAAAAGTGTAATGCTCTTTGTACCACAACCATCACTTAGTCCAGTGAATATCACAGCAAATGCACTCGTATCAAGTACAATCGGAGCGTATACTAGCGAAAATACATTTACAATCACAGCTTGTATACAAATAATGATAAAAGTAACATCAGTAGTAGACTTGCTCGTCCCAAGCTTTGGCTACCCAGTAGTACCACCATGTCAACAAGCACAAACAACATCAGTATGTCAAGGACTTGCAGACCTACCACTCTACCCAACAGCAATAACACCAAATAGATAACAATTCAATCAACTTGGTCAAATAAACAAGGGCACAATCCAGTTAGAAAAAACTTGATTGTGCCTTTTGCATAATTCATAGCAAGTTCTAACGTGTCAAAATCATAATCATACAACATAGATGCTTGTTCGTCATTTAAAGTATTTAATAATTTTTTAAAATGATTGTCCATATCTTCGCAACTATAATCCTTACCTCTCGAATAACTTTCAAACAAATTGAAAATAAATTCCACAAGCATATCAAACTCGTCCATATTCTCACCTCCTTTTATTCCGAATATGGAATATATTATAATATTCCAAATACGGAATGTCAACTATTTTATTCCATTTTTGGTATAATATATAAATATGATGAAAAAATTTGGTGAAAGATTAAAGGAATTAAGAACTGAAAAGGGTTATTCTATACAAAAATTGAGCAAAGTGTTACATGTATCACCCGCTTCTATTCATCGCTGGGAAAATAATCAAGCAGATATACAAGGCTCGTACATTATTATGCTTGCACAATTTTTTGATGTTACTACTGACTATTTATTAGGTTTGGAAGATTAAAAAAAGGAGAATTCATTTCTCCTTTTTTATTGTTCTAAATGCCTCATCAACAATTTTATCTATTTTTTCAAGTGAAAAAGTCAATTTTTTCTCTTTATTTATATAAAACAGATACTCTATATTACCGCTTTTTCCTGTGATTGGCGAGTATGTCAACTCTACTAAATTATATCCAAAAGCTTGTAGATAACTAACAAAATCTTTGAGAAGTTTGATATGAATTTTTCTATCTTTTATCACACCCTTATATTTTTTTGCAATAGTTGTTCCACATTCAAATTGAGGTTTAAACAACATCGCAATTTCGGCTGTTTCACCAAAAATTTCCTTCATTTTAGGAAAAATATGGCGAAGTGATATAAAAGAAAGGTCTCCTATTATTATATTCGCATCTTTGCATATATTGTTATCTATTGTGC
>CAJUJJ010000109.1 GCA_910586765.1 uncultured Clostridia bacterium
CATTATTGCAAAATATTACATAATGTGTTATATTTGATTAAATACACATTAAAATTACATTAGAGGAGGATTTTTCATGAACAAAAGAAAAAGGATAATGACATTTTTACTAACATTTATCATGTGTTTGTAAACGATGGCTTTTACAGCTTTTGCAGGCTCTAAGATTTCTATTAATAACGTTACGTTATGTATAGAAACGGTAGCAGTAGATGATGTTGCAATGGTTTCGCTAAGAGACATATACCAATGTTTTGGTGCAACCGTTACGTGGCAGGCAGATACGCAAGAAATTGTTGTTACAAACACAGTTAAGACAATTAAATTTAAAGTAAATTCCGCAGCAGCAACTGTAAACAATGTACCTGTAACATTATCTCATGCTGTAATACAGCAAGATGGTATTACATATGTACCTGTTAATTTTGTTGCGACTTCTTTGGACGCACTTATTAACTGGAATATAACAGATGGTGTTGTAGAGTTTACGACAAATCCAGAACAAACACAAGCAATTCAAGAAAGAAACAACAAACTTGCAGCAAAAAAGGCAGAGCAAGAAAGACAAAGACAAGCTGAAATTGCAAGACAGCAGGCAGAACAACAACGACAGGCTGAAATTGAAAGGCAGCAGGCAGAACAGCAAAGACAACAACAAGCAGCACAAGCTGCAGCAACACCACAAGGCAATCAAGTATATGTAACAAGAACAGGTAAAAGGTATCATTATGATAATTCTTGCAATGGTGGTACTTATTATCCTTCCACATTGGAAAAAGCAAAAGCAATGGGATTAACACCTTGTAATAAATGTGCTAAGTAAAATAAAGAAGGCTAGCAAATGCTAGTCTTCTTTTATTATAAGGGAGTGAGATTTAAAATGACGGAATAAAAAAAGAATTTAGAGTTTCTCGAAGAAGTTAGGAATAGAAAGCTCTAAAAAGTTTTATAACATTTTTTACTATTCCCTTATTTATAGTAAAATATAACATTTTTTGTCGTATTTTGCAATATATGAACGAAAAAAATTGTAAAAGGACTAATAAATTACTGATAGTTCTTCTTCTTTTGTAAAATCAATATATGGTATATTGTATGGTACAATTCCAGATTGACCTGTAACAAAAGCCACAATAGGACGCATATAAGATAAAAGAAGAGCAGCACCATTTCTTTTTAAAAGTTTATTTAATGTATCTTCAGATATATCCACTTGGTGTTATACTAAAAAA
>CAJUJJ010000110.1 GCA_910586765.1 uncultured Clostridia bacterium
ATGTACTTTCTGCTGCTTTTTTTAATATTTGTTTGTCAATTAAAAAATCTGCTTTATGAAAAACAGTGTTTTTTTCTGCAATTTCCTGTAAAGATTTCACAATATCTACATCATGAAATCCTTGCAAATAAAAATGGCTCATTTATTTTCAATCCTTTCTTTTTTTAATGCGTATTAAGTATTGATTTGGATACACTTCCTGTTTTGAAAAGAGAATAACATAACAAAATCGTATAACCTGCACAAGTCCATATTGCAATGTGTAGGTTTTCCGCCGTTGCTATGCTCTGCACCAAAACAGTGTAGATTGCAACACATACCATAATAAAAAAGCCTTGTAATCCTAATGCTACAAGACCTTTTAAATAATTATTTCCCATACTTCCCCATTCTCTGTTTGCCATAGTAGAAAAGGGAATTGCTCCAATCGAACAATAAATGTAAATTTCTACCATTCTGCCTAATAGTACAAGTGTCACACAAATAGAAACAGCGTTCATTGTCAATCCTATTAATGATGTTTCTATTAAAAGTAAAAATAGTTCTCCCACTTCCATATTTTCTAACTGTTCTGTCAAATCACCTATTATTGCATTAAAATCTAGTACAATATTACCATTGATAACACCAGCACTTTGATGGACTATATTTTGCGATAACTCAAATATGGCTATGACAATATCGAATGTATGGGTAACAATGTATGTTGCAACAAATGTTTTGAATATCCATTTGAATAACTGGAATGTGTCAAAGTCACCATGTAAATTGTTTTTTTCTATAATCATACTGATTAACTCGTAACACAAAACGAATGTTAATATCAATCCAGCAATAGGAATAATAACGGTTTCTGATAAATTTTGTATCATAGAAAAGACACCACCATTCCACGATTGTGGTGTCTTTCCAACTTCTGTTGCTATCTCTCCTACTTTTGTATTGACTTCATCAAACATTCCAGTCAGATTTCCTGTAATACAGTCAATTAAAAATTCCTTTATCCATTCTTCAATCTGTTCCAGAA